>CAWJNN010000040.1:0-178381 GCA_963844115.1 uncultured Planctomycetales bacterium | reverse complement strand
AAATTCTTCCATACTGGAATCGGCAAATTGTTCCAGTTTCAGGTACCCAATTCCTGGGCGGTGTAGGCCATGTGGACATCGACGACGATCGCAATTTTCTGGCGAACAAGGGTCACTCGGCGGGTCCGCGACCCTGTGCGCCGCTTGAATTTCAATCGCCGTTCCTTCGGGCCCGACGATGTACTCGACAGCACGATTCAAATCCAGTTCTTTCAGTTTCGTTCCATCGCATATGCGCGATGACGTCACCACGACGCAGATTCGGTGGGGCCGCGGGACCGCACAGGGTCGACAATTTTCAAACCTTCGGGTGTGGGTTCTACTTCGACTCCGATGGCCACCACGTTCGCTCCGCAGCCCGACACTCGGTCTCGGTGGCAAGAGCATCGAGAACTGGTCCAGGCTGTCGGTCGCTCCATATACAAACTCCAACCACCTCCGGCGGCGGCGTCTATGTCGATTGATTGAGCAGCCGTCAGTTGCACATTTCGCAGGGCAGCGAGTGCATCAACATTACTTTTCACCTTGATCCGCGTTCGCAACTCCTGCAGTTCTTGTTGAAAAGTTGGCGATTTGCTCAGGCGTTCCTTGAACGTCCGCCGCTTTCTGGAAAGCGGGGATTCTACCGCCTGAATCAAGTGATCGAGTGCATTATCCACACGTCGAGCATACGCGGCCGGGACCAACGTGCCGTCCATCAATCAACTCGGACACTTCGGAGTACAACGACTCGACTGATGATGTGTTCAATTGTTGCAACATACGAACGACGCGAGGATCACCGTAGCGGAGCGCGATTTTTTGGTGATCGTACGCGGCTGCGGGAGCGGCCGGACTCGTGGCTTCTCGCGGGGCTCGTTCCGTTCCGCTGGGAACGACGGGGTCTGTCGGAATCAAAACCGGGCCGTTCCACGACGACTCTGAAACAGACTCGGGTCGCTGAATCCGAATCCTGCGTCACGCCGTAAAATGGCGTGGGCACTGGAGGTGTTTCTTCGAACCGAGCCCGATCCTGCCGCGGTACCGTGTCGCGACATCTGGACGAGAACTGGGGCTAGGTTCCTGGGCGACCGAATTGGTGAGCAACGCAACGAGCACAACCGGATTGAGCTTGGATTTGACTCGTGAACGCGACAGCGAACAACAGTGAAAGATGTCCGCGGAACGTGAGGGATTCGCAACGAATTATTTGGAATCTCTTCCATTTTTTAAACCGCAGTCATGATGATATTTCGAGATCGTGAACGGCGTACCTTGCCAGTTCCGTTTCACGGCCGACTCAGCGCTGCAGCATGGCTTCGCTGTAGACGATCAGCATTGAACCACTGCTTCGAGCAACGATTCGACAGACATTTCCTCGTCCGTGGCGGACTCCATTTCAAGATCGAATTCCCCGCCGTGTGTCGCCAATTCACCTCGCATGACTCGCACCAAGCTGGTGCTTCGATGCCAATTTTCACGGTCGTTTTCCCCGTCTTTATCATCCTCGGATGACAATATCTGAACCAATCTTGATGACTTCGTCTCGTTTTCGCGTCAGTACCAACATGGCGTCTTCTCCGTTGCTTGGGGTTATTTCCATTTTCTTGTCGAGGGTCACCGTAGTTGGCGACTGAATTCACTCGACATTTCTCATCCATTGCACTGACCGTGCCAAAACCACGAATCATGTCAAGACGTTTTCAAAACACGTGTGTAGCGTTACGATGGGGTTGTAGCGGAAGTTATGACCGCTGTATTTTGCAATCCCTGCCATCCGAGATCAAATCCCTCTTCATAGGAATCTTTACGATTCGACGAGAATTCAATGAACTCATTGTGATTTTATGGAACATTATGAAAGAATACCGACATAACGATCCTCCGGATTACGATGCGGACCAGTTACAGACGCGCGGTGACGTGCCAATCGCCATGTAAATGACATCACTTCGAACCGCCGATCGCGACTCATTTCAACGACACTTCATGACGAGTCCAAGTTGACGCCGCCCAATAAGATCTCGGAGGGGATTTTCACCTTCTCGCAGATCACTGCGGGGGGCAAGGAACATCGCGGCGACCTGATCGCAATCAAAATGTTTTTCACGAGCCAGTTGTGACGACACCAACCGAGATTTCCACGATCCGCGACGGCGTGGCGAGGGTTGACTTGGCTCGAAAGATGAAGCCTGCGTCTTGAATTTCCACTCGGAAGGAATGTCTATTTCCCAGGCAATACACCCGAAGATCACCGACGGCACGGTCGGAGCCACCATGCTGAACCTGTCTGACGTCATCGACATGTGCCAAGTCCCGGCCGGGAAGAAGATCAAGCTCAACGACTATCCCACAACCTGGCGGACCAACTCGGACGACCACAAATCGGATGCCGTCACGGAGCGTGATGTTCAGCCGTGAGTGAAGACGTGCAACGTTTGGCCGCCTCGCAGGAATTGCTCTACGCTGCAGACTGGTCGGTGCTGGTCATTCTTCAGGCGATGGATGCCGCGGGAAAAGACGGCACCATTGAACATGTGATCTGAGGGGGTCAAAGTCGTCAGCTTCAACAGCCAACCGCAGAAGAACTGGACCACGATTTTCTCTGGCGTTGCTCGAAGGCACTCCCTGAATGTGGTCAGATTGGAATCTTCAAATTGCTCACTTATGAAGAGGTTCTCGTTGTCAAAGTCCGTCCCGAGACCCCTGGCCAGCCAACGCATTCTCTGACGCAAATCCCTGAAAAGAAGTCATTTTGGAAGTCACTCAACCAGTTCGAACGGCATCTCCTCCGAACAGCACCAAGGTCATCAAATTCTACTTGCATCTGTCGAAGCATGAGCAAAAAAAACGGTTTCTGTGTGATTCGACGACCCGACGGAAGTTTTCCGCCGGGGATCTGAAGGAACGCCAGCACTGGAACGAATACATGTCTGCCTATGAAGAAATGTTGAATGCCACCAGTTCGAAATCCTACGCCCTGGTTTGTGATTCCAGCCGACGAGAAGATATGTGCGCTTGTTGGTCGCCCAGATCCTGACCCAAACGATTCAGAAAATGGGATCGAAATCCCCTGAATTGACCCCTACGCAGCATCACGACCTGATCGAATGTAAGGCGAAGCTGGAAGCGGAAGTGAATTGATGCGGCTGGAAACGCAGACCGTGCCAACGTGGATGGAGTCGAATTGTTCGTGCGAAGCTATCGCCCGGACCATTCGGATGCATCGCCAACATTATATTCGGTGTATGATGTGAAGCCAAGGCAATCACAGATCGCGGATGGCGGATGGTGGTCGCCGACCTTCTCGCGGTCACGGGCGATCCACAGGAACGCGGGACGCATGTGGCCTCGTTCGACGACTATGTCAAGACATTGCCCTGATCTGGCAGAGAAAGCCGGACACAGCATGGGCGGATTAATTGCTGTCCGCACTGTTCAGTCCGGTCTATCAAGCCGTCGTCAATGGTGTCGTCCCCGTTGCTGGCATCTAATTGCGGGTGAACCCGATTACGGTGATGCTGGGTCGACTGCTCGTCAAGTTCACGGCTCGATCTCGAATGCATCGACCCCAGCAACATGACCATGCACCAGGAATTTGCCGGGGACCTCGCCGACGTGCGGCATCGTTATCAGCAAGACGGTGACGGCCAGTTGGTTCTTCGCCATGCAGGCTGCCATGAACGCCGGACAGCGTGAAGTGCGGGACCTGGTGAATCTGCCGGTATTCGCCTGGAAGGAGGCACCGCACAACGGATTCCGATGCCATGACAGACTGGTGGATTCGAATTCAATCCGAAGAAAAGACACTCATCGCCCTGGAAGACCATTTTCACGAGTTGTTTTCTTCGAAGCGACTGGCACGAGACAACCTTGCGGATGATGGACTGGCTGGACTGGCGAATCCAAATGTCGTCAATCTCGCCGAACACGTTGAAAACTCGACATTTCGTGAACTTTTCCCATTTATCGGCGGCAAAACAGACTTTGACGTTGTCGAAGTTATAATTGCCGACGTCAACTTTCAGTGATGTCGGGGAATTTTCCGGCCCAATATTGAAGGAATGAGGATGAACGTTCCGTCATATCCCACGCCGCACACGGAAGACGTCGAACTGGCAGGCCACATCATCTACAGTCTGTTACTACCGAAAGTTTTGGACGAAATCACGACACTCGCGGCGACTATCACAGCCAGGAAATTCGACGGCCATGGTCGCAAAGATCCGAGCTACGTGCGGTTGACCGTGACGGCCCCACTCTCGAACGAATCCTCACGTCATCGGCCATCATGGGGCCGTGCCCGTGCAGCACCATGATATCCGTGTCGAACTCGCCGACATCGAGTGCATTTCCCGAGGGCTTTTATGCCACGACGAACGAACCGACCGAGGTTCGCATTGACGGCAAATGGATTTGTGTCGAACGACAGGAAATGGATTGCGGGATCGCCCTGGACCGAAATGCGGGCAGGGCGTGGTGCGCGGCCATGGCGGACGTCCATTTGGATTACATCATCGGACGAGGCGGCACTCGCGTGTTACCTACCGTGGAGCAAGGACATTCGTTCGGTTTCATGAACAGTACCGTGTCGAGCGAGAAGCCCAAGAATCTGACCGTTCGCGACATCGCCGAAAACATGCGTCGCGCCGCTGAAGGTCACGGGCGCATCTGGTTGTGGTGGGCCCTGCCGTCGTCCATATGGCAGTCGCGAATTACTGAGCTGGCTGATCCGCCGCGGCTACGTGCATGTGTTATTTCGCCGAGTGGCGACTCACGACATTGAACAATCGTTGTACGGGACGAGCCTGGGGATCTCGATGGAAAGCGGCGGAGGAAGCGAGGAAGGTCATGCACACCACTTGCGTTCGATCAATGCAATCCGCCGATTGGGAGGAATTCGTCAGGCCGTCGACCAGAAGCTGCTGACGAGCGGCATCATGTTTGAATGCGTGCAGAACAAGATCCCCTATGTGCTGGCGGGTAGCATTTGCGATGATGGACCGCTTCCAGATGTGATCACTGATTCGCTCGTGGCCCAGAAAACCGCAGATGCGAGAATTGGTTCAGGGAGTGACGTTCTGCCTGATGATTGCCACCACGCTGCACAGCATTGCGGTGGGCAACATGCTTCCCGCGCGGGTGTGCGTCGACATCAATCCCGCCACCGTCATGGCCGATCGAGCACGTTTCAATACGGGCCGGTCACCGATGTCGAACCATTCTTGCGTATACTCGTACACGAACTGGGCGGTTGAACGCTCGTGGGAATGTTACGAGATCAGCGGACCTGCGAATTCAATTCCTTCGCATCCATTTAAGCGAGATGGCAATTCAGTGTCCTTTGAATTTCCGCATTTTTCCCTTTTTGTCTCAGGACGTGGGATTTTGCCATTGATACGCCACGATGTCAATAGTGACACAGTCCCGCAACATTTGTCATTCGCTTCCGTTTTTCCTCGAGTGAACTTGTCTGTCATGAACGCTCCTGACGCTCCAACGAAAACCCTCTCGGGCGTCATTTCGCTGCCCGTGGGGCGAACGACTTTGGACGCAAATTCGATCGGCGATGAAAAAGACGACGGATTGATGTATCGGTTGCAGGGGGGAGATCGAACCGCGTTTGAACAACTGGTCGAACGTCACCAAACGCCCTTGGCCCACTTTTTCTTTCGTCATTTACGCGACTGGCAGCTTGCGGAAGACCTGACGCAAGAAACATTGATTCGCGTCCACAATACGGCCTGTCTGCCGCGTGGGTGTTTTAAAGGTTGGATGTTTCGAATCGCTCGGAACCTGATGATCGACAGCACGCGACGACGATCACACGATGCTCGTCAATGCAATACGTTCCCAGCGTCCTCGCGACGATGAAGATGATGTTCTGGAGCGACGGCGGGGCGACTTCGTCCTGCCGGAAGACAAGGCCATTGAAAACGAATTTGTGCAATATCGTCGGTGAATTGTTGCAAAAAATTCCCGAAGACCAGCGACTGACGTTTATGATGCACCATTATTCGGGATTAAGTTTGCCGGAAGTGGCCGATGCCATGGAATCCAATTTGCCAACAACCAAGAGTCGGTTGCGTTTTGCCGGGAAAAACTGAGTATTTGCTGGGGCGCGTGTATCGCCGATCCGAGCCAGCCAGAGATCAATGCCCCCGAAAATTCCGTGTAAGCGTTGCCCGATCGACCGAGATTGGCCGAGTTGCGGCAGGAAACAGCACAGCCGATAGAATAGAAATTGTGAACAAATCGAGATTCGCAAAGATCCGCGGTTACATGGCTCGCGCTGACCGGACCTCGGGCGGAAAATCGACCAGGCCTGGTCGAATTTCCGCCCGAGGTCCCGGTCAGGGCTAACGCGAGCCATGTAACCGCGGATCTTTGCGAATCTCGATTTGTTCACAATTTCTATTCTATCGGCTGTGCTGTTTCCTGCCGCGACTTTTTGGCGAATCTCGGTCGATCGGGCAACGCTTACACGGAATCTTCGGGGGCATTCATCTCTGGCTGGCTCGGATCGGCGATGCCGTGCGCAGCCAGCAAATCTCTCAGTTTTTCCCGGCGAGGCGCAACCGACTCTTGGTTGTTGGCAAATTGGATTCCATGGCATCGGCCACTTCCGGCAAACTTAATCCCGAATAATGGTGCATCATAAACGTCAGTCGCTGGTCTTCGGGAATTTTTTGCAACAATTCACCGACGATCTGCGCGAATTCATTTTGATCGGCCTTGTCTTCCGGCAGGACGAAGTCGCCCGCCAGTCGCTCCAGAACATCATCTTCATCGTCGCGAGGACGCTGGGAACGTATTGCATTGACGAGCGCGTCGTGTGATCGTCGTCGCGTGCTGTCGATCATCAGGTTCCGAGCGATTCGAAACATCCAACCTTTAAAACACCCACGCGGCAGATAATCCCAGGCCGTATTGTGGACGCGAATCAATGTTTCTTGCGTCAGGTCTTCCGCAAGCTGCCAGTCGCGTAAATGACGAAAGAAAAAGTGGGCCAAGGGCGTTTGGTGACGTTCGACCAGTTGTTCAAACGCGGTTCGATCTCCCCCCTGCAACCGATACATCAATCCGTCGTCTTCATCGCCGATCGAATTTGCCGTTCCTGCCAAAGTCGTTCGCCCGTCCACGGGCAGCGAAATGACGCCCGAGAGGGTTTTCGTTGGAGCGTCAGGAGCGTTCATGACAGACAAGTTCACTCGAGGAAAAACGGAAGCGAATGACAAATGTTGCGGGACTGTGTCACTATTGACATCGTGATCGTAGCGGTATCAATGGCAAAATCCCACGTCCTGAGACAAAAAGGGAAAAATGCGGACTTCGAAAGGACACTGAATTGCCATCTCGCTTAAATGGATGCGAAGGAATTGAATTCGCAGGTCCGCTGATCTCGTAACATTCCCACGAGCGTTCAACCGCCCAGTTCGTGTACGAGTATACGCAAGAATGGTTCGACATCGGTGACCAGCCCGATTGATTGAAACGTGCCTCGATCGGCCAATTTTGTGACGGTGGCGGGATTGATGTCGACGCACACCGTTTTCACCCACGCGGGAAGCATGTTGCCCACCGCAATGCTGTGCAGCGTGGTGGCAATCATCAGGCAGAACGTCACTCCCTGAACCAATTCTCGCATCTGCGTTTGGGCCACGAGCGAATCAGTGATCACATCTGGAAGCGGTCCATCATCGCGAATGCTACCCGCCAGCACATAGGGGATCTTGTTCTGCACGCATTCAAACATGATGCCGCTCGTCAGCAGCTTCTGGTCGACGGCCTGACGAATTCCTCCCAATCGGCGGATTCGATTGATCGAACGCAAGTGGTGTTCATGACCTTCCTCGCTTCCTCCGCCGCTTTCCATCGAGATCCCCAGGCTCGTCCCGTACAACGATTGTTCAATGTCGTGAGTCGCCAGGGCATTTCCGGCGAATAACACATGCACGTAGCCGCGGCGGATCAGCCAGCTCAGTAATTCGCGACTGCCCGTATGGACGACGGCAGGGCCCGCCACAACCAGGATGCGCCCGTGACCTTCAGCGGCGCGACGCATGTTTTCGGCGATGTCGCGAACGGTCAGATTCTTGGGCTTCTCGCTCGACACGGTACTGTTCATGAAACCGAACGAATGTCCTTGCTCGCGGTCTCGCCCTACGGGTAACACGCGAGTGCCGCCTCGTCCGATGATGATGGAATCTCCCAAATGGACGTCCGCCATGGCCACGCACCACGCCCTGCCCGCATTTCGGTCCAGGGCGATCCCGCAATCCATTTCCTGTCGTTCAACACGAATCCATTTGCCGTCAATGCGAACCTCGGTCGGTTCGTTCGTCGTGGCATAAAAGCCCTCGGGAAATGCGCCCTCGATGTCGGCGAGTTCGACACGGATATCATGGTGCTGCACGGGCACGGCCCCATGATGGCCGATCGACGTGAGGATTCGTTCGAGAATCTCATCGGTGGGGGCCGTCACGGTCAACCGCACGTAGCTCGGATCTTTGCGACCATGGCCGATGCGAATTTCCTGGCTGTGATAGTCGCCGCCGAGTGTCGTGATTTCGTCCAAAACTTTCGGTAGTAACAGACTGTCGATGATGTGGCCTGCCAGTTCGACGTCTTCCGTGTGCGGCGTGGGATATGACGGAACGTTCATCCTCATTCCTTCGATCTTGGGCCGGAAAATTCCCCGACATCACTGAAAGACGGACGTCGGCAATTATAGCTTCGACAACGTCAAAGTCTGTTTTGCCGCCGATAAATGGGAAAAGTTCACGAAATGTCGAGTTTTCAACGTGTGTTCGGCGAGATTGACGACATTTGGATTCGCCAGTCCAGCCAGTCCATCATCCGCAAGGTTGTCTCGTGCCAGTCGGGTTCAAAGAACAACTCGTGAAAATGGTCTTCCAGGGCGATGAGTGTCTTTTCTTCGGATTGAATTCGAATCCACCAGTCTGTCATGGCATCGGGATCCGTTGTGCGGTCCATTGATCCTTGCAGGGCGAATACCGGCAGATTCACCAGGTGCGCTTCACGCTGTCCGGCGTTCATGGCAGCCTGCATGGCGAAGAACCAACTGGCCGTCACCGTCTTGTTGATCAACGGATCGCCGCGTCGCAACGCCGCAAATTCCTGGTCGTGGGTCATGTTGCTGGGGTCGATGCCGTTGGAAAATCGAGCCGTGGGGACGAACTTGACGAGCAGTCGACCCAGCATCACCGTAATCGGGTTCACCCGCAATTTGAGTCCCAGCAACGGGGACGACAGCACCATTGACGACGGCTTGATCAGACCGGACTGAACAGTGCGGACAGCAATTAATCCGCCCATGCTGTGTCCCAGCAAGACCGTCGGTTGATCGTTCAGGCCTGTTCTCTGCCAGATCAGGGCAATGTTCTTGACATAGTCGTCGAACGAGGCCACATGCGTCCGCGTTCCTGTGGATCGCCCGTGACCGCGCAGGTCGGCGACCACCATCCGCCATCCGCGATCTGTGATTGCCTTGGCGAGATGTTCGTGGCGGCCACCGTGTTCGCCTAATCCATGCACCCAATATAATGTTGGCGATGCATCCGAATGGTCCGGGCGATAGCTTCGCACGAACAATTCGACTCCATCCCACGTTGGCACGGTCTGCGTTTCCAGCCGCATCAATTCACTTCCGCTTCCAGCTTCGCCTTACATTCGATCAGGTCGTGATGCTGCGTAGGGGTCAATTCAGGGGATTTCAATCCCATTTTCTGAATCGTTTGGGTCAGGATCTGGGCGACCAACAAGCGCGCCGTGTCTTTCTCGTCGGCTGGAATCACAAACCAGGGCGCGGATTTCGAACTGGTGGCATTCAACATTTCTTCATAGGCAGACATGTATTCGTTCCAGTGCTGGCGTTCCTTCAGATCCCCGGCGGAAAACTTCCAGTTTTTCGTCGGGTCGTCGATGCGCCGCCAGAAACCGTTTTTTTTGCTCATGCTTCGACAGATGCAAGTAGAATTTGATGACCTTGGTGCCGTTGCGGAGGAGATGCCGTTCGAACTGGTTGATGGATTTATAGCGTGACTTCCAAAATGACTTCTTGGCGGGATTTGCGTCAGGAATTCGTTGGCTGGCCAGGTACTCGGGATGGACTTTGACGACGAGAACCTCTTCATAGTAAGAGCGATTGAAGATTCCAATCTGACCACATTCAGGGAGTGCCTTCGAGCAACGCCAGAGAAAATCGTGGTCCAGTTCTTCTGCGGTTGGCTGTTTGAAGCTGACGACTTTGACCCCCTGCGGATTGACGCCGGACATCACATGTTCAATGGTGCCGTCTTTTCCCGCGGCATCCATCGCCTGAAGAATGACCAGCACCGACCACGAGTCTGCAGCGTAGAGCAATTCCTGCGAGGCGGCCAAACGTTGCACGTCTTCACTCAGCAGACGTCGCGCTTCGTGACGGTGCCTCCGATTTGTGGTCGTCCGACTCATCCGCCCAGGTTGTGGGATAGTCGTTGAGCTTGATCTTCTTCCCGGCCGGGACTTGGCACATGTCGATGACGTCAGACAGGTTCAGCATGGTGGCTCCGACCGTGCCGTCGGCAACGATGTTCGGGTGTATTGCCTGGGAAGTCGACATTCCTTCCGAGTGGAAATTCAAGACGCAGGCTCCTTCATCTTTCGAGCCAAGTCAACCCTCGCCACGCCGTCGCGGATCGTGGAAATCTCGGTTCGGTGTCGTCACAACTGGCTCGTGAAAAACGTTTGATTGCGATCAGGTCGCCGCGATGTTCCCTTGCCCCCCGCAGTGATCTGCGAGAAGGTGAAAATCCCCTCCGAGATCTTATTGGGCGGCGTCAACTTGGACTCGTCATGAAGTGTCGTTGAAATGAGTCGCGATGGCAGTTCAAAGTGATGTCATTTACATGGCGATTGGCATGACGTCGCCGCCGCGTCTGTAACTGGTCCGGCATCGTAATCCGGAGGATCGTTATGTCGGTATTCTTTCATAATGTTCCATAAAATCACAATGAGTTCATTGAATTCTCGTCGAATCGTAAAGATTACATTCCTATGAAGAGGGGTTTTGATCTCGGATGGCAGGGATTACAAAATCACGTGGCGAAAACTGCCGCTACAACCCCATCGTAACGCTTACACCGCAAAAAATGCCGGAAAACATGTGTTTTGAAAACGTCTTGACATGATTCGTGGTTTTGGCACGGTCAGTGCAATGGATGAGAAATGTCGAGTGAATTCAGTCGCCAACTACGGTGACCCTCGACAAGAAAATGGAAATAACCCCAAGCAACGGAGAAGACGCCATGTTGGTACTGACGCGAAAACGAGACGAAGTCATCAAGATTGGTTCAGATATTGTCATCCGAGTGATAAAGACGGGGAAAACGACCGTGAAAATTGGCATCGAAGCACCAGCTTCGGTGCGAGTCATGCGAGGTGAATTGGCGACACACGGTGGGGAATTCAATCTTGAAATGGAGTCCGCCACGGACGAGGAAATGTCTGTCGAATCGTTGCTCGAAGCGGTGCTGGTTCAATGCTGATCGTCTACAGCGAAGGCCATCTGCCGACGCTGGTCCGGCCGTGAAACGGAACTGGCAAGGTACGCCGTTCACGATCTCAAAACTCCTGTCATCATGACTGCGGTTTAAAAAATGGAAGGAACCCAAATCATGCGTTTGCGAATCCCCGTCACGTTCGCCGCAAATCTTTCACTGTTGTTCGCTGTCGCGTTCACGAGTCAAATCCAAGCTCAATCCGGTTGTGCTCGTTGCGTTGCTCCACCAATTCGGTCGCCCAGAAATCTGTCACCCAGTTCTCGTCCAGATGTCGCGACACGGTACCGCGCGGATCGGGCTCGGTTCGAAGAAACACCTCCAGTGCCCACGCCATTTTACGGCGTGACGCAGGATTCGGATTCAGCCGAACCGAGTCTGTTTCAGAGTCGTCGTGGAACGGCCCCGGTTTTGATTCCGACAGACCCCGTCGTTCCCAGCGGAACGGAACGAGCCCCCACGGAGAAGCCACGAGTCCCGGCCGCTCCCGGCAGCCAGCGTACGATCACCGAAAAAATCGCGCTCCGCTACGGTGATCCTCGCGTCGTTCGTATGTTGCAACAATTGAACGCGTCGTCCGTCGAGTCGTTGTACTCCGAAGTGTCCGAGTTGATTGATGGACGGCACCTGGTCCCGGCCGCGTATGCTCGACGTGTGGATAATGCACTCGATCACTTGATTCAGGCGGTAGAAATCCCCGCTTTCCAGAAAGCGGCGGACGTTCAAGGAACGCCTGAGCAAATCGCGACTTTTCAACAAGAACTGCAGGAGTTGCGAACGCGGATCAAGGTGAAAAGTAATGTTGATGCACTCGCTGCCCTGCGAAATGTGCAACTGACGGCTGCTCAATCAATCGACATCAACGCCGCCGCGATCGGGTTGGAGTTTGTATATGGAGCGACCGACAGCCTGGACCAGTTCTCGATGCTCTTGCCACCCGAAAAGAACGGGGGACCAAGTGTCGGGCTGCGAGACAACGTGGTGGGAATCGGAGTCGAAGTAGAACCCACACCCGAAGGTTTGAAAATTGTCAAACTGCTGCCCGGTGGTCCCGCGGCCCAGGCCGATCTGCGTCGTGGTGACGTCATCACGCATGCCGATGGAACGAAACTGAAAGAACTGGATTTGAATCGTGCTGTCGAGTACATCGTCGGGCCCGAAGGAACGGCGATTGAAATTCAAGCGGCGCGCGGTCACAAGACCGGCCGAGTGACCCTTGTTCGCCAGAAAATTGCGATCCACAGCGTCGTCGATGTCCACATGGCCGACACCGCCCAGGGGATTGGGTACCTGAAACTGGAACAATTTGCCGATTCCAGTATCGAAGAATTTGACGCGGCATTGGTGAATCTGCATCAGCAGGGAATGAAATCACTCGTTGTTGATTTGCGAGGAAATCCCGGTGGGCTACTGACGACCGCCATCGCGTTGTCCGATCGATTTCTGCCCGCGGGAACGATCGTCTCGACCCGTGGTCGCACGGCGGCCGACAATTCCCGAGAAACAGCACAATATGATCGGACGTGGAAAGTTCCGCTGGTGGTGTTGATCGATCACAACAGTGCCAGTGCCAGCGAAATCTTCGCCGCGGCGATACAAGACAATGGTCGTGGATTGGTTGTTGGTGAAAAGTCCTACGGAAAAGGAACGGTCCAGACACTGTTCCCCCTGCAAACCTTCCCCGCCGCCCTGCGATTGACGACCGCCAAGTTTTACAGCCCTCGGGGTCGAGAAATGGCCGGTGTCGGTGTGACTCCCGACGTCAAAGTTTCGAGTGCCGCCGCTGAATCGAATGAAGAAGATCCTGTGTTGAAAGAAGGTCTCCGCCAGATCGTCGATCCTCGGATTAAAGAGATGGCGGAAAACTTCCGCCGCATGGGAAACGCGAATGACGACGATTCCAACGTTGCCGCATGATGTGGCAGTAACGCCAGAAACTAAATAATCGGATAAGGGAAAGCCGATGACCATCGAAATCATTAAGGACGGACCCAAGAGGGTCCGTCCTTAATTCGTTCTTTGGGTCATTGATTTGGCATACCCAGGTGATCGCGATCAAGCAGCCGGTTGTGAAGTTGCTCCAGAAGCCGAGAAACTCGGCATCGATCTCCGCCAGGTTTTCTTCGAAACTCGGAAGGGTCCCGTATATCGCTCGCTTTTCGTCGTCGAAGGCAACAAGATTTCTGTCTTAGGCATCCGAGTGGCTGGACAAGATCTTGCTGATGCAGGCTCTCTCGAACCAACGTAAACCCACGCTCCTTGAAAATGCTTGGCGTGAAACATGAGCGACTTCTTCAAGCCGACGCGACGAAAGCTGGGCGTTGTGACACTGGTGCTGGCATGCGTGATCATCTCTGTGTGGGTACGAAGTTTGATTCTGCTCGACCACATCGAACTACCGGTCGGGAAACACGCGACCATTATTCTGGTGACGTACGGTCGATCTTTTGCCGTATTGATCGAGCATGACCCGGACGTCGATGTCTCATCGTCTGCAAAATGGCTGAGCAAACCCAGTTCAGAATTCAGTTCCGAGGAACTGTATGGAATGGATTTTGGATCGGTGTACTCGGTTATCCAATATCGACATCATCCCCCCGTCACTCTCGCTCCCGGTCCAGGTCAGCCATATCGCGTCCCGAAGCTCGCCCAGAATTACTTCCTGTTAGGTTTGCCAATTCCGTACAGCACCGTTGGCATCTCACTGGTTCTGCTTTCCCTGTGGCTGCTAATAAGGGAGCCGCGACCAGTGATACCAAAAACAACTGAAGGAGCCTCACACGAAAAGGTTGTGTGAAGCATGGGCGGAATACTTTCGAAGTTGGCGCCGCAAGACGGGCGTTTGTCACGCTGCTGATGGCGTGCCTGTTCAGCGGAGCATGAGTCTGAGGACTGATTCTCGTCGAATTCATTGCTGTCGAGCGTATTCAGTTCACCGAATTGTCAAAGAACAAAAATGATTTCTTTGAACTGTATGGAGCTGCACGGCAAATCCCTTGTTTTCAAGGGTTTAATCTGCGCCAAATACAGTTCAAACACGCGCCATTACAGTTCATTGATGTTTATGATGAGCCACCATGAGTGGCATTCCGCGAAAAAAGTCACGCGTTTGCAACTGTCGTAGAGGGAGAATGGAGCTCGAGCGGGACAATTGTGCCTGCTCCTCAGATTCTTTGGTATGTGAACCCTCAATGCTTCGATGCTCAACGGACTTCGTAAGCCCCGCCGTCCGCGGAGAATTCAGCAACATCGTCCGAAACTTCACTCGGCGCGCCACTGCGAAAGTTGTGGATTCCACCAGCTTCCCTCTGCTACTCCGGCGTGGGCTTATGACGCTCAACCTGAAACGCGCCGCAGTTCGATCACAATCAACGTTCTACCCACTCATCAACGCGGCCAAACCGATCGGTCGCCGTCCTCGTCCATGGCGCGGATGTTAGCATCCCGATCCAAGTTTGTGTGGCAAAATCTGGGCAAGTTTCCAAATGTTTGGAAGACTGGTAATCGCCATGGAACGCCCTCAACGGATTGTCCTTCGGTCACCTGATATGGCCGAACGGTGCAGCATTTGTTATCAGCATTTATTACTACTATTTCGTGATCCCGCTCACGCTGCTCTCGGCTTGGCTACTAATCAGTGGGCCTCAAGGTAAGATCGCCCCCGTCCAGCCTGGTGAAAATCGCGAGTCGCCTCCTTTCGATAATCGCATTTAGACGATTCAAGAACTGATCAATGGGAGACGAGATTCTGGCGGAAACTGGTGTCTAGGAAGCGATAGTCGCTCAATAGAATTCAGACGGGCTTTCTGTTTTTCACGCCAACCGGAGTATTCGATTGACATGTTCGGAATCGACAGAGCAATTGGCTTCATGCTGTTGAAGCTTTTGGCGCTGGTGTTCGGTTGGTTCATCTGGATTCCCGTCGGCGGATACGTTGCATCACAGAAAGGAAGAAGCGTCGTCGAAGGAACGCTTCTGGGATGCCTCGGGCCGTTCGGCGCGATCGTCGAAGCTCTGTCGCCTACGAAATGTCCGATCGATCAGTGACCACCTGCCCTATCCGTGTTAATCGGTATGCATCTTTGGCCAAGCCGTCCGGGCCTTTGTTTGATTCAATTGAATTGAAAAGGCCGAGTCCAGAACGAATTACGATGAACCGAACTCGCTGGCCGAGCGAATAATTGGCATGAAACGATCATGTGGGTTGGTTACGGCCGTGAAATCACAAATATAAACGAAGGCGTTTTGCCACAGATGCACACGGATTTTCACTGATAAATGTGAAGGCGGATTTTTCACAATGCAGGCGTAACTGCCGGGGATACTCGACTTTCCAAACTGGGTAACTCGATAAAACGTCGTTCATCAGCGGCGGTCGGCAACCGATGGTCGGTGATGATTGAGCGTCGAGCGGACGCGCCGGGTGAGACGAGGAGCTACACGATTACGCTCAATGATTTCGTTCGGGGTGTTGATGGCGTTTCGAGAGAAATAAAAATGGGCGACTTCTTCAAGCCGCGGCGACGAAAGCTGGGCTTGGTCACGCTCGTGATGGCGTGCGTGTTTGCGACGGGGTGGGTGAGAAGCTTCAGCACGGCCGATGGTTTGAATTCTCAGACAAGCCAGTTCATCTCCTTCAAAGGCGGTATCTTTTGCGAAATTAACCGAGAGCCGCTCGACTTCAACTTTTCCTACCAATCGGCGGATGCGAATGTTAAGGGACTGTTTCATGGGTACAGCATCCCCTCTTTTTGGCGTTGGCGTGGATTTGGTTTTGCCTACGGTGAGCAAGAAATTGTTGTTCAACACAAAAATGGCACGCGATCAACGGTGAAAGTCGTTCACGTCTATTTCCCCGACTGGTCGATCGTCGTCCCGCTGACGCTGATCTCAGGGTGGTTGCTGTTGAGCAAACCGCGAGTGAAGAAGCAGGCCGTTTTGCAGGCCCAAAAGATTTGATCCTCAATAATCCACCACGACCATAAAGGTGGTGGTGGATTATTGAGGGTTAGATTCGTGGATTGATCAGTTTGCGTCTCGTTTGGGAGTCCACTCGCCGTTTTGTCTGTCCCCTCTAACGTCTGATTCATAAGTTCCCTTGATCGCGTCCCCGTCCAACTTTCCTTTATATTTGGTCGTGACGACACGATTCATCGGGGCTTTGCACTTTACCGAGAATTTCACCTCGCCATCCTTGAATGACGCTTCTTCGATCTCGATCTTGTCTTTATTTGGAATTGTGATTGTGCCGATGAGTTTGTCATTGGACAATTTCAACTTCAGCGAAAAATCGACGACGACATTATCATCGCGTGTGATGGACCATTTCCAGTGACCCGTTGGATCTGTCTTGTCTCCCGCTTGTGCAAAACCGCTGAATATAAGACACATCAAACCGGTGACAAGCAATTCGTTTCGCTTCATAGTGAATGCTCCATTTGTGTAGGGCGAGAAAAGCACAAGGAACAAACCCCAGCTTATCGCCAGGTTCGTTCAGATTCGACGTCAGTCTCAGAACTTCGCCGATCCTTCAATCAGTTCTCGGATTGTCCAGTTGTGATCCTCCAGAACCGCTTGCCATCGCTGGCGTTTCGTTCAGCGTCATGTGCTTGCGTGGGAAATTGAAAAACGCGAATCACAGCGCCAAGGCTGCTTCGTGATTCTCTCACTTCTTGTTGAATGCGTCGGTCAGTCGCGTGAATCTTCGGGTCGCCATACGCAGTCAATGGTTGCTGTGTTCAACATGGCTGGTGCGGGCACGGTCCTGAACTGGATCACCGATTATCGTCTCGTGCGAGATTCTTAAGGCCGTCGGAGGCGAGTGTCGACGTTGCTCCTGCACTCTGTCCGATCCGTAGGACTTCACAAATTCCATTTAGTCGATTCGATCGCCGAGAACCGGACGAACTATCTTGCAGTACCGTGGGAAGCCATCGGTCGTCAACTGGAAGTGGCCAACTGTTGCCTTATTCCCAAAACGCCGCTTGCGCGTTTTTGAACGCACGCAGCAGATCAATGGTTCGTGAACGATTGAAACTTAAGATTACTGGACCCAGAATAGGGACGCAAAGCGAATTAGAAACCGGATTCTAGGACGCATTTCTTATGAGCAGGTCGAAGTTTGACCCGCGAGAATTCGGCGTCGAATTGGATCAGGCGGAATTCGTGGATGAGATGGTTGACGACTTCAACGCCGCATATCAAAGGAAATGGACGATCGACGAACTGCTTCTTCATTCGAGAGAAGCAATCCGCTGTTGCGACGATGTAAGGCACAAGCGGGGGTACTACGACGTACCAGTCGACATCATCTTACGGTCCATCATTCAACGGCGGAAAAACACCTGAGCCGAACCATGCACGATTACTTCAAACCGCTGCGACGAAAAATCGGCGTGTTGACGCTGGTGATGGCGTGCGTGTTCATGGGTGGATGGTTCAGGAGTTTGTACAGGGCCGATTTACTGATTGCATATCTTGGAGATTTTTGGATCGTCAATCTCAGATCCGACCAATGCGGGGTTGGGGTGGTTGCAGCTGCATACGGAACTGACGACACCAAGTTCGGAGTGTCTTTCCACTCAAGGCCAATTGACCGCTTGAAGTCAACGGACGCTTTACATGATTCAACTGCGCCCTTGAAGGTTAGCATTCCTGGGGTTCGGTTTGGATACTCGTCACGGGGCGCAACTCACATCATTTGCTTCGTATCCTACTGGTTGTTCGTCCTTCCTCTGACCACGCTCTCCGCATGGCTGTTGCTCAGCAAGGCGCGACCGCCGAAACAGCCTGAAAAATAGGGCTGAAATTTCTGACCCACGATAATCCCCCACTACCCGAATTTTCGCTCGGCTTGCTTCGTCAGTGCAGTTTCTCAATGCTATGTGGTCGAGATGAGATTTCGGAACTGGCTCTTGTCACGGGAGCGATGATCGGCGAAACCAGTCGTTTGGTGGTTTGACGTTCACGGTCCCCGCGAGCCAATCAGACGGGGCGGGATTGATTCGGTTCTGAAAAAGCCTGCGAAAAGTTGGCGTGTTGCCGTAGATACAGTAAAAATAGACCTCAGTTGAACAACGTTATCGCGGATTGAAATGTCGCCTTTAGACTCGTCGTCGATCGCTTTTCGCAGTGCTACCGCTCAGCCTTCGGCGGTCATCGACGTTGGTACGACGTCCATCCGGATGGCGATCGCGGAAATCGACGAAGAACATGGTGTGCGACATTTGTCCTCACTGTCTCAGGCAGTGGGACTCGGCGAAGATACATTCACGCGAGGGATGCTCGAAAAGAGTACGATCGAAGAATGTGTGCGAGTGCTCAAAAGTTACCGTCGCGTGCTGGCGGAATATGGGATTGAGTCGCCGGAAAAAGTCCGTGTCGTGGCGACGAGCGCCGTGCGCGAAGCCAACAATAAACTCGCGTTTCTCGACCGTGTGTATACCGCGACGGGCTTCCAGGTAGTGCCGATCGACGAGGCCGAGGTCAATCGAATTACCTACCTGGGCATCCAGCCGCTCTTGAAACGAGATCCCAAGCTGACCGATGCCCGCACGGTTGTCACCGAGGTCGGCGGTGGAAGCACGGAATTGCTGCAAGTTCAGAATGCCGACGTGCTGTTCGCGCACACCTATCGGCTCGGGTCGTTGCGGATTCATCAGACGCTGGAAGCCTATCAGGCCTCGCAATCGGCGACGCGTCGGCTGATGGAAACGCAAATCCAGCGAATTCTCGATCAAATACTGCAACAGGTTCCCGCTGAAACCACACAGGAAATGGTCGCACTCGGTGGCGACATGCGATTTGCGGCCAGGCAACTCGTCCCGGACTGGGATCCCGACCGGTTGACTCGGATTCCGGTCAAGGATCTTTCGAATTTGACGGATGCAGTCCTGTCGCTGAACGAAGACAAACTGGTTCACAAGTACCACATCACGTTTCCGGAAGCGGGAACGCTGGGCCCAGCCCTGCTCGCCTACACCATGCTGGCGAAAGCGTTTGAGCTGAAAGAAGTGATTGTCGCCAGCATAAACCTGCGCGACGGCCTGTTGAATGAAATGGCCTCTCGCGGCGGCTGGAATGAAGATTTCAGCAATCAGGTGATTCGATCGGCCTTTGATCTCGGCAGGAAATTTGAATTCGACGAATTGCATGCACGGCAAGTTTCGAAGCTTTGCGGCATCCTTTTTCAAGGTTTGCGCGACGAGCATCATTTGGACCCGCGCTACGAATTGCTGCTGCGAGTCGCTGCCCTGTTGCATGAGGTGGGGCTGTATATCAACACCGGTTCGTACCACAAACATTCCATGTATCTGATCCAGCACAGTGAATTGTTCGGGCTCAGTCGCTCGGACGTGCAACTGGTCGCGCTCACGACCCGCTACCATCGCCGCGCTTCCCCGAAACCAACGCATACGGTGTTCACGGCACTCAGCAGGGATCAGCGGATTGCGGTCGTCAAAATGGCGGCCATGCTGCGCGTCGCTGATGCCTTGGAAGCCTCGCACAGTCAACGATTGCACGAACTGAAGTTCTCACGCGAAGGCGGTCGGCTGGTGATCGCCATTCCGCAGATTGAAGATTTGAGTCTCGAACAACTGGCACTCAAACAATCGGGGACATTGTTTGAAGCCACCTTTGGCATGCCCGTCCTGTTGCGAAAACTCCGTCCATAGGGACGATACACGACGTCCATCACCGATCCTGATTTTCACACGACACATTTACCGCGTTTTTCTGAGAGACTTTCCCGGCATGTCTGCTGAGCCTCGTTTTTTTAATCGTGAACTGAGCTGGCTCGAATTCAATCAACGAGTCCTGGATGAAGCTGGTGATCCGTCGATCCCGCTGCTGGAGCGGCTGAAGTTTCTGGCGATCACCGCTTCGAATCTTGACGAGTTCACGATGGTGCGGGTGGGCAGTCTGCAGATGCTCGAGGCCGAAGGCGATATGCGGCCCGATCCGGTGGGATTGACGACGACGCAGCAGTTGAAGGCGATCGGCGAGCGCATGGAGGCGTTCATGACCGAACAGTATCGCTGCCTGTTGTCGGACCTTGAGCCGGCATTGACAGAAGTCGGCATGCACCGGGTGCAGCCCAGCGAACTGACCGATCGGCAGGCACAGCATGTCGAACGGATTTTCGATCAGGAAGTGTTTCCGATCTTAACGCCGCTGGCGGTCGCCGTAGGTACGGGCAATACAGCTAGTGCCGCGATGGCAACGGCCATCGAATCGCCGTCGCGCAAGCCGAAAGTAACAAAAAAGAAAGCGGCGCTTGCCAGAAGCCTCGATGCGATCGCTTCGTCTTCCGAAGGGACGCCCGTCGACGAGACGCCTCCGTTTCCACCGTTGATCAATCAATCGATCAGCCTGTGCGTCCGCCTGGCACCCATTGCTGAACCTTCACTTCCACGATTTGCTGTCGTCCCTTTCGGTCGCAATCGCCAACGGTTTATTACTCTGCCGGCAGACAGCGGATTCAGTTACATCCTGCTGGAAGACGTCGTTGGCATGTTTGTTTCACGGTTTTTTCCCGGTGAAACGATCGAAGAGAGCGTCGCCTTCCGCATCACGCGGAATGCCGACCTGGAACTGAAAGAGGATCAGGCGTCGGATCTGTTGTCGAAGATGCAGGAAATCGTCAACGCACGTCGGCAAAGTGATTGTGTGCGTTTGGAACTGGCCGACCATGCCAGTCCGGAACTGCGGGAATTCCTGCAGTCGGCAATCGATGTTTCGGATCGCTGGGTATTCGCCGCACCGGGACCGCTGGATTTGGCCGCCTTCTTTCGACTGTGTGATTCACAGGGTTTTGACTCGCTGCGGTACGAGCCGTGGCCGCCGAAGCAGTCTCCGCAGATCTCGCCGACGGAAAGCCTGTTCGAGACCATTTCACGCCGCGACGTGTTGCTATACCACCCATACGAAACATTTGACGCCGTGGTCCGATTCGTCGAGGAGGCCGCTGACGATCCGGCGGTGCCCGCCCGGCGTCGACGACACGGGGTTGCCGGCGATCGTCAGGAGGGCGCCGGACCTGCCCCTCACCCGGCGTGGACATCTCCTCGGCCAGCACCGACACCGGCAGCCACCGCCGAAGTCCGGCAGTCCGCGCACGCGGGTCCGCCTGCGGTGCCCCCCGGACCGATGAGATTGCGCCCGACGATGTCGATCGCCGGTGACGTGAACATCGTCCCGCCGGTCCGGTCGAGGTTGCCGGTGAGCGCGATGAGCGCCTGGATCGCCCACTGGCACAGCACGCCGAACGCCTGGGTCGACACCCCCATCCGGCCGTGCACGGCCGCCGACGGCGCCCGACCACGTCACGCGCCAGACGGCGCACTCGGCGGCGGGCATCCCGCTGACCCGCTCGGCGAGCTCCTCCGGGGTGAACGGCTCGACCGCCATCCGCACCTCGTCGAGCCCGTCGACATAGGACGCGGGCCGGGAGCCCCTCGGCGAGGACGACGTTGACCAGCGCCAGCAGCACGGTCGCGTCGGTGCCGGGCCGGACGAAGTGGTGCTCGTCGGCGACCGCCGCGGTCTCGGTGCGCCGCGGGTCGAGCACGACGAGCCGCCCGCCCCGCGAAGGCAGCTCGCGCAGCCGTCCCGGGAAGTCCGGCACCGTCCACAGCGACCCGTTCGACGCCATCGGGTTGCGTCCCGACGAGCACGAGGAGTCGGTGCGGTCGATGTCGGGCAACGGGAGCAGGAACTGGTGGCCGTACATCGCCCACGCGACGACGTGGTGCGGCAGCTGGTCGACGGTCGTCGCGCTGAACACGTTCCGAGCCGGACTCCGCAGGTGCGCAGGATCGCGGTGACGTGGGTCAGCGCGCCGAGGCTGTGGACGTTGGGGTTGCCGAGGTAGGTCGCGACGGCGTCGCGCCCGTGACGCTGCTGGACCGTGGAGAAGCCCGGCGGCGAGCTCGATCGCCTCGTCCCACCCGATCTCGACGAAGCCGTCGCCGTCCCGCGCCACCGGTCGACGGAGCCGGTCGGGGTCGGTGTGCAGGTCCTGGAGCGCGACGGCCTTGGGGCAGATGTGGCCGCGCGAAGCGGGTCCTCGGCGTGCCCCGGATGCGCACGATCTCGTCGCCGCGCAGCGCCACCTCCAGGCCGCACAACGCCTCGCACAGCACGCAGGTGATGTGCCGGGTCGTCGTGGACGCGTCGTCGCGGTCCAGCCGCAGGGGTCGTCACCGGGTCAGCCCGCGGGTCGATCCCGGCACGAGGCTTGTATGCCGGCCGCTCCCGTCGCGTGGCCGCGCGCCGCGCCTCGGCGCGTTGGCGCCCATGAGGAGGCGAGCCTGCTCGAGCCGCTCCCACCTGAAGGTGCGGCGGTCGCTCGCCGACCACGTCCGGTTGAAGAGGCGCTTGGCCGCCGCGACCGAGTCCGGCGAGCGGTCGCGAGGGTGGACGCGAGAGCCAGCGCACCGGCATACGGGTCGATGTGCGACTCGCTCGCGAGCCCGATCCGCACCGCCTCGGTGCCCGAGAGCGTCTCGCCGGTCATCGTCAGGCGCTTGGCGACGTCCATCCCGACCTGCTGGGAGAGGGCCTGGATGCCGGACATGTCGGGGATGATCCCCCACTTGGCCTCGAGCACGCTCCACTTCGCGTCGGGCGCCGTGATGCGGAAGTCGGCCGCGAGCGCGATCTGGAGGCCGCCGCCGAGGCAGTGGCCGTGGACCGCCGCGATGACGGGGACGGGCAGCCGGCGCCACGCCCAGCACGCCTCCTGGAAGAGGTTGGTGCCACGCCACGGGCGGGGGGCGAACGCCGCGCGACGCGCGGCGGCTCGCGGAGCACCGTCGCGAAGTCGAGGCCGGCGCAGAAGGACTCGCCGGACCCCCCGAGGACCACCCCGCGCAGCGTGCGGTCCGCGCGAGCCCGCGGGCCGTCGCGACGAGGTCCTCGAGCGTGTCGAGCGTCAGCGCGTTGAGCTTGTCGGGCCGGTTGAGCCCGACGTGGGCGACGCCGTCCTCGACGTGGACGTGACGGAGTCGGTCATCCCGGCAGCCTACGGCGGCGGTCGGACGCCCTCCTCCGCGAACGTGTGAACACGCCGGGGATCCCGGCGGTTCCCCTCGGTGAGGCAGCGCGCACCGGAGTGGGCCGGGGGTCGCGACGGTGGATGAGCACCGACACCCCGAGGACCGCCAGCCCCGAGCACGGCGAGCCCGACCCCGACCCACGACGGCGCGGTGTAGCCGTAGCCGTTCGCGATGACGATGCCACCGAGCCAGGCCCCGAGCGCGTTCGCCGTGTTGAGGGCGGCGTGGTTGCTCGCCGCGGCGAGCGTCTGGGCCGCGCCGGCGACCTGCATGAGGCGGAGCTGGAGGTTGACGACGAGGACCGAGGCGAGCACCGAGGACAGCAAGAGACGACGAGCGCGGGCACCGCCCACTGCGCGGTGAGGGCGAACGCGCGAGGTTCACGCCCAAGCCCGACGCAGCCGATGGTGATCGACCGGAGCACCGACCACTCGCCCAGCCGTCCGGCGAGCGAGGTTGCCGACGAGGCCGCCGATGCCGGAGGCGAGCAGGAAGATCGGGACCGCGCTGGCGTCGAGGCCGGTGACGTCGGTGACCGTCGGCGCGATGTAGCTCTCCATCGCGAACATGCCACCGAAGCCGATGGCGCCGACGGCGAGCGTCAGCGCCACCTGAGTGGTCGCGAAGCCCTTGAGCTCGCGCTTGATCGTGCGCTCGATGTTGCGCGCGATGTGCGGGACGTAGGCGAGGAGCATGCCGATGGTGAGCACCCCGAGCACGGCGACGAGCCAGTAGGCCGAGCGCCAGCCGTAGTGCTGCCCGAGCCAGGTGGCGCCGGGCACGCCGGCGACGTTGGCGATCGGGATGCCGAGCATGACCGGGCCCACCGCGCGGCCGGCCGGCCCGCCGGCGCGAGGTCGACCGCGACGAGGGCGGCCACGCCGAAGAAGGCGCCGTGCGGCAGCCCGGCGACGAAGCGGGCCACGACGAGCCACGAGAGTCGGGCGCCAGCGCGGTCAGCGCGTTGCCGATGGCGAACGCGACCATGAGCCCGACGAGCAGCGCCTTGCGCGGCCACGTGGCTCCGAGCACGGCGAGCAGCGGGGCACCGACGACGACACCCGCGGCATACGCGGAGATGGTGTGCCCGGCGACCGGGATGGACACCGACACACCCTCCGCGATCTCGGGCAGCAGGCCCATCGTCACGAACTCGGTCGTCCCGATGGCGAAGCCGCCGACGACGAGGGCGATCGTGGCAAGGAGGGCATGGCGAGGCTCGGGCACACAAGGACAAGGCGCACGAGGCCCGGACATTCCCTCCGGACGCCCGCCGGAGTCACGGCCCTCCGCCTCCTAGGATCGGGATGCGCGCAGCCCTCGTGACCCGACTCGACGGACCCGACGCCATCGAGGTGGCCGACGTCCCTGACCTCGAACCGACAGCCGGGCAGGTCCTCATCGACGTCGCCGCGGCCGGGGTGTCCTTCCCCGACGTCCTGCTGACCCGCGGCGAGTACCAGATCAAGCCGCCGACGCCCTTCGTGCCCGGTGCCGAGGTGGCCGGGTTCGTGCGCTCGGCCCCGCCGGGAGCGGGCTCGAGGTGGGCGACCGGGTGGCGGCGTTCCCGTTCCTCGGCGGGTTCGCGGAGCAGGTCGTCTGCGACCCGGCGCTGGTCTTCCCGCTGCCCGACGCGCGTGACGTTCGACCAGGGCGCGGCGCTGCCGATGAACTACCTCACCTGCCACTTCGCGCTCCGCGCCCGCGGCCGGCTGGCCGAGGGCGAGAAGGTGCTCGTCCACGGCGCCGCCGGCGGGATAGGCACCGCCGCGATCCAGCTCGCCAAGGCGTGGGGCGCCCGTGTATCGCCGTCGTCTCGATCCGCGAAGGCGGACGTCGCGCGGTCGGCCGGGGCCGACGAGGTGGTGCTCGGCGCAGGGGTTCAAGGACTCGGTCGCCGACCTCACCTCCGGCCGCGGCGTCGACGTCGTCGTCGACCCGGTGGGTGGCGACCGCTTCACCGACTCGCTGCGCTCGCTCGCGCCGCTCGGCCGGATGCTCGTCATCGGCTTCACCGCCGGCGCCATCCCCGAGGTCAAGGTCAACCGGCTGCTGCTCAACAACGTCGACGTCGTCGGCGTCGGGTGGGGCGCCTGGTGGACCCGGGCCGGCCCGGCCCGGACTTCCTGCGCCACCAGTGGGACGCGCTCGTGCCGCTGCTCGAGTCCGGGCGGCTCGACCCCGTCATCGGCACGGTGCGCTCCCTCGACGAGGTGGCCGTGGCGCTGCGCGACATCGACGAGCGCCGCGCCACCGGCAAGATCCTGCTCACTCCCTGAGCCCGGGCGTCGCGGCAGGGAGACCGGGCGCAGGGGAAACGCCCAGCGAGTCTTGACGGTCGCTTGACGGCGAAGGACCTCCCCGGACGGCAGAGTGGGCGCGTCCCGTGGAATCCGGCCACGGACGCACCGGAGTAGTCCCACGTACCTGCGAGCCCGCCATATATCTCAGAACCCTGATACACGAAGCCTCGCCGCTTTGCAAGCGAGATGAGTGATTCCATTTTTTGTGAATTCTCCGTTTTGTGTTCGGCCATAATCGTTCAATCCTACACAAACAATCGTCGTTTGGCAAAAAACCAAAGTACGCTATGGAACCACTACACCGTTCTCTGTTGGTGCACGAGGCTCAGTCACGAGCAACGAATTTAAACTCTGCACTTCTTTCACGATATCTTCTCCTGTAAATGAATCTGTCCCTGTAAAACGAATATTATTAAGCATCACCGGTGTCATTTGGATCTGAGAAATACTCGGCGTCAGGATGAGTTGAAATGCGACCTCTCGTGGCGGAATATTTCCATTCCCTGCGCCCACAGGGATGTCTCCCGGTTTCCACACAATCTGATGTGTGACTTGATCATAGGAAATTGCGGCATTCGTCGGACTCACAGAACCCGCCCATTTCACATAAATAGGAATTGTTGCACGGACTTCCGTATTCACAATAGTATTCGAGGTATTTCGAATACTCCACCAGATTGTGTAGGAAGTCTCCTGCTCCACACGCGGAGGAATTGGCCCAGTATTCGCAAAGGGTCCGGAATAATGAACGAGCCAAGGTTTGAACTGTGTTTGTGTGGATATTTTTACATTCTGCGTGATAACGGATTTCACTTCCTCTGGAACGCCGGATTCAGAAATTCGCTTTCCTCGCACAGTCACCTCGGCGCTGATTGTTGGATTCGTCAGCAGTTGACTTCCAGAGAGTGACGGGAGCGGCGAAAAACTGAAATTCACTGATCCAGATCCTCCTGCTTCAATGTCGGCGAGCGCAGAACTCTGGCGTTCGTCCCATACAATAGTGTCGTCTGAGGAACGATAAAATCCCGACCCTGATGAAATAGTTGAACGATCAAGTGCACTTCCAAAAAGTCGAACTACGATCTGTGCGTTAATGATTCTTGTGGGAAGATTATTCTGCCAATTGACTGCCCCCGAAATGCTTTCTCCAAAGTGTGAAATCGCCACATCTGCCGTTTTCCCTCCGAGTAGGAGATTGATACCAATGAACGGACGTTGAATGACGGTCGTTGAAAGAACGGTCGAGTATGCCGTACGAATCTCCCGTTCTGACTGATCGTTTCCTGCTCCAACACTCGTGTGAAATACCTTCTCTTGGGTATCCACTCCCGCAAGTACACCACGCACCTTGAAGGTGAACTTCGCAGCAGGATCCATCGTGCCGATTCTCCAAATATTATTCCCGAATGTCGGCTTTGGCGATGCGTCTGTAAAGGTGAATCCACTCGGGTACTCAATCTTTACAAGTACATCAGAAAGTGGAATAACCGTGTTTGAGGCTGCTTTAACGGTAATCTCGAGCTCTTGTCCTGCGTTGACCTGCTTCAACACATCAACAGTGAGGTTGACGGGAGACGCAAGTAAATGAAGTTTCTGTATGACCTCTTTTGAAAAAATAGAATTGATGTTTGCAAATCGATACTCGAGTCCTGCGCGTAATTCTTTATCCGTGTTTTCTTCTCCAAGGAATATTGCACGAGTGTGATATGCGACGGATTGTCCCGGCTGAATAAGGCCAAGATCTTTTTTCTCATCACGAAGGTCTTTTGTGGGATTTTCACTCGATTTTGTACCAGCAGGATAGGTCAGCATGAGGGTCGCATATTCAAGTGCGACACGATTTTGATTACTCACATGTACCAAGATGTCGGCGGGGACTCCAGGATTAATTCCCACTGGAACATCAAACGTAATGAGGAGATTTTTATCCGATGGTTTTGAGAATGGATCAAATATCTGATAAATAAGGTACCCTCCGGAAAGAGGACAGTTAAAATTGCAATAGAAACAAGATATTTCAACACGCGAATTCCTGTCGTGTGTTTTATCAATTCCCCGTTCTGGTCACGATCTCAGTATCACCCCAATCATTTGCGGTATCGATATCAGTAGGAGTGAGATCTGTATTCGGTCGCGCTCCCTGATGCTGATCTGTTCCATACAGACCACGTTTTGCGCGTTCTATGCGACTACTTTCGTATTCAGTTTGCCATGATTTTATTATAACACGCGGAAACAGAGTGCAATGCTAAACATTCCACCACTCAGAGCTGTGATGCGGCGAGAGCTTGATTGACACCAAAAAGAAGCGCTTTTCGGTCCGCATGCGCGGCGGCAAGCATTCCCATGCTCCATTCATTACCGTCTAAAAGTGGAGTGTCCGTTTCATGAGATTCCCAATAGCCGAGACGGGCGAGCATGCGGACAACGAACACGAGTTCTGCGGCACGCAGCTCCTCCACACTCTCAAGGTCCGTCAGAAAACGAAGCCCCGCGAGTACATCATCAAAAAGAAGCCGATGCTCTTCTTCCCCCTGTATCATCCGCCGCAAAAGATGCGCATGTTCTGCGACAACGAGACGTTTCGCCGCGTGTTTCCAGAGGAGAGAAAAAGAATCAATAGGACGTGCAGAAATAAGTTTCCACCCATACTTGCCTCGGATGAGGTCCACCTCAACGTAGGAAAACGTTTGGAGTACATACCGGAGGCGGGAGCGAGACTCTCTGACACTTCGCGCATGTGCATAAACGAGCCCGAGCTCACGTGTATAGCAAAAGAGTGTGCGGTCACCTTCCCCGCTCGGTCGTCCGCCGAGGATGATCGCCTCAGTATGGTATACGTGATACGCCATAGAAGTAATGTTACACCTTCTTAAGAGAGAGTCGAAGCACCGCTCCAGAGAGCTTTATCTCTGAGGCATCGGGAACTTCTCCTTCTATCACCTGTATCACATGCGCACTTTTTTCAAGTTCCTCTTTGTGTGCAAGTAGAAATGCGACAAGTGTTGCATCACCTCCTACCGTCAGGGTGATCTTGTCCTCAGGGACGAGTGCATGTTGCTTCCGCATGTCCTGAATGTTTCGCAAGAGATCGCGGAATTGGCCTTCCGCTTCGAGTAGGGGGGTAATCACCGTATCGAGCGTGACCCCTTCCACCCCCGAAACAATCTCGACACGTTTCACATTTACTTCATCAGCGATGATAGCGAGGAGTTCTTCTTTGCCTTTGAGTTTTTCCATCCCACTCTGGAGCGAGGAAAGGGGCTGACGAACTTTAATCCCCGCTTTTGCACGCACTTCAAGCGCGAGTGAAACAACAGTTCGCGTCATCTCCATGTCATCGAGGACGGTGGACGCGGCGACACTTGTTTCCGGCCATGCCTCGAGGTGCACACTTTCTTTCTTTCCTTCAATGGAGAGATGTCCATAGAGATCATCTGCCAAAAACGGCATGAAGGGGGCGATTTAGCGCGTGAATCCGGTTCGTGTCACCGAGTCGTTGTGCGTCCAGAGGACGTCGCCATTGAACAGACTGGGAGAAAGCCCTGAGGCTTCGCTTATCGCGCTTGCCGTTACTGTGCCGACGGAAACACCGTCGAGAAAAGTGCCTGTCAGTAACCAGCGATGTTCCAGCGGTTCCACCACCGCGCACCGGAAATTGCGTTTACGGGATGCGACACGTTTTCGTCGGCGAGCCGCGTACGGTTTTTTCTTAAACATTCGTATTCACACTGCATTAGCACAATCGGCAGAGTTCGAAGAACGGGACTGAGATGGGATCTGGATGAGCGTCGATCGGCCTCGTCGCGACGGTAGACGAAGCCCCACAAGTGAACCAAGGAACTGGTCACTTATCGCACCGCCAGATCCGACGAGAACCGCGAATCCAGAAAATACTAATTTCAGGTACAGGTCAGCCGTATTCTCCGCCTGGCCCACCACCATCGCCTTGCCAGATGGCGCTCCATTGGGACACTCTTGATTATAACCAAACTCGCGGATTCCGCGGATCGCAAAAATGTTAAAAAAACGGCGATTCGGCCATATTCTCTGCGGCACAGCCCGGCGTTCGGCAACCATTTGGCTGCGTTCAGGCCCGCCTTTTCGAGATTTATCGCAGGTCCGAATCCGGCGGGCACGGTTTTTGCGGGTTTTGTGCAACGCCAGAAGCACGTGCCACGGCTGCTGGAGAAGGGAAGTTGTGTCACAGGGGTTCACACGCGGGGGACGTTCACGTGCCGCCGAAAACCGGCAGGTTCACTTCTGCAACGCGACGCACAGATAAGCGAACGTAGTAAAACTACCATTTGAACAAATTGAAGTCGTCGCGTTTGACCAACTCTCGCTCTTCGCCTACGTCAACCGGCAGGCAATAGCTTCAAGTCGCTGCCTCCCCTTTGCGTCGACGATCCCCGCACCCAGCGCGATCACTTTATGCGTCCCACTCCGTGCTTGGCTGCCAAAGATATCCCAGCGCGGCTTATGGCCGCAACCAACTCGTAAGACGGGCACTCTTACCCGTCATCTGGGCAAACGGGCAGGAGTGCCCGTTCTACAGAAATTTGCGTACGATGCGCAAACGTGAACAGTTAGTAGCACGGATACCGAATATTCGTCTACATCCTATCTGGGATCGAGTCTTCACGAAGTCGGACTACCAGCACGCAACACCAATGAAATAAGTTTCTCGGATGAGTAGGCGCAACATTGCGGTGATTCAACTTGCGTTTACTTGATTTCTCGTGAATTCGATAACATCCGAAAGAATCGCGTTCAGGTCTCGCGTAGGTGACCACTGTACAAGGGCGGCAGCTTTGTCAATCGCCGGGAGCCGTCTTTGCATATCCTCGAACCCTGGACCATAGACGTTTTCGTAGGGGAGGAAGCGAATTGTCGAGCTACTTCCTGTCAATTCTATCGTGCGCCGAGCCAACGCTTCGATCGTGATCTCTTCGGTTGCGCCCAAATTTACAACCTGTCCGTAAGCGTCAGGGCAATCGAGTAGCCGTGCCAGACCATCGACCACGTCCAATACGTGCGCAAAGCAGCGCGTCTGCTGACCGTCGCCGTGCACGTCCAACACGCTCCCCACCAACAGGCGGAAACCAGGGCTTCCATTCAGGTGCGCCACGTTATCGTACGAGCCTGTCGACAGATCATCCAGTACGACAACCTGGTCGCCTCGCTGCAGCAACAAGTCCGCGAGATGCGAACCGACAAAACCGCAGCCTCCGGTAATGAGGTAACGAGTTCCCAATTCTTACACCAGGAGTAAGTTAGAGATTCGAGAATCGAGTCCAATGGATATGGCTGTACTCTCGCAACGGAAACACATTAAACGCCGCAAGAACGCAGCTGGCAGAAAACACCGCGGAGTCTGGATATTTGACGCGATTGAGATTCTACTGTCATTTTGATCCAGCCGCCATCGGTCGACAAGTCAGCGGGTGGCATCTCGGCACAACTACAGATTCTGTTTACGACCGTGTCGATTTCAGACGAGCCACTCGCCGTCACCGGCGGTGTGGCGGACCTGAATCTGTGGCCGGGGATCACCTGCCACCAGGCCGAATGTGAACGGCAATGTGAAGGGCAGCACCGCGCTGCTCAGCGTTTTCCCCTCCGGTAGCTCAGACGTGCCCGCCAGATTCAATTGCTTGTCACGCAGGTGGTACAATTCCAGCTTCCAGGGACGACGGTCAATGAGCAGCAATTCGCGCACGCCGACGCCGGCATAGAAGGGCAGCTTGTCACGTGTCCTGTCGTCGGTACTTACCACCTCGACCACGAAATCGGGGCCGCCATACCAATACTCGCCGAAATTTTTGGCGCGCCCCTCCTTCAAGAAGACGGCTACATCCGGAACACGGTAATTCTTCGTCCAATCGTCCTGTTGGTCACTGACATTCACGCCGGGACGTACGTCTCCACGGCCCGGCCAGTCGATCATTTCCTGGCAGATCGAAGCTAACCGCATCACAATCTGTTGATGTTCATCGTTCGGCATCGGCGCCATCATGTGAGTTCCCTCCCAAACTTCGTCGTAACGATCGGCACCAGACTCCGCCCGCTCGGCGCGCAGCCGCTCTTCCATCGCGGAATCCATGATCAACGTAGCCATCAGCAAAACCTCCTCCTGCTAGTCATTCTACCAGTTGGCGTTTGCAGCGCAAACGGCGGCGGTGATATCTATATTCGCACCACAAATCGCAGATAAAACAAACGTCTTGAACGTGAAAATAGCCGGCATCGACCCTCCGCGTATTATCGTTATCAAATACAGGACTTTCTTACGTGATCGGGCCACTCCTGCTGATCCCGACTAAAACAATCTTCGCTGTACCGCTGCAAAGAGTCGCTGCAATTGCTAAGAGTTTTAATTCAGGCGCCGGTGATTGCGTTTGACTGGGCCTGTGCCTGCGACTGGGCAAGCGTCGCGGAGAGGGTGTCGAAGCGAAACTTCTGGAGTAGCCCCGCGAGCTTGTGTTCCGTCTTCGACAGCCCCACGTAATGTCGGAAACGCCCCAGTTGCGAACCGGCCCGTAGACGCGGCTGGTCCGGATCCAGTTCCCAGGGATGAATATAGAATACAAAGGGCTGGTCGGATTGGGCGTTGACTTTGCCCAGGCAATGGGTCGTCCAGCGCAAGGGATAGAGGCGAAAATAGCCGCCGCCGGAAATGGGCAGGTTAACACCGGCAACGCGATGGACGGTCACCGGGAACTCCCAAATCGGTCCGTGCGGCGTATCGACCTGATGCAAGCAGGTCTTGGCGCCGGGGATGCCGTAGCGGTCGTGGTGGATCGGAAAAATGCTCGAGTCGATCTGAATTCCTTCCTCTTTTAGGATGTCCAGAGCCCACAGAGAATCCTTCGTCACCGAAAAGCTGGGCGCGCGATACGTCGTTACCGGTTTGCCAATCGCGTCTTCGATGACCTGGATGGACCGCCGCAAATCTTCACGGAACTCTTCCGGAGTTTGCTGGTAAATCAGCCGGTGCCAGTAACTATGCGAGCCGAGCTCGTGACCACGGCTGTCGATTTCCTGGACAAGCCGAGGAGACCGCTCGGCAATCCATCCCAGTACAAAGAATGTCGCGCGAACCTCATGCTCGTCCAGCAAGTCCAGCAGGCGCTGCGTGTTCCGCTCAACGCGACTCTCGTAGGTATCCCACCGACCGCGGTCAACATCCGCTTCAAATGCCGAGACGTGATAATAATCTTCCACGTCAACAGTAAAGGCGTTGCACAGACTCATGCAATGGGAAAAGAATTCTTTACGTCGAACGAACTCGCCGACGCCGGCGAAGCTGCGGATCGGAATGTCCGTTGTCGGCCGACCTGACAACCGTTTCGCCATTTTGAGCGCCGTCCAGCATCTCGCCTACGGCTTGGCTGCGGTTCTCACCGTTGGCGTTGACAACAACGCTGGGCACATCGACGCCGTTATGCCCATTTCCATTCGTGTGCGCCATGCCATTCTTTGCGGAGCGCGGGACCACCGATGTCAGTGGTTGAACGTGACCATTGGTCACTGAAACTTGCGCCACATTCACGTCGGCACGTGCCCGTGAACCGGTGTCGCCTGTGGGTTTACGTATCAGGCCAAATAGCTTGGCCAGTTTGAATCCGTTAAATCCTAACATCTTCAGAGCGGTACACAGCAGTATTCGCACATCCGTCGAAAAACTGCTATCGGCGATGTATTCCAAATCGAGCTGCAGCTTCTTACGTACGCTTTCCAGATCAGTGTCGGGTGGCAAATTGATTTGAGACAGTCCCGTAATGCCCGGCTTCACGATCAGGCGGCCAACGTAACCTGGTATTTCTTGAGCAAGAAATTGAGTGAACTCCGGTCGTTCAGGTCGCGGTCCGATCAACACCATGTCGCTCGCCAAGACGTTGAACAGCTGGGGGAGCTCGTCCAAATGGGATCTCCGCAAAAAGCGTCCTAACTTCGTCACGCGAGGATCGGCGCCGGCCGCAGACCAAACCGGGCCGGTCGTGGCCTCGGCGTCATTGGACATCGTGCGAATCTTGCACAAAGAAAAAGGTTGGCCTCGCAGGCCAACCCGAGTTTGACGATACAGTGCCGGTCCCTTGGATGTCAGTTTCGTAATCGCCACCAAAACCAGAATAAGGGGAAGGGCCGGTACCAGGATAACGACCGCCAGCAACTGGTTGAGCCAACCCAGCCATAAGAACCGTGGGGCCGGCGCAGGAATCGCGTTCCGTCTCACTCCAATCCTGTTCTCCATTGTCCGACACAGACACTAAATAATTGTCCGAGTCAGAAAGTAAAGGCCGATCCAGCGGCGTGGCTGAAGACATGCAGTTCGTTCCTAACGTAGTCTAAAAATCCGACGAGAGCGGTCCCAGAGCGAGGCGCCGATCCGGCATTTGAGAATAGGAGAATACCCTAAACATAATGTGAGTTGGCTCGAGTTTCAACGATTTTGTAACCAAGAACACGAAAAAAACCAGCACCCCTCAAATATACTAGCCCTTTTCCCATCAGATTTCTTCCAATTGATAATCGTCGATCACCACGGAAGCCCCTTGCTGAAGAAACTGAACGGATACGATCAGGCGCTGTTGACCACGTCTGGCATCGACGACGCCTTCTAACCCCTGCAGTGGCCCGGACCTGACACGAACGACGCGCCGGGTACGATCCGCGACTCCGGTGCTAGCGGTGCATCGGCCAGGACGAGCCGTTGAATCTGTCGTAGATCTAAGACCAAGCGGTCGGCCTCCGTAACCTCCAGGCACTTGGCGACGCAGTTTGTTTTCAACGCTTCGACACGGTGTTCGTCTGTGCCGGCCAGGAATACGTATCCCGCAAAAAGGGGGACGTACGAAACACGCGATCGCCCCCCAGGCGAACGGTAGCGACGCTTGATCATAGGTGAATAGTGAGAAATCCCCAGCTGTCTGAGGCGCCGCATCAGATCCTTTTCCCGACGTGACATCGTGTGAAGTACCCACCAACCGCCGACATTCTGCGTGGACTCGTCCGACAAAAGATTGTCCGGATAAATGTCGGCCTCGGCCGGCAAGATTGGCATGCTTCACCTGTCTTGTCTTTCCGAACACAATTGCCACGAGTTTCGTTGTCCGTGTGAGCCTCAGATATGGCAATGCAAAACAAGTGCCGCGACGCCCAGAAACCGTCAGGTTCCAGGCGTTACGCCATGTGTTACGGAAAAGAAGAGTTTCGAGCGTCGTTCATGCGTATCGATCACGATACCTGGCGTCGCCAAAAGACAACTTCTTTACCCGTGCCGCCGAAAAAATGAGGCGAGAATCACATTCAAGCCCTGGAAGGATAGGTGCAAAGACCGACACCTTCAGCTCGAATAGATATTCTCCGCGTAGAGATCTCACCGATATTCGTCCACCGCGACTACACTTTAAAGATTAATCATTCGATGGACTTTGTCAACAATATGAGCGACCTAACCAGCGCTTGCTGATCGACGAGCCGCACGGACCCAATCCCCCCTCCCAACCGTCAAGAAACCTGCTTTCACCGGCCTCTAACAATTCCGGTAATACGGGATGCGCTAGGTTGTCGCCAGAGCTGGAAACCGACGGCAACGGCCCCGTCACGCAACGCCGTGAAGGATTTTGATAAGGCGTTTTCTAGGGTTCGTAGCTGGATTCGCAAGAATTCAGAATTCGCTAGCACCCTGAATTCTTGCGAATCCAGCTACAATAATCCTTCACGGCGTTGCCCGTCACGGAGACCAGAGAACGCAATACGGATGGACGGCAACACGCCCACTGCGACGAGATCATCTCTTAATCGACATCAAGCCGCGGATCGCTTTCTTGCCGGCTGATAGGCAAGAAGTTCTGTAGCGAGCTTGCGATAATCTTCTGCGCCGTGGCTAGCGGGCGCATAATCGAAAATCGATCGGCCAAAGCTGGGGGCCTCGGCCAGCCGAATGTTGCGCCGGATTTTGGTTTGAAACGCACATGCATTGGACCAGGGAACATTTTGACCGCGTGATTCTTCAAAGAATTTCCCGACATCCGAGCTGACTTCGGCGGCCAGTCGCGTACCCGATTCGTACATACAAAACACGACGCCGGTCAGGGAGAGCTGGTCATTGAGCCGCCCGGCAACGATGTGGATCGTCTGCAGCAGTTTGCTCAACCCGTGCAACGCCAGGAAATGCGGCTGCATGGGCAGGACGACTTCGGTAACCGCCGCGAGCGCATTGATGGTCAGGATCCCTAACGAGGGCGGACAGTCGATGATCACAAAATCGTAATCGCCAGCCTCTTCCGCCAGTTTTTTGCGCAATATCAAGTCGCGGTCCTGCACGCCCGCCAACTCGACCTCGGCGGCCGCCAGGTCGATGTTGCCGCCAATGACGCAGAGTTTATCGTTGATTTCCGTCCGCGCGCTGGCGAGCGACGCATCATTACATAGCACGTCGTACAGAGACGGTTGACCCTGTGCGATTTCCAGCCCGAAATGTAGCGTCGCGTGGGCCTGGGGATCGATATCAATCAGGGCCACCCGATTTCCCTGTTCGGACAGCGCGGCACTCAAGTTGACGGCCGTGGTCGTTTTTCCAACGCCACCTTTTTGATTGATAACCGCAAACGTCCTCATCGAAGTCCTCCTTGACGATCGATGACTCTCGGATGACAGCCGCCCGGTGGCCATCGACCCGACATCGGTAAACCATTGCTGAATTCGCGCGCCGTGGGTACACGATTCGCGCGCCGTGGGTACACGCGGCGGGCGGGGAGTATAGAGTTGCTGGCAAAATAGGCAAAGGCCGATCTCAGACTTCAAAACGGTCGTCCAGCGGCAAAGCGAAAGTCTCGGCAACGGCGCGATTCGTGACCGCCTGTTTATACGTATTGACCGCACGTGCCATCGGCCGCGACGACTCGGCTGCCCCAGGCATACCCCGTTCTGCTAGCAACAATGCCCATGGCAGTGTCACGTTACAAAGGGCGAAGGTACTGGTGCGACCAACGGCTCCCGGCATGTTGGTAACACAATAATGAACCACGTCGTCGACGATGAACGTCGGGGCACTGTGCGTCGTTGCCTTACTCGATTCAACGCAACCACCCTGGTCGATCGCCACATCGACGATGACGCTGCCGTGTTTCATCAGTTTCAGGTGGTCCCTTTCGATCAGGTGGGGCGCTCTGGCTCCGGGAACCAGCACCGACCCGATGACCAGATCGGCGAGTTGAATCTGGTCGCGGATCGTATGGCGATCGCTGAACAGCACGTTGACATTCGCCGGCATGATGTCATCCAAATATCTCAGGCGGTCCATATTGACGTCGAGAATGGCAATGTCCGCACCAAAGCCTGCAGCGATCTTGGCGGCATTGGCTCCGACGATACCGCCGCCCAGGATCGTGATGTGGGCCGGCGGGACGCCCGGCACTCCACCCAGCAAAATACCCCGCCCCATCTGTGGGCGTTCGAGATACTTCGCACCCTCCTGGATGCTCATCCGCCCTGCAACTTCGCTCATCGGCGTCAGCAGCGGCAGCGCGCCTCGATCGTCGCGCAGTGTTTCGTAGGCGATGGCGGTCGCGCCTGAGTTAACAACCGCGTCGATCAGATCGCGATCCGCCGCGAAATGAAAATACGTGAAGATCATCTGGCCTTCGCGCAACAAAGGCCATTCCTCCGGCAGCGGTTCCTTGACCTTGATAACCAGTTCGGCCTGCTCGAATATTTCTTCGGGTGAAGACACCAAACGGGCGCCGTTGCGAAGATACTCGTGATCGGCCAATCCCGACCCAAGCCCGGCTCCTGCCTGAACCATCACTTCATGGCCGGCCCGGACGAGTTCCTCGACGCCCACCGGCAGCAGCGCGACACGATATTCATCCCGTTTGATTTCTGTGGGTACGCCAACCAGCACCTGTCGACTCCTTTGTCTAATCCGTTGCAGGAGACTCCGTCGCAGGTGACGACTCGGAGACAACCGTGGCATCGGACGAAAAATCGTCTCTCGTGTCGGTCCTCGCCCGCTTGCGCAAATAGAGCTTAATCGGCACCTCGGCAAATTCTAAGTGATCACGCATCACCCCCAGCAGGTACCGGCGATAGGGTTGTGGAAACGCCTGAGGGCGATTACAGAACAGCACAATCGTGGGAGGCTGGGTGCCGACTTGCGCGGCGTAGTAGATTTTGGATGGCCGATTCTCGTGAAGTGGCGGCGGATTGTTCTCGACGGCCGCGCGGATGATGCGATTCAGCACACCGGTCGTGACCCGCCTGCGTGACTGTTTGAACAGCATCTGCGTATGATTCAGCAAGGCCTTGAGATTCTTGCCCGTTTGGCCCGTGACAAATGCGATCGGCGCATACGCCATCGTCCGAAACGTATCTCGAATGTAGCTCGCCCACTTTTCCGTCGGCATCGATCCCGCGCACAGATCCCACTTGTTGATCACGAAGATACACGGCTTGTACTGATCCGTGACGTAGTCGCACAGCTGCTTGTCGACCTTGCTGATCCGCTGTTGAGGGTCGAAGAAAACCAGCACAACATCCGCTCGACGAATACTGCGTTGGGCACGGTGAAACCCGTAGAACTCCAGATCACTTTTGATGCTCTTGCCTCGCCGCAGCCCCGGTGTGTCGATGGCCAGGAACGATTTGCCGTCCATTTCGAATCGCACGTCCACGCTATCTCGAGTCGTACCGGGCACTTCGCTCACAATCATCCGCTCGGCGCCCGCCAGCGTATTGATAAACGTGCTCTTTCCGACGTTGCGCCGCCCGACAATTGCAACCTTCATCTCCGGCTCGTCCGGTTCGTCCTGATCCTCATCCACCGCATCGGGCAGTCGCTCGACGACGAGGTCCAGCAATTCGGCCCTCCCCCGATTCTGAGTCGTGCTGGTCCGGACCAGTTTTCCACGACCAAGTCGATAGAATTCATCCGCCTGAGCGTTCAGCGTGGAATTGTCCGTTTTATTCGCGACGCAGATGACCGGAATATCGACGTACCGCAAACGCTTGGCAACCTCGCTATCGAGCGGCAACATACCGGTCAGCGTGTCGACGACAAACAAGATCACGGAAGCTGAATCGATCGCCACCTCAATCTGTATCTCGATCTGCTCGGTCAGGTCGTCGACGTCATCGATTCCCATACCCCCCGTGTCAACCAGTTCGAAGTACGCGTCGTCGTGACACATCAAGTACGACATGCGGTCGCGCGTCACACCGGCCGCATCATCGACGATCGCCAACCGGCGACCAGCCAGCCAGTTGAAGACGCTGGACTTCCCTACATTGGGACGTCCGACAATAACGACTTGGGGTAGACCCATTGCTCGACCGTGATAAATGATGCGCGCTTGGAGATTCGTCGGTGGGCCGAGCAACGGCAAACTGCCGGATAACGGCCTGGAGTGCTCGACGCTGCCTACAACCCGCCTGGTTGGAGCTTTTTATCATAAACAAAAAAAGTGGCCTCCGTCACGCCTCCGGCGAGGGCGGACGCTTTCGACGCCCCTTTGCGTACCTTGGGCAGCAGCGTAATCTTGCGGAATTGAGCGATTGAACGAAACTCGACGAAGCGACGAGGCGGATTCAGACATGGCCAGGCAGCCCCCAAGCGGAAAGAGCGTTCATCGCGCCGTCGTGCAAAAGCTAGAAAGTCTCCAGCGAGCGGGAGTTACCACTTTGCCCAAAATTAAGTTGGCAAAAACGACCGATCTTGAATCCGACGAGAATCCTGTTGCTCCGAGGGATCCTGTTGCTCCAGGGGATCCTGTTGCTAAGGGGGAGCCCATTGCCGGCGGGGAGCCCGTTGCCAGCCGGGAAGTGGTGGAAACCCTTGAGGTCATCGCGCGAGACGTTGCTGCCTGTACTCTCTGCGAGGAACTGGTCGCCAATCGAACGCAAACCGTGTTCGGAGTCGGGAACCCGTCCGCCCGTTTATGCTTCCTCGGTGAGGCGCCGGGTGCGGACGAGGATCGACAAGGGGAACCATTTGTTGGACGGGCGGGCAAGCTGCTGACGGATATTGTCGTCAAGGGAATGGGACTGCGGCGCGAGGACGTCTATATTTTGAACATTCTCAAGTGTCGTCCGCCCGGCAATCGCAATCCGCGACCGGAAGAATCAAACGATTGCCGAGGTTTCCTTGATCGACAGCTGGCGTTCATTCAACCGGAATTTATTTGCTGCCTGGGCGCCGTCGCCGCTCAAAACCTCTTGAACGTCACCACGCCGATCAGCCACATGCGAGGCAACTTTTACGAATACCGTGGCATTCGGGTGCTTTGCACCTACCATCCAGCTTACCTGTTGCGCAATCCGGCAGCCAAGAAGGACGTGTGGGGCGACATTCAGTTGCTGATGCGCGAAATGGGGATCGAACCGCCCAAGTAAGCCAGCCCATTGAATTGGACAGCGCCAATTCGGGCCACGATAGCAGACGTGCTTTAGGGAGAATTGTTTAATCCCGGCGCGCCGGGATTAAACAATTCGCGTGAAGGCAACCGACCGTATTGCGGCCCGTTTGGCTAGACGGCAGCGTGTGGAACCAGGCGATCGAGCAACTCGCGGAATTCGCCTAACGTGATCGGCATGGGTACCACGACGTGATGCTCCGCGCCATCCGATCGCTGGGACCACTCCGTGTGCTTCTCGCCCAGCAGCAACACCGCCGGAATTTCCGACGTGCCTCCCGCACAGATAAATCGCTGGTAAGCGTTCACGGCGGCTTCCCCCAGATCCTGGGTACTGAACACAACACAGTGCCCTGGCGGGTCATCTTCGGTAAAACGCGCGATCGCGCGTTCCGGGTCGCGCGTAACCAGCACACGAAAACCGGCCGTCTTGAAGTGTTGGCGAAAGACGTTTTGCATCTGCACATTCGCTTCGACGAACATCACGGTCCGTTGTGGTTTCGCCTCGCGTGCGGCCCGCGAATCTTCTTCTTCCACCACGGTGTCGTCGTCATGGGCCTGATCCAATGGAGGTTCGTCCAACTTGCGAATTGCATGCTGCGCGTCAATCAAGAACTCCTTGGGAGTCTGATATCGCCTGGTCGCGTCAAACTCCAGTGACCTATTAACCAGGGCGACCACGGACGAATGCAAGCCTGGCATTAGCTTGCGAATCGGCACGATTTCTTGGTATCGCGCCTTACTGAGCCGCTTCATGCGGTTTTTCGTGTCGGGCAAGGGAGACTTGCCGGACAGCATGTGGTACAGCATGCAGCCGACAAAATAGATGTCACTCCTCAGATCGTCTCGTCGGACTCCCGTTGCCCGTTCCAATGCCGCGTAATCAATCGTCCGCGGATTCTGAATATCCTTGAAGGCGTCGTCCGTTACCTCCCGACCAAGCTCAGCCAATCCAAAATCCACGAGCTTGGCGGTCCCGCGGCTCGACACCAACACGTTGCTCAACTTGATATCTCGATGCGCAATCCGCGCTGAAACGCGTAGTCCAGGCCACTCAATACATCCATGATTAATCGCAAGGATTCGTCGGCGTCGCATTGATTGCGCTTCTCGACGAAGTCTCGCAGGTTACGACCTTCGACAAAGTCCATCACCATGTAGTGTGCGTCGCCTTCGACGCCAACGTCGTAAATCGGGACGATGTTGGAATGGCGCAACGTCATCCCCAGCTCGGCTTCACGTCGGAACTGATCCCGAACCTGCGCTCCGGCCTCGGAACTATCCCGACCATAGCGCGAACGCAAGACTTTGAGGGCAAACACCTGGCCGGTCGCTTGCTGAACCACTCGATAGACGCGCGCGAAGGAACCGCTGCCGACGAAATACAAAACTTTGTAGTCGCCGTAGAAGTAACCGCTCTTCTCTCCCGACTTCAGCCGTCCCAACTGATAACTGGTCAGAAGCTCCTGCCCGATTAGCGCTTGAGTTAGATCGTCCGAGGAAACGTCGCGGCTGCCGAGCATACTCCAGATCTCGCGGAGCTGCCGATCATTGATCAGCTTAAGATCGTGCGCCGCTTGCGCGACCTCATCAGAAGACATCTGCACCATCACATCCGCACCATCTTCGTCAAATCCCCCTGCGTCGAGTGACCCTGCGTCGAGTGACCCTGCCTCGAGTGACCCTGCGTCGAATCCGCCTCCGCTTGTCGAACCACCCTTCTGGTGTGTTCTACTCGCTGCCCCGGTATCGGCGGATAGGGACGCCGTCGAACTGTTTCTGAACATTCATACTACGCGAATAACGATGGTGAGGCAACGGAATCGTAAGTGAAGTAGTAACGGAAATGGCTATCTGGACGCTCTTTGCGAGCCAAAGAAAAAGCTCCGGCCAGAAAGTCCTGGCCGGAGCTTGATGATCGGAGTAGAGGAATCGGTTTATACGTTACGCATCCTCTTCTAATTGCTGGCGATACTCATCGCGTTCGCGACGCGTGGCTTCCAGATCAAACAACAAGTATTTCATGTCGAGGCGGAGCTGGCTGAGCGCGTCCTGAACGAGGCTGAGAATTCGGCGACGACGTTTGGTGCTGGCGACGACGCGTTGAATGATCGGCTCGAGTTCGCTGCGATGTTGTTCCGGCAACCTTTCGATCGCGGCCATGAGTTCTTCGACTTCACTTGGCAGTTTGTCGGTTTGGTTCGATGACGGTTGGGCGTTTGGCATGGTCGCTATCTCCAAGGGTGTGTGACGCTAGCATAGTTTTGCAGAAGACATGCCAATTCGCACACCAGCATTCATGGTAATGCGATAACCCTAGGAAGAGCAAGCTTTTGGGCACTCGACTTCGAGGATCGTAGCGATTGAGCGATGTTTCGCTTCTGCAACATGTTGACCTGGAATGTCTACACAAATCCTGATAAAGACTCCGTTTAGGCAACATGATGGCAGAAATCCTTTGCCTGCGCGACCGGCATGAAGAACCGCAATTCGGCACGACGGTACCCAAGAACTCGCGGCAAAGACGATCTTCTTGGCCGTGCGTTGATTTCCCTACGACCGCTGATCGTTACCCTCCACAGCGTGGTCCTGCTCACGTGCTGGTTCTGCCAGCCCAGCCATTCCGCACCGCCCGTCTATTGGAACAGCTTGGAAGGTCCGCTTCCTTCGTGGAAGCTCTTTAGCAGCGACGCCCATCCCCGTTTGGATCGACACCGGCGCGTTCGCGACATCGTGCACAGCGGCGGCTGGGCAGAAGCAGTGACCGTCTCTGCTCGTACCGGTTCTCAGGTTTACCTGGCCCACGACCTGGACCGAGCAACCATCATCGACGAGTTATCCCTTGCCGTCTGGCTGCGCGCGGACCGACCGGGCTTGCAAGTTGCCGCGCGAGTCGTCTTCCCGCGGACGGAAGATTCGCGTACCGGCCAACCGCTTTCGGTATTGATTTATGGCAATCTTTACCGCGACGCTGGCACATGGCAGCGACTTGAAATCGACGGTGTTCCGAAAAGAGTTAGCGATCAGGTGCGAATCTTGCGAAGCGGTTTCGTCGGACAAGTCGACCCCAAGGAAGCTTACGTCGATCGACTGCTAATTAACGCCTACGGAGGCTCGGGGACGACAAACTTGTGGATCGACGACGTGGAGGTCGCTGGATTCATCCCCAAAAATCGCGACACGCAGCCACCCGTCCAGGCGGCCAGCTTCGACCAGGAAGTCCGCCTCCGTTCCGCCCAGGTGGTGATGCGAGATTCCACTGCGATCGCCGATGGCAAACCATTTTTTCCTCGAATTATCGATTACCACCGAGAACCCTTGTCGATGCTGCGGGATCTTGGCTTCAATACGGTCAAGATCAATGGTGCCGTCACCGCCGAACAAAACGCACAAGCAGGCCAGTCCGGGCTGTGGATCGTCAGTACGGATCCATCGGCCGAACCATCGAACCGATCCATCGAGACCGCCAGCCGTATCCTGGCCTGGAATATGAAGTCGAATCGCGACGTGCGTTCAACGATCGATCAGATACGCCGCCTGCGCGCAGCCGAACATTTGCCGCGGCGGTTAATCGTCTGCGACAGCCGGGACGACGCACGAGATCTCCGTCGACACGTTGACGCAATTATCGCTCGACCACCGAACAACCATTCCAGCTTCGACCTGGGCCACTACGGGTCTTGGCTGAATCACGTCGAACGGATATCGACTCCAACGACGGCGGTCTGGGCAGGCATCGTGACTGACCTCCCGGATACCGATCAAGGATCGGCGACAAGCAATGCCGCGGTTTTCATCGCGCGACCGGCCATTCCTTACTCCCAGATCCGACAACAGGTATTTCTGGCGATCGCCGCAGGTGCCCGTGGTCTCTACTTTCTATCTCACCACGCGTTGCACGCTAACGACACCTCCGCATTGCACCGCCAAGAACTATTGGAACGGATAAATCTTGAACTCGACCTCCTCGAACCATGGATTACCAGTCGAAGCATCGTTGAGACCATTCAATCCAACAACCCAGGGATGAGGGCCGCTGTCCTGCAATCCGAACGCGGTCGGCTGTTGCTACCGTTGCCATTGGGCGGCGTCACCGAATTCTCGGACGCCCATCCCGATCGGACAATCCAATTTGTGGTGCCGGGCGTGCCGGCTTCGAATCGAGCGTACATGGTGCGACTGGACGGACTGCGCCCGGTGCCGTTGAGACGAGTCACCGGAGGGGGACAACTTTCCTTGAACCTCGCGGATCGCGATCACGCCATCTTGATCACCGAAGACCCCAGCGTCGTCAATCACATCTCGCAGAATCTTCGGCGGATGCGCGACCGAATGGCGCAACGAACCGCTGAGCGATCGCCCCTTTGATTGATCGCCCGATCGATTGATCGCCCCTTTGATTGATCGCCCCTTTGATTGATCGCTCGAGGCACCAGCTAATCGTTCTTCGGGTCGATCAAGCGGGCTTCGATGATTTCGTCTCGGTCAAACGGCGGATCACGCCGTCCCCCTGGCGGTCCGCCGCCGGACATTACCTCGAATCGTGATTTGAAGCGATGAATCAGCAAACGCTTGACCACCGTTCGCAATGGTGGAATCAATAGCGCAAAGCCAAACGCATCGGTCAGGATGCCGGGGGTCAGTAAGAATGCTCCGGCAACGAAGATCAGCAAACCATCCAGCAGCGCGTCATGCGGCATCCGACCTTGGTTCAATTCCCGATTCAAACGACGCAGCGTTCCGGCACCCTGCCAGCGCGCTAGGGATGCGCCGACAACGCCCGTCAGGACGACCAACAGGAAGACCAGCGCCGCGGAATCCGTCACCTGAGCCAGCCACATTAACAGATAGAGCTCTGTCAGCGGTATGACGGTAAACAGGATGATCAGCTTCAACAACACGGCCTGAGCCCCTCATCTCGTTATCTCGCGTGATGCCCAATAAAAAACGGCGCGATTCGCACACCTAATTATAGGCAAGCAAATCGCGCCGTCATGCCAAGGTACCCAACGGGCACCGACCTTAGAACCGTCACGTAAAGCAAACCTCGGGGCTTGCTTGAGCGCTCTCGATAAAAGCCTCGCTGGCGAACGTCGCAATCGGCGCCGGTTTCTTACCGTCGCGGTAGGTCATCAACAGACTGTTCCAGTCCAATTCCGTCTGATGCCCGGCCTTGCGGTAGATTACGTTCTTGCCGTCCCGGTCCGTAATAACCGTGTAGGGGAATTCCTTTGCGCTGAATGCCTCGGCAACTCGCTTTCCGACGGGAGTGCTGACGTCGACGCTACAAAGCTCGTAGGGCTTCAGCAGAGCGGAACCGACCAGGTCGCCCTCCGCGCTGTCGCTGCCGCGATCCGAAGGCATTTCCAAGACGATCAAAAGTGGCTTTTTAGCCAATCGGGCGGCGTCCAAGGCGACGCCGTAGTCGTCTTGCCATTCAATCGCGTTGGCCAAAGTACTGAACATCAACAGTGCGGCAACTGCGCAAAGCCAAACAATAGAGCGAACCGTCTTCATGATGGCTCCTTCCTACTAACCGTTCCGAGAAAAGAAAAAAGGCGGGAAACGTGCGGTGGGTAAAGCGGAGGTAGGTATAACTAGTTATCGTTCCAAGCGACGAACACTATGGAGACGAATGGTAGCAATGCGGTTATGACGGCACAAGAGAGAGAAGCTGCGAAAACATTAACGGTTGTATAAGCTATCAGGTCAGCTAATATCGCTTGATTTAGATATACACATATCTATTCGTGCCGCAGGGCTTCGATGGGATCCATCGCCGCAGCCCGCAGGGCCGGGTAGAGACCAAACAGAATGCCAACGGTCACCGAAATGACGAATGCTAACGGAATCGACCACTGCACGATTTCTGGTGACACGTCGCGGACAAGCGCCGGCAGTGCGTTGATTACGTCGGGCATAACCAGGGTCAGCAGATCGCGCAGACGGTTGACGGCCGGCCCACACAATAACCCGCCCAGAATTCCGGTCGCTCCACCAACGACCGACAGGACGATCGTCTCGGCCAGGAATTGCTTGGCGATGTCGGCTTTTTTCGCCCCCAATGCGCGACGGATACCGATCTCACGCGTTCGTTCCGTTACCGTGGCCAACATGATGTTGGCAATCCCGATCCCACCGACAACCAGTGACACGGCGGCGATCGCGCCAAAAAGATCATGAACATGATTCGCATCGTGCGGGCCTGCTCGAGTAACTCCAGCGGAATGATCACGCTGATATCCTTGTTGGGATGACGGCGTCCGATCAAATCTTCCACGAGTTCGGCGGTTTCGGTGACCTGATCGATTCCTGATGTCCGCAGCGTAACCTGACTCAGTTCGACAATCTCCGTCTCGAACGAACCGCTCGCCCGACTCACGATTTCATCGCCGATCCGGTCGGCAAGCGTTGTGATGGGAATGTAAACGTCGGACGCAAAATCCTGTGCATCCAGGGAGCCGCCGATTGCAGCGGTCGGATTTCTGGGTTTCATCACCCCGACGACCACATAAAACTCGTGTTCGACGCGAATCGATCGTCCCAATGGATCCTCGACCGGGAAAAGCGATTCGGCAACTTCGGCCGCCAGCACGCAGTGATTCTGCGGCGGATTCATTTCGGCAACGGTAATGAAATGGCCGCGATCCACGGATAGTTTCACGATCTCGGCATACTCGGGCGTACAACCCACCAGTCTCCCTTCGAGGTCGCGGGCGTCGTAGGTAAACCGGCGACGCACCTCCCGAATCGGAATCGCTTCCACGACGCCGGAAAACACGGTTGGCTGGCTGAGCAGCCGAAAGTCGTCACGCGTCAACCCGTACGGCACGATTTCACGAAAGCTGGACTCCGAATCAAGGATGGGTTTTACAGAGCGGATAATGATGTTGTCCGCTCCCAGGTCCTCAATCTGTTCCTGCGTCTTCGAACTGATCCCCTGCCCTATTGCCAGCAGCCAGATCACGCTGGCCGTTCCAATAAAGATACCCAGCACCGTCAACAGCGACCGCAGCGGATGCAGCAGCAGACTTTTGACTCCCACGTACCAGGTTTGCAGCCAGCGAAAGTTCATGGGGTTGGTTATTTGTTATTGGTAAAACCGATCACCGATCACCGATTACCGATCACTACTTCCTCGTATCCGACTCCAGTTCGCCATCTTTCAACCTCAACGTCCGCCTCGCCAGTTGAGCGACGGCGTCTTCGTGTGTGACCATGATGATCGTTTTTCCCTCGCGATTCAGTTCGGCCAACAGGTCCAAAATCTCGCCGGCGGTCGCCGAATCAAGATTTCCCGTCGGCTCGTCCGCCAAGAGAAATTCCGGATCGTTCGCCAGGCTGCGTGCGATGGCAACGCGTTGCTGTTGTCCGCCGGAAAGCTCGGTCGAACGATGACGCAACCGATCGCCCAACCCGACACGTGCGGCCAGTTCCCCACAGCGCTCGGTACTCTCGCGATCAAGCCCTCCCTGGTAGTACAACGGCAAGACAATGTTCTCCATCACGGTCAGCTGAGGAATGAGATTGAATGATTGAAAAATAAAGCCGATACGCGTTCCGCGGATTGCCGACAGGGCGTTATCAGTCAAAAGAGAAACATCCTGGCCACCCAGCCAAAGACTTCCCGACGAGGGTTGATCCAGGCACCCCAACAGGTTTAGCAGAGTGCTCTTCCCGGATCCGGAAGCACCCATGATGGCGACGAGTTCACCGCGACCAACGGAAAAACTGACGTTTCGCAAAGCGCGAACCGTACCTCCACCGCCGTGATAGTCCTTGCAAATGCTTTGCAGTTGAGCGGCGACGGTCATGGCCTGACCTTGCCTGCGCGACCTTTGCGAGGTGCGGAGGTATCGCCGCCGTCTGGTTGTCCCGCCCGATCGAATGAGTCCTCCCGCTGCGACTCCGTCGATTTCTTCTTCGGCGAGGACGAAACAAGCGGCCATTGAACGAGTTCGCGATGACGCCGTGGGTTATTGATCACTTCGTCACCTTCCTGCAAACCGGCGGTTATTTCGAGCGCCTTGTCGTTATTAAGTCCGACTTGAACCTGGCGGCGATCCCATCCGTCCAAGGTCTTCACAATGCAGTAGTAATCGTTGCCATGCTGCAGCACCGATTGCAATGAGACTTGCAAGACATCGTCGCGGGAATCCACCTCGATCTTCACTTCGGCTGTCAGCCCCGGCTTAAGACCACCGGGATTGTCAATGATCTCGATCGTCGTACCGTATTTCTTGACGCTTGTACTAAACCAACCGCCGGGTTCCGGGTACGCGTTCACGCTGCTGACTTTGCCTCGCAGGACATCACCGGTAGCGGATCGAATCTTGATCGTGGTCGGCATGCCAGCGCGTACAAACTTCGTATTCCCCTCGGCAATCTGAGATGCAACCTGCATCTTGGACGGGTCCGGGAGTCGAATAATGACCTGTCCCTCGCGAACGGGAGTCCCCGGTTCCACGATGACGTCACCGCCGCCACGGTGACCGTGCACATTCGCGTATTTGACCTGGCCGCCGGCAGGGGCCGTGATGGTACACCGAGCGATTTGTTCCCCGTTCTCTTTCAGCTTCCCCTTGTCCAGGTCGTAGTTGCTCTTGGCGGACTGCCACGCCGCGTGCGACGACTGAATATCGCTTTCCAATTGCGTCAACATCTTCGCCTTCGTGAACTCTCGTAACACACGCAGCTTCGATTCAGCGGCAATCAAATCTTGCTGGGCCTTTTCGACGCTAAAGCGGTCTGCCTCCAACTGCAACTGCGTCACGTATCCTTTCGACGCCAACCGTTCGCTGTACCGCAGGTAATCTTTCGCACGGCGCAAGGCTTCCTCCGCCACCAGGATTTCGCCCTTGATCGTCAGCTCTTCCTGTTTGAACGCGCCATCCAGGTATTCAGTCTTCGCAATTTTGGCGGTTGCAAAAGTGGTCTCAGCCTGAATCAAGGCGGCTTGGCTGCTGTGAACGACGATTTGCTGGGCGTTGAGATTTAATTCCAGCGCGGACGAATCGAGGCGACACAGAAAATCGCCCGGCCGGACGCGCGTGCCTTCGGGAACGATTTCCAAGATCGTCGTGCCGGACGATCCCGGCGATTTCACCTCGCAACGGACTTCGACATTGCGCGAACTTTCCACTTCACCCGTTTCGGTAACGCTAAAAACAAACGTACCACGCGTCGCGTGGCTTGTTTGAATTGCCGCGTCGTCGTCGGCACCACGTCCAGAGACCAATACGACAAACGTCGCGATAGCGACCACGGCGGCCACGGCCAGCAGGAGCATGACGGTGGATAGCGACTGGGCACGCCGCGCGGTGATCGGTTGACGTAAAACGTATTTCATGACCCGTCCAATACCAGGCAGCCAGTGATCCAATACCAGGCAGCCAGAGATCTCATGTATTATCGGCCTCACGTGTCTTCATTGTTTGAGCCACCGCTAGCGTCGGGTAACCTCGCGTTCGACGCCGGAAATGCCGCACCCGAGGCTGCCTACGGCTCAATACGAGGGCACTGTCACACTCTTATGGCGTGCGGGCGGAACGGGTCGCTGCCGACGTTTGACGATCGTGCGACGTTTGACGATCAAGTGCGGTCGGTATCGCTTCGATCGGTTCTGGCAGCTGACCGTTCGGCTCGCAAGACGGCAGCCGCCGAGTCGAGTTCGGATCGATCCACAAGCCAAAACTGTCCAACTGCATTGTCCCCATCTGGAATTGCAGCGACATTCGTAACACTTCATACGTGACCCAAACGCTGAGAAAATCGTTCTGCGAGTTCAACAGCTCAGCCAACGCGTTCACCAGGTTCTGGACCCGGTTGTCCGATCCTGCGACTTCGACACCTGGACGCGGTGGTTCTTCCAACTGCAGTCGAGCTAGTTCGACCTGAGAGATGGCCAGCTGCACTGCCGCCCGTCGCAGTTCGAAATTCAATTGATTCAGGTGCACGTTACGGATCGTGTTTCGCAACCCCTGCTGAACACGATCCACAAACGTATAGTAGCTGCGTCGCGCCTGCTGGTATTCAATCAGTGCCTGGCGATAACGATTTCGCTCGCCCAACCGCGACAGCGGCGCATCGAATTCGACCCCCGCCCGCAGCCGCCCGGCGTCTTCGCTCAACCGAAACGGATTGTCTCCCCGATTGCGCAACTCGCCTTCAACGACGATATCAACGTTGCTCTGCAAGTCGTTCCAGTTGAACTTGATCAGCCTCCAACTATCGACCAGGGCCGCGCGGGCATTCATCCAGTCCAGCCGCTGTGTACTGGCAACATCCAAAGCGTTTTCGGCGGTGACATCGATCGGAACCAGCACAATCGCGTCCAGGCGCGCTTGAGCCTGTAGCAACAGGATGTCGTTCAGCAACAGGGTCAGTTCGGACAGCATCTGCAACAACTGTTGCCGTTGGCCCGGGGCCTGGAGGCCGCCCAATCGCTGGGCCAATTCAGACTGCTTGACCCCCAGCGTTTCGAACTCTTCATCCGCTTTGACCACGCGCTGGTTCAGACGACCGACGTCGTAGGCCGCCGCGTCCACCGCGCCCTGGAGTATGTCTTCGCGCTGGGAAAGGTTTTCCAACACGCGGCGCCGATTCGGCAAGTTGTGGTGCAAGCGTGCCAGGTCCCGACGAATGCCTTCGATTAGTTGACCCGATTGGTTCAGCAGTCGATCGGCACGCACCAGGGCGTCGCCCCACGTTCGGTCGTCAAACTCGACCTCCGGATCGCGAATCAAATTCAACAGATCCTCGGCCGTTTCCTGAGTCGCGACCAACCCCGGATCCAACAAGTCGAACTGCCGCAACATGGGATCGTCGATCGCCAACGGCAGATCGGGCGGCAGTCCCAAGTTGATCTTGAAGTCGTCCAGCTGGGACTGGTAGCCGGTTTGCGATGTGAGCAGTCGGCTCTGCGTGTTGTACAACGCCTGGCGTGCCAGCTCGACCTGAAAGAAGTCGATCCTGCCGCCCGCGTCGTATTTGGCTTGCAGCGAAGCCGAGCTGTTCGCGCAGCGCGACGATGTTGATCTGCTGATTCTGTAACTCCTGCCGCGTCTGCAACAGTCCAACGAAACCGCCGGCCTGTCCGCCACCCGTGCCGCCGCGTGCGGCATTTCCCGTCAGGCCAATACTCCCCAACCGGCCGAATCCGCCAGCACCGACGCCCGAGAATCCTTCCAGACCGGAGCCGCCCGACAAACCACCGCGCCGTGCCGGCCCGGCGCCCGGATCCAACCCGGCAACGATCTCCGTATAGAAACCCTGGCGAAATCGTTCCATCTGCCGAACGTTTGCCAACAGTGCACGCTCTGCCACCGTCAGCCGCTCCAACACGCTGCGCTCGACCACCGCCCCGCAGCAAGGGTTGAATCAGGCTGAAATCCAAAATCGTCGAAGCGGTGTGGCGATTGGGACCGGAGAATTCCCAAATCAATGAGTTGGCAAAACCGACAACCAGCTCGCCACCCCCAGCAAACAGCTTGTGCATTTCCAGCGCGCTGCCGCTTGGATTTCGCGTCGCCAGTGCCAGTTGGCTGGACTGGCCGTCCGGGTGCCGCCGGCCCGATGCCGAAAGAAATGCCTGATAGCCGCCGAAAAACTGGGCATCAAATCGAAACCGTTCGAAGCTCACGTCCAGCGCGGAAAGGTACAAGTCTTCCAACTCACTCTGGTACGCCGGCGAGTTGAGTAACGCGGCGCGGACGGCTGAGTTTCTGTTCAGTGGCAGCTTCCCCTCGCCGTCCGTCGGAACAAAGGACCGCCACTGCGGATTCGCCACGTAGGGCGTTTCGCCCCAGCGATCCCAGCCCTTAAACCCTCGTTTACCGTCAACGCACTTCATCAGTTCATGAGAGTCCGGATCGTCGGGCGGCATCGGCGGAAAGTCCGGGCTGTTGGGACTCGCCATTCGAGACCTAGGATCCGGGTAGACGTGATAGTCCTCCAAGAGCCACCGCGGGTTACTCGTCTTTTGTTCAATCAACCCAAACGCATCCGCGTCAGCCCTCAATCGATACGATTTACGACTGCATCCCAAAGTGCCAACCAACAGCGCCAGCGCCAAGCCTAGAATGGCAGTGCGGAATCGAAACGTCGAGGTGGCGGAGGTGGCCGTCATGCCGCACCTCGCATGTCTTCCTCGTCGGGACGTCCGATGGCGAGCTGGTTCGTTGCCGTCGCTGCGGAATTCAGTTGCCGAAGTGATTTTCCCAACAGGTCAATCGCCGTAGGCGGCAGCCCAGCGAACAGCCCCGCCGTCGCTTTCACGAGGCCCGGCAAAACCTGACCGAACGTGCGGCGCCCTGGTACCGTCAGCCTCCAGACTTGACGCCGTCTGTCCTCGACTGGTCGGTGCGCTTCGATCAGGCCCCGACTTCGAAGCCGCTCAACGACGCTGCTAATTTGAGCCGGCGAGACCGAGAGGGCCGCTGCCAGTTCGCGCTGCGAAATGCCAGGACTTGCGGCAGCACATTGGCGGATTATTAAGAGTTCCGTGACGTTCAGGTCCACGCTGCTGGCAAGGACCGCTAGCCTGGCTCGCAAACTGCCAGATGCGCAGCAGCGCCTCAAGCAAAGCCAAACTGTCGGCTGTCGCCCCAGTCGCTGGAGATGCGTCGTCCATGACAGGCAATGTCGTCCATGACAGGCAATAATGAGAGATAGATGATCGGGGCTGGCCGGGTGTGCAGGCCAAGCCACCCGCCCGGCAACCGGCCCACTCCTGAATCATTCGGACAGGAACCGTTCGGATGTGAACGATTTTCGTCGGACAATCCAGATATCAGTTCGACTTTCGAGCATAAAGGCCGCATAACAAAGAAGTTAACGCCGTGCTGTCTACATCGCAAAACTTGACAGCATCCGATCCCCGTCTTACTATCGAAACTAGCTGTTCTGCGCAACCTCCAACCCATCTTATGTTTACGATTCCGTCGGCATGAACGCCCCTTTGCTCTTCCAAATCTTCGCCGGCCTTGTGATCGTGCTATTCATCGTAGCACTGATCATGGGCTTCAAATCGTGGCGGATTCACACCATCGTGATGTTGCTGCTCGTCTTTCTCTGCGCCGTGGCGTTTATGGTGTTGAGCGGCATGGTTTTGCGGACCCACTCCCGATGGCGGATGATCTCGGAGGGGCCGCCCGGTCAGCACGAGAAGGGATTGAAGTATCGAACTCACGAACTGCTGCAGAAGAGCGACCAGTTGGAGTTCGGCAAACGCGGGCCTGACGGCTTGCTGATCAAGAACGGTATCATCCAAGAGCAGCAGCGGATGCGCCGGGATGTTTACGATCGCGGGCGCATGTGGCAGGACGTTAAACCCACAACGCCGACCGGTTCAACGGTCCAAGTGACCATCGCCCATCCCAAGCCGGTCGGAATCCACGCTAATTCCTCGGTTTATGTGTTTGACTCCCATCCTGCCTCGGCGGACGGCGCCTACTTGGGCGAGTTTCGCGTAACGAATGTGAATGACCCTACTGCAGATGAAGCCGAAGCCGGAGGCGACGCGGCACCCGGCGGACCGGTTCCGCCGAACGCAGCAGGTGGCGCAACGGTAACACTGGAAGCTGCCTGGAGTCTTTCGGACTTCGAGCAGAAGCGGTTAGACACCAGTGCGAATAAAGGTGGGCCGTGGCGAATCTACGAAAAAATGCCGCCTGACGCGCATGATAATTACGCACAACTGGACAAGGCCACGGCGGAAGAGCTTGGCGTGGATCCCTCCGAACTGAAAAAGCTCGACGTGGACGGCCGTTTACGCAAACTTCTCCCCGAAGATGTGGTTGCCGAATTCATCAACGATTACAAGAAACCAGCTGAAGACGCGCCCCCATCCCACATCGAGGTACTCGTCCGATTCGAAAAAGACCACACCGTCAACGGCGCGGGGGAGGACACGCTCACGTATGGCGAGGATACGGAAGTCTGGCTGCATAAGGAATCCCTGACCAAGGGAGAGGGAGTCGACCAAGAGGTCATCATCCCCGGTGCGGATCAGCTGGCTGCCGACAAGATCGTGACCGTTCTCGATACGCGTTATGCACGTCCATTGCGCGACTACAGTCTCCTATTTCGCAAGATCTTCTTGATGCGCGATTTACAGTCGGCTCGGAATGACGCCTTGCGGTTCAACTACGAAACGGCCGATAAGATCGTTCAGGAAAAGCAAGCAATTCTGGAAGTGAGGAAGAAGAAAAACCAGCAATTGCATGAGGATCGGGAGGGTTACAATCGGGATGAAAAGCGAGTCGACCAGTTGATCGCCGAAATGACACGGCAAAAAGCAGAAATAGCGAGCCTTGCCGAAAAACTGCGTAAGCAGAATATCTCGCTCGCCCGCCGACTCGATCGCGCGCAGATGCAGGCAATCCGCGTCTTGAATCGTCGTGCCCCAGCGCCGCAAGCGCAAACAGAATCGGCGGGATCACCGGCCGAGATTGCTTCGTCGAACTAGCACCGTGCGTCAATTGATTTCGTAGGTTAGTCATCCCCGCGCAGAGCTTGTCCTCGCGCAGGCGGGGGCGGGGATCCAGTGATTAGCTGAAGACTATCGCGACTGGATTCCCGCCTGCGCGGGAATGACAAGCGGCCAATTTCGAATGAATTCAGGTACTAGCTGCGTCCTTCAGCTCGCACGTTCGTCTTGGCCACAAGTTCGCCTTCGCGACTGGTTCGCCCCGTGCACGGGTAGTGGTACAGTTTGGCCACAACAGCAAGACTTCCGAAGTTTGTTATCAAACTTCGGAAGTCTAAATGTACCACTACCCCTGCACGCCTGTCTCTGAACAAGCTCTTTTTCGCGTGGCGCGTAAAAGCTGTGCATTCCGCCGAATTCCCGAACGCAAAATTCGATCGGCCTTTGCGGCCTTTCGCTCGTAGCCTACACTTCTCCACGTAGCCACCAGGACTCCGCACGTTACGAGTTGTCGGGTATTTCATGGGCATCTACGACCGCGACTACTACCAAGAACCGCAGCCGGGAATGCGCATCGGCGGCAATTTCTCGATCGTGACCAAGCTGATCATCCTGAACGCCGTGATCTATTTCGCGGACGCGCTTTTCTTTGAAGGTCAGCTCTGCCATTCGCTCGCGCTGAAGTCCAACCTGGTTCAACAGCCCTGGAAGTGCTGGGAGCTGCTTACCTACGGCTTTGCCCATGATCCGAGCAACATCGTCCACCTGCTGGGCAACATGTTTTGTCTCTGGTTTTTCGGGCGTGACGTCGAGCCGATCTATGGTGGCTCCAAGTTTCTTGGTTTCTATCTGACGGCGATCATTTTCGCCGGAGTGATTGGAGGCGTGGGTGAATCGCTTGTACGCGGATCGTGGGGAACGATGTTGGGGGCGTCCGGCGGCGTCGCGGCGGTGATCATCCTTTATGTTTGTCATTTTCCACGGCGCGAGTTGTTGTTCTGGGGCGTCATTCCGATACGTGCCTGGATGCTGGGCGTCGTCTTTCTGTTGTTTGATTTCTACGGAACGTTTGATCCGAAAAGCAAGGTCGCGCATACGGCACATTTCGCGGGTGCCGCCTACGGATATTTCTTCTTCCGAACGAAATGGGATTTGAGCCTCCTGGTGCCTGGCGCCGATCTGATTCGACGATTACGGCGGCCAAAGGTGCGAATCCACCAACCGGATGCTGCCGAGGAAGATTCGATGAGCGTCGAGGTCGATCGAATTCTTGAGAAGATCGGACAAACGGGCGAAGGCAGCCTGACCGCCAAAGAACGTGACGTGCTACAGCGAGCAAGCCGCCGCTATCAGCGAAAACACCGCTAGTCGCGCGCCTAATCCAACACCCGCATCACCGTCGTTTTCGAACGGGTGACGTTGAGGCGGTCGATTTCAGCTGCCGCCTTACGAATCGCGCCGTCCGTCGTCACATGCGTCATCACGACCAGGGACACGATCTGGTCGCCCGCCTCGCTGGCCTCATGCTGAATCACCGAGGCAATGGATATCGCGTTGCGGCCTAGTGCCCCGGTAATCTCGGCCAGGACGCCCGGATGGTCGACCACCTCAAATCGCAGATAGTAGCGTCCCGTAACATTCGCATAGTCACGCAGCATCACACGAGCAGGCCGTTGGGACCACAAGTCCAATGTCCGGAACGTGATCGCCGCGCGACCGACAACCGTATCAATCAAATCGGCGACAACCGCGGAAGCCGTCGGCATTCCGCCGGCACCCAGCCCATGGAACCAGACTCGCCCCACCGCATCCCCCACTATGCGGACAGCGTTGTACGCGTCGCGCACCTCTGCCAGCGGGGAATCGTTACGCACCAGCTGCGGCGCCACGTGCAGTTCCAACGCGTCGTCGACCAATTGCGCGACGGCCAGTAGCTTGATGCGATACCCCAGTTCGCGAGTAAACTTCAGGTCGGCCGCCTCTAGCTGATCGATCCCCTCGCGAGGGATGTCTTGCCAGTGCACGCGAGCCCCGAAGGCCAGTTGCGCAAGAATGGCAAGTTTTTGAGCGGCATCGCTGCCGTCAACATCTAACGACGGGTCCGTTTCCGCGTAGCCCAAGCGTTGCGCTTCGCGAACCGCTGCGGCGTAATCTGCCCCCGCCTCGTCCATCTGCGAGATGACAAAGTTACAAGTGCCATTCAAAATTCCGTGCAGCGATTGAATCTGGTTTGATGAAAGGCACTGGCTGATGTTCGTCACGATCGGGATGCCGCCCGCCACTGCCGCATCAAATGCGATCGACCGTCCCAATTCGCGCGCGCGATCGAACAATTCCGGACCGTGCTCGGCCAAGAGCGCCTTGTTCGCTGTGACAACGTCCTTGCCGCTTTCCAACAACCGGACCATGATCGTCCGGGCCGGTTCAAGTCCACCCACGGTTTGAACGACGGCGGTGATCTCCGGATCGTCGGTCACCGCCGACAGATCGTCTGTTACCAGCTCGCGCGGCAGGTCAACGCCCCGCGGTTTGTCCAGGTCGCGCACAACGACTCGAACCAGACGAACCCGGCGCCCGGCGTGGCGTGCGATACGGTCATCTTCTTTCAACAACAACTGCGCGACACACGTGCCCACGGTACCCAGTCCCACAATCGCAATTTTTGCCGTATCCATAAGAATGACCAATAGTTGCTTGAACGCGAACTCCCATACTAGAAACGGTTCGGGGGAACCGTCAACCACTTTGCCCGTTGGAGTCCCGCCTGTAGGCCGTTTGCACGCACCGCAAGGAATTCCGCCTCAAAGCGGGACTCCCACCTGTCACCTTGTGCGCCTTATCCGCTACGTCACAATAGAAAGCGTCACCAGCGATAGCACGCGATTGCAGCGAACCAATTTTCACGAAGAGGAAACCGGCATGGAAAGTTCGGCGTTTGAGTTTTTCAAGAAAATATTGGAAACCCCCAGCCCCTCCGGCTACGAACAACCGGTTCAAGAGGTGGTCCGTCAGTACGTTTCCGATTTCGCAGACGAAGTGCGCACCGACAGTCACGGCAATGTGATTGCCGTCAAAAACCCTGACGCGCCGTTGCGGGTGATGCTGGCGGGCCATTGCGATCAAATCGGCTTGATCGTTCAACATATTGACGATAGCGGTTTCCTTTACGTGCAAGCCATCGGCGGCTGGGATCCGCAACAGCTGATTGGACAGCGACTGACCGTCTGGTCAGCGGACGGACCGATTCCGGGCGTGATCGCTCGCAAGCCAATCCATCTACTGACGGACGAAGAGCGGAAACAGGTTCCCAAGCTGAAGGATCTTTGGCTGGACATCGGAGCAGCCGGTAAGGAAGAGGCCGAAGGGATCGTGCGCGTCGGTGACCCCGTGACCTTGCAGCTTGGCTATCAGGAACTGCGAAATGGCCTGGCGAATTCTCCGGCGATGGACGACAAGACCGGACTGTGGGTCATTCTCGAAGCGCTGCGCCGCGTCAGCCAAAAACCGTTGAACTGTGCGCTCTACGCCGTCTCGACCGTCCAGGAAGAAATCGGCCTCCGCGGCGCGCAGACCAGTGCCTACGGTATCGATCCCCATATTGGCATTGCGGTCGACGTGACGCACGCAACCGATTGCCCGACGATCGAAAAGAAGAGCGAAGGCGACATTTCGCTGGGAAAGGGACCCGTCATTTACCGAGGTCCGAATAATAATCCTGTCGTGGTGGATCGCCTGGTGAAAACCGCCGAACAGAACGACATCCCCTACCAGTTAGCAGCGATTGGTCGAGCGAGCCCGACCGACGCGAACTCGCTACAAGTCACACGCGCGGGAGTGGCAACCAGCCTGGTCAGCATCCCGAACCGGTACATGCACAGCGCTGTCGAAACCATATCGCTCGACGACATCGACCATTGCGCCGACCTGCTCGCACACTTCGTGCTCGATCTCTCCGCCGACGTCGACTTCACACCGTAGGGCTGTCGACCGAACATTTCCCGGTTCGGAAAACGTTCTTGTGCGTGCCGCGTCGCCTGCCCCGGGGCCTTTCGAATTCGAATCCGACGCCTCCTGCCAAAATGGCATTCAACGGGACGTGGCCAGCGAATCGTCAATACGGCCGGTCAGTCGAGAATACCCCAAAAAAGGTGTTTTGTCGGGAGAATCTGCTTTTCGACGTTCGTTGGCATCGTGGTTGCATCTGATAGTTTCAATTCAGTTCTAATTCCTGCCAAAACGGCGGATTTGTGTCTTCATCGGACACGGTCGCCATCAATAAGAATACATTCAGCATCCCTTCGAGGAGGAACCGACTGTGGCAAAGAAAATGGTCTTCGACGACGACGCGCGGCAATCGTTGGCCGCGGGTATCAGCAAATTAGCGCGTGCGGTAGGCAGTACGTTAGGGCCTCGTGGCCGCAACGCCGTATTGGATAAGGGTTGGGGTTCCCCCAAAGTGACCAAGGACGGCGTCACGGTCGCCGAGGACATTGACCTGGAAGATCCCAACGAGAACCTCGGCGTTCAGCTGGTTAAGGAAGCAGCCACAAAGACAAACGACGTCGCCGGCGATGGCACCACCACGGCTACCATCCTGGCCGAGGCCATTTTCAAAGAAGGCCTCAAGATGATTGCTGCCGGGGCCGATCCCATGGCACTTTCCCGCGGTATCGCAAAAGCGTCAGAAGCAGTCGGCGAAGCGATTACCAAAGGCGCGACGAAGATTGACGACAAGAACAAAAAGGAAATCATGCAAATCGCGACGATCGCCGGCAACAACGATCCGGAAATCGGCAGCGTTTTGGCCGAGGCGTTCCTCAAGGTTGGTAAGGATGGCGTGATTACGGTCGAAGAAGGACGTTCGGCCGAGACGTTCGTCGAAGTTGTGAAAGGCATGCAGTTCGACCGCGGTTACCTTTCTCCGCATTTCGTCACCGATCAGGACAACCAGCAAGTCGAACTGGAAAACTGCTATGTCTTGATCTACGAAGAAAAGATCTCCAACGCCAAAAAACTGGTGCCGCTTCTGGAAGCGGTCAGCAAGGAAAACAAACCGCTGTTGATCATCGCCGAAGACGTCGCCGGAGAAGCGCTTGCGACGCTGGTCGTCAACAAAATGCGGGGAATCATTAATGTTTGTGCCGTCAAAGCACCCGGTTATGGCGACCGGCGTAAGGCGATGCTGGGGGATCTGGCCGTGCTGACCAGCGGCACGGCTGTCTTTAAGGATCTGGGCATCTCCCTTGAATCGATCAAGCTCACGGACCTGGGCCGAGCGAAAAAGATCAGCGTGACGTCCGACAATACGACCGTCGTGGGCGGTGCCGGCAAAAAAGCTGATATCGATGGTCGCGCAGACCAGATCCGAAAAGAAATCGAGGGTACCGACAGCGAATACGATCGGGAAAAACTTCAGGAACGGCTGGCCAAACTGGCCGGCGGAGTGGCCCAGATCAATGTCGGCGCGGCCACCGAGACCGAAATGAAAGAACGAAAAGCGCTGCTGGAAGATGCCAAAAGCGCTACCGCAGCCGCCCTGGAAGAAGGGATCGTCCCCGGTGGCGGCGTCACCTTGATGCGCAGTGAAAAAGCGCTCGACAAGCTCGACCTGGAAGGTGACCAGATGCTTGGCGTCCAGATCATCCGAAAAGTTCTCGATTATCCCTTGCGTCTGATCGCAGAAAACGCCGGGCAAGACGGAGCCGTTGTGGTGAATCGCGTGCGACGACTGAAGAGCAAAACCGAAGGCTACAACGCGGACAAGGACAAATACGTCGACATGGTGGAAGAAGGCATTATCGATCCGGCCAAAGTGGTCCGGACCGCGCTGCAAAACGCTGCCAGCGTGGCCGCCCTGTTACTGACAACCGAGGCTCTGATCACCGAGATCCCTGAAAAACATGACGACGCCGGACAAGATCATCACGACCACGGCATGGGTGGCATGGGCGGCGGCATGGGTGGCATGGGCGGCGGCATGGGTGGCATGGGTGGCATGGGTGGCATGGGTGGCATGATGTAAAGGCGGCAGCCAGAACGCAATGACAGTAAAAACCGCAACGCAATTGAACAAGGAAAGACAACATGGCCAAAGACGAAAAATTTCGACCGTTAGATGATCGCGTGGTCGTCGAATTGCTTGAAGCCGAAGAGACAACCGCTGGCGGAATCGTGCTGCCTGATAGCGCTCGGGAAAAGCCGCAGCTGGGGACCGTCGTTGCCGTGGGGCCAGGCAGGCTGCTGGATAGCGGCAACCGGGGTGAAGTATCCGTGGCGGTCGGTGATCGGGTCTACTTCGGCAAGTACGGCGGTGTCGATCAGGAATTGAACGGCACGGATGTGAAAATCCTTCGCGAAGGTGAAATCCTGGCCAAGGTCGTCGACTAACCCGTTTAACCGCAATCCCAACGGGATGCGCGCCTGCTGCAAGGTAACAACCGGTGCGCACTCGAATTTGACCTACGACACGAAATAAGGAACCCAAGCCGTGGCTAAGCAATTGATGTTCGAGGATCAGGCCCGCGCCAAGATGTTAGAAGGCGTGGAAAAACTTGCCAGCGCCGTCGCCGTGACGATGGGGCCGACTGGCAGGAATGTCATCATCGATAAGTCATTTGGCGGACCCACCGTCACCAAGGACGGCGTCACCGTCAGTAAAGAAGTCGAATTGGAAGATCCATTTGAAAACATGGGCGCCAAACTCGTCAATGAAGTGGCCAGCAAGACATCGGACGTCGCGGGCGACGGTACGACCACGGCAACCGTTCTGGCGCGAGCCATCTTTCGCGAAGGCCGACGGAACATCGTCGCGGGTAGCAACCCCATGGCCGTTCGCCGAGGCATCGAAAAGGCCGTCGAAGCCGCGGTCGAACATCTTGTCAAAATGGCTCGGCCCGTAAACAGCAAATCGGACGTCGCCAATGTCGGCGCGATCAGTGCCAACAACGATCCGGCGATCGGCGAACTGCTGGCCGACGCGCTGGAAAAGGTCGGCAAGGACGGCGTCATTACCGTCGAAGAAGGAAAGACCACCGAAACCACCGTCGAATTTGTCGACGGAATGCAGTTCGACAAAGGTTTTATCTCACCTTACTTTATCAATCGGCCGGCGGAACGCGATTGCCAGCTAAAGGACGCCTTCATCCTCCTTCACGAAAAGAAGATCAGCAATTTGAGGGACCTCGTCCCGTTGCTGGAGAAGACCAGCCAGAGCGGCAAGCCGCTGCTGATCATTTCGGAGGACGTCGAAGGAGACGCGTTGGCGGCGCTGGTTGTCAATAAGCTGCGCGGCGTCTTGAACGTTTGTGCCGTGAAAGCACCTGGCTTCGGCGACCGACGCAAAGCGATGCTCGGCGATATCGCGGTCCTCACCGGTGGTACGCTGATTAGCGAAGACTTGGGAATCAAGCTGGAAAGCCTCACGTTGGATCAGTTGGGTCAAGCCAAACAGATCACGGTCGAAAAGAATGACACGACCATCGTGCAAGGTGCCGGCAAGCAGGACGACGTTAAAAAGCGCATCGAGCAACTGCGCCGCCAGATTGAGGCTTCCGACAGCGATTACGATCGCGAGAAACTGCAAGAACGGATGGCCAAGCTGACCGGCGGTGTGGCGGTGATCTCGGTCGGTGCCGGAACCGAAGCAGAAATGAAGCAGAAAAAGGCCCGTGTCGAAGATGCCTTGCACGCCACGCGAGCGGCGGTCGAGGAAGGTATCCTGCCCGGTGGCGGTGTCGCCTTGCTGCGGTGCCGCGAAGTCATCGAAGAAGTCCGCGCTAAATTGAAAGGCGACGAGAAGATCGGTGCCGATATCATCTTGCGTGCGGTGGAAGCGCCGATTCGCCAGATTGCAGATAACAGTGGCGTCGATGGTTCGGTGGTTGCTGATGAAGTCGGCGAAAAGCCGACCAATGTAGGCTACAACGCCAATACCGGCGAGTACGTTGACATGTTCAAGGACGGCGTGATTGATCCAGTCAAGGTTGTACGCAGTGCCCTGGCACACGCGGCCAGCATCGCCGGCTTGATGCTGACTACCGAAGCCCTGGTGACCAACCTGGATAGTGAAGACAACGACAAGCGGCGAGTAGACGGTAGCGTTGCCTAACGGTGGGCTCCCTCGCAGCGCCCTCGTGCGTTCACCGCTCGGTACCATCGCGGGCCACTTCTGCCAGCACAGAGGTGGCCCGTTTTATGCCCCTGCCGTGCTTGGGATACGCCAAATTGCGATAGGGATGCGGCCAACCACTGTCCTATAATTGGATAGCTGCTTATTCGCGATCCGTCGCCCTGGTAAAACCCCTTCCACGAACCCGCATTGCGAACCCCCAATCCGGCCATGAGCATGACAGGCAAGCGGGACTATTACGAAATCCTGGGCGTGGAACGTACCGCCGGCGAGAGTGAGATTGCGGTGGCGTATCGCAAGTTGGCAGTCCAATATCACCCGGACAAGAATCCGGGTGATGACGAGGCGATCGAACGGTTCAAAGAGGCCGCGGAAGCGTTCGAGGTTCTGCACGACCAGCAAAAGCGAAGTCGCTACGATCGCTTCGGGCATGCCGGACTCGAAGGCCGCGGTGGCGGCGCACCCCACTTTTCAGATATCGGAGACATTTTCGAGGCCTTCGGCGACATTTTCGGCGGCGGTGGCGGCATCTTTGATGACCTGTTCGGTGGTCGCCGACGTGGTCGTCGCGTTCGGCGGGGGGCGGATGTCCAATGCGAAGTGACGATCGATTTGCTGGAAGCCGCCCGCGGGGTCACGAAGCCGATCGAATTCCAGCGGCATCGAAAGTGTGAAGATTGCAACGCGACCGGCGCGAAAGAGGGTTCATCCGTCGAAAGCTGTAACTACTGCGGCGGAAATGGCCAAGTGATTCAGTCCAGCGGGATCTTACGGGTCCAGACCACCTGCCCGTCATGTCGTGGAGCGGGCGAAGTCGTGAAAGAAAAATGCACGGGATGCCATGGAAAAGGGTACCTGCCCGAAACCATCACCCGCGACGTCGCCTTACCCGCGGGCGTGGATGACCAGATGCGTGTTCGCGTGACCGGTGAGGGCGAACCGAGCCCCAACGGCGGACCACCCGGCGATTGCTACTGTTTCATCCACGTGCAGGAGCATGCGCTATTTCGTCGCGACGGCCAGAATCTGATCTGCCGCGTGCCAGTCAACTACTCCCAGGCGGCCTTGGGTGCATCGATCGAAGTCCCGACACTGAACGGCCCCGATCACTTGGAGGTTCCCGCCGGCACGCAGCCCGGGCAAGTCTTTACCTTGAAGCGCCGCGGCATGCCTGACCCGCGTGGCAATTACGTCGGCGACCTCTATATTCAGATCGATGTGGAAGTGCCAAAAAAACTGGACACCCAACAAGAAGAACTCATTCGCGAACTGGCGAAGTTAGAGAATTCGAACGTCACGCCGCATCGAAAGAACTTTCTGGAAAAGCTGCGCGACTACTTTACGACGGATGACGAAGAAGAGACCAAGGACTAATTACTGATCACTGATTACCGATAACTGATCACCGACCATGGACCAGGATCTGCCAGATACCGAAAACGACGCCGCTCGCCCCTCGCGTACAACGCCAGACGAGACGGCTGCCGATCAACCAGCCACGTTGGACAGCGGGTACACCGACGGCGTCGAACAGTTACGTCAACAAGTCGAGGAGGCCAACGACCGCGCCCTACGCTCGCAGGCCGAGCTCGACAATTTCCGCAAGAGAACCTTGCGCGAACTGGAGAGCGAACGACGCTATGCGGCCATGCCCCTATTACGGGATTTGCTGCCTGTCATCGACAACATCCACCGCGCCATCGAAGCCGCTCAGCAGTCACAGGACGCCGGCGGACTGTTGGAAGGCGTTAAAATGGTCGCGCAGCAACTAACCAGCGGTATGGAGCGGCAAGGCTGTACACAAATCCAAGCCAACGCAGGTGATCCGTTCGATCCTTCGATCCATGAAGCGGTGTCACAAATGGCCAACGATCAATTCGCGGCCGGTACGATTATTCAGGCTACCCAGGCCGGTTATCAACTGCACGATCGGGTAATCCGTGCGGCGCAGGTCATCGTTTCGTCAGGTCTGGCGGACGAGGGTGATCGGTAATCAGTAATCAGTAATCGGAAAGCTACTGCCTGGCGCACGCCGCTCAGCCCTCGCCACTTGACCCTGGAACCTGGCTCATGCCCACTTATGATTACTTGTGCGATGAATGCGGTCACAAGTTTGAACTGTTGCAAGCGATCACCGAAGACAAGAAACGCAAATGTCCTGAGTGCGGAAAAATGAAGTTGCGTCGACTGTTCGGAACCGGCGCGGCCGTCGTTTTCAAGGGATCGGGTTTCTATCAGACCGATTACCGCAGCGAGTCGTACAAGAAAGGCGCCGAAAAAGAGAAGAAGGCCAAAGAAAGCAAAAAGACCGAGAAAAAAGAATCCAAAACGAAAAAGCCCGACACCAAGTCCAGTGATCAGTAAGCAGTAAGCCCCGGCTGAGATGTGAATCACAGTTTACCGATCACCGATCACCGACTCCCCATGTCCATGCTGACCTGTACAATTTGCGGAAACCGGTTTGAACCGGAGATATCTACGACGACTCCGTTTTGTTCGCAGCGGTGTCGGAACATAGATTTTGGTCGCTGGATGAACGAGGAATACGGTATGCCTGTCGAGGAAGGCGAATCGCCGCACGAGTTGCCGAGTGGCGACGAACCGTCGTGATTATGGGTCTCTTGAATCCGCGTTCCGAAATCCGAGATCCACAATCGGACGAATCCACAATCGAAAATCCCCGATTGCAATTGCCCCCTCCGTACCGGCTCGTATAATCGGCTTCAGCGGTGGGGCAGGTTCCCCACCCTGGACTCACCATTCGAGTGCTCCAATGCTCAAGGGTGCTCTGATAGGGTGCTTCACACGATCAATGGGGTGTGCTTCACACGATGGCGGATTCTTCAGAACCTGAATTTCAAGCGCGTTCCGATTGGCACTATTGTCGACCCTGGTTCGCTATCTTTTATGCGCTTCGTTCGGCGACCAGCTTTCGAGCGTTAGCGCTCGCCGCCTTGGGCCTGATCGGCACCGTTGCCGGTTGGCGTATGTTCTGGAATCTGTTGATGGGGCCTTCCGAGGTCGCCGACAAGAACTTTGCCTTGCCCGAATGGCCGTGGCAGACCGGATATCAGGATTTTGGCAGCGAAGGTATCCACCACATCTGGCAAGGCAGTTGGTCAGAACCCTACGTCGAACCGGTTCTGGACCGCGTCGCCTACCTGACGGTCCCTTTCCAGTACTTGTTCGATCGCAATCTCACCTACGTCGAACTGGCCTATGTCATCCTCTGCGGAATCTGGGCGTTGGCAGTCTGGTCTTTTTTTGGCGGTGCGATCACTCGACTTGCTGCTCTGCGTTTGACGCGCGATGAATTGCCCTCGACAAACCGTCTGAAGGAGTTCGCGCTTTCCCGGTGGAAGTCGTACTTTCGCGCACCTCTGTTTCCGCTGCTCGGAATCGCTTTCATTGCCTTTGGTGTTGCGATACTCGGACTGTTCGCGCACAGCGACACCACGGCGATCGTAACGGCTATCTTCTGGCCGTTTGCGTTGCTGGCGGGACTACTGATGACGATTCTTCTGATCGGGCTCGCCTTCGGTTGGCCGTTAATGTGGGCGACAGTCAGTACGGAAGGAAAGGACGCCTTCGACGCGCTCAGTCGTTCCTACGCCTACGTGTTCCAGCGTCCGCTGCTGTACATTGTCTATGCAGTGATGGCCTCGATCGTCGGTATCATTGGGTATTTCCTCGTCCGAATGTTCGCCACGCTGGTTGTCTATATGACCCTGTGGGCGGCCAGCTGGGGCGCAGGCACCGCGCGAATGGATAAGGTTGCCGTGACTGGCTTGGATGATCCGATCGGCTCCTTTGCGTCGGTGCTGATCATTTTTTGTAACGGCGCCGTAATGACATTGGCCGCCGCGTTCGCAATCAGCTATCTGTGGTGTTCCGCCGTGGCCATTTATCTGCTACTACGGCGACACGTCGACGCGGCAGAGTTGGACCAGGTCAATCTGGATCCACAGGAAGAGAACTTCGCCTTACCGTCACTAGAAGCTGACGCGAACGAATCGCCCGCAGCGTCACAGGGCGACGGACCCTCGGAGCAGAGCCCGGAAGGCGACTCCTAACCCACGGCCAACCGCGTCGGTCGTTGACCGGTCGACGAGCGCCGATAGAATAAAATCTCGGCAATCACTCGGGCTGTAGCTCAGCTTGGCTAGAGCGCTGCGTTCGGGACGCAGAGGTCGCAGGTTCAAATCCTGTCAGCCCGACTACATTCTAAATCCCGCGGAAATCTAATCTTAGATTACCTGCCGGCAGTCGGCGGTGCAGCCTGAAGGCAATCGCAAAGGGGTAGTGACTACCCCCTTTGCGAGGCCAGCGGAGGTTGCACATGCCAAAAAGGGCTCCCAAGTATCGCCATCATAAAGGTAGTGGCCAAACGCTTGTTCAAGTTACACGCACTCACCAGCTCAACTTCCTGCTGGATCAGTGAGCTGTTGGTTCCACAACAAACAACACCTTGGATCGAGTCTCAACATCAACAACGATGTATCGGCTACTGAAATCCAAGATAGCTCCCCCATAGGTAATGTCGCCTAGGCACTACCTGACACATGACACGCCCACCTTGGTCATTTCGTGGACTTGCGTTCGTGACTCAGGACGCGATCATCGAGTGCATGGAGCGATTTCGCGGTTGTATCACTTTGAATACGAGCCAGGATCAGGTTTGGCGATTGGCTGAATCAGATTGACCCTCAACGAGTCGGACTGCGACAACCGGCGCACGGTGGTCAAATTCGCTGGACGACACGCGCCAAGCCGACCCGTTGCCGCCAGCGAAATGCGGCGTCGGCCTATTGCATTGAGTACGGTAGCTGTCCGTTTGACTGGCTGCAGTTCGGACTATATCGTAATAACTCTCCTGTCGCGGAACGTCGACGTGACCTTGCAGGCGCGGGCTTTGTTAGGGCAGGGAGAACGCCAGGACACGCAATGCGGATCAGCTGACCACATTGCATGTCCTGTGGTTCTGCTACCACAGGGAGTAATCGCGTGATTTCAAACGACTTGCGTTGTCGCACGCACTGGTGCCAGTAGGCGTTTCGTGCCACAGAGATGATTGAAGTGGTATGATTGATTCAGACAAACGATGATGACACATGGCCCACGCGAACAAGCACATTCGCGAAGCAATCAAGTACGCTGAACAACATGGCTGGACATTCGTCCAAGCGTCGGCTAGGGCACATATTTATGGAACACTTTACTGTCCGCTGAGGACACGAGAGGGTCATGTTCGCCGGGTGTTTTCTACGCCGCGTAGCCCCGAAGAGCACGCGCGGGCGATTCGCCGTGCGGTAGACAACTGTGACCACTCGTAGGAGATCGTAAGATGAAGACTTACCGATTCACCGTTTATTTTCGCGGGATCGATTACATGAGCGAAGAGATGGCCGATACGCTATACAAGGTCGGTTGTGACGACTGCAGTCCCGGTTCACATGATGGCCGGGCCTACGCCGACTTTTCTCGCCAGGCCGATTCGCTTGAAGCGGCCGTTGCCTCTGCCGCAGCCAATGTGCGGACAGCCGGCTACGCCATCGACCACGTGGAGATCGACGACGCGGACTTGGCTGGACTTAGTGTGGTGGGCAACACCGCAGACTGATTGGGATGCAGTCCAAGAACGAACCTCTCCCCCGTACGCGATTCCATTCCGCTTTCATCGTAGCTACGGTCAGCAGACCACCATTTCGAACCGGCGGATTTTACGATTCTGCTTAAGTGACGATACTGCTCAGGGCCTTGTCGGTTCGGTGGTGTTGTTCTATCCGTTAGCGCGCATCGGCCACATCTCTGCCGTTTCGGGCAGTCGACACCGAGCCCAGGCTGACATCCGAGTGATCGCGCGAAATCTTGGTGCTCGGCAGCCAACTTCGTCGCCGTTAAAGCGCGGAGGTCGACAACACCTGAGTCAGATGCTCCGACGTCGTTGTGCGCTCAGGACTAACCGACATTTGTCACGAATGCAACTTGCCGAAGAGATCACTCGCTTACTGCGGTCGTTGTGCACGCCTTCCGGCAGAAACGTATCTTCGATTGTAACGGTCGGTAACGTACACCAAAGCAGGTTGCGACCTTGGCAGCGTACCGGCAGGCAGGATTTCCAGGCGACCGACGGACGGGTATTTGTCACACCTTACGACACCAACCTGGCCTGGACGCACGAAATGCCCAAGTCGGCAACGCAGGTGGGCCGGCGAATCTCAATTACCGTACGGGCGTTTGAGTGATGAGACGCGACTCGCAATGTCTCGACATTTGATCTATCCGGTTTCAGTCAACTCGGCTGAGTCTTCGGCGGATTCCAAGGGTATCTTCCCCGCAGACGGTACGCATCCTTACAAGCGCGACTTGAAAACACTCGAGTTTCACTTGCTCGATACGGGCCACTTCGCACTCGAAGAGGATGGCGACGTGATCACGGGGCACATCCGGAGTTTCCTCGCGAAGCATGTTGAAGGTGGCACAAGACGAGTTACTTCAGAGTGACCGACATGAAATGAGGCCGCCACGGTGAGCAGCCGTGGCGGCCTCTTCATCGGGTCTCTAAGACAGCTCGCTGCAAGTTTTTCGCCCCGAAGGGCAACGTACCAGCCCAGTCTTCATGGAAGCCATAGTTCCACCCACCTTTCCGATGAAAAACCTGGAGGGATTGGGACCTGCTGCCGACCTATTCCGCAGGTATCGTCATCCGGTGGAAGGAAAGAAAGCCCGGATCGACGAAAACCTTTTCATCGAAGTGCTGATCGCAAACGCGACGATCACCCGGAAGATGACGGAAGAGGAACTGGACGTCTATCAAGCACCTTTCCTCGAGCCCGAAAGCCGCTATCCGATCTATATGTGACCGAATTAATTACCTGGCGATGAAACGCCGGCGCATAATGTTAAAGTCGTGGAACGCGTCGGCCAGTGGCGTCGCAACTCAGAGACACCGAAGCTTCTGCAGTATGCCTCGCCGGGGGTATTGATGCCGCCGAAGGCGGCCGCGTGGGCGGCGCAGAACTTCCGCAATATCGAAATGCAGTTCGTCGGCTACGGGCTCCACTTTATTCAAGAGGATTATCCTGAAGCAATCGGGCGCGGCATCGTGGACTGGTATCGCCCCCTTACCGGATACGCTGCGCCTGCGAGCGATGCCGGGAAACAAATACGACGAATCGCAATCGTCAGCTCAAGTACTGATTCGCGATTGCAATAGGAACGAATCATGTCCACTTCCAAAACACGTTACGAACAATTGAGGCCCTTAATCGTTTGGATTGGGCTGACTGAACTAGGTTGGATCGTCTATTGGCTGTTGTCCGGCGGCGACAACCCGGCTTTGTTCGTCGGAACCGTCGTCGCGTGGATCGTCGCCATGCTGGCTTGGCTGGCTCTCGTGATCTACGCGGGTTTGGGCGTTTTTTTCTTGAAGCACTCCGATAAACTATCGAATCTGATTGGGGTTGGCATCGTCGTGACTGTCGCGGTTGCGATTTTTGGTCTTCTTCCAGCGGCGCGCGAAGGAGTGCTAAATACAGCTCGTAATACCAGCGATTTGCAACTGATCTACATTCACGTTTTGCGATTGCTGGCCATCGGAACCATCATCAAGTACCTCCACGATGAGTTGCCGCTGCACTTCGTCATCCTCGGCTCCATCCCGGACTTTGTGTTGGCGATCCGTGCGGTTGTTCTCGCCGTCGTGGCTTCAAATGCCCCACTGAATCACAGCTTTCTCGTCGGCTGGCACTTGATCGGATTCTCCGTTTTCCTGGGTGCCGGAATCTCGATGTTCTTCTCGGTGCCATCGCCGCGACGCATTTATGACAAGAAGCCAGACGCATCCATCGTCTTTCAGTTTCCTAATTAATCAATAAAGGGTTCCATAGCCAAGAAAGTATTCGACGCCATCAAGACGAGACGCGCTTTCAAACACTACGACGCCGACCACAAGCTCACCGAGCCGAAATTACGCACTCTGCTTTCTGCAGCCGCGTGGGCACCAACATCCTTCAACATCCAGAACCGACACTTCGTTGCGGTCGTGGACCAGCAGCGCAAGAACCAGCTTCAGGCGGCCGCCTGGGGGCAGGAGCATGTGCGAGATGCATCGGTCCGTGGTATTGGTCGGTGTCCCATGGCGAGCTTGGAGGACCAACGGCAGCAGCAAGTGGCGAGGCGCGCCCGGTGCACGGTGAATACACCAGGCATGGAAGCTCCTAGATATTGCGGAGCGATTGCACGATATCGAGCCCGGTTTGCGGATTGGGTCGAACCGTGATATCCGTTTGTATCACCGCGTCTCGGACGATTCCTGCTTGATCAATGACAAACCGTGCGGGCAGCGGAAGAGTCCACGAATCGTCACCATTGAAGGCTCCCAGGTCGAGGCCTACACCGCGGTATTTGTCGCGCTCTGCATCGGGAAGAGCAAAACGAACCCCGAACAAGTTGGCGACTTGATTACCGGGGTCGTGCAGAAGATCGAACGTAAGGCTCTTGTCTTTGCGCAAGGCGCGGCTTTGCGCTGGCAACTGCGGCGAAATGGCTACCAAGGACGCCCTCAGGGACGCGATCTCCGCCAAGGTTTGCTGCAAAGCTTCCAGCTCTGCCGTGCAGAAGGGTCACCAGACTCCTCGGTAAAAATGTAGGATCAATGGCCCCGTTTCAATCAGTGACTCCAGAGTTCGATCGACACCCTCGCTGTTGCTGAGGACGAAACTGGGCGCCGTCTGGCCCACACCGAGTGATCGCTCAAGGGTTTCTGATAGGATTGTCTCCAGGTTCTTGCCGGCGACTGCCCGCTCGAGCGCCTCTCGAACCTCGCTGAACGTCGACCAACGATCACTTGGATCCTTCCTAAGGCAGCGCTCAACGAGTTCCCGAAGGCTCTCGGGCAGTCTGTCCATGTCTGGATCGGCCGAGAGCGTAGCGTTGAAGACCTCGCTCACATTGGAACCCTCAAACGCCTTCGTCCCGGTGAGACCCTCATAGAGGATGCAACCGAAGGACCAAATGTCGGCGCGAACGTCGGGCGGAAACGCCTGAAGCTGTTCGGGGCTCATGTATCCCGGTGTACCGGTCACTTTCTCCGGGGGATCGTCCAACGAGGAGTCGGATCGCAACATTTGCGCCAGCCCAAAGTCCAGAATTCTGATGGCTCCATCGGGCGTGACTTGGATGTTGGCTGGTTTCAAGTCACGATGAATCACGCCCTTCTCATGTGCCGCCTCGAGCGCCGAGGCAGTCTGGCGCCCGACATCGATTGCGTCTTCCAGCGTTAGTGGACCCTTCGACAGCCGATCGGCCAGCGTCTCGCCAGGGACGAGCTGCAGCGTGATGAAGGAAACGTCCTCGGCCTGCTCGAGCGAATAGATCGTCGCGATGTTGGGATGATCCAATGTGGCGAGGATCCTGGCTTCCTGTTCGAAGCGAGCAAGCGTCTTCGCGTCGCGAGCGATCGCCTGCGGAAGGACCTTGATGGCCACGCGCCGTTGCAGCCGGGTATCCTGCCCAAGGTAAACCACACCCATGCCACCTCGTCCGAGCTCTCCCTCGACCCGGTAGTGGCCCAGAAACTCTGGCGGCACCGATGTTTCGGCCTCCGGTGCGGGGCGTGAAAAACCTGTCGTCCTGTCGATGTTCTGATCGGTGTGTTCCGAATCCAAAGTCTTGGTCCTAAAAAACTAATGGGCCGTATCCCATTACTCGTCCTTACTACTGGTCCTTCTAATGTCTCTTACAAATGGAAGGTCCATCTGCCGTCGTCGCTGAGATGCAAAATGAACAAAGGTTTGCCATCAACGTTGAATACAGCCTTCTTTCCGTCTTCAACAATCTCGGCGGTCTTGCCTTCCAAGGGCTCGAATCCCGCCACAACTTTATCCGCCCACTTGTCGCGAAACCTGGCAACCACGGCATCGCGGCGCTCGGCCATGCCCTCAAACTTGTGGGATTCGCCGTAGAAGTCGTCGACGTAGGTCTCCCAGTCACCCGCGCGAGCCAGTTCTATCAGCCGCGCCAATGTCTCTTCTGGTGACAGAGAGCCGCTCTTGGCAGTTTCCACGGTCGCTGTATCGGGAGCCGTTGACGCTGGGTCGTCTACTGTAGCGTCGCCGTCAGTCGCGTCACCGCATCCCGACATGCCGACTACCACCGTCAACGCGAGCGTGATTACAATTGGTTGTCTCATAGCGATTCTCCCGTTTGGCGATTTTGGCTTTGTGCTCATTGCTACATTATCACGCTGTCTTTGTTCTGTAAACTAAGCGAAGCAGTTCCTGGATCCCGGCCTTTGCAACCTGCAATTTCCGCAAGCTGCGAGACATCAATGGACGCGTTCGACAACGTCTCGCGATAGAAGAGCAAGAGGCCGAGAAAAGTAAGAGGTCGCAGCTCATTCTTTGAAGGTGGCCAAAACACGAACAAGAAAAATGCTCAGGAATAGTCCACTGTTTTTTGCAGCGATAGAGATTCGATTCATGATCGAATCCTGGCTTCGGATTGATTAAGGGGTCGGGAGTCAATTGCCGGAACGGCCCTTCGGGTGCTTTGCACAATTGACTCCCGACCCCCTAATCTCTCCTGAAATCTCGTTTTCGAGCGTCAAAGAATGAGCTCCATCCCATTACTCGCTCCCTTATTACTCGCCGCCCATCAGTCGTCGGAAGCGTCGAATTCTTCGAAGTCAATCACTTTTGCGTAGGCGAATCCGAGTGCGTTCATGAATGAACCGTGAACGTCCGCGGCGCGGATTGTGTTGTTTTTGAATTCGAGGTCACGTGTTGCACAGGCATCTTGGACCACCGTGCAATTGAATCCCAGATCAGCGGCTGCGCGAACCGTTGCATCGATGCACATGTGACTCATCGCACCGCAAATAACAAGGTTGCCGATGTTGGCACTTTTAAGATCCTTCTCAAGCGACGTTTCGCGAAAGCTGCTCGGGTAGTTTTTCGTGATCACCGCTTCGCCAACGAGCGGTTTGATGCCTTCATGAATATGAATGCCATCCGTGTCGGGCTCGAAAAAGCCGGCTCCAGCGTTGGGGGCGAAAATATGCTGAATGTGAAAAGTCGGTTTTCCCTGTTCACGAAAACTTGCGAGCATTTGCGAAGCACGCTCGCTGGCGGCTTCGATATCCACCAACTCCATCTTACCGCCGGGGAAGTAATCGTTCTGAATATCTACCAAGACCAAGGCTGTCGTCATTAATATGTCCTCGTTCGTACCGGAAAATGTTTCTGGATTATAGCCGCAGCATCAAACGAGGTTCCTGAAAGAGAGTAACCGGAGCAGCTCAATCTTTGGATTGATTAAGGGGTCGGGGTTGATTAAGGGGTCGGGGTTGATTAGGGTTGATTAAGGGGTCGGGAGTCAATTGCCGGAACGGCCCTTCGGGTGCTTTGCACAATTGACTCCCGACCCCTTAACCTCTTCCGGGTGCTTTGCACATTTGACTCCCGACTCTCTAATCTCTCCCAAGACTATTCGGTTGCGTCCGCGGTTTCCAAATGGTCGGTCGCCGACATGATCGTGTCCCCGTCGGCTTCTCGAACGTGCTCTAAAACATCCAGTTCCGTGGCCAGTTGTTCCGTAATGCGAATCAGGCACTGTAGCGCGACCATCAGGTCCGTGCGCGTCAGGATGCCACGTAGCTTGCCTTCTTCGACCACGGGAATGCAGGAGATGTTCTTTTGGATCATGTACGTGATCGCGGTGATGGCGTCGGTATCCGGCGTTACCGTGATCAGTTTGGTGGTCATGATGTCGCCAACCACTCGTCCTTCGCGCGAATTGAAATCGCGGTCGCTGACGATGCCCAGCAACTTCCCGTTTCGTTTGCCGATCAACAGGTGGTGGTATTTCTTCTTGATGATGAGCTGGTGCGATTCCTCGATCGTTGTCGAAGGTGGAGTCAGTTCGACGTTGTGGGTCATAAAATGGTCAACGCGCATCTGACCGTTGTGGTCGTCCAACAGTTTTTTAGAGAGCAAATGTAGAAGCTCGTGTCTTTTCTCCAAAATGCGCGAGCGTATTTGCGTCATCGAGATACTTGCCGGACGCGGCCTGTTTCGGACGGCTCCCGCACCGCTTAACCAGGTACCAGGCGACCAGTCCGATCAACACGACGATCAGGGGGATCGTCGAGTGTTGGGCCAACGACGCTTCGGCGTGCGTGCCGTCCGCCCCGGGCCCCGACCCCGGCCCCGTTGCCTTGGCAGGGACCCGGCCGACACGACGAGCATCATTCCCGCCATTGGACTCGAGACGCTGTGACACGATTTGAAACTTATCGGTGACGGGTCGATTGAGCGAATAGCAACCAACCAGCGCCACGGTTGCGACGATTGCCAGCAAAAGTGCGTATTCAACCAGCGTGGCGCCGCAATCTTCCGCCCACGCGCCTTTTCGGCGATCCATCATCATCTGCCCCTTCAAATTGTGTCACTTGACGATCAACCCATGCGCCCGGGCATGAGGTTCCAAGCAGGTCCGACCTACGGAGTGGACGAGTTCACTGAGTGAATCAGCGATTCGTCGACCGGCCAGGTCGACGCGGCGCCGCCGGACGTCAATTCGACAATCGTCAGTCTCGACGGTTCGCTGGTGGATTCACGCGGACGGGCCACATCGGTTGCGTCGAACTTTGCATATCCGAGCAGGTGCTGCGCCGAATGCGAATTAAGTTGATCGTTAAGAATTTCGAATTGGTCGAGCGTGACTTGACTGGGATGCGAAACCCCACAGACATAGCTAAGCCGCAACAATTCCTTGCGAAGGTTGACGAAGTAGTTCGCCAGCCGCGCTCTTGAGCGTCGGGTTGAGGCCTCGCATCAACCACCGATTCTGAGTAGCGATCCCGGCGGGACAATGGCCCGTGTGACAGCGCTGCGCCTGGATGCAGCCAATGGCCATCATCGCTTCGCGAGCGACGTTGACCATATCGCAGCCAAGGCCGAATGCAAACAGAGCCGTTTCCGGGAATCCCAGCTTTCCTGAGCCGATGAAGACAACTTTTTCGTGCAGACCATGTTCGGCGAATTCGCGGTACACGCGATTCATGCCGACCTTGAACGGAAGTGAGACGTGATCGGCGAAGACCAAAGGCGCGGCTCCGGTACCGCCTTCGCCGCCATCGATCGTGATAAAGTCGACACCTCGGCTGCCGTTCGACATCATCCGCGCTAACTTGCACCAAAATTCCGATTCACCAACTGCCGACTTGATGCCCACCGGCAGACCCGTCGCCTCCGCAATCCGCTCGACAAAGTCCAACATGCCGTCCACGTCGTGGAATTCTTTGTGTGACGCCGGGCTGACACAATCGCGTCCGATGGGAATCCCCCGGATCGTCGCGATTTCTTCCGTGATCTTCGCGGCTGGCAGCAAGCCTCCCATTCCGGGCTTTGCACCTTGACTTAGCTTGATCTCAATCGCTCGGACGGGGTGTGACTGCACCTTTTCCACCAGCCGATCCAGGCTGAAGTTACCCTGCGGGTCCCGGCACCCGAAATATCCCGTCCCGATTTGCCAGATCAGTTCGCCACCCGCGTCGTGATAACGTGAGATCCCGCCTTCGCCCGTATTGTGCAAACAACCGGCTAAGGACGCTCCTCGATTCAGGGCCTCGACCGCCGGACCGCTAAGCGATCCGAAACTCATGCCGGAGATGTTGACGACCGACGAGGGGCGAAACGCCTCACGACGACAGCGGGCCTGACCCATCACTTTGTTGCAGGCGATGGTGTAGTTCGGATCGTAGTCCTGATCGTCCTGGCGTGGTTCGCTCAGTGGAAAGGCCGAGTGCTTGACGATCAGATAGTTCGCCGCCCGATCGACGTCTTGATCCGTCCCGAACCCGAAATAGTTGTTGTCGCGTTTGGACGATGCGTAGACCCAGCGGCGTTGTGCACGGCTAAATGGCCGCTCTTCGTTGTTGCTGGTCACTATGTACTGTCGCAGCTCGGGTCCGATCGCTTCCAACCAATATCGAAAGTGGCCTACGACGGGAAAGTTTCGCAGAATTGAATGCCGGCGCTGGGTAACGTCGTAAATCGCTATCGCCAAGCATGCCAGCAGTATCAGTCCGATCCATATCATCGCCCTGCCCTCTCGGATGATCGTTTAAATTGACGTGATTCGCGTCGATGCGCGATCCGTTCCAAACATAGCTTGCCGCTTGCCGTGGAGCGGGAAGCCAACCGGAAAAACCGGTTAGTGAGATCGCGCCGGCCACCGACGGAAAATGTCAAAGAAGGCGGAAGGCTATTCACAATGAACCGTTCGTGGTATCAGCTAGACCAGGCTTCCAGCATGCACGGCGTCAGGCATCGTGGCGGAGACCACAACGGGCGGCGCAAGTGTTACCGGTTTGTCGAGACACAAACGATTCAAACCATCGAACGCTGCGACCTTGTAACACTCCGCCATTGTCGGGTAATTGAAGACCGCATCGCGGAAGTATTCGATCGTGCCATCCAGCGCCATCACCGTCTGGCCGATGTGCACGATTTCCGTGGCGGCTTCGCCAATACAATGGACGCCCAGCAACTTCAGCGATTCGCGGTGGAAAAGTAGCTTCAGCATGCCCACATGGTCGCCGACAATCTGGCCACGGGCAATTTCGGCAAACCGAGCTATCCCTACCTCGTAGGGCACATGGTCCGACGTCAGTTGCTGTTCTGTTTGCCCTACCATGGAGATTTCAGGAATCGTGAACAGGCCGTAAGGCATGTGAGTAGAGGCGTGATAGGGCCATCCGAAGGCGTAACAGACCGCGCGCCTTCCCTGCTCCATCGATGTGCTGGCCAGCGCAGGAAAGCCAACCACGTCTCCGACTGCAAAAATGTGCGGAATCGGCGTTGCGTGATTTTCGTCGCACGGAACGCGTCCCCGCTGGTCGGGCTCAAGCCCAGCCGCTGCAAGATTCAGGCTCGCGGTGTCCCCTGTACGGCCCACGCTAAAAAGCGCCGTTTCACCAATGATGCGTTTGCCACTTGCCAGTTCGACGGCGACCAGATTCGGCGTGTGGTGTTGAACCGAAGCAACCTCTTCGCCAAGCCGGAAAATCAAGCCCACCGATCGCGCTTGATACAAAAGCGCATCGACAATTTCGCGATCGCAAAACTCCAGCAAGCGCTCATGTGCATCGACCAGGGTAACCTTCACCCCCAGTGTCGCGAACATAATCGCATACTCGATTCCAATCACCCCACCTCCGACGACGATCATCGATTGGGGCATGTGATCCAGCGAGAGGATTTCATCACTGTCAAAAATGGATTTGCCATCAAAGGGAACATGCGCCGGCCGATGTGGCCTGGTTCCGCAGGCGATAAGTACCTTGTCGGCATCGAGCACACGTGATTTCTCGGAGCCGCGAACGGTGATTTCATGGGGACCGGAAAAGGACGCTTCTCCGCAAAAAACGTCGACGCCGTTGCGGTCGAGCTGATCGCGGATGACCTCCAGCTCGTGATGCGTGACCTGGTCGAGTTTGCGTCGTAAGTCATCGATCGAGATGTGTCGTTTGCGTCGGTAAGCCTCTTCATAGACCTCCCGTTGCCGATATCCCGTCAAATGCAGGATCGCTTCGCGCATCGTCTTGGATGGGATGGTGCCGGTGTGCAGACAAACACCACCCAGAGCGTCCGCGTCTCTTTCGACCAAGGCCACGCGCTGCTGACCCTTTGCGGCCGCAATCGCCCCCTTTTGCCCCGCAGGTCCACTGCCGATGACGATTAAATCGTAACGCATGAATTCTCCGATCGCTTTCAAATTACCGCGAACATCTCCGCGGCTATTCCGCTGCCCTAACGAGTCCCTTTTCGGACCATTTCCACGCGGGCCACGTGATACCGCGCGAACGTGGGACGTCTCGAACATTCAAGACCCAACCCAGCGCGATGGCGATAAACATCGCGCAGGCCGAAAGCAGCGCTCCCATTTTCGCCGCGCCCTGCAGAGCCGCGTCCGTGAACGCTTGACCCGATACAAACAGAGCGACCGTCAAGCCGAGACCGGCGATCACCCCTACCACGACAAGATGCTTCAATCGCATTCCCGCCGGCAGGTCGAAACCGAGCCGTTGACCCAACAGCGAACACGTCGTTATTCCGAGCGTTTTTCCTACGATCAGCGAGACAAGTATTATCCAGGTCAGGTCGCTGAAGCCGGATAGTGCGACGCCAGCGTTGACAAAGGCGAAGAAGAACAGGCCCAAATCGACGGGCAGTTTGAGCTGATGTTCAAATTGTTCCAACGGGCTATGCAGGTGGCGGGCCCATTGGCCCGCGGACGACGGAGGCGCCGCGTTGTCGTCAGCTGCTTCCAGAAACAAGCCCAGGTCGCGCCGGGGTCCAGGAAGGAAGGGCACGATAAAAACCAGCGCCAGTGCCGGATGCAAATGTGCTGAGTAGAGTCCGTACCAGCTGAAGGCACCACCACCAGCAATATAGGGGATCCACGATCGCACGCCGGCTCGACGAAGACCGTAGGCTGCGGCCATCCCGGGCAGGATCCAAAGCGCGTTGGCCCAAAGCGTGGGATGGTCCGGGTTGGGATAGGCAATGGCGATAATGGCAAGTCCAATCCCGTCGTCGGCGACGGCCAGCAGCAACAGAAAACTGATCGCAGGGTGGCCGTTTCCGAAGACAAGCCGTGCGGCAAGCCATGCGAGCGCGATATCCGTGGCGGTTGGAATGCCCCAACCGCTGCTCCAAGCTGCGCTTCCCATCAGCGAATTGAGAAGAAGAAACACACCGATGGGTCCGAGCACGCCACCCACCGTGGCAAATAACGGGTTGATCGCCTTCGAAACGGGATTCAATGCGCCGCCCGGCAAACAGGCTTCGGTAATCTCCTTGGCGGCAATTCCGAAGAATAGCGCCATAAACAAATCGTTCACCAGAAAATGCAGCGTGAGAAAGTCGAACCATCCGCCACCTGGTGCGTGTGATCCAGCGGTAGGTGAGTGGCCAACCAAATGATGTAGCGGCGAGTGAGTCAGATGGTGATACTGCGTCGCATCGGAGTTTGCAAAATACAAAGCTGCAAACACACCCGCGATAAGCGGTACGGAAAACTCCTGCAATAGGTTGATTGTTTTTTGTCGTTTGGTATGCCGCGTCATGGACCTGCTCCGCCGTATTACATCCTGGACTTGAGGCCTGCGGGAATTTCGGCGTCGAATGCCGCTTCGCCCATTGCGGGCGGGATCGCGTTTCAGAAACGCGGGTTGCCATTTTTCGGCGGGTATTCATTGCCGGATGGCAGCGACGTTCTTATTTGCCTGGTCTCGATTTAGTAGTCCTGCGTCGTGTCGATCGAAGTGGCGCCCACCATGGTCGCAAACGGATCCGCCGATCCGTTCGCTGTCGGATCGCCCCAGTAGCTCTCTGACAAAACACTACCTTGCGTTTCCGCGCAATAGGTTTCCTGGACGCATTGGCGTTCGAGTCTTTGGACGATTCGTCGCAAAACCGACGGTGGTTTCAGGTCGGACCCTGCATAAACGTTACGAAACTTCAAACCGTATTGATGTCCGTCACGTCGCGAAACCTCGGCGTTGAGTGTTACGGCATCTGTTCCGAGCATCATTACCACGTCAAGCCGGATGCCAACCGGTAAATTGGGCGCATCGTTCTTGCCGAAGTCGAGCAGTACGCCGTCAATGCTCAAATTGACCGCACGTGGCGCCCAAAGGAATCCGCCGTCCGCGGTGACGCGGACCACGAGCCCACTGTTTTCTGGTACTCGAACCCGAAGCGCAGAACGTCGCACACGTCGCGGTGTTGCGACGGTTAGTCGTGCAAGATCGAATTGTGACAGCTTCCGAAAGTTGATTATCAACGATAGAAACACGTGAAGCATCGACTTGTCCTGAAACGTAACGCAGCAAACCGACGCTTTGTGAATTCCCTTGACGGTCTCCGTAGGTAACTGGAATTCCAGACTGTCGCGGTGCATCTGCACGAAGTTTGCCGGACAAAAAGCATCCAGCTCGGGGAACATCACAAAGGCGCCCCGATTGTTGGCTACACAGTCGGTGAACAAGCGACGGTTGATTCGGCGGTTTCGCATCGACATGATCGATTTCTCCTCGTACCAGCTTTTCGCGGTATATCACGCGGTGCGGTGGTTGGAGAACAACGCCTCGTTCCACCGGCCAGCGTCAACCGATGCTGTACCCTATGCAAGTCTTTCCAAGGTTGGCGCAAATTCGAGCGGCGGAATCTTCCCGCTTTTCTCCATCTCAACCGCCTCATCCCGAATGGCCTCAAATCCTTCTCGTAGCGTCGACAGCACCACGATCGTATCCGCGACATTTGCAGCACTACCACCGGCCACACAGGTCGTCACGTACTCGAACAGTCGCTCCAATTGCTGCGACAATTCACCGTATTGCGGATCGACACCGTAGCGCAACTGGCAGACCACTCTGAGCGCCTTATTGCAATGCCGTTTGGCGAGCACTTCGTCCGATTTCGCGTGAGCAAGCCGCGCTCGCTCCAATTCCATGAGCGCGGCGTCGTAGAGAGCCAGCAACATATCGATGCGTGTCCAGCTTACGGCACGGTGGCCTTCATACGGTCGTGAACGGTGTCGCGTCATAGCAGCGAATCTTTCAGTTGAGGGGCGTATTTATGGGAACCTTATGACACGGTGGGTAGCGCGGATTCGATGATCTCGGTCAGGATGTCGCGACGTTTGAGCAGTAGGTCTCGGGCGAAGCCAATGCGGTCAGCGTCAACGTCTCTCATGCAACAATCCAGGTAGGAAATGACCGCGACAAATCGATGCGACAACTCCTTGTCGATCGTTCCCAGTTGCGATTGAAGTTCCTCAAAGAGTCGCTTCGACTGTTTTAGCTGACGGTAGGCGAGGAACTTTTCATCATTCAATGCGGCGGTTTGGGCTATTTGCAGTCGTTTCGTGGCCGCGTGCAACAACGGCCGAAGATGTTCGACCAGCGTCCATCGCGACAACCTTCGTTCGGTTAGCGTATTCCGATGGCTATCCTTCGTTCTTAGTATTCGCCCACTGATTTCGTTAATTATGCTTGGCATTGGATGCTCAGTTCAGGCTCAGATTAGCAACGCCGGCCAATTGGGTTGCGAGAAAACTGCTGGTCGTTTGGAGTTGCCCAACGGCAGCCTCCATCGCGGCGAATTGTTTTAGTAATGATTCTTGTTGTGTCGTAAATGTCGCACTCAGCCGATCAATAGACTGCTGAATCGTTTCCGCTTCATCCTCGAAGCCGTCGTTAACCGTTTTGATCTTGCCGTCGACGGAATCGAGCATTCCGTTCAGAACCTGACCGAGTCGCGAGGCGATACCTCTGCTTACCGATAGGTTGGCATCCGATCCGGCCTGGACCTGCGACTGATTGAGAGTGACACGTACCTGTAATCCGGCAGTGTTGGCGTTGGATGCATCGCCAATCAACAATTGACCGGTGCCGGTGGCGATTTCGGCAACGCCATCGACAAGGAAATTACCGACAACATTCTGTCCCTGGTCGGTCTCCGAACCGTCAAATCCGAGCGACACGAGCGCCGTCCCGCTGCCGATTGTGACTTCTGACGACGAGCCATAGGTATCCGACGTGATTTGTAATCGATCGCTTTGAACGCTGACAGCAACGGATCGAGTACCCAGTTCATCGTCGGCATTCATGACGGACTCAAGATGTGCCGCCAATTCTTCCGTCGTATACGTGCCGGCTGCGAGTGTTAATGTTCCCGATGTTTTGCCGTCGATCGTAATCGTCAATTGGTTGTTCGACCCGTCAATCACCGTCGACGCTGCGAGCGTGTTGGTTGCCGTGGCTTGAGCACGCTCAGCGGCCTGCAGAATATCAACCTCGTACGGAGTCGTTGATTCCACCGTGTCGTCTCCTGCCAGGACGAAGCGGATGTTGCCATTGTCGCTCTGACCGTCGAGCGAGAAGAGTCGCTGAACGTCCGACATGTCGACGCCTTCGACATTACCGCTCAATACCGCGTCCAGCCGTGCAGAATCAACGTTCAAATGGCCTCGAGCGTCAAAAGAAATGCCGAGCGCCGTCAACCGGTTCATTTCAGTCGCAACGCCCGCGACGACGTTGCTGACCGTCAACCGAACCTCATCCTGGATCGACGTCACCGAGCGGTTGCCAAGCAATAGACTTGCCTGATCGGTTTCCGCGTCATAGCGAACCTGATTGTCGATGTAGTCCATCAGGTCGTTAAACGAGGAAACGAAATCGTTGATGGAGTCCTTGGCCGCTTCCGTATCGTTACCGACAACGATCGTGATATCCTGCGCGCTGTCCGCGCCGCGAAGGTCGAGGGTCAAGCCCGGCAAGATGTCTTCGATCTGATTGGATGCGCTTTGCACTGCAAGCGCACCTGCCCCGCTACCAATCAGAATCGAAGCATCTGCCGCAGCCTGAACCGGCGTACCCAGATCGAAGACGGGTTTGACCGAACCGCCACCGCTGTCCGCCAAACTACTGGTAATCGATATCGCGTTTTCCGCGCCGGTTTTCGTTGCCGATAACATGATGCGAAACGGCGTGCCGCTACCGGTGCCATCGTTAACAATCGCAGCAGTAAAATCGCCGCCGGAATCATTGATGGCGTCGGCAAATCCTTGCAGCGTATTGTTGGAGCCGTCAATGGTTATCGTCGTGGTGGTCCCACTGCCAACTTGAAGCGCGATGGTGCCCTCCGTAATGGCGCTATCCGGATCGGCGAGGCCTTGAGTGGCGACCTGATGAGCGGCCGCAAGGCTGTTGACCCGAATGTTGTAGCTACCAACTGCCGCGGACTCCGACGCCGTGGCCGCGACGATGTCTTCATGGCTAGACGTGACGCTCTTCCGCTGAAAAACGCTATCGTGAATTCGCGAGAGCCGATTCGTATGGCTCTGCAGCGTCAGCAGACCAGCTTCAATACCCTTGAAGGCGTTTTGCTCTTCAAGAACGGTTTGGCGACGAACTCCTAATAGATCGATCTGGGTCTGTTGGATATTGAGTAGACCGGAAATGATCGTCGTCGTGTCAATTCCAGTGACCAGTCCATCGATACTCAGCATGATTCGGGGGGGGACGGCTTGCGGAAGAAAGGGGTGCGTCCGGTTTCAGATTGTGTAAGTGGGATCAAATATAGGTGGGATCAAATATAGGTGGGATCAAACGTGAGTGGGGTCAAACGGTTGTCGGGAAAACAGAATCAGTGGGGGAGGCTTTCGCCTCCCCCACTGCCTGCCCCTTTTTACCGACTTGGGACTCGACCGCGCTGTTCGTTCGTCTTTGCGGACGTTTAACCGAGCAGCGACAGTGCGAGTTGTGGAATCTGGTTGGCACTCGCAAGAACCGACACGCCGGCCTGAGTGAGAACCTGTTGCTTTGTGAAGTTCGCGATCTCGGCAGCAAAGTCCGTATCCCGAATCGTCGATTCGGCATTGACCGTGTTCTCCAAAGTTCCCCGCAGGTTATTGGCTGTTGACTCCAGCGTATTTTGCTGGAATGCACCCAAGGTACCACGGAGGTTGGTGATGCCGTCGATCGCCACATCGATTACCGCCAGCGAATCCTGCGAGCCGCTCGCCGTCGTGACGTCGATTGCCTTCAGATTCGCAAACTGGTTGCCTGCCACGTTGACACCCAAGGCGTCGCTGCTGGCCTTCAGAATTGACAGCGAAGCGGTTTGACCAGCATTGGCACCAATCTGGAAGGTCAGCGAACCATCATTGACCGTCAGCGTCGACCCGTGAACGGCATTGGATGTGATCGCCGGGTCAACACCGTCGGCCAAAACACTGAAGCTCAAGCCAGCGGTGACGCCGGATGCCGACGTAATCACGTTACCGGCGACGTCGTAGCTCGCAACACTCAGATCAGGAGCCGTTACATCGACTTGCAGATTCAACGCTTGCTTGGCTACGTGAAGTGCCGGAGCCGCTTCCGTGTCCAGAAGCACATCGCCAAGACCAGTCGATCCGACGGTGGTATCAACGAGACTGGAAATGGCGGTAAAACCATTGCCAGCACCAAAATCTTTGGCCGTCAGGACGAGCTTGCCGGCGGCGTCCAGTGAGGCAACCACGTCGGTCACGCTTTGATAAGCATTGATGGCGTCCACGACTTGGGTGTTCGTCATGCCCGTGGTCAAGGAAACAGCCTGTGCGTTGATCGTCAACGTTTCGTTCTGAGCAAGATTCGTGGTGTTGCTCAGGTGGGCACCAGCGGCTTCACTCGTGGCCGTGGCGACCTGACCTTTTTGACCGTCCTGTACGACACTCAAGGTGTAGATGCCTTGCTGGGTCGAAGACGTCGCATTCATGTCGGCCAAGAAAGCATTGCTGGACGTGGCGTTCAAGCCAGCCGATCCATCAAGAAGTTTCTTCGTGCCGAATTGCGTGTTCGCCGCGATGCGATCGATCGTTTCCAACGCGTTGGTGATCTCAGCCTGGTTGGCTGCCAATGCATCATCGTCGTTAACACCGGTATTGGCCGAATCGATCGCCAGACTGCGGATCTTGACCAGCAGACCGTTGATTTCGTTCAAGGCACCTTCAGCTGTTTGCACCATGGAAACAGCCTTTTCGGTATTCGCGATCGCGGCATTGAGGCCGGCAATCTGGGCACGTTGCTTCTCGGAAATAACCAAGGCGGCGGGACCATCTGCACCACGGTTGATCTTGAATCCGGAAGCAAGTCGCTCGACCGACTTGGCAAGCGACATCGAGGAATTGTTCAACTTGTTTTGTGCGTTCAGAGACGCAACATTGTTTACAATACTTAAGGCCATCTTTCACCTCATTTCAATTGGTTGCTAATACGCTCGTTTGAAGATGGTCTGTCCTTGACCGCGTTGAGCCTGTTCCTCCCGGCACTCGTATTTAGCTGTCAACATTGGTTAAACAAGCACTCCATAGAGCGCTTCCGACGACTATTCCGCGATCAAAGCCGCGGTCCTTTCAGCGGCATCTCTGGTGAGATACTCGCCACGTGACAACCTTTCCGCGATTTCGGCAATCCGATGTTCGCGAACTTCCGGGATGGCATGTAACCTTGAAACCAATTGCACAATTTCCGGCGCCGACGTGTGTTCGGCGGCATGAGGGATATCCGTGGCCGAATTAGCAGCCGCGGCTTGCGAATCGATCCGCTGACCCTTCGGACTGTCCGAAGAACGCCGAAGCGATTTCGCGTCTAGGTTTAGGCCGTCGTGCGGTCCGTGAATGTGCATTGGTCTACCTCTCCCTTAGGAAGTCACTGAATGGGTGATCGAATGACGGCAGAAAAACTTGCTTGGGAAAATCTTTCTTAAGTCGAAAAATTATATGGACGATTAAGATTTAACGGTCGTACGGGGCAGTGCGATCGCGTCGTTTTTGCCGGGGCAGGGGCAGATGGCAGAAAACGCTGATACCGATAGCATTTCTACGCCGAGTGGCGGCGACTCCGACCCAATTGCGGGCGACGCTGAAAATCTGCAGTCGGTCCATAGCTCTGCGAAACCGAGATCTGCGAAATCGGTTCTTGGCAGGCTTGTCTTCCCGTTTATCCTGGGGTTCTCCGCAGGACTTGGCATGTTCTTGTCCATACAAATGGGCAATCTGCCGAGCGAATCTACCGCGCTCAAGCGACAATCGGTGGCCTCCAGGCCGGAAATACCACCCGATCCGTCCGCGCCGCTCGATCAACCACTCCGCGTCGGCGAGGCCATGCCGCAGGCTGACGAACTTCTGGTTGCCGGCGATGTCGTCCGTGCCCTTGACGTTTACGAACAGCTAGCTGCCAACAGTCAGGGCCAGCTGGGGGAAATGCTGGAATACCGGTTGGCCGTTTGTGCGGAATTGTTGGGGAGGCGCGATCGCGCCTCGCTGCCTATACGGCACTCGCCATTCAATCGACCGACGACCGATTGATCGTGGCTGCAAGACTGGGCGCAGCGAGAGTATGGTTTGCTTTGGACAATCTGGAAGCGGCCAATACCCTGCTGTGCAATGTGTTGCTGGAATCTACACTCCACAAAGATGCGATGCGGCAATTTGGAGATGATGTTGCCAATCTGCTAGCACACATCCGTGCCAGGCAGGTAGACCCCGAAGCGACGGATTCTTTGATCGACGATCTCGGCATCGCTCGACCGCGACTATCGTGGTCGCCACTGGCCAGTCTCATTATGAATCGTGACAGCGCGGCACCCGCGGCAGCCGATCTCAAGGCAGCCGCGCCGGGGATTGCGATTCTGCAGAAATTCGGTGACGAACCTGCGGACATCCAGGTGACGGCGCATCTTGAGCGGATGGCATTTGGCCAAATCTATCAGCGACTGTCGAATGCCACGGGCAGAAGGATCATCGTCAGTCGACAGGCCGAGCAAGCGGCCGTTGGGAAAGCCGTCCAGTTGGCCGTCCATAATGTCAGCCTGGACGAATTACTTGACAATCTGGTGGGTCCATTGGGTTTAACGTGGCATGACGATGCAGCGGCAATTCACATTCGTTCTTTCGACGAGCTTTCTGACGAGCAGGCTGCACAGAGACGCGGTCAACTGGCCAGTCGCAGTTTGCATCGCGCCGTGACTTTGTATCCAGATCATCCGCTGTGCGCCTCATCGTACCTGGCACTCGGCAACCAGGCGTTTCGCCAGCGGAAGTATAAAAATGCGATTGCCCACTATCGGCATTTGAAACGCCAATATCCTCGCTCCAATGCCGACCGCGAAGCGTCGTTCAACGAGGCAAAAGCCCATCTCCTGTTGGGCGACCTGAACGGATCGCGCATCGCTTTTCTTGAGGTGGTCGACGCGTTGCAGGGCCACCCGCTGGAACCAGCCGCTTATCTTTACATCGGCCGATTGGATCTGGATTCCGGTAAGCCACGCGTCGCGAGCACGGCCTTGAAGCGTGCGTTATCTTTATCGACTCAGAAAGAAATTCGACAGGTAGCGGCCGTAACGTTGGCAAGCGCTTATCTGCTGTGGGAGAAACCGCATGCCGCGAACGGTGTGCTAATGGAACACCACGCAATATTGGACAACAGCCCCTACGCTGCAACCGCTGCCTTTCTCTCCGCATTGGCGCGTTTCAACGCTTTGGACGACCTGCAGCGCAACGAAGTGACCGGCCGCAACTTGATTGTCACAGCAACGCATACGGACGCCAAGACATTCTTTGGCATGCACGGCTTTCTGCTGCTTGGACAGGCTTACCAGTCACTTGGTTACGTCGACCATATGGCCAAGGTCTACACGGAGGCCCTGGAGTTGGATATCCATGGTGAGCCACGAGACCGATTGCTGGTGCGGTTGGCCGAATACGAGATTGACCGCGGCGATCGCGCGCGATTCGATCGCCTAATTCAAGAAGTCGTTGAAAGCGGACACGGTCCCTGGCCGCGCAGGGCGCAATTCAGGATAGCGGCAGCCGCGCTGGCCGACGGTCAAGATGAGCAGTGCCTGGCGGTGTGTCGGAAGCTGCTAAATGACGGCCAGCCGAGCGATGAAGATGCGGATATTCTCGAACTGATGGGCCGGGTTTATGAGCGACGTAGCGACCACTACAACGCAGCGCTATGCTTTTCCGGAATGAAACCCACTTCGGACTCTCCCAGCCAGATGCAAAAAGAGAATTAAGTGCAACCAATGATTACGAACTTTTCACACGCTATTTCAGCGCAAGAACAACGGCGCACCGCAGGCCGGATTGTTGTGAGACGGAGCGGTATTACAGAGTTTGTACTTGCATTTCTATTAATTGGATATTGCTGCGTGACGGACTTGTCGGCGCAGGAACGTTTGCCGCCGCCCGATCAGCCGTTGAACCAAGAACTGCCCCGCGTCGATGAAGTTCCCCCACCGCCGACTGCGGTAGACCGTTTGCCGCCGCTAGCCCCAGAGTCGCTGCCGATCGAACCGCCGATGTGTGAACGTGTTCGGACGTTGATCGATAAAATCGCGATGGAACGCGAACGGTTGATCCGCGAGCGGGCGCTGGCGCTGCAACAGGAGGAAACCATCGATGATGGCAGCTTGCCGCCAGCTCCATCGAACGCAGATCCAAGGCGTATTGTGGAAATCGAACAGCGGTTGATTGAATGGGAAAAGTCGCATTCCGCTCGACTCACTCAACTCCGCGACAGAATCGAACAATTGGACGTCCTACTGGCCCAGCCGGCTCGAACTGAAGTTGTTCAGTCGTCACCGGCGGATAACCTCACGCCAGCTGCCGAGTCGCCGCCGACGCAATTGCCGCCAGAACCACCGCCTACCGACACGGCATTGCCTCAGGACTCTGAGCGTTGGCCATTTTCGGAGGACGGTTCACCGGTACCGGTCACCCAATCGCCCGTCGATCGTATTGCGCTTGCCAACAATCTGTTCGGTGCCGAGCGCTATGCACTTGCGCTGGAAATCTACCAGAACGTCGCGGCCGAGGAAAGCAAAAATGAAAAGGACCATTGGATCCGGTACCAGATCGCTTGCTGTCATCGACAAACCGGAAACTCGGCCGAAGCGGAAAAGAATTATCGAGTTGTCGCCGCGGAGGAGGATGCCCCTTTTCTCGCAGAAAAGGCCCGCTGGTGGTTAGACGTCATGGACAAGAGTCGTGAAGCAAATGAAACGCTGGCGCGGCTACAAGCCGCGTTTGGTTCGGGAGATAAATAATGGACGAACGAAGTCGGATCGAAGCGAGCTTGTTCAACCTCTACCAAATACAGCTCGAACTGTATTCACAACTCCTTGAAAAGGCCCACAAGCTACCACAGGCATTTTCAGGAGGCGACGACAGGGACATTCTGCTGGAAGCGATGGCCGTCGATCTGGAGCGGATCGCAGCCACGGAACGGGACGCGCAGGACCATACGGCAAAACTGACGGCAGCCGGCTATTCGATGGGACACCCGCTACGCGACGTCATCCAGAACAAGAAACACCTACTGGAGGAACTCCTCCAACAAATCGAGGTGGCCGAATCAAGTGCGGTAAGCGCACGGGCGAAACTGATTCCGGAAGTGGATGCGCACACGGCGCTAGACAAATGCGCGACGCCTATGCTACCTCCCGGCACGACGTTTGAACGATCCGCAAACAGGGGCAGTTGATCCATGGATACTTTGAAAAAAGACTTTCAGGACAGGGCGAGCGTTGGTTCGTTGGAAGCGAACCACTTGAAACACGTTTGCGAACAGGCCAAACACATTGTCGACTCCGTGCAGGATTTGACGCCAATGCTAGCCGATTCAGAAGGCCGTCAAGTCGTGGCTGTTTCACAGGCCATGAACGATATTGGTCAGCAAGCTACGCGCTACGCACAAAGCACGGCCAGTGTGATGCTGACCGGCGAAAGCGGGACAGGAAAAGAAGTCATCGCGCGGATGATTCACGACGCGAGTCCAAGAGGCAGCGAACCCTATATTCGAGTGAACTGCGCCGCTCTTTCGAATAGCCTTTTCGAGAGCGAGCTATTCGGGCACGAACAAGGAGCATTTACAGGCGCCGTTGAACGGCGCGCGGGACGTTTCGAATTGGCCGACGGTGGCACCCTCCTGCTTGACGAAATCAGTGAGATTCCGGTCAACCTGCAAGCGAAGTTGCTCCGCGTCCTCGAAGAAGATGAATACCAACGCGTAGGTGGCAGCAAGACCTATCGTGTCAACGTGAGGGTCATCGCCACTTCCAATCGCAGCCTGGAACGCGAGATCGCCGAAGGAAATTTCCGAGCGGATCTTTACTATCGCCTCAATACGCTGCAGATCCATATGCCGCCGCTACGCCACCGACGCGACGATATTGCCGCATTGACGTCGCATTTTATCGAATGCTTTCGCGATGAGGCATCAGTTCCCATCCGCGGAGTTAAGGACGAAACACTCGACATTCTTCGCCGCTGTGATTGGCCGGGAAACGTTCGCCAATTGCGGAACGTCATCCATCGGGCCTGCGTTATCAACACCACCGGAGTGCTTCAGCCGACCGATTTACCAATCTTAAAACCGACGGGAACGAATGTGCCGGACTCGTTTAGCGATATGCGTTTGGATGAAATCGAACGCCACGTTATCGTTTCCAACCTGCGGCGTTTCGAGGGGAATAAGACGGCGACGGCAAGACATCTGGGCGTCACCGCTCGCACCTTGCTGAATAAGGTCAAACGCTATCGACAGCTAGGCTATATGTAATCAGCGGCATGTAACCAGCGGACATGCCAACGCAATCGGTCGCCGCATTCCGCGCATCCGGAAAGAAATTCGCACCGAGCGAAATTCTTTCCGCTCTCCATCCGCGCTCCGTTGATGCGCATGCAGGGCCAAAGATTAAATTGCGGCTCAATCTGCGCTGTTTCTATCGAATTCTCTCCGAACTTCCTCGGATTGGCACCGTTATTGCTGATACTGATTGAACTCGCCTTTTCCCATCCCGAACGTTCTCGCCTGATTCTGCCGATGACCCCGCTGACCGGTATTCTGGTTGCGCCAGCGCGTCGAGCATCATTGATGACCCGATCCGTTCCTCCGTTGTTGCTAGCAGAAATAAACGCGGTTCGGATTCCGCCGCCGAAAACAGCGAACAGGTTAACTTCGAAGAACTCGTTTCTCAATTGGTTGCCCTTCCTCGGATGGAAAACGTTGAGGCCCGGAACAACCTATCGATTTCGACGTCGGCAAAACGGCCGGGAGAAGGATTCCCAGCCGACATCCGAAGTCTCCACGATAACGTGCACAATATCACCCCGAGCGAAGCCGGGCAGAACACCAATCGAGCCCTAGCGGCCAAAGTTGCCCTTACCGAAGCTCCTGGTTTGCCACAGCATTCGCAGCGTAGCGTGGAAACGCCGCGACGACACGGTGAGGGCGCAGCCAGACCCACAAGTGATGCTCTGCCAACAGCCACCAATCCGACAATGGCAGGGGCAATCCAGATACGCGGTGGCATTTCGCCATCGGCGATGACCAGCAGCGCCCTACCGGATTCTCCGCTCGATCCGTCGACGGATAGGACACAAGCTGATGATCTTGAAAACCGTCAATTAGCATCGGCAGTTCGACCGAACTCGCATTCAACATCGCCGAAGCCGATCATCGGAAAAGGCGTCGACGCGTCACGCTCACAGGGAGTGGGACAGCCCGTGTCTGCGAAGATTCCCTTGACCCTAGAACCTCAGCAGGCAACGGAACAGATAACTCAACAGACTGTCGCCTCCGCGGAAACAGATGCCCGTGTTCCGCGTGACATGGCCATCCAAGAAACCGATAGACAGATCGAAACGGACGGACGCACAAACACCGATCGACACTTAGTCACCGACAGGCACGCTGAACCTGCCGAACACAGTGAACCTGCCAGACACAGTGAACCTGCCAGACACAGTGAATCTGCCGGGCACAGCGAATCTGCCAGGCACACTGAATCCGGCGCGCACATTGCATCTCCCAGGTACATCAAGCCCTTAGAGCACTCGGAGGCAGAATCACATTTATCGGTTGTCAAGCAAGCGAGTGGCGGACAAGAACAATCTGGCGCCAGTTCGTCAGCCGGCCCTGCTGACGTTGTCGATGCCAGTAAGCCACAACGGACTCCGTTCGAGGCCACACATTTTGATTCACACCTTCCACGGCAGATGGCGAACACGACGCCGGCCAATGTATCCCCGTCCGGTGGGATTTCCGATGAAATTACCGGCGTTACGCCAGCTGACTCCGTCAGGTCACCATTGGCATCCCACACGGTAAGCCCCGACTTGTCCGGTCATTCTGTGGCGGCGTCCATTGTCGAGCGCATAGAGGTCAGCGTGCTTCAAAACCCGCTTGATCCGGCAAGCAACCTGGGCACTGGCGGAAAAAATATATCGCCGCCGCCCATTGAAGAACCGCTTGATGTGACCTTCACTTCGCCACGGTCGACACGGAGTATCTCAACAAGCCCGCGACCGCTGACAAGCCATCGGAATACCGGCGCCTCCACGCTGACAACCGTGCCAACGTTCCACGATGTTGAACCGCGTGGGTCGTTGGAAAATGACCCCATGACAACCGAAACCGTGAAAGCGTTTTCGGCGCCGTACCGAATGACGCAACTGTCGGGCAGCACTTCACTCACGCGGCCACTCACTTCGCAGAGTCATTCCGTTATCACACAAGCACAGTCGGCCAACACATCCACCGGCGATGTGACGACCGGTGTTCTGACCGGCAACGAGGATATTCGTGCGGAACCGAATCGTACGGGCTCGTCAAGTGAGCTCGCCCAGGATCACGCCGGGGCGAATAGTTTTCGTGCCGCCGTGCCAGCCACTCCTGATTCAGCCGGCCGCGGAATATCGCGTACCGATCAGATCCTCGGCAAACCGACTCTAAACGATGAACCGTACCAGCCGGCTCAGACGATGCCATCATTGCCGAGCCTCGCAGTGGCACCCCCCCTGCTTGAGACCCGAGGTGGGCTCGACCAACCATCGGCGCAGCAAGTGGCGCCAGCGGAACAGGTTGGCGCGGCGATCCTTGCGGAGATCTCAGTCGCTGACCGGCCCCGCTCAGTGCGGCTTGAGGTGCAACTGGAACCCCCCGAGCTTGGCAAAGTTTGGATACGACTTGTACAGACGGGGGATGATCTCGCCGTCACGATTCGTGCAGAGCACCAGCACGCGGTTCAGTCCATCGAAAGCCAACTTTCCACGCTACGGCAGACGCTCGATAACGCGGGAGTGGAACTGCGTGATCTGGATATATCGCAACACGACCACCAATCCGACCAGAGAACTTTCCAAGAGTCTCAAGACCCTACCGATGGTCGGACCTCGTGGAACTCCGCGCTGGACAAGACGGAGGAGCGATCTGGCTCGATGGAGCCATTGACTTCGACGACCAATCGAATTGACGTGATCGCATGACAGAGAACGTTCGTGGCGAGACCGTTTCAGATCGCTAACCAATACTGCTAACGTATTGCCGCCATAAACGGATAACCAATGGACCCACGCCATCTAAAGCAGGGAAACGCAAATGCAAACCGCGGGGATTACCGCCGATCTTGGGCGCAGGATTTTTTGTTATTGATGGTTACACAACTTCGCAATCAGGATCCTTTAAATCCTGTAAAACAAGAAGATACGCTGGCACAACTGGCTCAGTTTTCGACGCTGGAAGGTGTCGAAAAGCTAAACGCCAACTTTGAAGACATGCTTAAACTGCAGCAGCTCTCTCAGGGTGCTGACCTGGTCGGACGCAACGTCGTGTATCGGCAATCGGACGAGGCCGCTCAGCTAAGCAACGGTATTGTTGATGCTGTGATTATGGAAAACAACCAGCTCATGCTTTCCGTGAATGGGGACCAAGTCCCGCTTGATCTGGTTGACGGCTTCGTAGCTGGATAATTCAATCCACGACTTTAATACGATAGGAGATCGTTACTATGGCTAACGCATTACTAACCGGTGTCTCGGGGCTAATCGCTCATCAAAGAATGCTTGACGTGATCGGCAACAATCTCGCGAATCTCAACACAACGGCGTACAAGAGCCAACGTACATTGTTTGCCGACCTGCTTTACCAAACGCTGCGTCCAGCCTCGAGTTCCAGCAGCACAGACATTGGCGGCCTCAATCCCATACAGATTGGCTCCGGGGTTAGCATGACCCAGGTTGACAGAAATTTCGCCCAGGGCAACCTGGAGGCGACTGGCTCGCTATTGGACTTTGCCATGCAGGGAGAAGGCTTTTTCGTGATGAGCGACGGAGTACAAAATGTGTTCTCCCGAGCGGGTTCCTTCGTATTGGACGAAGGTGGAAAACTTGTCGATCCGACCAGCGGTTACCCCATCCAGCGTTTCGGTACCGTGGGCGAACCGGACGGCGTAAATCCTGGATTTCAAGTACCGGGAGATTCAGGGATCGTGATTCCGTTCGGCGCGAGTATTCCCGGCGAACCGACGAGCAACGTCGCGTTGACCGGCAACTTGGACGCGGGGGCGATCGGCCCGCTCGCCGAGGTGCATACATCGATTAGCCCCTACCTGGAAGGCGGTGCCGCGGCGACGGTGGCGACGTTGTTGAACAACCTGGACAGCAATGTCGCGGCTTATGGTGGTGCGGATGCAATTCAAATCAGCGGTTCGGAGACCGATGGAACACCAATTGCCACGTCGCTTGCGGTTGGCGCGGCAACAACCCTGGGTGATCTGCTTTCAGCGATCAGCGCAGCGTACAGTGGCGCAACAGCCTCCCTGGACGCGAACGGCAACCTGGTGTTGACAGCGGATAACGTGGGGGATGCTTTGTTGTCGTTGTCACTGAGCGATGCGGGAGGCAACACCGGCGGCACCTCGTTCGCCAATCACACACCCAATGTAACTACCAATGGAAAAGTTGGGGACATTGTGCAGAGCTCCGTGGAAATTTTTGACGTCCGAGGTGGTCAACATACCATCGCTCTGACGTTTCAAAAACAAGGCGATAACGTCTGGGATATGACCGCGGGCATGAGCGCTGCCGAGGGAACCCTCGTCGACGATTCGGTACAGCAGATTCAATTCAATGACGAGGGGTCAATCCAACAAGTACTTGGTACGGGAATTGGGGATGCCAACATTGAAGTCCAGTTTAACGGCATCACAATGACCCAATCGATTAGCTTTTCATTGGGAAGCAGCAATTCCTTCGACGGCCTGACCCACTTCGGTGGAGGTTCGTCGATGGCCGCACTGCAAAACGGTTTCGCGCCAGGCAGTCTCGCTTCGATCAACGTCTCTTCCGATGGAATTATCGCAGGCGTTGCCACCAACGGACGGACCTTCGAAGTCGCCCAACTGGCAATTGCCTCGTTCCGCAATGTGAAAGGATTACAAGGTCGCGGCAACAATCTGTACGAAGAGTCACTGAATTCAGGACCGGTTCAACTCGGAACGGCGTTGTCCGGTGATCGTGGTTCGATAAGCGTCGGCCAACTTGAAGGGTCGAATGTCGATATCGCGTTTGAATTCACCCGTTTGATCGTCGCGCAACGTGGTTTTTCCGCCAACGCGAGGACCATTACCGTTACCGACGAAGTGCTGGAGGAGCTGACCAACCTAATCCGGTAAACCGACAGGTTCGGTGACGATGACGGATGCTGCACTGCTGGCCAGTGCCGCAACAATCTGACGAGCGACAAAGCGATTGAAATACTGCGGCGACCGCACCACGATTTCGGCGTGAGGCAGCTCGTTTTGGGGGACCTGGGTCGTGGCAAAGTCGTAGGCCTGGCAGGCGATCGATTTGTCGGACGCATCCCACAGTCCGTCCACCGACGCCAGGGTCACGGCTTCGTGCGTACTGACCAGGTGGACCGTGGCGCCAACACGTGGTGGCCAGTAGGGTTGATAGTCGCGGACACCACAAAACACGACTGCGTCAGCGCCATATTGGCGGAACGATTCTGCCAGGAACGCATCTTGAAAATGTCCGGTCGCAAGGGCCGCCGGTGCGTCGTCGATCGGCGCCGTGACCACTTCGAAAAGACCGGCGGCTCGCAATTCCGCGGCCAGAGCTGCGCCGAAATCGTGCCCAGCTTGCGGATAATTCGTGGTGTTTTCAGGGACATGTAGGACAACGCGGCGGACAGCGGGCACCTCGGCAACCGGTTCCCGATAGTGGCTGAAGGCCGCTGGCGGCCGAGGCTTGGATCGGCAGGACACGATGCCGATCAGCAACACGATGGGTAGGCAACACGCACAAATGCGAAGGTTCACGGCGCTTCAGCTCCAGTCAATAAATCGGAAAAGTGACTCGGTCTCCAGGCAAGCGATTGCCGTCGCTTGCTGGCGGCTTATCGCTGTTCGGGACGCGGCGGTTGGACACTGCGTGGAACTTCTGATCAGTCAACGAGATATCTATCATTCGTGCCCATCATTCGTGCTTTCGTGTGGCCTCAGTCTCGCGGGCGCGGGCAGTTCTTCAGGTTCAGACGATGGAGACGGTACTTTACTGATTACCGGCGTGGGCGCTTTGGTCATTGGATGAGCTGGCGGCAACGATGGCTGTGTTGGTGCGCGTTGATTGATCAGCAGAGTCACGAACTGGTCAAGCTCGTCGAGCGCTCGACGTTGATTCTGCTCGTTTTCCTGAACATGACCGTGAAGTTCGTCCATCCGTACCTTCCATTCTGCAAACTGCGAATAGGCCGACTGCAATGCGTGTTGTGTTTCCCCAAGTTCCTTTTCAGCTTGAGCAAGCGTTTCTTCTTGTCGGACAATCGTCTCTTTCAAATCAGTTTCAGTCTGCTCAAGACGAGTGTTGGCGACGCGCAGTTGGTCGGCCTCTTTCTGCAACTCGACGACACGTTCCGTGGCGGTCGGTTCGACGGTGGCGGAAACCTGACTGCCGGCAAAAACAGGGCCGTTCTGCAGATAGCCGTAAGCGTTCGGCTGATCAGGCAACGTGCCAGCGGTCTCGTCACGGCTTTTCTGACGTAGTCGAAAAGCATTTGGTCCACCGGTGCAGCCAACCGCCAGGACAACCAACGCCGCCAAGAGAACGACAGCCTGGCGACGCCGTATCATCGTGGCGGCGACGCCTTGTCTCGTACGACAGGGCAAGTAGTTTCGCTGTAGTTTATTCATCATATTTGCAAACCAGGCGGATCTGTTCACCGCAGGAACAACGGACTTCGACCGCAACGATACGGCCGTCTTCTCGAAATAGCTCGACACCAGGCTGAGCGGCGTTTTCCATGCCTGGAATCGGATTGCCAGTTAAGTCGCCGGTACTTCCGACTCGCGAACAAGGAATAATTCGTCGTGACGTCATCACCGCCTGTTGGCTATCGGGCTGACGCATATTACACCTCCAGGTCGACTTGGGTTCCAAGATGATCCGGACCATCTATTGTTTCTGCAATCTCTGTTGCGGCTTGCGGCGAGTCGGTTGTTGTTTCGTCAACGTCACTTTCTTGCGATGCGTTTTCCTTGGGATTTCGCCGTTTCCTATTTTTTGGCGGCGGGTAATCGGCGGTATCAGGAATCCGGTTGATGGATAACGAGTCGTTCATCATTCGCCTCTCGCTAGCATGAGCTGTTTCAAGCGAAACTGTGCCTTGGCCAAAAGCCGCGATACGCGCGACTCCGACAAGCCAAGGACCTGTCCAATTTCCTTGAGACGAAGATCTTCCAAGTAGTACAGTGCCACAACGAGCCGCTCTTTTTCCGGTAGGCCCTCGATCGAGTCAGCCAGTGCCTGCTTCGTATCCCGCAATTCGGCTGTTGAATCGGGAGATGCGGTGCTCTGTAAACGCGGCGACGCAGAGACCTCGACCGTATCATCCCATATTTCGCAACGTGTCAGACGATCCGCCTGAAGACATTGTTCGATGTCGTCCAGGCTGAGGCCTGTCTCCTCAGCGATCGCTTCGGGCATTACCGGCAGCGGCAATGTTTCACACGCTCGGCGTACCCGCGACAGTTGTGACAGCAGTTTCTGTGGCAATGGGCAGTTGCGTCGTAGTTCATCGAGGATGGCGCCGCGGATCCGCGGATACGAGAACGTCGTGAAGGCTACCCCGGGTCGGAAATCGTACTGGCGGGCCGCCTCGACAAGTCCCAGGACGCCGGCCGATTCGAGATTCTCGAAGTCGACGTCGCGGGGCATTTCGACAGCGATCCGGCCCAGGATGTGCCGAACGTACTCCAAGTGCTCGAGAATTAACTCGTCGCGCTGGTGCTTCAGCGAAACATCTTGATAGGCGCGAGTGGCTGATTCCATACCCATTTCCGTTAATTGCCGCACTGTCCGGTCGTCAGGTTTTCCTTGCCGCCACTTCAAGCAGCAGCGCAACAAAGGCAGCACCAAATCCAGCGATCACCGATGAAATCAATGCTCGCTGGAGGATCAAATCGGGCGCGAGACCGCTCAGAACCCCGATCAGGGTAACCAGGCATGCCGTTAGCAATCCGACGATGCGGCCCCATGGTGGTGATGGTGTTTCTTCAGGCATTGGTTATTCGCACGTTCGTCATTTGCACGCGAGTCATTTACGGGTTGGTCACGCTGCCGCGCCAATGGGCTGGCTGGTCGGTAGCACGCTCCGCAATCCACGGTTCTCGACCGGATCCTTCACGTTGGCGGCCTTCGAGATGCTATCGGCCGACAAAATGGCCACCGGTTCGATCATCATGTCGACAGGAATTTCGTTGTAAGCGATCACGGCCAGGTCGGGCAGCGCGCGGGCAATCGCATGGCGTGTGGGACGTCGCAAACTGCCGTCCGTCAACAACGCGGCGGGTGGGCCCTCCAGACTGCTCTTCTGCCACTCGTCGCTCAACAGGCCGATCAGGCGTTCCAGAGCTGCAGGTGGCAGCGACAGGACATTCTCGTGTAGCGCGTCGCGGAGCATCATCTCGAGCCGCGGGTCCATGACAATCACTCGCACGCGATCGCTTTCGCTGCGAAAGCGATCACAGATAGCAGGCCCCAGGCCCTCACGTACTCTTTCCGCTAAGTCGATCGGGCTCTTGATTTGGTGAGCGTGTATGGCGAGGGTTTCGAGAATACGCGTCAAATTGGTGATCGGAACGTGCTCCTCCAACAACAGCACCAAGATCTGGTGCAAAGTGCCAACACGCAGAACATCGGGCTTGATGTCACCCAGGACCGCGGGGGATGTTTCTTTCAATCGATCCAATAGCGTCTGCAAATCCTCACGTCCAAGTAGCTCGTGGGCATACTTCTTTAACACCTCACCCAAATGAGTTATCAGAACACTGGTCGCGTCGACCACGGTAAACCCAGCGATTTCGGCTCGCTGCCGATTATTCGGCGAGATCCATTTGGCGGCCAGTCCGAATGCCGGGTCCTTGGCCTCTTCACCGTCGAGCCGCAAAGTCGTATTGCCGGGATCGATGGCCAGCAAGAAATCCGGTCGCAGTTCCGCGCGCCACTTCCCGCCCACAGATCAGGATGCGGTATGCGTTAGGCTCCAATTGAACGTTGTCACGGATTCGGATCGAGGGTACCCAAAGACCACTGTTGCGAGTCAGTTCGTTTCTCAACCCGGCAATGCGGTCGGCCAATCCCTTGCCCCGCTTGGATTCGACCAGCGGTATAATCGCCGCGCCGATCTCGACGCAGGCACGGTCCGTCTGGAGAAACTCACGCAGATGCTGATCCTGGCGGGCCTCTGCTTTAGAAGTTTCCCGCGGTTCGGCGGGTTGGGGATCTTTGGATTTGCGTTCGAGACCGCGCAACAAAAGGAAGAGGGTGCCGGCGATCGCCAAGAACGGAATCTTCGGTAACCCTGGGGTCAGTGAGATCAGCGCCAGTATCGCGCCACCAACCCAAAGGGGCCGTCGATTCGCCAAGAGTTGCGTGCCGATTTCATGGCCCAAACTCACTTGTGACGAAGCCTTCGTTACCAGGATGCCTGCCGTTGTAGCGACGATCAATGCGGGAATCTGCGAGATAAGACCGTCACCGACGGTCAATATCGAAAACCGACGGACGGCCTCCATGACGCCCAGGCCATTGGTAACTCCAAGAATAACACCGCCCACCAGATTGATTGCCGTAATGATCAGTCCCGCGATCGCGTCGCCGCGCACGAACTTACTTGAGCCGTCCATGGCACCGTAGAATTCGGCTTCGCGTGCCAACTCCTTTCGCAGCTCTCGTGCAACCACTTCGTCGATCGTGCCGGCATTCAATTCGGCATCGATTGCCATTTGCTTACCCGGCATGGCGTCCAAAGTGAATCGCGCGGCGACCTCAGAAACGCGACTAGAACCCTTGGTAATCACGACAAATTGAATGATCACCAGAATCAGAAAAATCACCAGGCCAACAACAAGATTCCCACCAACGACGTAGCCGCCGAACGTGGACACGATGCGACCTGCATCGCCATCCAGCAGGATTAGACGAGTTGTCGACACATTCAGTGACAAGCGGTAGAGCGTCATCAACAACAAGATGGACGGAAACACCGAGACATCCAAAGGTCGCTTGGCGCTAAGCGTTATCAGAAGCAACAGAATGCTAACGCCCAGATTGACCGCCAGCAGCATATCGAGCAGTGCGGTCGGGAGGGGAATCAACAGAAGCGCGAGCACGCCCAGCAGGGTCAGCGAAAGTAGTGTTTCGCTGCGCTTTGCAAAGGTACTGCTGGAATCTGCCGCAAGGCCGCTGGCACTGGCCATTTCCGAATCTGCCCCTCTCACGTTCGCTGCGGAACGTGTCGTGCTGCACACCTTGTGCAGCTGCCCCTAAGATCTCCCGAAGCCCATCGGGATACTTCCCTACATTTCGCTTTGCGCACCTACATCCGCAAAACGTTTTGCCCTAGACGTTGCCGTCTTCTTTGCGAGGTTCAATTTCCTTGATTCGCACTGCAAAGCAATCATCGACGACGACCACCTCGCCCCGCGCTAGTACAACACCCTGCGCAACCAGGTCGACCGGTTCGGAAACACTTCGGCCCAACTTCAAAACCGCTCCCTCGCCAAGCTTGACCAGTTCGCCGATCGGCATCGCCGTTCGACCCAATTCAGCCCAGACAGTCACATTGACATTGTAGAAACGATCCATGCCTCCACTGCCTGAATGGTGCCCGTCTGAATGGTGCCCGTCTGCAATTGGCCCTTGCAGCGGGAGCTCCGAAAACTCTGGAACTTGAACGGCCACCTGATCCTGGCCGCCTGCAGACGCAGGCGGTGCCGGTGTCGTTTCGTTATCCGCCGTTGATTGGGCGGATGAGGTAGATGGAACAAAAGCTGGTTGTGCTTCTGCCCCGGTTGCATCATTTGTCGTATCTTGGGGTTCCATGCTCGAAACCTCCGCGCAAGTTGCAAAGAAAAGCAGGACTGCCCCTGCCAAAAAAACCTGATCTTCTCTTCGTTGCAGTGTTTTACATCGGGTTTAAACTGGGGGATTCTTAAGGTTTATTGCGCACAAGGAAGCCGCATCGAGTATCGCGGTTATGCCAATAATGCCACGTCGACAAGCTAGCATGACAGCAGTCGGGAATGGCGACGTGGACGGCTAATCCCCCCGACACGACCACGAGATCCATCGCGCCAGAAGTCCATGACCTCTAGCGGGGTCATTCGCGCGCGGGTACGGGTGGTGGAACGTTTTCCGGGGCGATGGGTGCCTCGGTCATCTGCCAAAGTTTAGCGGGCAGTTCCAGCTGGTTGTCGAGCGTAACAGCGGCCAGTAAGTCCTGGCGGGCGCGGCTTTTCTGAGCGACGAACAATCGATGGTAACCACGTATCAGGTAGGCGGCGGCGTCTTTCGGATGCTCTTTAATGTATTGGCTAAGACCGCCCAACATCCTGGCGTGTTCGCCCGGAGCGTAGGAGGTGGCCTCGCGTCTCAAATACAACCCCCAGTCACGCTGGTCTAGCATAACCATTGCTTGAAGCAACGATCGGGCTGCACTTGAATAGTCGCCGATCGCCAACTGCGTATGGGACAACAGCAAGTGGAGTTTGCCATCCGCGGCGTCTTCGATCATTGCGTGCCTGAGCATCCGCAACGACTGATCGTATTGCACCGCGTAGAACGCTGTCTCGGCATGCCGTCGAAATATTTCGGCGGAAAAGGCGTCTTGGGCCAAGGCCAGCGGAATCCCGAGATCAGCGACGTGATGACTGCCCCGCGACTGGATGACGATCGGAGGTAGTTCGTGCGGAGCGTCATGTCCCGGAATTGGGATATAGGGCGCGAACGGATCAACAATCACATTGACTCTCGGCGTCGCGGCTCGAGAGTGTTTTCCTGCCGGTGGTTGCCCAGCAACGACTGCTGAATAGGACAACCACGCGATCGTAAACATGAAGACTCTTACCGACCATTGCAAACGGATCACTGCCCCACCTCCTGCTTGTTTTATGCGTTGGAAACCAAGATATGATTCCAATGAAACAATAGCACGGAGAATCCTAGCACGGGCTGGTAAATTCGCATGCGCCGCATGATTGATAAAACTGGCTTGTTTCCGCCATTCATCGAAGCATTAGCGTTGATCAGTTCTCGATTAGAGAATCGATGATGATGGCTTGGCGCACACCAACATGACCGGGCCAGGCCTCGAATCTTGTCGAGCCGCCGATTTGCGCTTTGAGCGGCTGATTGATCGACTGATCCAGGACCACAACGTCACCAGCCCGCAATTTGGTAAGATCATCCAGTTTGAGCGTGGTTTCACCAAGCCGGACGACAAGCTCAACAGGGATGTTCGAGACGTGTTCTTCAAGCAATTCGAGAACCTCTTGGTCCACTTCGCGTTTGGGCGGCTGATTCCTTTCCAAAAGCTCCTCGACCGTCGGCTGGCCCAAGATCCAGTGGCCATGAGCGGTTCCAAACGGGCCACCGATCTCGAATGCCCACGACATGACAGCGTTACCGTCAGCAAACATCCGCGTTCGGCTGGGTCGAGGTTCCATTCGATCCAGGCAACAGGGTTGAGGCACCTCGCCAGGCATCGAGTCGGTAATCGCACGCAGTAAATCGTGCATCATGAGTTCGGCCAACGTGTTTTCCACCGCCGTTAGATCACGGTCCTCAGGTGTTTCGAGGACTTCCTCGCCAAGCATCCCGTTGACTATTGCAATAACAATCGTGCGAGGTAGTACAAACAGCAATTGAGGGCCGTCCTCTCCGAACGCTACGCGAAAACCGAACGCGGGATCAGGCAGTTGGCCTAACACGGTTGCTGGTCGCGCGGTTTCCAGAGTGGACGAGCAGCACGTCAAGTCAAAGGTTAGTTTCTCGCGTAACCGTTCGACCGTCTGAACGCAGAAGTTGCTCGTCCACTGGTCCAGATATTCTTCCGTCTCGCTGGCCATTCGAGCCGGCTTGCGAAAGTCAAAACGAGTTGGAGTGGAAACCGGATCGGATGTCATTGGATGTTGAATTCCTCGAAAAGGACATCGTGGATCTTGTCGTACCCATCCGGAAACAGAGTGGAGTTGAAATAATCCTGTATTTCGCGGCGTAATCGATTCTGGCCAGCGGCTCCGCGAATGTCTTCCATTCGCTTGTCAGACAGATAGCTGAGCATAAAATTCTTGAGAATGATCTTGTTCTGCTCGACCTTTTCGGTGACGCCCAACGCATCGGATTCGTCAACCTGAAGCGTAATGCTCACGCGCAGATAGCGACTGAGGCGACCTTCGTCCAGATTGACCACCGTCTCACCGAACGGCACAAACGCGGGACGCGTTCGCGACGTGGGATCCGTTGACGTTGCCTCGGCAGGCTGTTTTTGGAACTCGGTGAGCAGCAAGGGCACAGCAAAGCCCGCGGCGCCAGCGACCACGGCGACGACCATGCCGATTACCAGCCCCTTGATGCGGCTACCCCGTGGTTTGTCCGTGTCCGGAGTGCCTTCATCTTGATCGTCGTCAGCCATCATTCCATCTCCGACACGTGCCCAACATCAGCGGGGCGAGAGGCGCACGTAGGCGCGCATGTCGACTGCCCCGCATCTAGAATCGGCCCGTCGGCATGTTTTCCTTAAAGCCGAATTGCCGGCTCATCGAGCGGCGAGGGCGTAACGGACGGATAAAATGCTATTATTAACGTCTCGGCTGCTTCTCCGGTCTCTTCAATCCACGGAATGTTTCGGTCAGTTGAGCGACCAAGGCAGGATCTTTCATGGCAACTAATATCTTCGCCGCATCTCGCTCTTCGATGTTACTCAGTAGTTCAAGCGCGGAATCCAGTTTTCCGTCATTGCTCAGCTCCCTCAAGTACTCGGCGGCGTTCTCGGCTGGCATGCTCTGAAACCAGCCCGACACTTGCTTGACATTCAATTGTTCGCTCCGGTCATTCGCCAGTTCCGCCTGTTTGAGCTGGTCGAGATTCGATTGGGCCGCTTGTCGATCCTGCTCCAATTGATTCTGGTCCTGTGCGACTTTAGCGGCTAATGCTTCGCCGTTTTTCAGCAGCTCGCGAACCTGGCTCAGCAGGCCTTCTAGTTCACGCTGCTGTACCTTCAAATCGTCTTTCATTAACTTTACCTTCACCTCGTCCCCTTTCAGAGCCTGCTCTCGTTTCTTCAATGTCTCCTGCTGACTTCGAAACGCAGCCCCGTAGCGAAAGGCCTCTTCCGCGCTCATGGGCCGCCCGCGCAACACAACGGGCAACGAATTCGCGGACTCTAAGGCAGATGAATTTGGCGCCACCGTCGGTTCAGCCGTCGCCGCTGCGACCTCTGCTGCCTTCGCGTCTTGTTCCGCTCGCTGCTGCACAAAAATCCACGATCCGGCCGCGGCAAGTGCGAAAGAGAACAGTCCGAAAAGCGTAAATAGTAAGAATTTAGCCATCTGAATTCACCTCCTTGATTCGACGTCCTTCAGTCCATCGCGTTGCGATTAGCGCATCGAGTCGTCGTTGTTCCTTTTTCTGTTGTTGCCGTTTGTGGTCGCGTTGCTGGTTTGACCGCAACGTTTCCAGCATTTCGACATTCTGCGTCAGTGCCACGTGTTCGGCCAACGTCTCTTCGTACCGGCGTTTTTCTTCGCTGAGCTGTTGCCGGGCCAGATCCATTTGAGCACTCAATTGTTTTCGGTAGGCGAAGGGGTTGATAGCGAACACACCGGACGCCGCGTCACGCACTTCGGCTTCCAGCGCGTCGCCCAACTGATTCAGTTGTTGGATAAGGGCTTCCAGCTTGTGCGCGCATCAGCCAGGGCGGCGCCATGACGGCTTAACTGCAGTTCCATCCATCGTTGCTGCTGTTTTCTCAAATTCAGCACTCGGTCCATCGAGAATTGAAACCGTCGCATCGGCTAGACCTTCCAGGAGGAGGCGATTTGAGCCATTGCATTTTGCGTATCCTCCCACGGGGTGAAGGTGTCGGGTTCCTGCTGCAAAAACGCGTGGACGCTGGGCAATAGCGCGATGGCCCGGTCAACCTGGGGTGAACTACCGCTGTCGTAGGCACCAATCCGAATCAGATCCGCAACCTCGTCATGGGTCGCGAGAATTCGGCGTAGTCCGAGTGCCGACGCCTGGTGTAGCGGCGACGTGACATCGCGAAAGACACGGCTGAGGCTTGCGGCGACGTCGATCGCGGGGAAATGTCCTTTTTCGGCCAATTGCCGGTCGAGCACAATGTGGCCGTCGACAATCGCGCGAACAGCGTCCGCGATTGGATCGTCCATGTCATCGCCGTCGACCAACACGGTTAGAATGCCGGTAATCGCACCATCGGAAGTCTGCCCCAACATTTCAAGAATGCTGGAGAGCAATTGAAAGACGGAAGCGGTGTACCCGCGAGCGTTCGGCGGTTCGCCGACTAGTAGTCCAATTTCACGTTGGGCCATCGCAACGCGTGTCAGACTATCCATCAGCAGCAATACGTTGGCACCCTGCTCGCGAAAGTAATCGGCGATCGTGATCGCCGCCTGCGTCGTGCGCACTCGCAATAAGGGTGTTTCATCCGCAGTGGCAACCACGACGACGGACTGCTGAAGGCCCGCCGCTCCCAGGGAATCCTCAAGGAAAGGACGAACTTCCCGTCCGCGCTCGCCGATCAATGCAATCACGTTCACATCCGATTGCGCACCCTTCGCAATTTCGCCCAGCAAGGTGCTTTTGCCAACACCGCTGCCGGCGAGCAACGCGATGCGCTGTCCACGTCCACATGTCATCAGCCCGTCAATCGCACGTTGACCCGTGACGAATGGCTCGCGAATTCGCGGGCGATCCAAGGGATCGGGGACGCATCGCCGGACGGAGCCCCAATGGTTCGTTAACAGTGGTCCAGCGCCGTCCAGCGGGCGGCCCAAACCGTTGATGACGCGCCCCAACAGAGCGTGGCCGAGCGGCACGCGAAGTCTCCGGCCCGTGCCGACGACCGGCGCGTTCAACTGGAGGCCAGCGGCCTGTTGAAACGGCATGATTTGTACTACGCCTCGGTCGAGGCCGATGACCTCACCGTGAATAAAGTCGTCTCTCGATCGGCCGATACGGCATAGCTCGCCCACGGAAGCGTCGAGCGACGCGGTAAGCAGCCCACCCACGCTACGCAGTGTCCCGGCGGTCTGGAAACCGTCGAAGGCTGCGATCCGATTTTTGAGCATTTCGACGTTCATTTTGAGCATCGCCCAACGCCTCGAGTAAGTGACAACGAATTTCGGACAGTTGTGATTCGATCTCCGACAACAGGCCGGTTTCACCTGAATCCACTCGGCAGTCTCCACGTTGCAGCGTCCCATCCGGAACGAGCTGGATTTCGCGCAGCTCCTGCCAGGCTGGCGTCGTATCTTTCGTTCGTTCTTTGAAGAGCGCGAGATCGTTTGGGTGAAGACGGACCGTCAAAGGGACGTTGGGCTTCATTTGTTCGACCACACGCCCGATCATCTTTTCCACCGCGAAGTCGCCGGAGTCGATTTGTGCATGCACAAGTCGTGAGGCGACGGCGATGGATAACTCGATCGCCACGCGCTGCATCTCATCCAGGTTGTTGCGCCGTTGGTCCTGTAGTTCTCCGAGGGACGTTTGGATGTCACCGAGTAGGGTGACAAGCTGCTTGTCGGACAGGGCGCGCTCGCCCGCGCCTGCCGGAGGGCCAGCTTGAGATCCGGCGGCAACTTGGTGCGATCCGCCATGGTTTGTCCGGGACGTTGCTTTCGCACCGCCCGGTGTGCGCGCGATATCGACAGGGCGCGACGTGAAGGGAATGGAGCGTTCAATCATCGAGTCGTTGCTTCCTAATTTTCCATGACCAGTTCGCCGGTTTGATCTAGCCTGGCAATGACTTCGACGATCTCTTTACGAGCCGCCAGCTGTTCGTCTTCCTTGACGGTTCTCATATATTCCATTTCTTCCGTAAGCGCCGCGCGGCCCGCTTCGAGAAATTTCGCATGACCTTATCGATCAGATCGGGATCACCATCCTTGAGGCTGGTGGCGAGTGTTCGGGAGTCAACTTCCGTTAACAGTTTCTGAAGCGATCGATCCTCAATTGCCAGCAGGTCGTCAAAAACGTAGAGCAACTCCTTGACTTTCGCCGCGGCCTCGGCGTCTTCCTGTTCGAGCGAGTCCAGCATCTCGCCACGCTGATCTCGCTCCATACAACGCAGCAGATCCGCAATTCTTTGAGAATTATCGGTTTCGTCTTTGTCAAGCGATTCGCGATTCAGAACACACGCTTTCTGCACCGTTGTTGCCACGATCCTCTGCAGCAGTTCTGCCGGTGAATGGAGATCCTCGTTCAGCTTGAGGAACACTTCTCGGCGGTATTCATCCGGTAGCGAACTCAGCACGGCGGCGGCCATTGCGCTGTCCAGGCAATCGACGACCATCGCGATCGTTCGGCGACTCTCGTTTTGGAGCGCGCCGGCTATTTGGTACGGTTCCAGCCGCGTCAAATCTGCCAGCGGATCGTCGGTCAATTCGAACGGTTCCATCGCGTCCGACGCGCCGCTGGCGGCACCCTTTTTCGTATTGCCGGGTGCATGTACACGGAATTCCGTTCCACCTTCAATGGCGTGCTCGGCTTCCTGAAACAGACGTTCAAACTCGCCGATAAGCTGGTCGACCGTTGCGGCCGAGGGCGGCGTTTCATCCATTGCGTCGAGGGATCGGCGGAGGTGCTTCTGCTGTTCCGGGCTAAGCTGTTTCAGTACGCTATCGGCGACATCCGTCCCGAGCAGATTCAGGAGGACCGCAACACGTTCTTCTGCCTTAATGTTTGCCATGATGAATCATCCAGAAGATAGCGTCTCGCCCAGGAGATAGTGTCTCGCCAAGAAGTTCGTGTCTCGCCCAGTGGAATGCTTCACCTAATGTGACGCGCCGTTTGTCATGCCGCCGCCTTGACGGCTTGGCGGTTCTCGTTACCACGATTGCTCGTCGCCTCACGAGAATCCTCCAGCCAGGCAGCGAGAATACTTGAAACCACTTCCGGATTGTCGCGCGCCTGCGCGGACAACGCGGTAAGAACGCGGGTTCGGTCGATGCTGATGGTCGCTTCGCGGTCGCCTCGCGGCAGCGAGATGGGACGCAACTTTTTCAAAATCAGCAATCCCAAGATAAGGGCCACGACAGCAGCAAGACCCAGCGAACTGTTCCTCGCGAGCGCCGTATAATTGTTCCACTTTTCAGCCTCATAGGGATCCTCGCCGTCCGCTGGTCCCGAAGCGGCAAACGACGTGCTGACAACTTCGATACTATCACCCCGCTGTGTGTCAAACCCGACAGCCTGCTTGATTAAGCCTTCGACTTGTTCTTGGGTGACTACGTTGGCCTTTCCCTGCTGCTCGGTATCTCCCGACAGATCGACCATCGCGGCAATCGTTAGGCGCTTGATGGTTCCACCGGCCTCCGTAACGGTATTCACCGTCTTCGCATTCTCGTATTCTGTGTCGTTTTCTTCTTCCTTCTCAGAGATCGGCACGGCTTGACGTGCGCCGCCCCGCCCCGCCAAATTCGCCGCTGTCCCAGCCGCGCCGGCGCCGGTTGTATCACCCCCGGATTTTGACTTACTGGTTATTCGCTCCGACGTCTTCACCTTTCCATCGGGATCATAAAACGTTTCCATCCGTTCCTTGCGTGTGAAATCGATGTCGGCGGTAACCCGCACGATCGCCTGGCCCGTCCCAAGCATCTCGGATAGCATCGCCTGTGACTTGGTCGCCAAATCGGCTTCCAGTTTGCGACGAAACTCAAACTGACTGGCAATGTCCGAGTTGGCGGACAGGTATTTGCCGGAGAGAATCCGACCTCGACTATCCATGACCGTGACGTTGTCAGGCAATAAACCCTCGATACTACCGGCGACCATGGCCACAACGGCTGCGGACTGTTCCTGCGTCACAACGGCTCCGGTGCGCAATTCGAGCACCACGCTTGCGGTTGTCGGTGACTGCTCTTTGATAAACGGAGTCGGCTCAGGACGAGCGATATGGACGGTCGCGTTGGAAACAGAGTCCATACGCATGATGGATCGAGCCAACGCGTCTTCCCGCCGCCGTAGGATTCGAAAGTGGTTCATACTTGGGTCGGCGAGGAACGAATTGTCCATCTCACTCGAATCCGTGAAGCTGGATCCAAGACGGTCACCGGCAACAAGCCGAGCTTGACTCCACTGCTGTTTCGGTACCAGCACGCTGGATCCGGAAAAGTTCATCTTGGTTTTGATGCCTTCGGCATTCAACTTACTGACGATTTCGGCTGCTTCGGAAGGATCAAGGTCGGTGGCGAATGCTGCAAACTCGGGACGCGACGACCAAATTCCGACGGCTACCAGCAACCCGATGCATGCGGCGCCGGTAACGACGAACAGAATACGTGCTGGCTGATTCGCCTGGTGCCAGAGGCCCAGCAGTTGGTCGGCGGTGTTCTTGAGTGTATTCATTGTGTGACTTTATTGTGAGACTTTATATCTGCATTCGCAAAACTTCTTGATACGCTTCGATCAGTCGGTTCCGTATTTCCAAAACCATGCGAAATGAAAGGTCGGCTTTTGCAAGTGAAAGGACAACATCGTGTGCGTTATCGGTGCGGCCTGTCACTAGATCGTTGATGGACTGGTCCGCACTTACCTGGTTCGCGTTGGCTTCACCCAACAATTCGGAAATCGTCTGGACAAATGGAACGCTGCCCGTCTTCGTTGGCGCGGACCTGTTTGTGGTAATCTGACCGGAACTGCCGGGAACACCGCCGATAGATTGGATGGCGGACATCGTCTAGCTACCTCGTAACACGTTCAATGCCTGTTCGGTCATCTCGCGGAATGTCCGCAGCGTGCGTAGATTCGCCTCGTAGGCTCGACTTGCCGTAATCAAGTCCACCATTTCGTTGGCCGGCTTTACGTTCGGCATGGTGACAAACCCGTCCTTGTCGGCATCCGGATGCCCAGGCCGATAGACGCGCGGCAGTTCGGAAAGATCTTCCTGGACGCTTGCGACACGGACGCCGGATAGCGAATGACCGTTGGGGCCATCGGACGATTGCGCATCGTCGAGGGCGGAGGCAAAGACCACATCCTGCCTGCGAAAGGGACCGCCAGAAGCTGATCGCGTGGAATGGGCGTTGGCAATATTGTTTGCCACCACCTCCATCCGCAGCCGTTCGGCTGCAAGGCCCGATGCGCTGATATCTGTAGCCGAGAAAATTCCGCCAAAGCTCATGAATGCCTGCCCCGTATCTGATCAGGACGCGGCCGCGGGGGAGAATCAGAGGATTCTCACAGAGTATCGAAACCAACATTGCCGACGGCCGCCCACAGCCATCATGCCAGTACCGGTCCTGCCCCGTTGAACCGCGTCAAAGCGTTGAACCGCGTCAAAGCGTTGAACCGCGTCCAAGCGTTGAACCACGTCCAAGCGTTGAACCGTGTCAAAGCCTCGATTTATCGCTACCGCCCAGTGATTGCACTCCGCATCGTGCCTATTTTGCTCGCCAGCACCTGGGTGTATGTCTGGTAGAGGAGTGCGTTTTTGTTCATCTGCCCCATCTCCACATCGATATCGACGTTGTTACCGTCCGCCCTCACCGGCAAGCCCGCTGATTCAATCATTTCCGGGTTTAGCCGACTAACATCAACCGCGCTGCTGCCAGACATTTGACTGGCCAGCTCTTCTTCAAACGACACTTCCAATCGACGATAGCCCGGCGTGTTGACGTTTGCCAGATTCTGGCTGACCGCGCGGTGCCGCAGAGCTGAAGCATCGAGCAACTTTGAAAGGATGCCGAATTGGGAAGGTATAACGCTCATGTCGCTTATATCGACCGCGACACATGGCGGCTTTACGAAAACTTATCCTTCAGCTAGCGGGGAAAGCGGCTAGTGCGACTTCAAGGCTGAGCCAGTGAACCCCAAATCAAGCTTTGAAGACGCACTAGCCGAATAAGCTCTCGTTATCGTAGCGTGCTCAACCGCAAGGTCATGTCGCTGACACACTTGGCGTCACCACAGATGGCGCTGCCGTTTTCGTTGGCGTATTCTTTGTGGCGCCCGTCGACCCTGTTGAGGGCAACTCACGGACGCGCCAATCATTGCGACCATTTCCTTTGGCCTCGTACATCGCCTCGTCGGCCGCGGCCAGGATTACCTCAGCGAATTTATCGTCTTTCGCATCGGGCACGCCCAAAGCGCCTCCGATACTTGCTGTCACCGATACCTCTATCCCTTCGATCAGGGTGACTTCCGCTTCGATCGCTGCCCGAACGCGTTCGGCCATATTGGCCAATCCCTCCCTGGTGGGTTGTTGCATCAGGATGACGAATTCCTCGCCGCCGAAACGGGAGGCGGTGTCACAATCTCGGATTGTTCGTTCGAGAAGCGCCGCGGTTTGCTGGAGAACATAATCGCCAAATAGGTGCCCATAAGTATCGTTGAAGGCTTTGAAGTGATCGACGTCGATGAACAGCACCGCGACGGGGGCTCCCACACGTTGACAGCGAAGTATTTCGCGACCCAGCGCCTCTTTGAGGAACTGGCGGTTGTACAGCTTCGTCAGCGGATCGTGGAACACCTGCTGCTGCAGTTGCTGGTTCTCGAAATTCAGCACCTCCCGCTCTTGCTCAACCACCTTCTGACGTTCCGCCGCATACGCGCTTTCCATCTGCGCCCGCAAGGCCATTTCACTCAACTGCGTATTGGCTTCGGCCATCAATTTTTCAGTGCCGGCAAGGAGCTTGTCGCTATATTGAACATCTGACCCGATGATTCGATTCGCACGCCGACTTCGACCAGGTACGCATCCAGATCGACTTCCTCGAACTCGAAGTAATCTCCAGTCAAGATCCGCATCTGCCCCAGAGCCCGTCCTTTGTCAGCACAACAGAAATACTCGCCAACCGCGGCAGCGACGGAAACGACCTTGAGCAGTTCGAATTCGGGCTTGTTTTCAAACTCGGCAAGTTCTGTATTGGTTGCGTGGTGGTGCCTGATGTAGGTTTGCAGCGACTCGGGAAGGCCCCATTTGCTGGCCAGCCGAAAACCGATCTCGCAATGGTCGAAACCGAATTCGCTATTCTCCACCTCGAACAATTCCTGTTGTTCGTCGTGCGCCTTGTCGCGAACCGGGAGGTATTCCTTACCGATCGTTGCCAACATGGCCAGCTGGCCGATGTCCAGCAGCAGCCCGGTTTGAAAGCTTTCACTAGGACAGCCGGTGCTTGTAATTTCACTAAGCACTTCGGCAGCGGCCGCGTGCACGATGGATTGCATCCAGTACGACCGATAGTGTTCGGACAAAGGTCCCGCCCCAACTGATTCTTGGATCAGCGAGAAGCCGAGCGCCAGGGACACCGCAACGTCAGTTCCCAGCAGAGGTACTCCACGGTCGATCGAGGTAATTTCGGATCGAAAACCGAAAAATGACGAATTCGTTGCCTTGAGGACGCGAACGGTCAACGCCGGGTCCGACTTGATCACTTCAACGACCTTACCGATCTCGACTTTTCGCTCCCGAGACAGCTCCAACAGTTTGACCGCCGCCGCCGGCAGGCTCGGCAGTTGCGCGGAGGTAAGGACTTTTTGGGGATCAATCATGATTTCACTAGACTCCTGATATTTTTTTAAGCTGAATTATATTAAGCCTTGGCGGCTAGAATTCGTTCGGAAATTCGGTCACCGCTCAGTTGGAACGGTGACACCACGTCGTCGGCGCCTGCCTTGCGCATCCGGCTTGCGATACTGGGATCCTCGCATTGCGCCGAGACATCGATATCGCGCCCCATGTCCTTGCAGGTTATGACAATCAGAAGATTGTCAACTTCGGAGTCGGTTGCGGCGACAACGTGACTTGCATTCAGAACGTTTGCTTCCGCGAGGCTCAGCTCATTCGTCGGGCAGCCTTCCACGGTGAGCAAGTTTCGAAATCGGCGGCCCAGGTCGGCCAGCTGTGACTGATTGTCGTCGAGGACGACAACCGGCACGCGCTGTCGAACAAGTCTTTCGACGATGGCGTGCGCCATTCGTCCTGATCCACAGACGATCGTGTGTTCTTGAAGTTTCGAGATCATTTTTAATGTCTTCCTGAGTAAAAAGCGTCCGCCGAGGTTGTCTTCGACGATAAAACTGGTAAGGGTCGCTGTCCAATAGGTCATGCCGATAATGCACATCACGATCAGCAAGGACGTAAAGCAGCGCCCTGTGTCCGATATGCTGTCGGAGACACCGTAACCGACGGTTGAAACCGTGATCACGGTCATGAACAAACTGTCCAGCACCGACCATTCTTCGATGATGATGTAGCCACACGTTCCGAATACGAGGATGGACACGACATACACGCACACCCTCAAGAGGCGTTCAAAGTTTCGATCAGGGACCCTGTGCACATTGTTCATGTCGCAAACGCCCTCTTTAGTCGCTCGAATTCGGCATGTGCCTCCTTCTCCAAGGGCGTCAAAAACGCTTCGTCAATCGGCAAACCACTCAGCGCAATCAGATCAGAGATGTCAGCGGGCACATCCCGCGCAACACCTATCCCCCAGGCCTTGGCGAGCACGTTGGCCAGGAAGGTAATACCGACGAGCGGTTCATTCTCGCAGCGGCTTGGAGAATGGTGGTAGCAAATGGCATCAACGATATCCGGTGGCAAGCCCCACTCGTCACCGTATCGAGCACCAATCTCGGTATGGGTAGTACCGAAGGTGTCGCATTCCAACTGCATTCGGCGCTCTACGTCCGATTCCCGGTCCAGCGCTTCGTATTCGTCAGGCTTCCAGTCGAACAGGGTAAGCTTGCCAATGTCGTGGACGATGCCTGCGAGAAACCCTGCCTCATAATTGGTGTCCGCCATACCAGTACTTAAAAGTCGCGCCACGGTTGCGCATCCAAGGGAATGCTGCCACAACTCTTGACGCTGCTGTGCGGCTCCGGCACCCTGGCTGAAGACTTCCGCCGCAGCCGTCGATAACGCCAGATCCTTGACCGCCCGGAAGCCAAGTATCACGACCGCGTGTTCGACTGAGTCGATCTCCCTCGAGAATCCATAGAGAGAGCTATTGGCGACCTGAAGCAGACGGAGCGCGATGGTCGCATCGCATTGAATGATTTGCGCCAGCGCTTTGGAATCGCTCGACGGATCGCGACAGGCTGCCATCAATCGAGATGCAACCGCTGGAAACGGCCTTAACTCCGGTAGTTCTTCTAACGGAGACGAAGCCGACGATATGGACCGCGACGAAACGGTAGAATCCGACATTTCTCTGCCCCAAAATAGTTTTTCCGACCGACAACGCTGTTTTGCCCCGTGCCGACCGGAATTTTCAAACCGCGCCTAGTACGCCCAGTGCGATTGAGAATCGAAAAACTATAGCACGCCGTGTCGCGTCAGCGCCGCAATTGTTGAAGATCCACAACAGCATTCGGGGGGTTGTGCGGATCCCTTCCGAGCGTTGTGCGGATCAGATGGATTGTGCCGAGAGAGCATCCTTGGACGGGCCGCCATCCTATCTTTTCATGAGCTATCGTTGCCTGTTGATTGGAACCAGCACGCATTGGAATAAGAAAGTGTGACTGATCAGTGCCGCGGATCCGCGCGACGGTACAGTGCCGCCAATCAGTGCGGCGGTACAGTGCCGCCGATCAGTGCGGCGGTTGGTAGTGGTACAGTTTGGTCACAACCGCAAGACTTCCGAAGTTTGTTATCAAACTTCGGAAGTCTAAATGTACGATGGCTTGCCAAATCAGAAGGTTAGGCTCGCCGAGTCAGGAACTTGCCGCGACTAGAAAGCAGCCAAAAGCCACTACATGTCCAACCGTCGCCAAATACCCGCGGTTCACTACATACCGGATATTTGCTACATAGCGATAGCATGAGACTGCCAACATCGATTACGACTGGTGGCGTCGAGTGAAATCTGCGATAAGGTGCCAAAAATCGCGTATTGTTAGAAATCTACCGAAGGTTTTCCCGGCGCAAGGTCGATAAACCTGCAGACAAATTGGTGTCGCTGGAACCTGCCCCTCTGGCGATACTTCTGGGTCGCTAGCACTGCCCCGTTAGCGACCCTTTTTTATTGCGCTGACGAAAATGAAACGGCTCTTGGGGGTTTGTCAGATACTTCCTGCCCCTGACCAAGTACCATCCATGGTTGGCAACACCCAAGAGCCGTTGGAATTCTTGCCGGTGAAAATCTTCGCCTGACAATCTTCTAGTGAACAATTCGACCTCCGGCCAGGGCTATAGTCACCCGAATTGCCGCAATCGGTTGCAGCTAGCCGCAATAGCTTTGGTCCAAATCTTTGGTCCCGCTGAATCAGCTCTGGCAGCGGCTCTGGTCCAACAGCCGAACGCGACGTGCCGCCGTATCCGACGCGTGACGGCCACGCATCCAGCCAAGCGGTCTCAATTCCGCGACAGCGCGGCGCGGACGGATTTGCACAAGTCATTTGCGGGGAACGGTTTTTCAAGAAAAGCGACCGCTCCGTTTTCCAGTGCCCTGTCGCTCACCTCTCGGTCCGCATGACCGCTGATCATAACGATGGAGATCTTGTGACCTCTTTCGTTCAGCGCCTGCTGCAATTCAAGGCCATTCATGCACGGCAGGCGAACATCCACTACCAGGCAAGCGTTCGGGCGACCATCGTACGCGTCCAAAAACGCCTCGGCCGAGTCGTAGGTTTCGGTTTTGAGACCCTCGGACTTCATGAGTGCACTCATCGATGCCGCCGAGGCGACATCGTCGTCAACGACAAATACACGTGATTCAGCCGACATTTTGTTCGACGATCTCCTCAGCGACTGCCAAAGGCAGCTCGATATGGAATGTCGCACCCGCCGCCGTGGTAGGTTCCAGCCACAGCCTGCCATTATGAGCGTCAACGATCGATTTGCTGATCGCAAGCCCCATGCCCATGCCGTCGGGCCTGGTCGTGAAAAACGGATCAAAGAGTTTTTCTCGCTGGTGATCTTCGATTCCCGGCCCGTTGTCCTGAACGGAAAGGCGAACGCGGCCGTCTTCGATGTTCATACGGATGCGAATCACCGCGGCGACCTGGTCACGTGTCGCGTCGCAAGCGTTCCGCAAAAGGTTGACCAGGACTTGCTGAAGCTCGACTTCGCTCGCGTATACTTTCGGACCGTGGCCGGGCAAGCGGCAGTCGATCACGACCGAGTTCTGGCGAATGCCGCTATCCACGAGCGCCATCGAATCACGAATCACCTTGTTAAGATCAACCCAGTTCCACAGGCCATCACTTTTTACTACGAAACTGCGCAGCCCTCGAATGATGTCTCCACAGCGCACCGCCTGATCGCCGATCTGCCGCAGCCATTGCTCGATGGGCACGTCGGATTCGTAATCGAGCGTCTCGAGTGTTTTGCTGCAGGCGGAAGCGAAGTTGGAGATTGCCGACAGCGGCTGGTTGATCTCGTGCGCGATTCCGGCCACCATTTCACCCATCGTGGAAAGTCGCGATACGTGCGTGAGCGAACGCTGAAGTTCGCGGTGCTTTTCCTGGGCCATTACATTTTCCGTAATATCCTGCAGCGTTCCGACGAGGTGCTTCGGCACACCGTTTTCGTCGGTCACGAATTCGGCCTCGGCGTGCACGTACCGTGTTTCCAACTTCGGCGGTCGCTGGATCCGGAATTCCAGTGGACGCGCAACTCCAGATGCGAGAGCTTCCTGATGCGCAGAACGCACCAGTTCGCGATCGTCAGGATGAGTCAACTGATCGAGAAGGGATTCAAACCCGTGGACTATCTTTTCACTAATAATCCCAAGCTTTTCACTAGTAATCCCAAGAATACGGTAAAATACCGTCGAGCCGGTTATCTCGCCGGTTTTCCAATCGTATTGCCAACTCCCGATGTTGGCGATCTCCTGGGCATCGGTCAGCGACTGCTCGCTTGCTCTCAGTTTTCCTTCGGTTTTGCTCCGCTGGATCGCGTTGGTCAATACGTTGGCGACCGACTGCACGAAATTGACTTCATGTTGCGAAAAGATCCGTTCATGGTTTGTGTGGACACCGAGCACCCCGAATGGCCTGTCCGGACCATGGATCACCACGCTTACTCCACTGACGACGCCGTGATCGAGCAACAGAGGTGCCCCGGTGAATCTGGCCTCGCTGGCCAGATTCGCGACGATGACCGATTGATTCTGAGCCAGCGTGTAACCGGCCTGCGAGTTCACGTCTGCCGGAACGGTGCCGGACCCAATCAGTCCCTCGGTCCAGCCGACACCCGCCAGTAGTTGCAAAGCGTCGCCCGATTCTGATAGCTGCAATACTATTGTGAAATCAGCGTTTAGCGTTACGGCCAGCACTACAACCGCTTCATCAAACAACTCATTGATCTCGGACCGTTGCAAAGCAGTGAGTCCCAGAGTTGCAAGGGCGGCCTGCTGGCGACTGCGAGCAAGAAGTTGACTTTCGGCACTTTTCCGAGCAGAGATGTCCTCGACGATCGCGACGAGATGAACAGCTTCCCGTCCTGACCGCCAGAACGGCGCGACGGTCAGGTTGATCCAAACCGGTGTGCCATCCTTACGAATCAACCGTTTCTCCATGGTAAAGTCAGGAATTTTTCCAGCCTGCAGTTGCCGAATGTTGTTCCAGTCATCATCGAGATCTTCAGGATGCGTAATGTCCATGAAGGTCATTTGCATCAATTCGTCCTGCGAATAGCCGACCAAATCGGCGTACTTTCCGTTAACCTTTTCCAGTCGACCGGTTTTCGCTTCTACCAGCCCCACACCGACGGCTGCTTGTTCGAAGATAGTACGGAACTTGTGTTCGCTATCACGCAGATTTCTCTCGGATTCAACGCGATCGGTAACATCATTCTGGAAGCCGACAAAGTGAGTCACGCGTCCCGCGTCGTCGTGCACCGGCGAAATGCTCACCTTATTCCAAAACATTGGACCGTTTTTGCGATAGTTGCGCAAGATCGTGGTGCCGTCGCGCTCCTCAGCCACTGCAGCTCGCAATTCTTGAACTCCCGGCTGGTTTTGATCGCCAGCCTGGAGAAACCGACAGTTGCGTCCCAACGTCTCGGCTTTCGAGTATCCCGTTAGACTCTCAAAAGCAGAATTGCAGTAGACAATCGGATGGTCCGGCTTGGTTGCGTCGGTGATGACAATGCCGCATTTCGCCGCATCGATCGCTCGGTTTCGGATCCGCAGCTCGATCTGAGAAGCTTCCACGACCGCACGGTATCGCTGCTCCCCCTGCAGCAGCGCATCGTCCATTGGATCTTGGGCGGCCCGGTATACCTGCCGCACCAACTCGCCGGGATTGCCGACTTTTTCGACGAAAGCGAACGCGCCGGCATTCACGGCATCTTTCGCGGAATCGAACGAACGGAACGCCGAGTGGGCGATGCAACGGATCGCGGGATGGACGCGGGTGAGTTTTTCAATCAGGCGGATCCCGTCGTCCGTGCCCACGCCCAAATCGACAATCGCGATGTCAAACTGGCGCTCCTGGCGTTTGCCGATAGCCTCCTGCGAATTCTCGCACGAACAGACGTCAAACCCTTCCTTGGCGAGGATCGCGGAGACGCGATGTCGTTCGGCCGGGTCGTCATCCACGATTAACAGACGCTTCGACTGGCCGGATGATGTGATCACGTGGTCCCCGTAGGTGGAAGCAAACCGCTGTGAGTCAATTTCTCCGATCGCCGGCAGCTGGTTCGCAAGCTAATCTCGACGGCGTTGCCCTCTTGATCGGTTGACCAGCATCTAGATCGTGCGCCGGGTCCTGTCGGTTTTAAGAGCGTCTACGCGTTATCCTCCGTCATTGCGCCCGCGATCGGTGTGAAGTATTTTGACCAGCCGACCAAATACATACAAGAATAGATTCACACAAAGCATGGTTGATGCTTCACCGCTTTTGCCGTGGATCAGCATCGCTTCAGACTTCGCATTTTCACGTTTTGGGAAACTGCGGCGAATATCGGTTCTATTTAATGAATTGCCGGCAGGAGATGGTGGCACGATCTGGCCCATGCGGTGCCGCCCTAGCAGACGATGCCTGGCCGTCGGCCGGGTTCGTGAATGGACTGCTAGCAACCCGTCGAGGCAACGTGTGCCGTTGCGAGGTCAGGATTGGGCCACCATCGGTAGAGCGTCGAATCCTCGTTGTCGGGCAGGGCCGGGCCTGGGCTTCGCCTGCGGTCAAGTTCGTGTTAAGTATCTCCACGCCCTCGATTACAATACGCCGACGTCGCGGCCAGCAGCGTAGTTGCTAATCAGCGTGGCAGGACCGTTTCGGCCAGTCGCTAGCAGGGTCATGGCGCAGCAGGATTTGGTTCACCCTATCTATGGGACTATCTATGGGAAACCGGAGGAATCGATGATGCCGGAGAGCCCTACGGTTTTCGTCATCGATGACGACGAGCACGCAAGGATGTCTGTTTGTGCGCTTGTTCAATCCATGGGAATGCCCGCCAGAGGGTATGCGTCCGCGGAGCAATTCTTGGACGAGCGTGATATGAATCAGGCTGGCTGCGTCGTTACCGACGTCCGGCTGGCTGGCATGAGCGGTGTGGAATTGCAAGAGAAACTCAAGGCGGACGATGTCTCCTTGCCCGTTATCGTCATCACTGCGTTTGCGCGAACCTCGACAACCGTTCGCGCGATGCAGAACGGGGCCTTAACGGTACTCGAAAAACCGTACCGAGACGACGAGTTATGGGATGGCATCAGGAAGGCAGTGGCTCTTGATGATCGACAGCGGGCAACCCGAAATCACCGACGGGAAGTCCACAACCGCATTGCGGCCTTCACGCCCTCGCAATACAAAGTGATGGACATGATCGTCGCGGGAAAAACCAATAAGGCAATTGCTCGAGCACTGGATGTCAGCGTGCGCACCGTTGAAAGCCGTCGGAGAGAAGTCTATTCCACGATGCAGGCGAGCTCTGTCGCCGAACTGGTACGCATGTTGACCGGGGCGGGAATACTCGAATGATCGCTTGCTAAATTCCAACCGCATCCGTGGAAATTTTGAGCGGAAACGCTACTCGTCGGACTCTTAGTGTCCCGTCACGTCTGGAAAGTCCGCACGGCGCACGTTACCCCAAAGTTCGTGCGATGCGTCGGTGTCGGAATTTCCTGCTTGGTTTTCCGGTTCTCGACGTGTTAAACTTACGCCTGCAGGTGGTGTGCTCAGCGCTTCGCAGCGGCGAACCTCCGGGGCAATGACAAGGATGAAAATGCCTACGTTCACGAAGTGCCGCAATTCTGTCCGGAATGGGCATTGGCCCACGCCGCGACGTATTTTGCTGGTAGGCCTTCGGGACGTACGACGCGGTTTCACGCTGATCGAGCTATTGCTTGTCATCACGATCATGGGCGTTTTGTTAGCGTTATTGCTCCCCGCGCTGCAAGGCGTCCGCGAGGCAGCACGTCGCGTTCATTGTCACAATCATCTGCGGCAGATCGGTATAGCTAGTCGAACGCATTTGGAGACATATGGTTGGTTTCCGACAGGCGGCTGGGGCCATGCCTGGGTAGGAGTTCCAGGACGCGGATTCGGTCCCAAACAGCCGGGTGGCTGGATTTACAATCTATTGCCGTATCTTGAACACGATGCCTTGCGCGACCTGGTATTGTCCGGCAGTCCGGCGGATCGGCGGGCGGCAAGTGCCCAGCGACTGCAAACGCCGCTGGCTGTATTCGGCTGCCCCACCCGGCGTGCGACCGCTGTGTGGCCGACGGTCGGTCCCCCTTTCCCGTCCCACCTCCGACAACCCCGCGAGACCGACCTGGTCTTGCAGGTAGCCCGTAGCGATTACGCCATTAACGCAGGGGACGAGCTTCTACTGTTTTTCGAAGGTCCCGTTTCGCTGGACGAGGGCGACCAACCGACGTTCGGATGGGCGGACATGTCCCAGGCTAATGGAGTATCGTACTTGCGAAGCCGCGTCCGCGCAAAGGATATCGTTGACGGCGATAGCCAGACGTATTTAGTTGGCGAAAAGTACCTAAATCCGGATCACTACTTCGACGGAGTCGCTCCAGGCGACAACGAAAGCATGTACAACGGATATTGCGCCGACCTGTTCCGGTTTGCCAACAGCCAGTATCCGCCTGTTCGGGACAAGTCGGGTACAACGAATCCGATCCGTTTCGGCAGTGCGCACGTGACTGGATGCGGTTTCGTCTTTTGCGACGGTTCGGTCCGTAACGTAAGCTATACGGTCGACCCGCTGGTTCACGCCCAACTGGGTAACCGCAAGGACACACGACCCTAAGGACCGACCAATCAATTACTGTCGAAAAATAATTGTAGGACGGGGCACTCTTGCCCGTCATGAGCAGACGGGCAGGAGTGCCCCGTCCTACCAATACGACAGTTATTCATTCGCCAGTTCTAAGCAGCGTGACAAGTTTTACGTCACGCCGACGAAGAACGTCGGCTGGTTTGACTCGGCACCGTGAGGATCTTCCGTCTGTACCCACGCATTACCAAAAGTTTCGTAGTCCAACTGAATGACCAGTTCAAACGTTCCGTCCGCCTCGACCGTCGCCTGTTCGCCATCCATCGCGCCAAAGAAGTCGACGATCCAGCCCTCCGGATCGTCGTCCACATCCGTCACCAGGCCGCTAAAGATCCAGATATTGCTGGGTCCCGGGTCGCCGAAAAAATTAGTGATGACCGGGGCGTCATTCACCGAATTCACGTTGACGCTGAGCGTCGTGTCGACGAACAGACCGCCGGTGTCTGTCGCGCGAATGACCAGGTCGGCCTGACCGTAGGCGTTGTCGGCAAAGTCAAGCGTTAGTTCACCTAGCGCCTGATCGATGGCCGTGCCGGCGAATAGCGTCGCATTGCTGTTGCTGAGGATCTGATAAGTCAGATCGTCATCGGCATCTTCCACGTCATCGAAGGCATCGAACAGCGATAGGACCTCGTCCGCCGCATCCTCGTCGACGTCGACCGCCGTGAAACCCTGTGTCGTCGGTGCGTCGTTGGTCGTGCCTGCCGGGTTGCCGCTCGGCAGGGACTCGCCGAGCTCGCCCAATACGAACATGTAATCGTCTGTGCCGATATCGCCCGAGCCGTCTAGATCGTAGATCGGATTGTAATTGGCATCCTCGCGTGTCGCTTCCGCGTAAAAACCAGACCGTGGAGAAATCGGCTGCGGAGACATAGCCGGATTGGCTCGCGTCGCCCGGCAGAACATCCAAGCGAAACTCAAAATCGCCGCCTGCCGTGCCGTTCCCGGAACCATAGGTACTGGAACTGGTCGTCCATTCACCGTCGAGAATGTTGCTATCGAGGTCCGTGACGGGATCGAGGCCGTCGCCGGAGAGGTCGATCAACAATCCGTCCCCCGCGATGTTGCCGGCAAGCGTCCACGTCGCGGTGAACGTCGCGGAATCGTAATCGAAGTCAGCAAACTCATAGGCGGTCGTGTTGATGCCGCTGAGCGCCATGTCCGACTGCTGAACGTTCACGTCCTCGCTGAACGTAATCCGGATCTGATCAAGATTGTGCCACGGCAATGGGTCCAGCTGACTACTGCTGCCGACCGGGATCGAATACCCGTCAGTGCCCAGACTGTTCGCTTCCAGGTAATCGATAAAGTCGCTGGTCCACGCCGTGCTGCCCACGTTGACGTCGGCAACGGTCGGCGGCGTGCCGGACAGCATATTCCGGGGTTCCAGAGTCTCCAAGCGGCAACGACCGCGCCGATGCGCGCCCTTGTTGCGTACGTTCAGCGCAGAAAACGACATCAGAAATCTCCCACGAATTTCGTGCTTGGGGGCGCAAGAGGGGACAAAAGCGCCCGCGGATTAAACGGATATATGGGGCCCGTCACGCGATGCGTGACAGTTTCCGGGTCCCTCCGTTCACCTAATCGCGATTGGCCTCACGATGTGGACATCGCTGGGGAGAGGTGATGATTCCACCCTAGTTGAAGGATCAGCCGATGGGGCCACCGCGAGGTCTTAACCGCAAAAAAAGAGAAAAGAAGTAACGGGCCGGCCGTATCTGCCGTGTAATCGTGACAAACGAACCGTCGCCGCTAGCGAATCTTCGGCAGTGGATCCAGAATCCGGTCCGGAAAATGGTCCGGGGCTGACGCAACCTTACCGTCGAGCAAGGCGATAAAACGCGGGTGTTCGCGCAAGGAAGCAAAGTCCGGATCCTGCAAGATGGATTGCTTCGAGGCCCGGACACCGCGCCGGCAGGCTTTGGCGAGGTGGTCCAAGGCAGGGGCAGTATGAAGCGGGTCGTGATGCTGACCGTAACGCGTGAATGTGGGCGGCTATGTAATGGAGTTCGCCGTTTGGCGGCGACCGCTCTATTGCGCGATCAATATCGTCGCATGCCGATTCCGGCAGCTCATCTTGTTGTTGTTGAGCCTGCGTTAGTTCAAGCAGCGCGCGGTTCAGGTATAACTGGTACGGGGCGGGGTCCTGCGCGATACCCTCGTCAAGTAGCTCACGAACATGCCGCTGGTCCCCTATCATACACTTTGCAATAGGCCAGGTTATTGTAGACGCTGACATCGGTATACCTGTCATCAAGAGCCTCCTGATAGAGCATCGCGGCCTGCTTTATAGTATTGCAGGCGTATCAGGCACATCGCGTGTCCCGCGGCATACCGACCAGACGGCTGCAGTCGATTGGCTGTTTCGAAATCGCGATTGGCGATGACATAGTTTTCTTGACGCAGCCGGCTTCTCCCCCGCATGAAATATGCCTCGGCAAAATCCGGTTTCGCGTCGATGGCCCGGTCGAAGCTGGTAACTGCGGCGGCCCAATCGGCTTGATTAAATGCATGAACCCCCGCCTGGAATTGCCGCATGGGATACGGATCTCGTCCGACGAAATATGCCGCGATAGCTATCGCGGCTGCCACCAGCAGAACGGCCGTTCCTGTTGCCCAGCGCTGATGCACTTGCAGCCAACGGCCGACTCGGCGCGACGGGATTAGACACCGGCGCAAATCCGCGGCCAGTTCCGCCATAGACGCGGGGCGCTGGGCCGGTTCCGCGCTCAGACAGCGCGCGATGCAAGTGGCAACGTCGTTGCCGATCTGCCGGTTCAACTGGTTGAGTGGACGGGGCCCGCGGTGGTGGGCTTCCAGCAACTGGAGGGCCGTTGCACGCACACCTAACGATCCTCCGGCCGGCGGGAACGGCAACCGGCCGCACATCAATTCGTACAACATGGCACCCAGCGAGAAAATATCGGCGCGCGCATCCACGCGCGGTGGGTTGCCATCTAACTCGATGATCGTTGACTGAATCTGTTCGGGTGCCATGTAAGGCAGCGTCCCGCCGGGTGCTGCCGTCCGTGTTTGTTCCTGCCACGCCAGATTGAAGTCGAGGACCAGCGCCGTGCCGGCAGGCGTGACGAGCACGTTGGAAGGCTTCAAGTCCCCGTGCAAAATGCCTTGGTCATGGGCGTGCTGTAGTCCTTCTGCCAGACGAACGCCCAGTTCCAGGATTGCGTCAACGTAGTTCATGCGTTGCAGCCGAGCCTGCCATGGACGGTCTTCCGGGTCGGCCTCGTTACTGCGCGTCCATCGAGAGGCGGCCGCGAGAATCGGCCTGGCTTTTTTCGGGCAGGATCCTTGCGCAAAGGCCACATCCAGGACGTCGCACAGCGTGCTGCGGCCGCGATAGGGCATGCAAAGAGCACTCATGCCCGAAAGTTCATCCCGATGGACCGAGTGCACGGGCATGATGTTGCGGTGAGAAAACTTGCCGAGCATATCGGCTTCGTAGGCCCCTTCGTGGCCTACCTTGACCACGACCTGGCGATCTCCCAGCCCCGACTGGGTACACAGATAGACACGCGCAAACGTACCGCGACCAAGCTCTTCGAGAACCTTGAAATCAAAAATCGTGTCGCCCGGCTGCGGCCAGTCCGCGTTCGCCGCCAGGGCCAACATATCCTCATGGGTCGCGAGGTACTGGTGTACTTCGATCTGCTTGCGAAGCGAATTGCGAAAGGAGGGAAAGCGGTTCAGAAACGCCTCGACGGCTTTGTCGTCCGTCGCGTCGACGTGCTGGCAGAAATCTTCGTACGCGACATCTAAAACGAGTGACCTGCGCGGTAATTTCCGGGTGCTCGCTAAGAAACGTCGGTGCATCGACGTCTTCACCCGACCGCCAGCGGTCTTTCGCGTCGGCCAGCAGAAGTTCGGCCTGCTGTTCCACCGCCTCAATAACCATGTCGTCGTCCTCGATCGAATCCGAGAAAACGACCCGCAACGGGGTTTACGCCGCTTGCTCGCGCAGCAGCCGCTCCAATACTCGCCGCACCGTGCGTTCGTTCAATTGCAGCTCTTCGGCGATCGATTGGTAGGTTTCACCGCGCAAGCGAAGCCTGACAATCTCCTGATAATGGCTCGGCTGATCGCGCATGATGGCTTCCCACCGTTCCCGTGCCATGGCCCACTGGCTGGGTGTGGGATCACGGGACGCGGCCTGAGACACCGGCGCTGGGCCCGACGCGTGGGTTTGCAATTCGCGTCGAACGTTATATTTCTGGGTCTTCGTTCAGCCGACGAAGTTCCGTGACGAGCTTATTCCGAGCCATCGTGGTCAGAAAGGCGACCAGTTCCTCCGGCCTATGTAGACGCTGAAGAGTCGCAGCGACCCGAAAAAAAACTGGCCCAAACTGCTTGCACAAAGTCTGCCGAATCGAACTTGCTGCGGATATCGGCATGGAGCATTCGCCGGACGGACCTCAGAACGTAGGGACCGTAGGTTTCCACCAATTCCCAGGCGGCCTCCTCCTTGCCGTTGTTGACGCCGCTTCATCAGCGACTGAAACTCGCTCGTTGTATGACCGTGTCCACCGAAACCTGCCTTTTTTTGTCTAAATCGCGTTATCGCATGTCCACATATCGGACAGAATCTCGATTTTTACAGACGGAGGGGGAAAGACGACGGTCAAAAATTGTCGTAGGCAAATGCAGTGCACGGCTAGTCTCTCCTCTCGCCACCGGCAGTCGCGCCAACGAGAGGTCATCATGCTTAGTCCAATGCCCAGAGCCAATCCGAACAAACCCCCTGCGGAGGGTTCTGGCACAGACAACGGTATTACCCAACGTAATACTACCAACTACCAAAGGTGCTGCGCCGGATTCCGCGTCTTCGAAAGCGGTTTCGCCCGCCCGACAACAGTGTCGTGTAGAACGACGTTTCGTCAGTATCGAATGGAATCAGTTCGACGAAAAACAAACCCGAAGGAGGTGTCAACATCCGAATCATCAAAATCCAGCGTGACCAAGATTGAAGGAGTCACCGCTTCGCCATCGGTACGCCCAAACAGATCGATGTCCGTGAAATTCCTCGATCAGCGTGTCACAGGGCCGGATAAACGATGGATCCAGCAACGAACCAAGCCGTCGAAAACATAGCTGGAAACAGGCAGAGCGGCTGAGTTGAAGTTGAGCGTACCAGATGCCCAGAGGCCGGGTACAAGTGTGCAGTTCAATCTGGTAGGTCAGCAAATCCTCTGCGATCTGCGAGTTGTTTTTGATTTGGAGCGTCATGGTCGGCGATGGTCCACCGTCCCACACGAGTCCGGTCGATCCAGTGACCGAAAGGGCACCAGCAGCTGGGGAAGCGAACCCAAAACAATGCACAACGGTGCTTAGAAGTGAGGCTAGAAGGATGAGTTTCATTGGCCACTACGTTTCATCTTGATGTCTCAGTTTCATCTTGATGTCTCAGATTGATTCACGCCCCATTGCAGCAATTTACCTACGGTGTGGCAGAATAGTCAAGTAACGCAGCGTCGAGATGTGACGTTCCGAAGCGTCTGCAGCCCAATGAGGTGACACATATGTTGGATGCGCGACAGGTGCTGGTGATTGACAAAGACGCGGAGCATCGAGCATCCGTTCTTGAGATTATTGAGTCGATGGATGTCGAGCCGATCCCCGTTGACTCCGTAGAAGCAATGGTAAGCCGTTACGCGTCAGGAAGTTCAGGGTGCGTCATCGCCGATACAAACACTGTGGGCGTAGGTGGACTGGAATTTCTGGGCAATTTGAGCCGACTTACTTGCGATCTGCCGGCCATTCTGATCGCGGGAAATGCCACCGTTCCTATGGCTGTTCGCGCGATGCAAGCTGGCGCCGTGACCGTATTGGAGAGACCATGTGGCAGGCAGGAACTGCGGGACGCGGTTCGCCTGGCGTTGAAACAGGGTGCTACTCTCCGAGCTCATGCGGCGCGCCTGAGGAAATTCCGACTTCGCCTGGCCCAGCTCCTGGCCGACGAAATGGAGGCGCGCATCAAAGAGGCGGCCGGAGAGTTGCTGCCGACGGCTCCTGGTAAGCCAGTGATGCGTCAGCACCTGCGACGTCGTTCTTCTTCGTAGGTTGGTCTTCTTTACGAATCGTGTTGAAGCTAAACATTCCGCACGATCTAACGCGGCTCGGTTAAAGCCGCATGACGTAGGCCAGGATTTCCGCGATCGCTTGATAAAGGGTTACCGGGATTTCCTGGCCGACATCCACTGCCGCATAAAGCGTTCTGGCTAACATCTTTCGTTCCAGAACCGGAATGTCGTTTTCACGAGCGACCTTGGTGATGCGCTTGGCCAACACACCGGCCCCTTTGGCGATCACTTTGGGCGTAGCCATGGATCCGCCTTTGTATTGTAAGGCCACTGCGTAGTGCGTTGGATTTGTCAGCACGACCGTAGCGCTCGCCACGTCTCGAATCATTTGATTCTGTGCCAGTTCGCGTTGCATTTGCTTGATACGTCCGCGGACGTGAGGGTCGCCTTCTTCCTGTTTGCGTTCGTCCTGCACTTCCTGTCGGGACATCTTCAAGTCCTGTTCGTATTTCCATCGCTGATACAAATAATCAAGCAAACCGACCAGAACCATGCCCGCAGCGATAGCGATCGCCAGGCCGATTCCGAGGTCCCATGCGTTCTGAACTGCCTGGCGCAGCGAGCCGTGGCCAGATACCGCAATCCGGTTTGGCTGACCACCAACAATCCACCACGCCACCATGCAAACGACGGCAAGCTTGAGTAAAGCCATTGCGCCCTTTATCACGGAGCTGATGGAAAAAATGCGTGACCAACCTTTGACCGGAGAAAGGCGACTCCAGTCCGGCTTCAACGGTTCCCAGGTAATGCGAAAACCAGCTTGAATTCCGTCGATGAGGACGCCCAGTACAAGCAGCGCCCCCGACAGCACACCGACGACGTGCAGTATTTGGACCATTGCCGCCGCGGTCGTATTCGAGATGCGATCAAACGTCCAATCGGCTGGAGTCAGTTGCAACAAGTCGAGTCGCAACATTTCCAACAGTTCGGCGCCAAGCGCATCTCCGCTAACCCAAAGAATCAACGTTCCGGCAAGCAGGGTAAGGCCACTGGACAAATCCCCACTGCGCGCGACTTGCCCCTTGTCGCGTGCCTGCTCACGGCGACGAGGAGTTGGTGCCTCGGTCTTTGATTGGCCAGGATCGTCCGCCATGACTCTTACTCAAATGCCAAACCACTGGCCAATGTTGCCGGCGCGCTGCAGGATCTGCACCATCATCGCCATCATCTCGGGGAAAAACACGACCGTGGCAACCAGACCGAGTGCCAAGCGCAACGTCAGGCCGATAGAAAAGAGATTGAATTGTGGCGCCACTTTCATCAGCACGACCAGCAAGACGAGCGTTACAAACAAACACGTCGCCAGTGGCGCGGCCAGAAGAAAACCCCACTCATGCGCTTCGTCTAGCGCCGCGGGGAATAAGTGCAAAGTACCCCAGGCGATGTCGCCACCCACGGGCCAGCGCTGCAGCGAGGCGTGCAACGAGCCGAGAACGACATGATGTATGTTGAATACGAAAAACAGAATAATGGCCAGTGACTCAAATAGCTGTCCTACCGCGTTGGTTTGTGAGTTGGTGGCCGGGTCGGCCAGCGACGCAAGTGTGAGACCCAGTTCCTGGGCAATGTAGGAACCTGCGATACGAGCTGGCAGCACCAACAATCCAAAGGCAAATCCAAGCATGGCGCCCATGATCAGCTCCCGAACAACCGCCAAGCCAAACGCTAACCAATGGATGTTTGAATGCGTAAATGCGAGGGCGGCGAGCGACGATAGGGGATACGTTGACAGCCAGAAGAGAGAAAGCGAAATTGATAAGCCGATTTTTATCAACCTCGGCAACGATTTGCCGCCAAACAGCGGAAAGACACTGACAAATGTAGTGACACGTACCAGGATCAAGGTAAAGGCAAGCAGCCAAACCTCAAGGTACGGCGCCGCCAGCGCACCGGTCATCGTCCCGCCTCGGCCAGTTGCCAAAACATACGATAGGTAAAATTGACCACCAATTGCAGACTCCACGGCAGCGTGAAGACGAGGACCACTCCGACAGCGACGATCCGGGGTACAAACGAGAGTGTTTGTTCCTGAATGCTGGTTACCGTCTGCAACAGGCTCACGGCAAGCCCCACGACCAGGCTGCATACTACTGCCGGCATCGCACAAAGCATGACGGTCATCAACAGCTCGCGTCCAATATCCACGACTTGTGGTCCGGTCATTGCTTCCACCTGACGGTGTTAGTCCGCTTTCATAGAGTCCGTTTTATTGAGTGGCGTGCAGAGCCACTGCCATCGTCCAACGGGTGATGCCTCGTCAGCCAAAGCTTGATGCCAGCGCTCGAGCAATTAGGTGCCAGCCATCGACCAGTACGAATAGCAGGATCTTGAACGGTGTTGATATCACCACGGGTGGCATCATCATCATCCCGAGCGACATCAGGACCGTTGAAACGACAAGGTCAATCAACAAGAAGGGAATATATAATCCGAATCCCATGATGAAGGCCGTTTTCAGTTCACTAATCATGAACGAGGGAATCAAGATCCGCATGGGCGTCTCTTCCGCGGTTTGTGGTGGTTCCATGGCGGACATGTGGATAAACAGCGCGAGATCCTGGCGACGCGTGTGCCGCAGCAAGAAGTGGTGTAGTTCGTCGGAACTGGCGCGCACCGCGTCGCTACCGCTGATCTCTTTTGAAAAATACGGGCCGATCGCGCGCGCGTTGATGGCATCGATCGTCGGCCCCATGACGAACAGCGTCATGAACATGGCCAGCCCAAGCAGCACGGGCGTGGGTGGAATCTCCTGAGTGGTCAGCGCTCGTCTCACGAAAGAAAGGACGATGACGATTCTCGTAAAAGCGGTTAAACAGACAAGCGCAATGGACAATAGCGACAGGCCGCCCATGAAGAGGGCCACCTGCAGCGGCTGAGCGAGGTTCTCGAACCCACCGCTCTGGGTCACGTGTTCTACGAACCCGATTGCGTCGGTTGTCGTCGGTTCCATGCTAATGCCTCGTTGATTTGCCCCAGTGGGGCCCGGTCTTCCGCGTACGCATCCTGTTGACGCAGTGGCTGTTGACGCAATGGCTGCACGTCGTCCAGCTCTGCCACGCTGCCAAGCGCCTCGGCAAACGGTGTTGTGAGCGGCAAGACCGCCTTGAGACCCGTGGCGTCGAGACCGACAAGCACGCGTTGCCGATCGACTTCGTATAACTTCAGGCAACTGCGATTGGGAAGCATGACAGAGTCTAACTGCTTCAAACGACCTGAGTTTGTGGTCTTGAGCGTACCCTTCTGCAGCCAACCTTTGCCGACCAACAAGCTGCCGACGCAGGCGATGAGCACGACGGCCACACCACAAACCAATCGCAGGATCAGGCTACGGAAGTCGGGCGGCTGTGGCATAGCCGGCTGGTTGTATTCGCCGAAATCGGACGCAGCTTGAGGTTCGCCGGCTTGAGACGCATTGGTTGGAGGCTCGTCTGTCGCGGGCGTTTCATGGGAAGCTGGTAGGACGTCGTAGCGGGCATCGTCCGGCCGCATCTGCGCGACAGGTATTGGTCTCGAAGATGCCGGTGATGATGGCGCCAGCAGTCGGGTTGGCGCGGACACCGGCGGTTCAACGTCATGGGGACCCAGCGGGTAATGGTAATCTGTAGCGGAGGAGCGATCAGGGCGCTGCAAGAAGTCGGAAGGCCGCGCTGTTTCCCGTCCCAGCTCGCTGGGCTGCCGTTGCCTCGTGGACAGTCCCACGCGATTTGAACTTTGAGGCACAGCGTGTGTTGCACCGGGTACAGCGTGTGTTGCACCAGGTAGCGGCGCCAGATAGGTCCGCGCGGGATAGTCGCCCTGTTGCGCCATTACGAGTTGGGGCAACGGGGTGCATGCCAAAGCGATGGCGAGACCCTGACCCAGCAAACGCGCGCGCACCAATGCAAACTGCCCCATGTCGTCTCTCCGCAGGACTGCCCATCCTCTTCACGGCATACCGAACATGGGTAGTTTTCGGGCCTCCAGATCCTGGATCTTGAGGATTATCACGATTATTGAGACTGCGAAAAATAAGTAGGTTAGGGTGTATGACAGAATCATTGGGGCCCCATTGCGACAGCAGTAAAGCAGTTTGTGTCGACGATCGCCCACGAATTGGACGACACAAGAGGTAGGGCAGACAGCATTCGCTTGATTGTGATTCTGGGGCAGACAGATGGACATCGCGACAATTGTCGGGTTGATACTCGGCTGCGGACTGGTGGTCGGATCGATCGCCATGGGTGGCGGTGGCCTTGGGCCGTTCTTCAACGTCCCCTCTTTGATGATCACGATTGGCGGATCGTTCTCCGCTCTCTTGATCAACTTCCCGTTGCGAAGCGTGCTTGGCTCCTTTGGCGTAATCAAGCAGTGCTTTTCCGTCAAACTTCCCGCACCGACTGCTGTGATCGAGCAGTTCAAGGAGTTGGCTGCCGTGGCACGACGCGACGGTGTATTGGCCCTGGAAGAGCAGTTGGCGGGAATTGACGATCCATTCATGAGTCGCGGAGTGGAGATGGTCATTGGAGGAACATCGAAAGAGGAGATTCAAGCCGTACTGGAAACGGAGATCGACCACGTCGAGGAACGCCACAAAACGGGCAAAAAAATCCTCGAGGCCACGGGTGCAGCAGCTCCAGCGTTCGGGATGATCGGAACGCTGATCGGGCTTGTGCAGATGCTAAGAACGCTTGACGATCCAAGCAAGATTGGCGGCGGTATGGCGACGGCGTTGTTGACGACGCTGTACGGAGCTGTCGTCGCGAATCTCTTCTGTATTCCTCTGGCGGGCAAACTGGAAAACCGTAGCAAAGAAGAGGTGCTGGTGCGGGAAATCATGATCTGCGGAATGATTTCGCTCGTCGAAGGCCAAACGCCGCGTACGATTCAAGAGCGCCTGGTAGCATTCCTCTCGAATCGTGAACGGCCTGTTGAGGAAGAACCAGCACGGGCTGCCGCGTGAGTTTCCCACGTTTCACGAGCGCCACGCGCCGCGAATGGATCCAGACGGCTGAAGCTCCATGAGAAACAAGGCCCCCGACGATCCTCCCGAGGACATACCGTTCTGGTTTATCACCTACAGCGACGTCATCACACTCTTGATGACATTCTTCATCCTGTTATTGACGTTTGCCACGTCCGAGCCTGAAAACTTCGAACGCATGCAGGTATCTCTCTTCGGTGGCGGCGGTGCCGGCGGAATAGCCGGTGAAACCGTCGGTCCCATGGAAAAAGACACCGTTTTGGTACGCGAACGTCCTCGTGCCAGCCGAATGACTGCCCGTGGTTCCGAGATGCCACCGCTTTCCTCAGATCCAACCTACGAATCGCTCAAGAGTGGAGTTAGTGGTCTGACAGAGGAGGAACATCGGGACGTCGCCAAAAACTACGCGATCAACATGCCCTTGGCCGTATTGGTCGACCAGGACGGAGAAGTCACGGCACAAGGCAAACAAAACATGCACATGCTGGCGCTGCAACTGAAAAAACTGCAGCACACGGTCGCTTTGCAAGTCTCTGCATCTGAATACATCCCACGAGCACTGAAGCTGCGCAGTATCTTGTCGAACGCGAGTCCGTTTTGCCCGGAAAAATCGGCGTTGGTACGCGGCACAGCGCCGAAGAAGGAGACGCGACACTAAGTATCACCCTCACCCATCATCGTTCGGACTAGTTGCCATGGCGCGTAAACAGAAAGAGCCGGATTGTCCTCCCAGTAAGGCATATCTTGTTTCGTTTGGCGATACGATGACGACCCTACTGGCATTTTTTATTGTTCTGTGTTCGCTCGCGGAGGAACAGACGGGAGCGAATCTGCACAGTGGGACGGGGTCCTTTCTACGAGCGATGGACAGTTTTGGACTGCCAGGATCGATGACGGGCGACTACTCGGAACGAGCAGTCCATTTACAGGAAACAAGCCCGCTGTACGTTATCCCTGACCCAGAAGGCCAGGCAGAAGAGCGCAGTTCAGCGGGCCCCGATGCGGAAGACAATGAACAACGAGTCATCGATCGAGAGGCGGAAGACCTCCAGCGGTATCTCAACGAGATCGAACGCATGTTTGATCTCGATGCACTACCCGACACCAAGGGACAGGTTGCATTCGACTTTTACAGCAAATTCAATTCGAGCTCCCCGCATCTGTCAGCCGCCTATCGCGACGCTTTGCGGCACATCCTTCCGATGCTGCGCCGCCCGAATTACCAGGTGACCATTGTCGTATGGGCAGCGACGCCAGCCGTGTCGGCCTGGAGCAGAGCAACGGACCAGGCGATGGCCGTCGGCGAAGAAGTGGCAGATGCCGCCCGCCTCAAGACGGACGATCGAAGGCGTCTGCAAAGCTATGGCCAACCATGGCTCTACTCAAATATTGAGCGGCCGGTACTATCGGTTATCGTGCGGAAGCTGGAGTCGAGCACCAAATAACTGTGACGCTTGACCCTGGCGACTTGCCGTAGGGAGAAGCCAGGATGCATGTTTCAGAGGCACGTTTCAGAGCACCGCTCAGAATCCGTCGTGAGACGCCCGTTCGGCACCGGCATCACCAACGCGACCAAGCGGTGTCGTGTGACCACCTTCGATCAGAATCTGTCGTACGAGCTTGTTGATACGACGCGCTCCTAGCAGGCTGACGGCCTGTTCCGTGGAATCGACTCGAAACGTCAAGCCGTTACTGGCTGCGTTGACGGCCTCGAGGATTCGCCGTTTGAGCGACGGCGCTGATTCCGTCAACCTGGTGATTTCACGAATATTGGGGTCGTCATTATCGCTAAGTGCAAGCAGAGACTCATAACGATCGATGAATTCTCGCTTCAGAAAATAGGGGCCCCGTTGCTGTTTTTCGCTCATGGTTCCACCTTCACACGGTCCCTGTTTTACGCGTTTTTCGCAATCGTTTCGTTGATGCTAACGAATGAAGTCCAGCAGGCTCGTATTCAATAAGCCAACGCTTGACGCGAAAGTAAATTCCAAAAGATTGGTCTCTGCCTGCAGGCGAATTGCCGCTTCGGAAATATCCGTGGATGCCAGTTCGCTGATGATGACCTTCGTTGCAAGTTGCAGGTCTTGAGCGCGGCTTTCGAGCGCATCAAGATTCTCAAGGGCAATCGACTGTTCACCGACCACATTGAGAATATGGTCGTGTACGCGAGTCAAGTCCTCGATGTGTCGGGACATCGCTGCGTGCCAATCATCCGGTGACAGATTCCGTGTGTTGCGCAGATCATTACGCAACTCCATCAATGCCTCAAAGGCACCCGCTGTTCCACTGTATTCAAGCTGTTCTGATCCGACGCGGAAGATGCCACTGCTGTTAACATTGGTGACGGCTCCCGTCGTGCTATCGATAACAAGCTGATTCGCACTAAAGTCGATCGGAGCGCCGGTCAACCCGCCGTCCGTGGAAAGACTACCATCGGCCGTCATGGCGATATCGCCGCTGAAGCCCGCGGTGATGCTGGTCGTGTCGACGAAGACCACTTCACCAGATAGTCCGATGACCTCCAAGTCGGTGTCGGTGTTCGAGAAACTAATGACGGGACCACCGTTCAGCGAAATGGTACCCGACGCGCCGGTGCCGCTCGTGTCATCGATCGTCAAAAGATGACTCCCCGCGGCGCCGATCACGGTATCACCCGCTGGCGAACTGGTACCCACCTGAACACCAGAACCTGCCGCGTAGGTCGTGGCAGTATGTCGGACCAAGAGCGTCCCCTGGCCGACTCCGCTATCCGTACCGGACCCGGAGGCGGCGCCAGTATTGCCGAGAAACAGAGTCGTGTCGCAGACGACGGCTGAAACACCTCCGAGCCGGCATAGTAGACGTCCGCTGTTACATTGGCGCCACAACGACGTCGCTTCGACTGTCCGACCCCGTGTATTGGACTCCGGTAATTCTTCCGGATGACTTGTCCACCAGGAACGGTGGGGATTGATTTGCTGTGCCACCGAAAACGTAACGACCATCGTTCTCGGTGTTCGCCAACGCCAGCATTCGATCGATCAGCGTTTCGACTTCCAGTGCCAGGTGCTCTCTGGATTCAAACTCCTGGTTGCCCTCCAGCGCAATGCTCTTGGCACTGACCAACAGCGACTTGGCTTCCAGAAGCTGCGACACGCTCAGGTTGAGGCACCCTCGCACATCCTGGATGTTGGCCAACTGCGTCTCAAGTCGGCCGTCCTGCGATTGCTGAGCCAGCAAGCGACGCACCGCCGCTGGATCATCCGAAGGACGATGAATGCGCACCCCACTGGCAATCTGTTCCTGTAGTCGCACGAGCGCCGCGCTATGCGATTGAGCATTGCGCAGCGTTTGGGATATGAAGAGTTGCGGAGTGACACGTAGGGCCATTTTGCGTCCATTACCTCAGGATCGAGAAAAGATCGTCAAGGGTTTCATTCAAAGTGGCAATATATTGGGCGGATGCCTGAAAGGAACGTTGAAACTGCAGCATGTAAACGAGTTCTTCGTTAGGATCCACGCCTGAAATCGATTGCCGTTCCGCGTCGAGGTGTTGAGCGAGCGATTCGAGGTTTGCCTGTAACAGGGTCAGATTTGCCACTTCGCTGCCCGTTGTGAAAATCAGATCTGCCACGAACTGTTCTGCAGAGGCCGTGCCGCCCGTCACGAGTGGCGCGTTACGCAGCGCAATCAAAGCCTGCAATATCGACTGCTCGCCCGGCTGACCGGTGCGCGAGGTGGCCAGCATTTCTGGATGGTCAATCAATAACGGTTGAACGGCGATGTCCGCCGACGTCGATCCGATAAAGAGCGTATTCAACCCTAGCGCCGTCAATACGCCGGCCGTATCGGGATCGGCGATCACGGCAGTCGAGAAGGTATCGCCGATCGCGGCCGTACCGGATTTCAACGAAATCGATACGCCGTCGGCGACCGCCAACACTGATCCGGGTTGATAATCTTCTCCGACGTCAAGCGTCGCAACCAGGTCACCATTCGACCGCCGAACTTCGAGTTGCAGACCCGGCGTTACCCCGATGGTTCCATTCCCAATGAATTCGAACACGAATTGATCGTTATCCGTGCCGGTATACGAGCCATGAAGCATGGGGGTTGTCGTGCCGGTAATACCCGAGGCATCGGGTACCGTTTCGAGCTGGCCGGTAAAATCAAACGCGAATCCCGGCTCGCCAAGGATGGTCAGGGTCCCGTTCTGGCTGTCGACAACCGCCTGGACATGACTGACGGAGGAAATCAACGCGGCGAGGTCCTGTAGGCTGTCGGATGCCGGATCGACTGCGACACTGTGCAGCGTGCGCTGTCCGGTCGACAAATCCGTGACGCCAATCGTCAGTTCGCCGCTCTGCACAGGAAACGCCAGGCCAGCAACTGCAAGCGCAGCCGTAATGTCGGACACACCGCGATGGCCATGCAGCAGATCAAAGGGCCCGGAACTGCCGATGCCGGTCGCATGGACTCCGTCAAACGTTGCCGCCAGGCCCGTGGTGAAGTTGTCCAGCTCCTCAAGATAGCCGCCGAGAATCTGGTCATGTGCCGCCATCAGGCCGGCGAGTTTGCCGGCGCCGAATTGGATGGGATTGTCGAATCCAGGCTGTGTGACGATGATGTTTCCTGCCGCGTCCCGACTCGCCACAAGGTTGACCGGTTTGCTCCCGATCAGCGTCGAACCCTGGCCAATCAGGATCACCGAGTGTCCTTGTCCCTGCTCATCAAGCTGGGCGTCAACCAGCAGGCCCAGTTCGTTCATTAATTGATCACGTCGATCCCACAAATCATTGGGTTCCAGGCCGCGGCCCTCAGCCAACGCGATTTGCCTGTTCAGTTCCGCGATTTGCCCCGTCAATGCATTGACTTGCTGCACGGCCAACTGAACCTCTTGCTCGACGTCTGTCCGCAGGCCATTGAGACCCTCGCCCAAGCGGCCTACTTCATCAGCAAGCGCAACGGCGGCCTGGACAACCGTCTGACGGAGTGCCGTGGAATCCGGCTGGGTCGAAAGTTGCTCAAGTTCGTTCATCAACGTCTGTAGTCGGTCGTAAAGTGATCCGCTGGCCGGCAAGAGTAAGGACTCGACGCGGCGCATGACGTCCAGTCGGCTCGATACGTCTGACAGGTCTGACACGTTACGGGTGATCGCCTCTTCGGTAATGTCATTTCGGATCTGGCGAATCCGGGTCACATCCACGCCCGAACCGATCAACAAATCCCCGTACTGCAACGGCGTCCGATCAGCCAGACTGACGCTTTGGCGATGATAACCTGGCGTGTTCGCGTTGGCGATGTTCTGCGCGACGGTATCCAACGCGACTTGACTCGCGCGAATGCCGGTCAATCCTGTCGTGAAATTCAACATGGGATCAGTGAATCTAGAGGTGTCGGGAAGATGGTAACCAGCACCGCCAACATCCGTCCTTCTGACGAAGTGCTGTCGCGGCAACGATCGCCGCGCAGTAGGTCAGCAATCTGCATGAAACGTAGTCCCCAGATCGCTGCGTTGCCTTTGTCCGTCACTTGCATATCGTTCGCCGGCGTGTTTTGACCCTGTGAAACAGACCAGCAGCTGCTGCAACATCGCCATCGATTGACGAATCAGCAACGCATTGCCGCAGTTGATTGCGGCGACCTCCGCGGACATGGCCGCCAGTCGCTGGCGTCGGTTGAGCAATTGATGTTTGAGATCGTCCGGAAGACGCGACGCCAGTGCGCTTAGTGTTGCCTGGTCGGCCGGCACACCCAGCACGGATCCAATCGCATGGCGCAGCCGCCCGCGTACGTCGCTCAACTCTTTCGCAGCCTTCGCGGTATGTTGCTGTTGCCGCAGTCCCTCCCCTATTCGGTCCAGGTCGCGGGCGATCAGCGCGGTACGGACCTCACGTAACAGTTTCAGAGTCGCGGTCAGCAGAGCCTCTTCCTGTTCGACATGCGACAGGCACTGCATTCCCAGCCGTTCTATTTCGGAGAAGCTGGCGGGCGTTTCAGCGTGGGTCATTGGAGGGCGTCCATATCGAGGTACTGTTGGACAAGGTTTCCGACGCCAAGATTGCTGTTATCGGCAAGGTGGCGTCCCATGAAGAGATCAAACAGACCTCCGTAGATATCGGATTGGTCCCCACCGAAGAGTCCTTCCCCGTCGATAGTCTGGCGCATTTCCTTTAGCAGTAAGGAAAGGAAGACGCCTTCCAATTCCTTGGCTATCTGTTGCTGTTGCTGTTCGTCGGCGTCGGCCAACCTGGCAAGGTCTATCTGCGGCGCGTCGGGACCCAACGGTGCACCAACGCTTGAAATCGCATTCATCGTTCGGCCCTCATCATTGGAATACCAGCTCAGCGTGCAGTGCGCCCGTCGCTTTGAGTTGCTGAAAAATGGAACTCAAATCCCGCGGCGTAACACCCAAGGCGTTGAGCGCTTGGGCCAGGTCACCCACTGTGACGGGTTCGTCCACCACGCTGACGGGCCGGCTTCCCTCCGTGACGTCCACCTGCGTCCGCGGTACAACCGTTGTTTCGCCCTCGCTAAATGGAGCGGGCTGTGAAACGGTCGGTGTTTCGCTGGTGATGACCGACAGGTTCGCATGGGTAATCGCCACGCGCGATATCTTGACATGCTCGCCGACAATAACCGTTCCGGTACGCTCGTTGATGACCACGCGCGCCTTGACGTCCGGTACCACTTGTAAGTTTTCAACCTCGCCGATGAAACAGGCCGGGTCGTTAAGAAAAGATTCTGGTAGCAGGACTTGGATCGTGCCCGCATCAACGGCCAGCGCCGAGTTTGGAAACACCGCGTTGATCGCATCGCTAACACGTCCGGCGGTCTTGAAATCGGCCGTCTGCAGCAAGAGTCGATAATTGCCTTGTTCGGCAAAGTGGTTGGGAACCTCCATTTCAACGATCCCGGCGTTGGGAGCGCGGCCAGTCGTCGGGTGGTTCTGTTGTACGGTAGCCGCATCACCGCTAAAGCTGAAACCGCCAACGGAAATGGGGCCCGACGCGGTGGCGTAGACCGTGTCGTCGACTCCCACCAGCGGTGTCGTTATTAGAATTCCACCTTGCAGGCTGGTCGCATCATCAAACGCAGCAACCGTCACGTCGATTCGACTACCCGGTTTAGCGAAAATCGGAAGTTCAGCCGTAACGGTAACGACAGAAAGATTGTTTGTCCTCTGTTTCGTATCAGTGCGGATCGCCCGTCGGATGGCGGGATCGGCGCGGAGGCCGAATCTCTGCAACATGTTCATGGCATATTCACGAGTGACGGGACTGGTGCCACCGGTGCCGTTCAAGCCGGTTACCAGTCCCATCCCGATCAGTGTATTGACCCGCACTCCTTCGACTGTCGTGATGTCCTTGATTCTGACGTGGGCCGCGTGGGTGACACGGGGACCGGCGACCAACAGCAGGGCCCACACGATCCCTACGGCCGACAGCGCGCAGCACACGCGTCACAGGTACGCTGGGGAGTACGGTGCGAGCTGGGCAGCGCCTGGGGCGAGTTGAGTTTTGCATGATGCGTTGGTTTACGATGCGGTGGTTAATGATGCGGTGGTTAATGATGCGTTGGTTTATGATGCGTTGGTTTTCGATGGATTGGTTTACGATGCGGCGGTTCAAAAAGGCCAAACGGCGTTCAGCGCGCGATTGAACCACCCTTGATTGGCGAAGGCCGACTCGGGACCCTGGCCCTTGTAGTCGATGGCAAAGTTTCCGACGAATTGAGACTGAATCGTATTGTCCGGGTTGATGTCAATCTGCCGCACGATTCCAGAGATGATCAGGGTGCGTGCTTCACCCGCCACCAACTGGCGACGTTTTCCGCCGACCACCAGGTTGCCGTTCGGTAACACGTCCAGCACGGAAACGGTGATCCGGTCGGAGAATTCGCGCTCCACGGTCAGTTCCGAGCTGCCGTCAAACTTGCGTTCCGTTTGATTGGATATGTCAAGACTTGCAGATGACGAATTCGAGCTGTTATCGCCGGCTGAGGCACCCGCATAGTTGAACTGACCACTGCTTTCCGTCTGTTTTTCCAGGGCACGCTCGTCCTTATGGTCCACGTCGGTATTTTCCTTGACCACTATGGTCACCAGATCGCCAATCTGTCGGGCCTGGGTATCACGAAACAGGAACACCTTCGACTCGGTGCGTCGATGCCACAGCGATTGCGCATGGCACTCCAGCGAGGTTGAGGAAAAGACCAGAACCACAAGCAAACAGATTGGATAGCGAAACATGGAACGGGCACCTTTTAAAACGAGACTTCTACCTCGTCGCGGCTCGCAATGCGGCCGGTAATGACTCGCTTGGATTGCAAGTTGCGAACACGGATCAGATCGCCAAGACGACCCTGTTGCAGCGATTCGGCAGACGAAATGATCACGGTCAGCCCTCCCCTGCGGGCCACAATACGGACGGTATCTCGTGGACGGACCAGCACGGGAGGCTTCTCCTTTTTTGCCGTCGCGATGTCCTGACTGTTGACCAGTTCGCCCGGACGTAGCGTCCGCCGCGCTGCTTGTCCCCAAACGTGTTCTTGTGGATTCGCAGGGAATTGATCCGTAAGCGGCAACGTCACAAGTTCAACGTTGTCTTTTGAGAAAATTTCATCCCGCGGCACCGTGTGCAACGTCCGGGCAACCGTCTGGAGACGTCTGACTTCCAGAAGTACCGGGACGAAGGCCACCAATCGGCCGTTGGCATGAATCGCGATCTTCAAATGGAGGCGACCAAGTTGGATTAGTTCCGGCAAGTGCGGTTCCAGCAGAACATCATGGGTCGCAGCCGGAGAAAGAACGGGGAATCGGATTGGCTGAGTCAGTCGAATTTCAAGTTCGTCTGGCGGGGCGTCCAGCTGTTCAGAAATTGCCAATCGAACGGCATCCAGAACCCCCTGGTCGTTATACGTTTGCTTCTTCATCCGCAGCCGCACGGTTTCTGCCCCATCCAGCACGTAACTGCCGGCTTCCAGCCCCGCCAGTTTGAGCCGAACATCGACCTGATTTCGCGAAACGGTGACGCTGCGACCCGCCGACGGCATGTCCGCGATATCGAGCGCGGCGATTCGGGATCGCACGGCCCGTGGGCCGCCGGTTAGGGTCGCGATCTGCCCTACGTGGACAACAGCACTGGGCACATCCACTGTTGTCCTCATCGCGACCTTTACCGGACTGACCGCACGGTCGGCAAACACTGTTGTTGCCAGCGCCACCGCCATCCAGACGAAAACGCACAACCGTTTCATGATTCGCTTCATTCCCAATCTCCGCTGGCGACGTCTACCGTACGATATCAGCTGTCGTTGAAAGCATTTCGTCGCCGGCTCGAACCGCGCGAATTGATCTCATAAGCCCGTTGCGCTGTAATCAGGCTGATCAGCTCGGTGACCACCTCGACGTTCGATCGTTCGAGAAAGCTCTGTCTCAACGTACCGAGCCCATTCGTTCCTGGAGTGCCTGAAATTTCGTCACCTGAGGCGGGTGTGATGGCATAAAGATTGCCGCCTTCGCTACTGAGCCCGGCCGGATTTCGAAAACGGAGCAGCTGAATTTGACCGAGCTGCGTCACCGCACCGGCTTGAACGCCCGAGACAGTACCATCCGAACCAATTTGAATGTTGGTCACACCGTCACTGATGGTGGGTGCACCATCCAGCGAGTAACCGTCACCGTTTACAAGCGTCCCGTTGGCATCAGGATGAAACGCTCCGTCGCGGGTATAACGAAATTCTCCGTTGGGCAGGGTCACTTTGAAAAAGCCATCGCCCTCGATGGCAATATCGGTGGGGCCGCTGGTCTGCTCGAATACGCCTGGCGTAAACAACTTGGTAGTGCCCACCGGCCGCACGCCGCTGCCGATCTGTAAACCGATGGGGGTCGGCTGACCTGTGGCGATTTCTGTACCCGCTTGACGCGATGTCACATACAGCAAATCGGCGAAGTCGAGTTGGCTCTTCTTGAATCCGTTCGTATTGACATTGGCCAGATTGTTCGCCGTGTTGTCGATGAGCAGTTCCTGGGCCCTCATCCCTGTGGCACTGGTATAAAGAGCTCGAAGCATAGTGCGTCATTCCTAGTTTGGACTTATGTTCTTTTCAACGGCCTCGGCAATGCTCTTCAGAGCGCAGCTGCGAGGCCTCGTAATGCCGGATGGCGGCGATCAGGTTGACGAGTTCATCCACCGCGACAACGTTGGACATTTCGCGAGCGCCCTGCTGCACCACGGCCTCCGACGGCTGCGCGGTGACTCCATCCGGCGCTTCGAACAAGGTGGTTCCCACGGGAACCAGTTGCTGGACATCCTCGAATGAAACAATCGCAATTTTCCCAATTTCCGACCCGCCCATGCGAACCGTGCCGTCGACCGTGACCTGAATGGCGGACGGACTGGCTTCGTCGCTCACTTGAATTGGGCCACCGTCACCCTCGACCGGCATACCGCTGGCGGTTACCAACTGTCCTGCGGCGTCCAGATGAAACACGCCGTTCTTGGTGTAAAGCGGGCCGTTGGGGCCGGATACCGTGAAGAATCCATCGCCCAGAATGGCTAAATCCAAACTGCGTCCGGTGGTTTCGATACCGCCTTGGCTAAAATCGGTAGCGACCACGTCGACGCTTGCGCCGAAGCGTGACAAGTCGCCGGAAGCGGCACCGGCGTTGGCGTTGGCCTCCAATAATGCGCTCTCGAACGTCGCGATCGAAGCTTCTTGCCGCCGAAATCCCGGCACATCGGCGTGCGCAAGGTTCCGCGCAACGACCTCGTGGGCCATTTCCGCGGCGTTCAAACCAGCCGCTGTGCTGTAGAGTCCTGCTAGCATTCTTCGTCCTTGAAGAAGATTCACGGCGCGATGTCATTGCACAAAGCAACCTGACATCCTGGATAGCAACTGTCGTGCCATAACCGAGTTTGTCGACCGTACAGCCTGGACTGGTCGTACGGAAAAGCAAAGATCCACAAGAGATAGGAAATATCCCGATGATTGATCCGCCGTGGCGCATCGGTTCACGACTGCGAAATATTTTACCGACTGCCAGCGGAAGGTTTTTCCCAACGAACCGTTTGTGGAAGCGGCTAGACGAGAGTACTAGCATGCGTAACGTCATGCATGGTGGCATCCGAGCAGGTTTAGACAACCAAGAGTGGCAACAACAGCGTCGCGATGCTGAGCACCAGGAAAAAACCGCACATGTCAGTGATCGTGGTCAAGATCGGGCCGGAGGCCAACGCGGGGTCAATACCGACGCGTTTCAACGCCAACGGCAACAGGCATCCCAACGAGACGGCCCGACGTCAGCAATTTTCAGACGGCGTTATTCGAGAAGATAGTCGCGGGGATCGTGATTTCACAGAACAATGAATTGTGCAGTGCAGAAATCGCGGGCGATCCTTTCCGGCGAGTTCTTGATGCCGCGGCCCGGTTTGCCGCACAGCCAGTGCAACATCTGCAATCTGGTGAGTGCATTAGTCGATGTGCCCGAAGTCTCGAATTGTGATGGTTTTCGTGTTTTGGTCGCGATCACATCGGTCATCTCAGCAACTTGCGCTTGTGACGCAGGACGGTTAGTCATGAGGGACTTGACCGACGCGATCCTCAGCGGCGTTGCCCCCGTTTTCGCCCTGCTTGCCACGCCTTTTCCCTTCGCACTCGTTGCAGAACACATATCAAAATGGGAGGATACGGGTGGTACTAATCCCGAAGAGGGGGATAAGTAGCCGCGCGGTCGGCGATAAGAACTTATCCGCCGGATACCAGAAGTGGGGGATAAGTAGCCGCGCAACCAGGGATAAGTCCCCGCCTGGCGTACTTATCGCCGCGCAACTGGGGATAATTAATTAGTTCGCGGCAAGAACCGACGACTTGGGCGACCTACTCCATTACCGATTATGCCATGACCGCAGCTTGGGAACACGCCGACGTCTTTCCTGTAATCGCGCGGATCATCGAGGCCGCATCCGCCGAGTCCGGTAGCGCATATTTCACACACGATCAGATCACATCGTCTCTGCTCGCTGACACAGAAGGTTCCACTTTGATTTCAGCCGCGCGTGTTGAACTCGACGAGGATCGCACGGCCGAGTGGATCGCTCACAACATGGTTGCGTGGTTCAGTCAACGAATTACGGTTGGCGAGTCGGATTGGGCTGATCGATTCGATCGTCAGAAGATCGATGGCAAATGGGCATACCGTCCGAAATCATCCAACCCGTGAGGGCCGATCGCCCAACACAGAGTTGCTGGTTGTCGCGTTCCCGAATAGAATGTTTTCATGAACACTGCATCGACTTTAGCGATCGAGACGCTCTCCGTATCGGAAAAACTGCTGTTGATGGAACGCCTCTGGGAAGATCTGTCGCGCCGCCCATCCGACGTTGCTCCTCCGGACTGGCATGGTGACGTTTTGGCAGAACGGCAGGCTGCGGTTCGCGAGGGCCGAACGTCATTCGTCGAGTGGGAGGCTGCGAAGGAACGACTTCGAGAGCGGTTCAAATGAGAATTCGGCTGCTTCCGGAAGCCGAGCGCGATCTTGAAGTCGGCGCCGACTTTTACGAATCTCAAAGAGCCGGCCTTGGCGTTTACTTCAATGATTGTTTGGCGTCCGACATCGAATCGCTTAAACTGTACGCTGGCATTCACGAAAAGTACCGCGGGTTCTACCGCTCATTGTCCAAACGATTTCCGTTTTCAATCTACTATCTATTGAACGAAGATTGCGTCGAGATCTATGCGGTCTTGGATGCACGGCAAGATCCTCGGAAAATCGACGCCGCACTGGAATCGCCGCGAATCGGGTAAGGGCCACCGTTGCCGGTGACCCTCCCCACACCACCGTAGCATGCCGGTCGGCACTAGGCGGTTCGACGTCGTGGAGCAAGCTCGCTCCAGAGAGTCTTCATGCTGAGAAGTCCTTGCTCTGCAAGCCACGCATTGGTCAGTCCGACTCCGCTGGCAATTGTCTTGGACATGTGCCAGTGGCCTTTCCGACTGCGTGCATGACGAATGGCTTGACGGATCGGGACGCCGAGTCGGATGAGTTCTCGCCGGCGTTTCCGAGGGCGACGCCACTGTTTCCAGTAGCACATCCGAATGCGACGACGAAGCCAACGATCCAAACGATCGAACAGCTTCAATTGAGACGCTAAGCCGTAGTAGCCCATCCAGCCGCGAACGTAACTTCGCAGCAGCGACAAGCGATGCTCCATCGAGATGCCCCGGCTACGGCCGGTGATCTCACGAATGCGGTGCTTGAAACGTTGGATGGACTTGGTTGACACGTTAATGGTGGCTCGCGATTTAGGGAACGCGAATCCGAGGAACTCGAATTCCTCGCTGGCCACCACCCGACTCTTTTCCCGGTTTACCACCAGGCGAAGCTTGTCGGTTAGGAAACGTGTGACCGACGCCATGATCCGCTCGGCACTACGCTGCGACTTGGCGAAGATCGCAAAATCATCGGCATAGCGCACAAAGTGCAGGCCCCGCCGTTCCAACTCTTTGTCCAAATCATCCAGAAGGATGTTGGCAAGTAGCGGTGAAGCGGGACCCCCTTGCGGTGTTCCGACATCGGTCGGTTGCAGAACACCTTCGACCATTACCCCGGCTCGCAAGTAGCGACCGATCAATCGCAGCAGTTGCTTGTCGTTGACACGGCGAGCCACACGAGCCATTAAGACGTCATGTTGCACTCGGTCGAAGAATTTCGACAGATCCATGTCGACGGCATAGCGATAGCCACGTCGAATCGTGCGTTGGACTTGCTGGGCTGCTCCATGAGCCGAGCGTTGAGGCCGAAAGCCGTAGCTCGATTCGCTGAAGTGCGGATCGAACAACGGTGTCAGGACTTGGACGATGGCTTGTTGAATCAATCGATCGATCACGTTTGGAATACCGAGCAATCGCTGACCGCCATCGGGTTTGTCGATGGTCTTTCTCCGCACCGGACCGGGGCGATAAGTGCCGTCGAGAAGCTGTTGGCGAACTTCGGGCCAACGAGGACGTAGCCAGTCGAGGAACTCCGTGATGGTAATGCCGTCAGGGCCTGGGGCTCCACGGTTCGCCTTCACGTTCTTCCACGCTGTTTCCATGTTGGCCGTCTCGACAACGGCTGCCATCAAGGTCTCTGGAAATAAGCTCAAGGCTGGCTGCTCGACCTGCGCCGCTGCGGTACGTCCCGGTCGGGACAGTGAACCTGTGGTCTCTTCAAGCGAAGAGGGGTTCCCTCGTAGCGAGTTGGTCGATGACTCCTCCTTGTTCTTCATCGTTCGGTCCTTCCCGTCTTCGTTGGCATCGAAGGATCGGTACTACGACCTCGGCTGACTCCTGCATTGCCCGTCGTGGATTGCTCCGCGGCGTTCCAGACTTTCAGGCAAGCCTTACTCTCTGGAGCAAACGACGGCTCGCGAGCCGTCTTGCAGGTCTCCCCGGATAAGAGCGTGATGCTTCGCTGCGCAAGCTCGCCATTTACCTGAACGGGCGTTTGGGAACGGCTTCGTGATGTTGTGCACACTCGCCTACCCGATCCGGCCTTATATGGCGTTTCTGTTCGTAACCTCGCAGCTTTGAAGAGAGTGCGACCGACGGCGGACTCAGGCCGGTACTTACGCACACACTCGCAGGCTTCCTCCCCACGGTCGGTCGCCCTTCCGCAGTTGCCTTCTTCTAGTACTTTGCCAATCAGAGCGATCATTTGGTATGTTGACCTCCTCAAGAATCCCAAACTCGTACAGGGGACTTGCACCCCACAACAATCACGCCCATGACGGGCGTACACAAATCGGTGAACCGGAGCCGCCGATGACGCTGGATTTGAACTCATAGTCTTCCGGCGGCGGCCCGGTTACCTCAATTCGTTATCTGGTTTGGCCAATCGTCTCAAGTGTGTCGGTCAGGCCGTTGGCCCCTTGATTTCCCTGCATTTGCTCAATTCTCCCGGTTTTCCAGTTGACACGGCATATGGCATGACGAATAATGCCATATGGCATAACTCTAACGGAGGTCAACGTGGAAAACGTAAAAGAACTGACTAAGTTTCTAGGTGGCACGTCCGTTGTTGGCTCACCGCAATCCGACTTCGAGTTTATTGAAGTGATCCGAAAGGGTTTGCCGTCGAAGGTAATCAAGTGCGTCGTTAAATCATCAGCCGTAAGTGAAGAAGTAATTTACAAATCCCTTCGTATCGCGAAGCGCACTGCTGCTCGTCGCCAGGCTAGCGGTGCTCGACTCAAAGCTTCAGAATCGGAGTTGATTTATCGATTTGCCAAAGTCTTAGTTGCAGCGGCGGAAATCTTGGGTGACAGAGACAAGGCCGGTCAGTGGCTACTGACTGCGAATCGTGCGTTGAATGGCGAACGTCCAATTGATCTGCTGGATACAGGAATCGGATTTGAAGATGTGATGGACGTTCTTCATCGGATCGAATTCGGAGTCTACAGCTAAATATGGATATTTGGCGAATATGCCGATCGAAGTATGAGGCCGCTGCATTCACTGGTTACGGAGCTGAGAAGACCGGTGGCCGATGGAATTACAAAGGGCACCCGATGGTTTATACGTCCGAAAATTTGTCGTTGGCAGCGCTCGAATTGTTTGTACATATATCGCCAGGAATCATTCCTGCTGACCTGATATCCATTCGAGGCACACTACCGGACTCGGTATCGGCGGAGGAAGTCGATGAATCTCATCTTCCGGGCAACTGGCGAGCTTATCCTGCACCGAATGAGTTACAAACTATCGGTACTGATTGGCTCTTAGGGCTGACGTCGCTTGTTCTAAAGGTCCCGTCTGCGATTAATTCGCTCGAAACAAACATCCTTCTGAATCCGGCGCATCCCGATATCAAGAAGCTCAAAGTAATAACTGCACAACCGTTTCAGTTTGATCCAAGAATGTTTGGCAAATGAATCAGTACGCCAGATAACAAATGAATTGCAGCGGAGCCGGAAATGCCGTCTGGTTCGCTTCGCTCAGTATCGTCAACTCCCGGCCCGCTGAATTCAACCGTTATCGGGCATGGATACTCGAACCGATCAACAAGCGACTCATCTGGATTTTGGCCCTTCGTATTCGGCGTTCGCCAAAATGGTCCTGCCTTGTGTTATTGGCGGCGGGATCATCGTGTACTTGGACGGCAATTCCGCACTGCCTTTTGTCACGATAGTCATTGTCGCGTATGTCACTCTCTGGGGCGGGCTGCGCCGGGGTCAGACTTGGGATGCGGGATTCAGGCCTGGAGGTCAGGCCGTGATCAGTGATTAGGAAGTACACTTGGGGTCGAATAGAGCTGGGATCTCGACGTTCCGTCGTCGCGCAACGTCAAACGCCTGCCCAAAACACAAGCCCTGGTACATGCCGCCGTAATGGTACGTCGCAAGTTTCGATCGCGGTTTTTTTTATGCGCTTTTTGAGCTTTTCGCTACTCCGCACAGGATGTAGCAGACCATCTAGATTCTTATTCGTCGTCTTCCTCGCCGTACAGCCACCAGAAGTCCTCGATGAACCACTGCGGAATATCATCCGGTATCTGCTCGGTCGCGTCGTAAATTCGATTGCCCTTCTGCGGAATGGTGACATATACCGCGTCTGGATCACCAACGATCACGATATCGTCCAATCCCTTTCCGCCATCTATCTGAAAAACCTTGATGCCGTAAAATTCGACTGCATCTCCGTTGTGCCACACCTTATTCGTGTCGACGACAAATCGGTCCGGTAAGCCTGTCCCTCGCCAAAAAACCTTATCTTTGCCGTAACCACCACCATGGACCACGATTCCACCGGGCATCGTGTCAGGCGTTCGCCCCGTAAAGAACGTGAAGAAATCCCGATAGGACTCGGTTCCCATCAGAACGATTTGCGATGTCTGGTCCATCGGACGCGTTTCCAAGATCGATTGGTCGAATCGATCGTATAAAATGATCCGATTCTTGTTGACGATCACCCAAAGGTTCGCATACCGACTCTCCGGAGCACGATAAAAGAGCACCGACTTGTCGAAGAAGACATTGTCCTGGATTTTGTTGATCTTCGTGTTGTCCCGGATGATGTTTGCCAGGGTTACCTTATCCAGATCGATCACCGCTTCGACGGCGTGCGTTTGGAGGCCGGGATCATCCGTATAGAAGAAACGGTCACCGTCTCGTAGTCGCGTGAATTGGTTATTGATGATCTGGCTGGTCAGCTCACCGAGGCTGGAGCCCGGCAGATGATCTTCGGCGAGCACTCCGATGAAGGCGTCGATATTTCCGACGGTCCCGTACAGCTCTTCCAACGCCGCTTGAATGGCGGGATCCGAACTGATTTCATCAAACGACGCAACTGGCTGTAGCCCGTAGAAGAATCGCAACGCGTTGTAGTCGGGCAGACCATGATCCCGACCTCGCTGGATGTCGAGCGCGGCCAGGTCCGATCCGCCAGCGCCTGGAGGTCCGAACAGGAAGTTGCGAATATCGTCGATCAACAGCAAATCATTTTCCTGAGCGAGCTGTGAAGCCAGGCCCTTCATGAGCAGGTCGACGTTCTCCGGATTGTCGCCCAATAGGTCAGGATCGAAGAAGGCGTCGCGTAATGTCAATGAATCGACTTCATTGCCATTGTTGTTCACCAGCAACAGTTCTGAAGACTGCATGCTGTGCCCATAGCGGAAGATGGCCGCAGCGAACGAATTCGTGATCGACGCGTTTAGCGAGTCGTCGTACTGGTAATCCGACGCTTGCGGTGCCGCGTCGCCCATGAGCGCCGGCAAAAACTCCTTGTAGGTGATGATCTGCATTTCCGCGCCAACGATCTTCCGCGCGGTCTGGTAGATCTGTTCGTCGGTCAGCGAAGAATCATAAGCCTTCAGCAGGTCCGCCAGGCGATTATGTTCGCGGACAAACAGCGCGTGGACCGCGGTCAGTCCGACTTGTTCGTTCGCGCGCACGTCACCGGCCAGGAACAGGTCAGCACCCAGGCCAAACGGGTCGTCATTCTCTTCACCCGGCGTGTTGTAACCAGGCAACGCCCCGTTCGCGGTGGTGATCAGCTTGCCGTCCTCAAACGTGCGAAGTGCCGCCGCGCGACTATCGTCCGAGCCATAGACGTTGGAGGCATCGATATACGACGTCACTTCGTTGATCTGCTCGCGCCAATTCGGTCGCTGGAACGGCGGAAAGGGGGTTGGCAATAGATCCGGCGTGCCGGTCGTGGGATCAAAGTTCGAGCGGTTGAAGGGAATGGGATTCGGTCCCAGCGGATCCTGCGGATCGTTGATGGCGATACTGAAATCACCAACGGACCCGTCCGACAACACGTTGTTGGCCGCATTCGTGCCGGTCAGGTCCATGTCGTGCGTAAGGAATTGACCCCATTGGACAATCCAATCGGTCAAGTACCGATCGTTGACGACGCTTTCGCTTTGGACGTTGATCCGATTGCTGATGTCACGCGCGTTGGGACGCCCGGCCGGATCGATCTGATCGCCGTGGCCATCCGGAAAAACGGCTGGATATCCGAATCGAATCACATTCGTGTCCGCTGCGCCCTGCGAATCGATGGTCAGATTATTGTCGGACCCGTCGATCGTGCGATACTCGACTGGCTGATCAGGATCCCCTGGTCCTGGCGGCAACATTCCACCAGCGTCCAGAAATTGGCGTTCTTCCAACTGTTCAAATTGAAGTCTTTGTTTCTTCGTTCGGTGCTGTGTCATGGTGCCTCATCGTCAACATTTTTCAGGAGGTCGTGTGTGGTGCGTCGAAAGTTAAGTTGCGTGCCGCTAGCGGAAATCGTGTAAGCTGCCTAACTCATGTGAAGTGCGCCGAGAGATTCCTTTGGGCCAAGGTTGGAACAAACGGCAGGAGGCGGGTGAGCCAGAAAGGTTAAAACGCGATGACGCGAGCCGTCTATTTTTCACTCTAATTAGAGGATTTTTCCCATCAAGGACGGCGGCGGCCCGAAAGCCCGATTCGGCCACAAACAACCCGATTCGCAGTTCGTAGAAGGCCGCGGGAAAAGGCCCGGACGTTGCTAGCGAGGTCCGACAAAATCCTACATATTTGGACAAAATTAGCCACATCCGGCCAAGCCTGTTCTATAATGCCGGAACCATAATTCAGTCGAGGGTCGAAAAATCGGCCTGAGAAGGCTGAGGACCACGGATCGGCTGGTGGACCGTCAGAAGGAATCGGACGCTATTTTGCGAATTTCGCTGGCACCGTCTCGTCGAACGATTCCTTGCTTATGTTGCCGATCCAAAGTCTTCATTCCGGCGCGATGCTGCCGCTCGATTCGCCTCGCCAGGGTGCAATCCACTCGCAGTTAGATGGCTGCAGCGCGGATACGCTGAACCGCATCCTGGACAGTATCAGCGATGCCGTGTTTCTGCTTGATAGCTCGATGCGGATAATGGATGTGAACGTTTCCGCCTGCAAGTTGCTCGACTTGGACCGACCGGAATTGATTGGTCTTGAGTTCCTGCAATTTGCTTCCGCACAGCGACAGCCGGCATTTCAGTCATGTTTGGACAGCTTGTGTCGCGGCGAAGAACAGGCTGTTTCGATCGCCGTGAATCTGCGGCGAGGCAGCGACGATACGCCTGTTCGTCTCAAACTGGCGCGCATCGAACACAATGGTAAAACGCTATTTTTCGTCGGCGCGGAGGATCTCAACGAGCAGCGGATCCTGGCCGAGTTGACTCGGGTTTGCGCTCACGAAGATTATCTCACCGGGCTTACCAGTCGCGGTGCCGTAGAACACTTGCTGCGCCAAGTCGCCGAGTCGTCGCAGGCCAGCGGGAACCAGTTTGCCGTGATGTTCATCGACCTGGACAACTTCAAGCAAATCAACGATCAGCGGGGGCACGTCTTCGGCGACGAGGTCTTACGGATTGTTGCCGATCGCCTCAAGCACGCTGTTCGCCCCGATGATATCGTCGCGCGGTACGGCGGTGATGAATTTCTGGTCCTGGTGGCAGATTGTCACGACGAATTCAGCGCATCGAATCGCCGAACGCATCACCGCGTCGCTCGGCGAGCCCATTCAAATCCAAGGCGGCACGGTTCACGTCTCGGCCAGCGTGGGGGTCGCCCTCAGCGGCGAAAGTCCGGTCAACATCGATCGCCTGATCGAAAAGGCAGATCAGGAAATGTACCGAGCGAAACGTGCTCGCTGACCTGCGGGCGTCTCGACGCGATGTCGCCCCCGCCTCCAACATCTCCCTCGCCACGGAAACGCGTCTCGGTGACGTACTTGCCGTTTGATAATCGCTGCGAGTTGAATTACGCTGGACAGAGCGGCCCCGCCTACAGTTTGGGTATTCTCGCCCGAAGCCTTGCTGTTATTGGCGCGACGTTCTATACCAACCGGGCAGGCAACCGACGCGCATTGGGCGCGGCCTTATTACCGATGCATCATGATGGTGGAGCCGAAGGATGAAGATTAGCGTTTTTGGTCTGGGCTACGTGGGATCGGTTTCCGCGGCGTGTTTGACTCGCGACGGACACGATGTCGTCGGCGTCGACACGGCGGCATCGAAGGTCGATCTGATCAATCAGGGACAGACTCCAGTCATTGAGGCCGACGTCGGTGAATTAATCGCTGAAGGCGTCCGGCAGGGGCGATTGCGCCGCTTGCACCGAGAGCCTTGAGGCGGTCGACCATGGCGATCTCCTGTTTATTTGCGTCGGCACCCCTGGCCGCGAGAATGGCAGTCTCGACTTGACCTACGTCCGGCACGTTTGCGAACAGATCGGCGAGGGTCTGCGAAAGAAAGACGATTTCTGTGTGATTGTGTTGCGCAGTACCGTCTTGCCGGGCACCATCCGTGATCTCGTGCTGCCGGCCTTGGTTGAAACCTCCGGCAAGAAAGCCGGCGAAGATTTCGGTATTTGTTTCCATCCCGAATTCCTTCGCGAAGGCACCGCGGTGGCCGACTATTTCGAACCGCCCACGATCGTCTATGCCGCCAGCGACGATCGAAGCCGCCAGCGGTTGCTGGAGATCTACAAGGACTTCGATGCTCCTTGCATCGACACCGACTTTGAAACAGCCGAATTGATCAAGTACACCAATAATGCCTGGCACGCAGTAAAGGTCGGTTTCGCCAACGAGATCGGGGCGCTCAGCAAGGCCGTCGGTATCGACGGCCAACGCGTGATGGACATCCTCTGCCAGGATTCGAAACTGAACATCTCGACCAAGTATCTGCGTCCGGGATTCGCCTTTGGCGGCTCGTGCCTGCCAAAAGATCTACGCGCCCTGAATTACAAAGCACGAACGCTGGACGTCGAACTTCCCATCCTGGGTTCAATCATTCCCAGCAATCAATTGCATATCGATCGGGCGTTTCGAATGATCAAAGCGTGCGGCCACCGTCGTGTCGGCGTTCTGGGATTGAGCTTCAAACCGGGAACCGACGATCTGCGAGAGAGCCCGCTGGTCGAAATCGTTGAACGGTTGCTAGGAAAGGGCTACGACATCCAGATCTACGATCATAATGTCAACCTCGCTCGGCTGGTTGGAGCGAATCGCGACTATATTTACAATCACATCCCACACATATCAAAACTGATGGTCGACAGCGTCGATGAGGTGATGAACCACGCGGAAACAATCGTTGTCGGTAACGGAGATAAGGCCTTTGAAGACGTATTGCGGACTGGCTGTCACGGACAAGCCGTGATCGATTTGGTGAGGATCGCCAACGGCGAGAATGGCAATGAGGCATATCACGGAATCTGCTGGTGAGCACTGTCGAGCAAAGCAGGGCCTCGCGAAGCACGGCCTCGCGAAGCACCGTCTCGCGAAGCTCCATAGCGTAGTGCCGTGGTTGCTCATTGATGTCCATCGGTCGGGAGTTAGCGACAAGATTGGAAATGGATTGACGTTGACGCAATGAACTCTTTGTACAAGTCGCGTAGTACCGCGGAGACGCCTGAGGGCGACGGTCGCGAATACGCCAGTTTTCGTGATCCGATCGGTTTGATCTGGCGCATGATGCGTTCCGCGCACCCAGCCGCCTATTCCAGCTTGTTCCATGCCGGCTTGGCCATCCTCGCACGTCCTCTTGATATAGCGTTTCAACGGACTGAGCGCCGCTCGATCGCGGCGGGAAGGCAATCGGATCTGCCATTGATCTTCGTCGTCGGTGCGCCGCGCAGCGGGACGTCGTTGATATATCAAGTTCTTGCCCACTGCTTGGACGTCACCTACTTTACGAATGTCGACGCAATGTTCCGCCGATCACCGATCACTGCTGCGCGTGTTTTCGGTTCGCGCTCGAGAAGACGCAGTGCTCGGTTTCGTTCCTTTTTCGGTCAAACCGCCGGATTGACGGCACCCAACGATGGGTTTCATGTGTGGAATCGGTTCTTAGGGACAGATCGCTACGCGACTCCCGCTCGGCTTAGCGATCCCGTTTCCCTGCAGATGGCGACTTTTTTCAACGCGTGGCTTTCGACGTTTGGCAAGCCGTTGCTCAACAAAAACAACCGCAATACGGATGGTGTCGAGCTGTTGGCGTCGCACCTGCCAAACGCGTATTGGATTGCAGTCCGTCGAGATCCGTTCTTCGTCGCGCAGTCCCTTATCTTGGCAAGGGCAGAGGTACAGGGCAGCAAGAACGTCGGATGGGGGTTGCGGAGCCGCTCGTCCCAATCATCGGATCCGCTTGGTTACGTCGACGACGTCTGCGATCAGATCGCTGAGATCGACAAAAAACTGGCCCAGGCGACCAGCACCCTGGATCCCGGGCGGATTCAGGAAATCCGCTATGAGGATTTCTGCAGAAATCCAACTGAGCATGTACAACGGCTGCTGCAGTGGGTACCGCAGCTCAAATCGGCGGCGGCGAGCGACATCGACCTATCTGCGTTTCCCGTGTCCAATAAGGTCCGCTTAACTGCCCCAGAAGCGCAGCGGATTCGAGAGTCCTTATTGAACGCGGAAGCAACGACGGAAGCATGAAACCGTGACGACTAAAAACCAGCCATGTTCCTCGCGGCAATGCCAGTTTTTCGCGAGGCACCCCATTGCGCTGCGGTGGATCACAGGCGCTAACCTCCTGCCGATAAAGGGAATTCGATGAAACGACGAGTCTTGCTGGTATTTGGTACGCGACCGGAAGCGATCAAGATGGCGCCTGTTGTCGAAGAATGCCGGCAGCGTGCCGATGATATTGAACCGATCGTTTGCCTTACCGGTCAGCACCGCGAAATGCTGGATCAGGTCACGCAATACTTCGATATTCGCAGCGATATCGACTTGGATCTGATGGTCGCGGACCAATCACTTGCCACATTGACGGCGTCCTGCATGGCGGCCATCGAGCGAACGCTGCTGGAGGTCCAGCCCGACTGTGTCGTGGCACAGGGTGATACCACCACTGCCATGGTCACGTCGATGGCGGCGTTTTACCGGCAGATTCCTTTCGTCCATGTCGAGGCCGGTTTGAGAACGGGAAACTTGGAGTCGCCCTGGCCGAGGAATTCAATCGGCGAGTCATCAGTCTTTGCACGACCGTGCATTGTGCTCCGACACAGCGGTCAGCGGACAATCTGCTGGCAGAAGGTATACGCGAAGAGGCGGTTCACGTGACAGGTAACCCCGTCGTCGATGCACTATTGACGGTCACCGCGCGAGAACGGGCGCGGAAAGCCGATTGGCAACAGCGCTATGCCATGCTAGGGGATCGCCCGATGGTCTTGATCACGGCACATCGTCGCGAGAGCTTCGGAACCGGCATGGAAGACATCTGCCGTGCCATCGCGCAGCTCGCTGAGCGTTTTCCGGAGATCAGCTTTGTCTATCCGGTCCATCTCAACCCGAATGTTCGCCGTCCCGTCCACCGCATCCTCGGTGACCACGCCAATGTCCACCTGATGGACCCTCTGCCCTACCCCGATTTCGCCTGGATGATGGATCGCTGCCGCCTGATCCTGAGCGATTCGGGTGGAGTTCAGGAGGAGGCCCCGTCGCTGAGGAAACCGGTCCTTGTCATGCGGGACGTGACCGAGCGGGTCGAAGCGGCCGAGGTGGGGGCAGTCAAGCTTGTTGGCACGGATGCAGAAAGAATCGTAGCAGCGGCCACGGAACTTCTGACCAACGATGCCGCGTACCGGGCGATGCAGATCGAGCACAATCCGTACGGCGACGGCAAGGCGGCGACCCGCATCGTCGATCTGATCCTCGGCGTCCCTGCTCGACTCACCGCTTGAGCCGCAGTTTTCTACCGTCACGCAGCCTATCGATCTGGTCGTCAAGGTTTTCCCAAAGCTACCTGGCCGCAAACTCGTATAGGTCAGCTTGGATCCCGGTCTACGCACGCGGGTCACTTTGCGCCGGTTATACCACTTGAACCATTCCAGACTGGCACCAGTAGAACCCCTACGCGTCAAACAGTCGATACATCCCGTCAATTAATGATCGTAAAGATCGTACCGAGCCTACGGCTTTTGGTACTCGTACGGGTTATTAGATATCGTGTTGCTCAACTCGTACGGTCGTTAGCGATTGTGCTAACAGCGACTGGCGGTTGGTACCGAAGTGATATCTGTCGTTACCCGATTTTTGGTGCTAAGACCATTGTTACCAACTTTGCGATCACACGTTATGCCACGAATCACTGGAACACATGCATATTTGAGTATTATTGTCGCGACCGTCACGCTGCATAGTCTGGTCATCGCCAACGACGGTCCGCCAAGGACTACCGTAACGCGCAATAGCCGTGACGTCTCGACGACGGATTATCCCACTCAACCGATTTCACCGTCAATTCATCAAGCGATCGGCGAGGCAAGGCTGGGACGCGTCGACTCAGACCCACACGATGGAATCGTGCTGTCGGGGCTGGAACATTCGCGGCCAATCCGCGATTGGCTGGTACGCGATGAGCGGAAGGCGATCGATCCGAATCGCCCCAAATCACTCCCTCAGAATCCAATGAAGGTGCCGCCCGTTTATACACCGGCAAAGGCCCAGACCGCTGATATTTCCAGAACAACGACTGAGCGAACGAAAACCGAGCGAACGGGCTGGCCTGAAATTCCGATCGCACCGAATCCAACTCGCCCTGGAATAACGGTCGTCCGAGGGTCGGATCCGATCGTTCGTTCGATCACCTCGACAACGACTCAACCGTGGCCAGTCGTCGCCAGAGACATCACCGGCGAAGAGCCAAGCTTCCCGGCAACAGAGCCGATCTTCCCGGAAACAACGGCGACGGTTGAGCCGGAACAGGTCGTCAACGAGAAAGTGGTAGGCGACCAATCGGTGCTAGGGATACGGCCACCGGTCGAGCCACGGTTGGCATCGTCGGGCGTCAGGGAGGTCGGCGAGAAGGCTGTCGTCGCCGCTGAGGGTTTCACGGATGCCCGGGGTGCTGCAGACGCTGACGAAGTTGAGCGCGTCAACTCGATTGACGCGCCGATCGCCGATCAGGCTCTATTCAATAACGAGCCGATTGTTCGATCAATCGTCCCATTTCCCGGCGCGACCTCGCCTCTGTCTGTCGACCCTCAAGTGGTGGCCGAACCGCGAACCGGTGTCGAGCCACAAACGGTCGTCGTTCCCCAAGCGGATACCGCTCCACAGGTGGTTACGGCCCCACAATTCGATATCGAGCCCCAAGTGGCGGTCGAACAACAAATGGTTGTCAATGGAAGACCAAGACTCTATCAGAAGTTGTTCCCCCTGCCGGGCTTCGAGGCGGACGCGAGCGCCGAGGAAGTCGGGAAGGCTACGGATGTCGAAGCAAATGCATCCGCACATCGGACGGATGTCGAAACGCCACTGGTAACTCCTTCGGCACCCTCGCCGAGTGTCTCCGTGGTGCGACAGGCCGAACAATTGAACGCCGAGAATCGCGCAGCACACCGAACGGCAGGTCCCTCCGAACGATGCCGATCGCATCGTCGATCGCAACGCTTCCGATCGAGACGACGTTCCAAGGGACGTTTTGGCCTCCCCCAAGCGGCCACCACGGAGGCTGCCGGTCACGTCCTCAAACCGGCTCGATCTGGTCGCCATGACGTGCGAACAGCACATCCGCTACGGACGAGACCTGGCGGCCCGCGGCGCGTCACAGTCGGCGAAGCAGGAGTATATCGATGTTTTGAATCGCATCAGCCAGGCCTTGGACCACGACTTTGCTGAACCGCGTCACAGCGAGGCGCTTACCGCAGGCCTCACCGCCTTACGCGAAGCGAGAGATTTTCACTCGAATGGCAACCGGTTGTCGACGGATATTGATGTGGCCACGCTAGCCGCCATTCATCGCACTCCAGCGCTAAAGGAGGGTCCCTCCATCGACAGCATGACGCCGGCGATGGCTCAGCAACGCTATCTCGAGTTTGCGAAGCAGCAGCTTGTCGCGGCCTGCGGTGAACAACCGGTAGCTTCGAAGGCACTTTATTGGCTTGCCCGTCTGGAATCGGTGGACATCGACCAGGCTTCGCTGTCCCAGCCGAATTCCGGCCCGCGCGCCATTGCCCTGCACCAGGCGGCCCTCATGGTAGATGCCCGTAACTATCCAGCTGCCAACGAACTGGGGGTTCTTTTTGTTCGCTATGGACAGATTGAGACCGCGAAGTCCGCGTTGACTCTGGCGACCCGCTACACCCGCGAACCGGAGGCCTGGTACAACCTGGCAAAGGTTCTGGAAATGGAAGGGTCGACGCAGCATGCCGCTCAAGCTCGAAGAAAGTACGAGCGGATGCGCACGGAGAAACTTCAGTCCATTGCAACTACCGATGAGACGGCAGTGCGTTGGGTATCCCCCGCGGCGTTCCGCAGCAGTGCGGATCCCGCCGGCATCGGGCTGCACGAACGCTCCGTCGACAACGATTCGAGCGCGGCGGCGCTGGAACAAGGCAAAGACCTGACCGCGAAACCGTCCGGCAAACGATCAGACAATTCGCCGTTTCAAGGCATCAGCCGATTCTTCAACGGCAAAGACGAGTAGCGAAATAAGTCCCACCGCATCCTATGACAGAACGACGAGGCATCACCATGAACCGACAAACGGCAACTCATCGTTGGCATTGTCGCCGAACGACCGATAAGGCATTTCATGCGTTCGTAATCGTAGTGACAATGCATGCTATTTCCGGTGCCGTGGCGCTGGGTCAAGTGGCGCAGAACCGAAACGAAACCTCGTCCGTCCGACCGACGGCACACTATGGTCCACCCGAGGTCGTCCAACCGGCCCCCGACTATCCACCCGTGATGCGCTCCGGCCACGCCGCACATGCTAATTCTCCATGCGGCCCCGCACCGATCAACGGTGTTTACTGTGACGATTGCCGCTACTGTGGGGAAGCAACATGGAAAGCGATGGGTCCGATTCCCTTTGACGTGATGGCACAAGGTGAATATATCGGCCCCGCCCGGTTGAGCGACGTGCCGGAATATCGTCTGCGGGTTGACGACGTTCTTAATTTCGTTTTTCGACTCACTCAAGATCCTACGTCGACGCCCTATCGACTGGAGGTCGGCGACTCGCTTCAGATCGAATCCCTGACAGCCGAAGAACTGTCCCGCACGGTTGAGATTCAGCCCGATGGTACCATTACCTTGCGTCAGATCGGGCAAATGCCGGCCGCGAATCGCACCGTCGACGAACTGCGCGTGGCGATCGAAATCGCTTACGAGAAGATTGTACGCGACCCCGTTATTTCTGTGTCGCCGCTGAAAACGAACTCGCGACTTCAAGAATTACGTGCCACGGTCGATCGAAGATTCGGCCAAGGTGGTCAGTCCTCGGGGACCCGTGTCACGCCCGAAGGCACTGTTCAACTCCCAGGAGTCGGCTCCGTCCCAGCTCAAGGATTGACGATTGACGAATTAAAACGGGAGGTCAATTCTCGCTATGCCCTCCTGGTAAACGGCTTGGACATCACCCCCATCCTGGAACAGCGTGCGCCAGGTTCGTTTACGTGTTGGGCGAAGTCGCGGCACCGGGTCGCTTCGAGCTGACCGGGCCAACGACCGTGATGCAAGCCCTCGCCCTGGCAGGTAGCTGGAATGTCGGCGGCAATCTGAATCAGGTTGTCGTTTTCCGACGCGACGAAAATTGGTGCTTGATGGCAACCAAACTGGACATACGGGGCGCATTGTACGGCAAACGTCCCTGTCCGGCCGATGAGATTTGGATTCGTGACTCGGATATCGTCGTGGTGCCCAAGAGCCCGATCCTGGTCGCCGACGAGTTTATTGAACTTGTTTTCACAAGAGGAATCTACGGCGTATTTCCGTTGAACCTCCAGGCTAATTTTGCCAAGCTCAGCACGTTGTAAAAGATCCGCTTCCGACAACAACTCTAGTCAGACGGCAGCGAGAAAGACGAAAGACCATGAAGCGCGCTCTGTTCCTATTGCTGTTTATTTTCGCGACACTCACATTGACAACGGAAGATGCAGCGGCTCGGGCGAAGGTTCGCCGCTGGTTGGGTGTTCACCATAAAGCTGGCATTCATGCCTACAATGGCTGTCCCACTTGTGGCTGTGGGCATCATCACGCGGCGCAGCGAACACCAGGCACGCGTCACGCACATACAGGCCCATCCAGCGTCAAGAAGTAGCCCGCGGGTCGTAGCTTTCACGGGTCGTAGCTTTCACGGGTCATCGCTTTCAATAAGTCTCACGCGATTGCGCGAATCGTCTCTGGTTGGCCCGCAAAGCGCATTTGGGTTTCGTGAGGAACCGCACCGCGCCATTCTGTGCCATTCTGTGCCATTCCCCCGCCCGGTATCTTTCTGTGTCGTCAGCGAATCATTCGGTCGGCAATCTGCCCGATTGGGCAGCCGCTATCCTTCCGACGCCCCGGCGCTGGACTAACCAGAATAGGGCGCCGTCCTAAGCTGAATTCGCAGCGAAAACTTGGCCATCAAGCTGTGTAGATGTGTTTTAGGAAACAAATTGAGCGAATCGTTGTTTGCTCAGCGCAACCGCATTTGCTCCCAGTTCTGGGTGTAGCGGCCACATAAGAGTCCAGCCTTCAGACGTAACGCGCAGGCCTAGACACCCAGACTGTTTGGTTTCGGGAAAATGGGCAAATCGGGTAGTTGACATGGACTTATTGATCAAGAAAAATGGGCCATCTGAGTCTATTTCGAGATTTAGGTAAGGCCACTTCCCAAATAATGGTCATTGGCGATGTTTAGGGGCATTCGCTGAACCAAGCTTTTTTTCGAGCTTGGAGGTGATTGGGAGCTTGCCGCAATCTTTCACACCATTCGCCCACTTGGATATGTCAGCACTTTCACGGTTCCCTAACTTAGCTCTAAGAATGCTGGCTTGCCGTCTATTTCTTGTTGGAATCTCTTCGCGCTGATCCTTGCGAACTACGACTGAAGGAGCCACCAGAAGATGAGGAACATGTCACGGAAACGCAGTGCTTTCAGGCCCGCCAGCCGGCGTACCGTGCGTCGCGCTTTGCGCAAGCTGGGGTATGAGACGCTAGAAGATCGCCGACTGCTGGCAGCCGACATCACTACCGGGCTCGCCGGTTACTGGCAGCTGGAGGAAACGGCCATCGGCCAGACGGTAATCGATTCTTCGGGCCTGGGCAATAACGGGTCACACATAAATATCACCACACCGGACGGCCCGGACACGAATGCCGCGTTTGGAGTTTTCAGTTTGAGCGTTGACGGCGTTGATGACTACGTCAGCATTCCGGCCGATACCAGTCTGGACCTCAGCGGCGGCCAATTCACGCAATCGATTTGGGTCTATCCGGAGTTTGCCGATACCGGTTTCCATGGCGTACTCGGTCATCAGCCCACGTCGATAAACGAGCGATATCCCGGCATCTGGATTTGGGATCAGAGTCGAATTCATGCTGGCTTTGGCGACGGCACTTCCTGGAACGGCTTTTCCACTGGCAGTGTGGTGACCCCCTCCGACTGGAATCACATCGTCACCACGTTCGATGGCACCGACTACAAGGTCTACGTCAACGCAGTAGAAGTTGACTCGGACGCTGGCCTGGCTGGGCTTACTCCACATCCTACACAGCAGCTGGATATCGGCCGCGTCGATAATAACTTCGAGGGGTCGATTGATGAAGTACGCATCTACCAACGTGCACTTACACAAGAAGATGTCACGGAATTGTTTACCGGCGGCGTTGACACGGTTGCACCAGCCGCCAATCTGATAAGTGTCGCGCAAGCCGCCAGCGTCGATATTACGGTCGAGTACTCCGACAATTTCGGGATTGATGTTTCCACTCTGGACAGCGCAGATCTGCGCATAACGGGCCCCGCGAGTTTCAACCAGCTGGCCTCGTTTGTTGGTGTCGATATCCCGACAAACGGTACCCCGCGAACGGCCGACTATAGCCTTACAACTCCTGCAGTTGACGGCACTTACACAGTAGCACTTGAACTCAGCCAGGTAAGCGATACGAGCGGAAATTTCGCGGCTACCGCTGTGCTCGGAACATTTGTGATCGACAGTACTGCAGTCGAACCAGACCCCACGGGCCTGGTAGGTCGTTGGAAGCTGGACGAGACGGCCATCGGACAGACGGTGATCGATTCCTCGGGCCAGGGCAATAACGGATCGCACATTAATATCACTACGCCCGACGGCCCGGACACGAACGCCGCGGTTGGACTCTTCAGTTTGAGCGTTGACGGCGCTGATGACTACGCCAGCATCCCGGCCGACGCCAGTCTGGACCTTAGCGGCGGCCAATTCACGCAATCGATTTGGGTCTATCCAGAGTTTGCCGATACCGGTTTTCATGGAGTACTCGGTTATCAGCCCACGTCGATAAACGAGCGTTATCCCAGCATCTGGATTTGGGATCAGAATCGAATTCATGCTGGCTTTGGCGACGGCACTTCCTGGAACGGCCTTTCCACCGGCAGTGTGGTAACCCCCTTCGACTGGAATCACATCGTCACCACGTTCGATGGCACCGACTACAAGGTCTACGTCAACGCGGTAGAAGTTGACTCGGACGCTGGCCTGGCTGGGCTTACTCCACATCCTACACAGCAGCTGGATATCGGCCGCGTCGATAATAACTTCGAGGGGTCGATTGATGACGTGTGGATATACACCCGTGCGCTCAACGCAACCGAAGTGGGACTACTGTTTAACCTCGGAGCCGCAAACCCCGCGACGCTTTCCCTCAGCATCAACGATGCGTCCATCGATGAAGGGGACGGGCCGGCGGCCACTTTTGGCACGGTTACTCGCGATGACGTGGACCTGAGTACGCCCGTTGACCGTTAATCTACTGAGCAACGACACGAGCGAGGCCACGGTCTTGGCCACCATCGAAATCCCCATTGGGAATGCTTCGGCGAATTTCGATATCGACGCCGTGGATGATTTAGTGTTTGACGGTACGCAGACAGTGAGCATCTCGGCCACTGCCGCCGGGCACGACGGCGACAGCCAGTCTCTGGACGTGACCGACGATGAAGTCCAAACGCTCTCGCTGACGCTCAACGATGCGTCCATCGACGAAGCGCCGGGCCGGCGGCCACCTTTGGCACGGTCACCCGCAATGACGAAGACCTGAGTACCGCGTTGACCGTTAATCTGTTGAGCGACGACACCAGCGAGGCCACGGTCTTGGCCACCGTCGACATCCCCATCGGTATTGCTTCGGCGAATTTCGATATCGACGCCGTGGATGATTTACTCATTGACGGTACCCAGATCGTGAATATCTCGGTCAGTGCCGCCGGCTACGTCGGCGACAGCCAGCCTCTGGATGTGACCGACGATGAAGGCCCGACGTTGACCGTGACGATTGTCGCGGCCTCGATCGACGAAACCGACGGGACCGGTGCTACGACAGCGACCGTTAACCGAATCGGCGCCGACATCAGCAGCTCGCTGTTGGTGACCCTGGCCAGCGACGATACGTCGGAAGCCACGGTTGCCGCGTCGGTATTGATTCCCGCGAATCAACCCTCCGCCACCTTCGACATCGACGCGAAAGACGACTTGTTTGCCGACGGCACGAAGACGGTCACCATCACGGTCTCGGCAGCAGGCTTCGTCCAAGGCGCCGATACCGTCGACGTAACCGACAACGAGGTCCGGACGTTGACGGTAACGATTGCGGCGGCCTCGATCGGCGAAATCGACGGCCCGGTGGCCACCACCGGCACTGTATCTCGCAACGACGAAGATCTCACCGACCCGCTGGTCATATCGCTGTCCAGCAGCGATACGTCGGAGGCGACCGTCCCGGCGACGGTTACAATTCCGGCGAACCAGGCGTCAGCCAACTTTGACATCGATGCGGTCGATGACGCGTTTGCCGATGGCACGCAAACGGTAACCATCACAGCCGATGCGTTCGGAACCGTCCGCTTCGCCATGATCGGCGACTTCGGCGACAACTCAGCGGACTCGGTCAATGTCGCGTCGTTGGTCAGCTCCCAATCGCCTGACTTCATCGTCACCGCTGGAGACAATCGCTACGACGCATTCACGTATCAGCAGGTGGTCGGGGATCACTACGGACAGTACCTGCCAGCGGTGTCGGGTGGCACGAGCGCGGTGAACAAATTCTTTCCCTCGACGGGCAATCATGATTACAACGACGGCGGCGGAATCTCAGAGTACCTTGCTTACTTCGATCTACCCGGTAGCGTCGTTCCCAGTACCAACACATCCGGCACGGAGCGCTACTACGATGTGATCCAAGGGCCAGTGCACTTCTTCTTCATCGACAGCCAGGAAGCACAGAGCAATCCAACCGATATGGCGGCTCAGCAAAACTGGCTGCAAACCCAGATGTTGGCATCGACTTCGGCTTGGCAGATCGTTGTGCTGCATCACGCTCCGTTCTCGTCATCCACCGTCCACGGATCGAATACAACAATGCAGTTGGACTACGCCGGTTGGGCGCCGACGCGGTGTTGGCCGGCCACGATCATACGTACGAACGCATTGCACAGAACGGGATTCCCTATTTCGTCAACGGCCTGGGTGGTCGCAGCATTTACGCCTTTGACACGCCGATCGCCGGAAGCCAGGTTCGCTACAACAGCGACTACGGAGCGATGATCGTCGATGCTTCCGAGGCGCAGATGACGTTCCAGTTCGTGAACACCACCAGCTCGATCATCGATACGTTCGTAGTAAATTCAGCAAATCCACCGACTCCCTACGTCAGCGGTATGGATGTTGTCGATGTGACCGACAATGAAGTGCAGACGCTGACGGTCACGATCGCCACCGCTTCGATCAGCGAGACCGCCGGCCCGGCGGCGACGACGGCAACCGTCAGCCGCAACGACGAAGACATCAGCAGCCCGTTGCTGGTGACGCTGGCCAGCGACGATACGTCGGAAGCCGCGGTCGCCCCCTCGGTGACGATTCCCGCGAATCAACCCTCTGCCACGTTTGACATCGACGCAGTAGACGACTTGATTACCGACGGCACACAGACGGTCACGATCACCGCCTCGGCAGGGGTCTATGTTCAAGGTGCCGATACGGTCGACGTGACCGACAATGAGGTGCCCACGTTGACCGTGACGATTACCGCGGCCTCGATTGGCGAAATTGACGGACCGGCGGCCACTACCGCCACTGTCTCTCGCAGCGGCGGAGACATCAGCATGCCCCTGGAAGTGACCTTGCTCAGCGACGATTTGTCGGAAGCGGCGGTCAACGTGGCGGGGGGCGGGTTTGTGATCGAGTATGTCGGTGACTTTGCGACGTGGCCTGGCATCGCCAGTTCTGACGTGGCGGGCCTGACGTTCTATTCGCCTAACGGGACGCTAATTCTAGCCGACTCGGAAATCAACGAGTTGCCGATCTTTACGGGTGACAACCTATTCGAAGTTTCGTTGACCGGCGCTCCAATCCAGGCATATGCGAGCGGCAACAACGAACCAACGGGGATTACCTACAACGAATTTGACGGTTTCTTCTACGTAGTCAACGACGACACGAAATTGTTGTCGCGTTACGAAAGCGACCCCAATAATCCGTTGTTTCTAACTGGCCCTCCCCTGTTCGAGGTCTTAACCACGACTGCCGTGCCATCCGCACTGGACCCGGAGGGTATTACGTCCGATCCCGCTACCGGGCTGATGTATGTTGCCGACGGCAAGGACGGTGGACTTCAAGTCTTGGTGTATGACCATTTGCTGAACTTCATCACCAGTTTTCCGGTCGACACGGAATTGGACGACGCAGAGGGTATCGCTTATAGCACGGAAACGGATTCGCTGCTGATCCTAGATGGACTGCAGAACAAAATCGCTGAGTACGACGTCGGTGGTACGCTGGGCACCCTGCTACGTGAATACGATATCAGTGGATTCGCGCCGGCCCCGGTGGCCGTTCAAGGCCTGTCCTTCGGACCGACTTCGGACCTCAACGACGATCCGCTGGCGCTGTCCCTGTACATCGCCGACGGTGGCATCGACAACTTTGAAGATGGCCGCGTTTACGAGGCCACGTTCGTGCCCACGGTGACAATCCCCGCAAACCAGACTTCTGCCACGTTCGATCTGGACGCAGTCGACGACTTATTTGCGGATGGCACCCAAACGGTGACCGTCACCGCCGCCGCAGCCGGCTTTATCGACGGCGCGGATTCGGTCGATGTGACGGACAACGAGGTACCAACCTTGACGGTCACGGTTGCCACGGCGTCGGTAAGTGAAGGCGACGGTGCAGCAGCCACCACCGCAACGGTCAGCAGAAATGACGAAAACCTGAGCGGTTCGTTGGTGGTGAATCTGGCCAGCGACGACACAAGTGAAGCGAGCGTGCCGGCCAGCGTGTTGATTCTGGCGGGACAGACCACTTCGGCACCGTTTAATATTGATGCCGTAAACGACGCGCTGGTTGACGGGACCAAGACGGTTACGGTCACCGCGTCCGCTGGCGGTTACGTGGCTGGCGTCGACATGCTGGACGTGACCGACGACGACGTGCTGACACTGACGCTGTCGATCGCGGCGACTTCGGTCAGTGAGGATGCGGGGGCCGCGGCCACGACCGCCACCGTCAGTCGCAACGACGAGGACCTTAGCAGTTCCGTACTTGTCAACCTGTTGAGCGACGACACCAGTGAAGCCACGGTGCAGGCGAGTGTTACGATTCCAGTGGGCCAGATCAATTCGGCGGCCTTTAACATCGACGCGGTGGATGATGCCTTGGTCGACGGCACGCAGACCGTGACCCTAACCGCTTCCGCGACCAGCTACGCGAATGGCGTGGACATGCTGGACGTTACTGATGACGAGTCCGTTGACCCCACCGGATTGGTCGGCCATTGGAAGCTGGAGGAAACGTCCATCGGGCAGACGGTCATTGACGCTTCGGGCCAAGGGAACGATGGCGCGCACGTGAACATCACCTCGCCCGACGGTCCGGACAACAATTCCGCCGTGGGTGCATTTAGCCTCCGTGTTGACGGCGTGGATGATTATGTCGGTGTACCCGCCGATACAAGTCTGGACCTGAGCGGCGGACAATTCACTCAATCCGTTTGGATCTATCCGGAGTTCACGGATAACGACTTCCATGGAGTGCTGGGCTACCAGCCAACTTCGGTATCCGAGCGCTATCCTGGCATCTGGGTTTGGCAGCAAGATCGCATCCACGCTGGTTTTGGCGATGGCATTTCCTGGAACGGCTTTTCGACCGGCAACGTCCTGACGGCGTTTGACTGGAATCACGTGGTGACGACTTTCGACGGAACGACGTACAAGGTCTACGTTGATGCAATCGAGGTCCATTCGTCGCCCAATCTAGCCGGGAAAGTTCCCTTCCCAACCCAACAACTCAATATCGGCCGGGTGGACAACAATTTCGATGGCAAGATCGACGACGTGCGGATCTATAACCGCGTTTTAGACGGCTTCGAAGTAGGATTGCTGACCGGCCTCGGCCCGCCCAATCCGGGTACGATTCAGCTGGCGACCAACAGCTATAGCGTCAATGAACCGAATGGCACGGTTACCGTTGACGTGGTGCGAGTCGGCGGGAACCAGGGCACAGTGACCGTGAACTTTACAACGGTCGATGGTTCGGCCACTTCACCCGACGACTACACACCGACTTCGGGCATAGCAACTTTCCTGGACGGTCAGATCGTCACGACGGTCAACATTCCCATCATTGATGACACCGCAGGCGAGGGGAATGAATCATTTGGGATTTCACTGGATGCCACGGGCGGCGGTGCCGGTCTGGGCTTTCCTCGCACGGCCACGATTACGATCGTCGACGACGACGCGCCATCGGGTACAGGCAATGGCCTTCGAGGCGAGTACTATGACAATATCGATCTGACGAATCTCACCTTGATCCGCACAGATGCAGTTGTCGATTTCGATTGGATTGCCGGATCACCCGATCCTTCGATTCAGTCGGATACGTTTTCCGTACGCTGGACGGGTCAGGTCGAGCCAGTCATTACGGAAACTTACGCATTTCGCGCCACCACGGACGACGGAGTACGCCTCTGGGTGGACGGCCAACTAATCATTGATCGATGGGTCGACCAACAATCGGCCACCGCAACAGGCAATATTCAACTGATTGGCGGCAACCGATACGACATCGTCATGGAGTTCTATGAAAACACTGGTGCAGCGTCCACCAAACTGGAATGGTCCAGCACCACCACCGCCTTGGAGGTTATCCCGCAAAGTCAACTGTACGACGGTTCGCAAACCGGGCCCACGATGACCATTGGAGCGAGCGTAATTAACGTCGACGAGGCAGCGGGAACCGCCCTGGTGACGGTTCTTCGGTTCGGCGACACGTCCGGCACGTCCAGCGTCCAATACGCGACCAGCGACGGTTCGGCGACGGCAGGCAGCGACTACACGGCCGTTTCAGGGACGTTGAACTTCGCGATTGACGAGACCAGCCAGACGATCTTGATCCCGATTTCGGACGATTTAGATCTTGAGGAAAATGAAACGATCAATTTGACCTTGAGCAGTCCGACTGGCGGCATCTTGGGCACACAGAGTTCGACAATCGTCAAAATCCTGGACGATGACCCTGGCGATTTCACGCAGGAGTCCTTCGTTGCTGGATTGAACGCGCCGACCACATTCGAGTTTGCGGCGGACGGCCGTCTATTCGTCGCTCAGAAAGAAGGAACCGTCCTGGTTTACAGTTCAGCGGGAACGCTGGAAGGCACATTCATCGACATCTCCGCTGAGGTCAACAATAGGGCTGATCGCGGGTTATTGGGTTTCGCGCTGCATCCGAACTTCCTCAACCCGGCCACCGCCTATGCGTACCTGCTGTATACGTACGATCCGCCGGAGACCCAAGGGTTGACCGGCCTCGCAGGTCCGGACGGAGCGGGTAATCGAGTGGCGCGAATGATCCGCGTTACGGCGGATTTGAACGGACCATTTCCGACCGCGATTCCTGGTACCGAAATGGTCATTCTGGGCGCGGCCAGTACGTGGGCGAACATCAGCGAGCCGGGCATGGACAGTACCGGCGACCCCTCCATTCCACCGTCGTGCGCTCCCGATGGGACTTTGCAAGATTGCCTGCCTGCCGATAGCCGATCCCACACCATTGGAACGGTTAAGTTTTCACCGGACGGGTCTTCTCTATTCGTCAGTAATGGCGATGGAACCTCATTCGGTATCGTTGATCCCCGCACGGTGCGGGTACAGGACAAGAACAGCCTTTCGGGCAAGATACTACGAATTGATCCGATCACGGGCGCCGGATTTACGGACAACCCGTTCTATGACCTCGTCGATGTGAACAGCAATCAATCGAAGGTGTATAGCTACGGCCTGCGCAATCCGTTCCGCTTTGCCATTCAGCCCGTCACGGGCGAACCCTATATCGGTGATGTGGGCTGGACCAAGTGGGAGGAGATCAATACCGGTGAAGGAGCAAACTTCGGTTGGCCGTACTACGAGGGTGGTAGCGGTGTGAGCCTGCAAACGGAGGGTTACCGGAATCTGCCGGAAGCCATCGCGTTCTACGCCAGCGGCGAACTCGTGGAAGCGTCAATTTATGCTCGTCCGCATTCCGATGGCGCGACGGCAATTATTATGGGCGATTTTTACACCGGTTCCACCTTTCCAACCGTGTATCACGACGCTTTGTTCTTCGCCGACGTGAATGAAGGATCGATTAAATTCATGACCTTTGACGGGGGTGGCAATCCGGAACCGGTAAGGAACTTTGCCAACGGTATTCCCGGGATTGTGCAGATGATTACCGGACCGGATGGAAACCTTTACTACACCGTCATTGGCGGCGGACCGGGCACTGGCGAGATTAGGCGATTCGTCCCCGGCGGAGCTGGGGAAGGTGGCGGAGGCGCAGGAGGCGGTGGAGCTGGCGGAGGTTCGGGCGGATCAGGCGGATCGGGCGGGGCCAGTACGTTTTTCGTAGTCGATACCCAAGACGACACGACCTATCACTACCCATCCCTGTCCGATGCACCCACTGCGTCGTCACTGGCCTCAGGCAACCGTCAACCGGAGGGAGTCGCTGCTACGGCGGACGGTAGCACGGTATGGGTCGCGGACCGAAACCAGCGAGTGTATGTCTATGACGGTGACGGTAACGCGTTGGGGAAATGGCGTGCCTTGGGGCTGAGCCAGCCAAGGGGTATCGCCACCGATGGAACCGACGTCTGGATCGTGGATGACGCCTCGGATCGTATCTATTATTTCGCCGGCGGCGCGGCGCGGACCTCGGGTAGTGTCGTGGCCACGTCCAGCTTTGCTTTAGATGCCGCCAATACCAAACCCGCGGGTCTGACCAGTGACGGACAGTTCCTGTGGGTTGTCGATCGTGGTACGGATGAGGTGTTCAAGTACACGACATCCGGCTTGCAGGTCGGTCAGTGGAAGCTGGATCCCGCCAACACGGGTGCTCAAGGAATCACGATCAACCCCTTCGGCTTTAGCCCCGCATTGTGGGTTGTAGATTCGACCTCAAAGCAGGTATTTGAATACGCCGATGGCGCGAACTACGTTGCCGGCTCGCAAACCGCAACGGCTGTCTTCGATCTAGATCCCGCGAACGCCGATCCTCGAGGCATCGCCGACCCGCCGTCGCGCGTTTCGACCGAACAGACAACGACCGAGCCGCAGCGCGTCGCCTCGCCACGCGTAGCGCCGAGCCACTTGGACGCCCTGGCATTCACGGGCATCGACTTCTTCCGGCCGGCGCCGGCCGATCTGCGATCAGGTTTTAGGGCCAAGGACGAACCACTGGTGCGCGATACGATGCAGCAGTTCCCGCCGGTCCAACGGATCGCCGATGTCCCTGAGCATGGGATCCCATCGCGCATGACTCTTATTGATCGCGCATGGCGGGACCTGGCTGACGAGGATGGAGAGAATGGCGATGGGCTTGAGCTGACCGACATCGACGCGTCGAACGATGCGATTCTCATCGACAAGATTATCGAGCAGCGACTCTGGATGTAACGGGCCGGGGCCGGTTAGCCGTTGCTGACTGTGCAAAGTCAGTCTTAGAATCGCAGAAAATAGCAGTGGCGCGTGGCGGACGAAAAACGGGAAGTGCCGAAAATTCTTGGTGCCCGTGTCTTCACCAACCAGAATTCTCTTGCCCTGTTCGCAGAGCGCCCGAAGCAGGGTCGTCTTCCCGGCACCTGCGGGACCGATGATTTCCACAATCAACGGCCTGGACGGCTGATGTCTCGATTTGTCAATCGTATCCCTATCGTGCGTTCGCAATTAAAGCGATCGTGACCAAATCAGTGATTTCAATTCGGCTAAGACCTCGTTTGGCGGACGTGACGCATCAACGACGTAAGCCGTGGTTTCATCCCAATCGAAGTCCCAGATTTCCCGCGAACGGGCTCGGACGGAGGCTGGACTGTCGATTGTCTTGCGACGCACAGCAGTTTCCGGATCGACTTTCAACACAACCAGCACGTCAGGAAATCGGACCGGCCGAAAGTACTTTTTCTCTTGCCGGATCAAAAACCTGATAAAACGATTTTTCCGCTCTGCAGCCATCAGCGTTTCAATCAGCGGCGCTTCCATCTGCCGAATTTGCGGCAGCGGGAGGCGATCGCAAATGACCAAGCCACCGCTCGCGACCAGGCTGCCGACCCGGCAGTATTCCAAGTACCGATCACGTACGGTGCAAAGATCTCGCAATATTAGCGAATAGCCAGGGAAGAAGCCATTGGACTGCGTATCGATCTCGAAGCGAACTGAATCTTCCACGTAGGGCAACAGGCCGAGCATGCGTCCCAGCTTCACCAGTGCCCTAACCAAACATGTCGTCTTTGACCACGGCGGTTTTCCCAGATGCACTCTCGTTACTTCGAACTCCTTTGTGAGCCAGGTGTCCAGCTCGTCCACTGCCGTCGTTTTACCGGATCCGTCGCCACCGACGACGGCAATCACCGCTCCGCCAGCGCCCAACCGCCGCTTGGGTATGTAATCGAAGACACGCCGCCGAATCCCCCAAGTCAGTCTGCGCCACAGCTTGATACCGACATCTTGCCATTGCGGGCGCCGGCGAAACGTTCTTAGTGCGCGTTCCAGCTGCCATCCAGTTTTGACCCGCCGCCAAATCGATTGACGCGGCTGAAGCGCGCGAACACACTCGACAAATAGAGCAGGATCGACGGTGGGGAATTGTTGGACCAAAGTCGCGGTAACCCGGGATTGATCGCACTCCGCTTGCAAGTAATCCAACTCATCTCGTTCGGATTCGGACAATCTGCCGTGTCGAACCAGAATCGTATCCCATGTCGAATGCTTTAAAATCATCCGAAAAACCAAGACAATGTATTCGAACTCAGGCGCAGGTGTCTTAAACAAGTCTCCCTGTGTTGCCGACGCCAGGTACGATTCTTCGATGGGCAAGCGATAGTTCTTCGTCGCGTCATGCCCCACCACAAGCCGATAATGCACATGGGCGTGAATCCACCGATCCGCATCGTGATCGTACGCATAATAGTCCAATACGCCGGGCATATCGTGGTCGGCAGGTGCCCGTGCCTGCTTGAATCCCAAGCTGGCCAGGATCTTTGTAAAACGCACTTCATCCGACCGACGAACCAGCAAATCGAGATCGTTTTCACCGCTGGCCGAACGATCCAGGGCCGCGTTGCTCTTCCAGTGACAGTAGGTAATATCTTCCTCCGCAAGCGCCTTGCAGAGGATTTCAATCGGTTCTAGCGTTGCCGGTTTCGAAGCCGGTCGGTGACGTGCGATGTCAGTCGAGTCGCCCGTAATGGGGGCGGCACCAACAGTCTGTTGAGTCGCGATTGTATCGGAAGAAGGATTCATTAGTCTTTGATATCAAACCTCAAGACCGAACCAAATACTTGCTCGACGTACTTGAACTTAAGCAGTTCGGACATCGCACCCGTTTTCGAGCATGGCAACCAGACCGTTGGTTTGCGATCTAACGGCCACGGCATCTCTGTGATTCCTTCGAAATTTCCCTGTTCTTCTCAATCCCTTAACATGACCAGAGAAGCCTCCTTTTGCCCTCCTGGCAAAGCTCACTAAGTCACTAATGGTGGCGTATTTAACGCGAATGTCAAGATACTTGGCTTAGATAAAATAGAGCCTTTTATAATGGCCAGAAAATCTCTTGCCAATTTCATAGGAAACTCCCTTTTAACGGAGACGCGATTTTGTTGGCTATTGTTCTCACTCTATGGGCGCTCCAGCTTATATACATATCTAGATATGTTGTGCTGAGCTTGGCCGGTGCATCGATTCATAACGGATCGCAGCGGTGATTTGCTCAGCGGTGAACAGCCGAGTGTTCGAGGCAGTTATTCTGCGGACCGCACGCGAGCCGGATGCTCGTCACGATTCGCGTTTTCACGGATGCGAAAATCGATCATGAAATTCCACCAGACGACACCGATGTCGGTCGCTGCGAGACGCTCAATTTCCTGGCGACATTATTCGAACGTGAGCGATCGAAAAAAGCCCTTTTTGTGGTATTTCGCAAGGGCCGATGAAAATTGCTGCGGCGACGAGAAATTTGAATCATAATGGAGGATTACGCATATTCGTGGCGTAGATGATTCGTGCAGGTGGTTGGCAGCAGTTACGAGTAAACAGAGATGATCAAGGTGACACCGAAGAAGCTTGCCATCTTCTTGCCCGATTTAAGCGGTGGTGGCGCTGAGCGAACGATGCTCAATTTAGCTCAAGGTATCGCCCGGCGAGGTTATGATGTTGACCTGGTCCTGTCACAGGCGGATGGTGCCTATCTGGACGACGTACCCGATTCCGTTCGATTGGTAGACTTGGGCGGGGGACGCGTCGCCAACAACGCCAAGACACTCCGCAGTTTTCCGGCTCTCGTACGTTATCTACGCCGCGAACGACCGGATGCCATGCTGGCCGCTCTGACACAAGCCAACGTTACGGCACTCTGCGCCCGTCGTATCGCTCGCAGACCTCGTCGCGTGGTAATCAACGAGCAAAATACGCTGTCTTTCTTGGCCAAGAATTCACCTCACGATATGGAACGGTGGTACCCCACCTTCGCTCGATTCGCTTACCGCTGGGCTGATTGTGTCGTGGGCGTCTCGCAGGGTGTTGTCGACGATTTAGTAAAGAACGTGGGAATCTCGTCGAACAAGACGGATGTGATCTTCAACCCCGGCATCACGGAGGAGGTCCGTAGCAAGGCAAAGGCTCCGCTGGACCACCCTTGGTTTCAACCGGGTCAGCCACCGGTCATCTTGTCCGTCGGACGATTGGATCCGCAAAAGGACTACGGCACCCTTCTTGAAGCGTTTAAGCTCGTTCGGAAGAAACGCTCAGCACGCTTGCTAATTCTGGGCGAGGGCGACGAGCGCCAGGCTTTGGAGTCGATGATTCAGAAACTGGGATTTGCGGAAGACGTTAGTTTGCCTGGGTTTGTCGACAACCCTTACGCGTACATGTCACGAGCGTCAGTCTATGTGCTCTCTTCTCGCTGGGAAGGATTGCCAACCGTGCTGGTCGAAGCGCTCTATTGCGGCGCACCATTGGTCGCTACGGACTGCCCCAGCGGCCCTCACGAAATCCTTGAGGGCGGAAAGTTCGGCTGTCTTGTCCCCATGCAAGACCCGGCGGCATTGGCCCGCGGGATTGAAGAGGCCTTGGATGGCACCGGGCCGCGCGCGGATCCCGATAGTTGGCGCCGGTTTGATTTGGAGGCCATTGTAGACCAGTATATCGAACTGCTGTTTGCCGACGATCCGGCCTGAGGCCTCCTGCTTGCGACATGCCGACTTCAACAAGACTACAGCAGTTGCGCCTTACGCCGTCACGACTTCGTATCTCAAGCCGACACAGGTTGTCAATCGTATTCGAATGGTGATGTATCAAAAAGTACTTCATCGTTCGCGTCGCTATCGGTCATCGTACCAGCGCATCGCGACCGGCGATGAAATGTTCACGCCGATCGCTTTCCCGTATGTGAGGCCGGCGGCAGCCGATTTAGCAGAGATCGCGACGGGCAAGTTCACGTTTCTCAACGTGGCCGCGGATCTGGGTGTGCCAACCACCTGGCTGCCCACCTCGGAAACTCGCCTGTGGGTTTACAACTTACATTACTTCGACTACGCCCGTGCGATCGCCCGGCAATACCAGGCTGAACCCTCAGCGACGACGTATCACCTGTTTCGCCGCCTTGTCTCCGAATGGATCGATAACTGCCCGGTTGCAACTCCGCTGGCTTGGGACGCCTATCCTCTGTCTTTTCGCGTCAACAATTGGCTGCGTGCCTATACCGTTTTTCAACCGGAGTTAGCAAAGGATCCAACGTTCGCGAAGGCGCTGCGGCAAAGTCTCTACGTGCAAACGTCGTTTTTGGAAAAGCACTTGGAATACCATCTGCTCAACAATCATTTGCTCGAAAACGGCCGCACCTTATGGTTGGCTGGCAATTTTTTCGGCGGAGTGGACGCGGACCGGTGGCGGACGAAGGGACGTCAGATCGTGTGGCGTGGGTTGGAGGATAACTTCCTGAAAGACGGCGGCCATGACGAACGGAGTCCCATGTACCACCAAATCATGCTGGATATGTACCAGGAAATCGCGGATGTCATGGAGTCCCGCAACGAGACCGTCCCCAAGTCATTGGCGGATCAACTGGACGGCATGCGCCGCTGGCTGGCTAATGTGCTTCATCCGGACGGCGAACTGCCGTTGTTCAATGACTCTGCCTTGGGAATTGCCGGCGACCCGGCGGATTTTGTGCGCAATGCGCCAACCAACCAGGACGGGCTCACCGCGCTGGACGAGTCAGGTTACTTCGTATTTCGTGACGCAGTAAAGAAACACTTCCTGATGTTCGACTGTGGCCCGATGGGACCCGATCAGCGCACCGGCCACGGACACTGTGATGCCTTGAGCTTCGAGTTGAGCGTCGCCGGCAAGCGGATGATTGTGGATGCGGGGGTAAGTGATTACTACGGCGACATCCAATGGCGTAACTACTACCGCGGCACCCGCGCACATAATACCGTGGTCGTTGACGGGGCAGAACAGTCAGAAATCTGGGATCGCTTTCGGGTGGCCCGTCGCGCGCGCGTCCCATGAACGTCACGTGGTCCGAGACCGATAATTTGGCCTACGTCTCTGGCGCGCATACCGGATTCAAACGATTGTCGGGAAAGGTCGTTCACCGCCGCTGGGTATGCTGGATCGACAGACGATTCTGGGTCGTCTGTGACCGCCTGGAAGGTCACGGCGCGCATACGATCGAAAGCTTTTTGCACCTTCACCCTGATGTGACCGTCGTATCGGTGCCGAATCAAACCGAGTACGGCCAGGCAGGTGAAGTGACTTGTGGTGACGCGACACTACGCGTGATGTCATGGGGACTGCAGGAGACTCAGTCGTACTACGGCCAAGAATCACCGTTGCAGGGCTGGTATGCGGAGGAGTTTGGCTTGAACAGCAAGAATCATGTCTGGGGATTTACGCAAGAACTGCCCTTGCCCACTTGGGCAGGTTACGTGTTATGGCCGGAACGGTCGGACGCGGCCTTGGAGTTTTCGGAATCTGGAAGCTCATGTTCTGTGCAAGTCCGGGCTTCGGATCGCACCTACATGCTCACCCTCGACCCTACGGGTGTGCATCTTGAGATGTCCAGTTAACGGAATTCGGCAGATTGTAGACCGCGACGAAGTTCAAGGGGCAATATGGCTTTCGGATAGGGTACATTTGTTTGTTCGAAAACTTGCTCCCGTCCTGGCTTCTGTTTAGTTTGGAATACCTTAGAAGTCACGAATCCGACAACGATCCGTTTTACGGTTAGGAACACATGCCATGTGCGGCATCTCCGGTTTTGCTAGGACGACACCTCACGACGTGAGGCAAGACC
>CAWJNN010000039.1:0-36841 GCA_963844115.1 uncultured Planctomycetales bacterium | reverse complement strand
TGTGTGACGCCCTTCGTTCAGTTCGTCTACTGCTGCTCGACCAGCAACGTGCCAAACTCACGGCAGCGCAGGTCAAGATCGATGCCGGTCGCGCCGAGATCGAAACCAGCAGCACCACGCTGGCTCTAGGCAAGCGACTACTCACCGTGAGTGCGGGCTTTAGCACCGTGTCCAAGGACGGCGCGACTGCCCTGGGCACGATCCAATTCGCGACGCCGCTCAACGAAGTTGAAGCAACCACTTTTGCTGAGGTAACCGACACCTTGGCCCAAGCCCACATCCCCGGCGTAGAGCTGCAGTATTCGGCCGACCTCAGCCCCAAGGTTGATTCGCTCCTAGGCGTCGGCGAGATCACGGGTCTTGTGGTTGCGGTGTTGGTGTTGCTCATCATGCTGGGCACCATGATCGGCGCGGGCCTGCCGCTGCTCTCCGCGGTTCTGGGCGTGGGCGTCTCTGCCTCCATCGCGATGGCGTTCTCGTCCACGGTGGAGATGACGTCTACGACGCCAGTCCTCGGTGTCATGCTCGGTCTGGCCGTCGGCATCGACTACACACTGTTCATCCTCAATCGTCATCGCCGCCAACTCAAGGCGGGCGTTGAACTTCGCGAATCCATCGGGCTCGCAAACGGCACCTCCGGAAGTGCTGTGCTCTTTGCCGGTATGACCGTCGTGATTGCGCTGGTCGCCCTCAACCTCACCGGCATCGGTTTCCTTGGTCTGATGGGCACCGTAGGTGCCGGCGCGATTGTCGTTGCCGTGCTCGTTGCGCTGACGTTGACGCCCGCACTCTTATCGCTCGCTGGAGTACGAGTGCTCTCGAAGCGCGAGAGGGCCACGTTTGCTGCCGAGACGGATCATTCGGCCGCTGCGGTGCCGAGTAACGCACTTGAGCCCGTGTGGGCGAATCGTCATCCGTGGATCGCTATCTTGCTGGCAGTTGCAACGGTCGGCACGCTCGCGCTGCCTGCCGCGAGCCTGCGTTTGGGCTTGCCGGATGGCTCGACTGAAGCCACCAGCACAACGCATCCTCACCAGCGGCACCGGCGGCACCGACCAGGCCGGCAAGACCGCCGCGATGCACCTGTACGCCGTGGCCTTCAGCGAAGGTGATTTCGGCACTGCATCGGCCATCGCCTGGCTGCTGTTCCTGGTGGTGGCCGGCAGCACCTGGCTGAACCGCCGACTGTTGGGGCGTGAGTCATGAGCGCAAAAGCCTTGCGGGTGCTGGCCCTGGTGGTGGTGCTGGCAGGCGCGCTGCTGATGCTGGCGCCCTTCTACCTGATGTTCGTGTTTGCCACGCACACCGACGCCGCCATCCTCTCGCTGCCACCACCGCTGTGGTTTGGCGACGCCTTGGGCGCCAACCTGCGCACCCTGCTGCAGAAGCTGCCCACGCTGTGGCAGAACCTGGGCTACAGCGTCTATGTGGCGCTGGCCATCACGGCGCTCAACCTCTTCTTCTGTGCACTGGCCGGCCATGCCTTTGCGCTGCTGGATTTTCCCGGCCGCGAGCCGTTGTTCAACGCCGTGCTCGCCACGCTGCTGCTGCCGGCCTTCCTGAGCATGGTGCCGACCGTGATGATGATGAGCTGGCTGGGCTGGATGAACGAACACCGTGCGCTCATCGTGCCCGCCGCCTGCGGCGCGGTGGGCGTGTTCATGATGCGCCAGTACATACGCGCCGCCGTGCCGCGCGACCTCATCGACGCCGCCGCTGCGCCAGTCGTTAAGATATTCGGCAAGTCCGTCCAAGGCTTAAGCGTTATCGAACCGCTGACGGATGCAGACGGCAGGCAATCGCGCAACTGTTGGACGCAAATTTCCGCCGCCCCTACGCCTGAAATCTGGTTGCCAGTGGTGGGCGCTATAAGCGAGGCAATCGGCGCGGATATTCGCTGGGACATAGACAGCGGCGAAACAAGGAAATCGGCTACAAGCGAAGCATGGCAAGGCTGGAGCATGAGAGAAAACTACTCGGAGCAATAAGAGACGGCGAACTGCTCGGCGCGCACCAGTAGCAGGGTGCGCATTCAACTGCCGGACGGTGTGCAACAGATACCGGAGACGCTCGCCCGCGCGCCGTCAGCGGGGGACGAGCGGCTCTTCGCCGCCCAGCTCGCGGTAACGGGCGTAGCGCGCGGCCGCGTCGTCGGCGCGGCCGGCGGCGCGCAGCATGCGCGCGAGCTCGACGTGCGCGTGCACGAACGGGCCGCGGTCGGCGGCGCCGCTCGCGACGAGCGCGTCGAGGTCGGCGAACGCGTCGTCGTAGCGGCGCTCGAGGATCGCGAGCTGCGCGCGGTTGTAGCGCGCGCCTTGTTTCTTCAGGTCCTGGGCAAGTTCCACGGCGGGGGGGAATTCGTTGGCGAGTTTCCCGTTGGCAAAAATTTCCGGGACGGCATCGAGCTTGAAAAAACAGATTCCACCGCCCGCCCGGACGTCGCGTCCGGCCAGCTTGTGGTAGTAACGCGAATCAGCAAGTTTTACGATCGGCGAACCGCTATTCATCGTGTCGCGGTCGCTTTTGCGCGAAGGCCAGCCGAGCAATTGCGCGACGTGCAGATCTTCGGCGCGCATTAATAGTTCGATATCACGAGGACTGCGATTGACGTACATGTCGCCGGACCACCAGCCTTCTTTGGCGAGGTCCGCAAAGCGGCGCATGCTGATCGTCTTTTGATCGCTGGAAAATCGGTTAACACTGAAGTGACCACCTCGCGTGTGATATTCGGGTCCGGATTCTGCTTCGAATTTGTAGTTGCCTTCACGCAGCGACAGGGTGACTTTGCCGTCGAAGACGAAGTGATCCTTCAAGAAAGGCTGGCGGCCGGCTTTTTGCGGAATGCCGCGCGCGTTCTTGAGGTGCATGCGGCAAGCGATCGGTTGCCCGCTCTGTTCGTCAACGACGGTCAAACGAAACTCGCCCTTTTGCGCTGCGTTGGTCGTTGACGCGATCAGCGCGGCGATGAGAATGAGCGAGTAGACGGTGAGGGAACGCATGGCGGGATTTGGACTGTGGACTGTGGACTTTGGACTGTGGACTGTGGACTGTGGACTGTGGACTGTGGACTGTGGACTGTGGACTGTGGACTTTGGACTGTGGACTGTGGACTGTGGACTGTGGACTGTGGACTGTGGACTGTGGACTGTGGACGGGAGGGCACAACATTCCATTATAGGTTGCGGAATTTCATGGCCTTGTAGCAGGCCTTTCGTCCTGCTTGTCCCACGTTCGAACAGTCCAAAGGCCATCGCCCATCGTCTACCGTCCATCGTCCACAGTCCATTGTCCACAGTCCATAGTCCATCGCCCGCTCGTTACATTGCGGCGGGCGGCTGATACGGGTTTCCGGTTTCTTCGATGTTCGTTGCGAGGTTAGCCGCCGGTGCCGTTGCGTCGAGCAGCACGCTGGCCAGCCGCGCGAAGTCGTTGGCCAGTTGTGGGTCGTCAAAGGCAAAGACGGGGATCACGCTGTGTGCGGACGGTCTGATGTCGTAAAAGACGATCGTCTGATCGGTCGCCGCGATTCGCTTGATAGCCGACCATCGGGAGAATCGTTCCGAACCGCGACTCACCACATGGATTCCGTCGGCGGTGATCGTCAGCGTTTTTTCTTGCAGTTCGGTCGGATCAAATCGACGCTCGTCGCGTCGCCGCAGCAGCGGTGTGATGGCGATCAATCCTGCCAGCATCAGGGTCACGAAGGAAAGCACGCCGAACAGAGTTTTGACAAACCATTCCGTCGCGCGGAACGCGTACAATAGGACCAGACTGAGGCCGACCAGGACGATAAAGGCGACGAGGGAACCGCTGCGAGACGACTTTTGTGGTCGGTTCGCGGTCGCGAATTGATTGGCTTCGAAGTAGTCGCGAGCGGTATTGCGAAACTGAACTTGCATGGCGTTGGCCGGAAGGGGCCCTTCCGGCGGTCGGACGGTTGGCGCGAGCGGAGCAAAACGCGGTTCGGTCGAATGTTTGGCTGCGGCGATGTGCTGTTCCAGCTCTTTGCGAAACGCGTCGCTCTGTGCCGCCGAGCTAAAAACGGATTTTGGGACTGGGTAGAAATGAAACGGCGAGACGAAGACCAGCAGATGTTGGTCGGTCTCGCGCACCTCCTGCACCAGCGACCAGTCGCGTTCCGACCAGCCATGATCGATTTCCACGCGCAGCAGATCGGGCCGCGAATCGAAGATCATGTGGCGCAACAGCACGGTATCGTTGTCCAGGCGCCGCGGTGCAATGTACAGCCGGTAGATCAGCCAGGCCCCAATGATTCCCGATCCAATCAGCAGTCCAGCCAGGTTATCGAATAGAATTAGCGGCACGGCGGCCGGCGCCGCACAAGGCGAGGTAGCCGATCCCTTCCAGCAGCCACAGCATCCGTTGACGCCGTGGAAAGGCGGCGTAGACGCCCCGAAAATCGCCCGGGTTGTTTTGGTATTCCAGTCGCATTTCGTCCTGGTACGCTGCCGGTCTCAGGCGTTGGGCCGTGATATCGTTTGGCGATGGAACCGTCGCAGCGAAGCGCCAAGGGCGCTTTCTTGTTCATCAATATAGCTGCCACGCGTGGAGTGAACTTGAAGGGCTGTCGGGCACGGTCATACAATAGAGGATTGTCTCGAAACACCTATTAGTACGGAAGACGAGCTGCGGACACGAATGCAGGAAGATGTCTACAAGGTATTGGGCGTAAATCGCAGTGCATCTCAGTCGGACATTGAGAAGGCATACCGAGACTTGGCGCGTAAACATCATCCCGATCTCAATCCGGATGACAAGTCGGCGAAGGCGAAATTTCAGAAGGTTCAACAGGCCTTTGAAGTCTTGAAGGATCCCGAAAAACGAGAGATGTACGATCGGTATGGCAGTTCGTTTGAATCGATGGGCGGCGGGCAACCCGGCGGGAATCCATTTACCGGCGGGACCCCGGAAGGCTTTGAATTTGACTTCAGTCAGTTTTTCGGCGAGCGGTTCGGCCGCGAGGGCGCGAATTTTGAAGAGGCGTTTGGGGCGGCGGGACGGGCAGGAACGAGAGCGCCTCAGCGTCGAACGCGGGGGCGGGATATTCGCCACGAGCTGAAGATCCCCTTCAACACGGCGGTCGTGGGCGGTGACGCACAGATTAGTGTGCAACGTGCCGACGGTCGCATCGAAACGATTCGGGTGAAGATTCCGGTCGGTATCGATGACGGCAAAGTCATTCGTTTGCGGGGCCAGGGCGAAGCGTCTGCGGATCCGCGTGGAGAAACCGGGGACATCTTGATCTCCGTTCTGGTCAGTCCGCATCCTTGCTTCCGACGTAATGGCAACAACCTGGAGGTTCGTGTTCCGGTGACGATCGCCGAGGCGACGTTGGGCGCCAAGGTCGAGATCCCGTCGCCGTCGGGTGTGATTACGTTAACGGTACCGTCAGGGACTTCGGGGGGATCGAAGCTGCGCGTCAAAGGTTACGGCGTTCAGCCAACCGGCCGCGCCGGGGGACTTGTTGGCCGAAATTCAAATCGTGTTGCCCGACAAGCTCAGCGATGAAGCTTGTGAAATGGTCCGGCGACTGGACGAAGAATACGACCAGAAACCGCGCGTCGATCTGACGTGGTAAACAGGCTTATTTTCCTCGGATGAGGCAGATGTCGGACCAGCGTTTCTCGCGACAGGCTCATATTCGGACTTCGGCTGATTTTCGTCGTGTATTCGACCGCCGCAGATCGGCCTCGGACGACATGCTGTTGATCTATGGCTGCGAAAACGATTTTCCGCACGCGCGGTTAGGGTTGTCGGTATCGCGCAAGGCCGGCAATGCGGTGCGTCGTAACCGTTGGAAGCGTTTGATCCGCGAAGCGTACCGTTTGAATGCCGACCGTATTCCACGTGGCGTGGACTGGGTCGTGATCCCTCGGCGGGATGCTCAACCGGAATTGGATCGCATCGCAAAATCGATCGTGCAACTAACGGAGCGCATTGGCCGCAAACTGCGTCCCAGGGACTTTTCGCCGGCGGAGGGTTCCGGATGAAATCGGTATTACGCCTTCCGTTGATCGTGACATCGACAATATTGATGGTGGCATTGCTGGCGGCGGTGCGTTGCTATCAGTTAGTGATCAGCCCGTGGTTGGGGAATAACTGCCGTTTTCATCCAACTTGCAGTGAGTACTTTGCCCAAAGCGTGCGCAAACGCGGGGTCGTGCGCGGTAGCCTGCGCGGTATCGCTCGAATCTGCCGCTGTCACCCTTTTCATCCCGGTGGCGTTGACCCGCCGTAAATGAAGATTGGTGTAGGTGATACGGCTTGACCGCCAATTGCCGAATACCTATTCTCCCCCCCCCCGCGATTACCAGATCTCGGCTCGATCCGTGATCTCGGTTCAGCATCGCTACGTCCGGTTACGGCAGGGAGCGGATTCGCCGCTTTGCCGCCGGTAAATTGCAGGGAGCGCCATCGCCGTGCCGCCGACCATTCGGAAAGGACGACTCCTCGTCGCCATCGTGTGCTTGTCGACCGTCGCGTTGTCCGCGATGGGTTGCTCGCAATCGGCGCTGCGCCTGCAGAGTCCCCAAAGCCTGCAGGACGCGGTTGACAATGTCACGTACGTCGGCGACGTCGCGGTCCCGTACGGGTTGCACCCTCTGCAAGTCGACGCCATCGGGATGGTGGCGGGACTGCGTGGAACTGGTAGCGATCCTCCGCCATCTTCTGAGCGATCCGTTCTGGTCTCGGATATACAAAGGCGCGACATCGCACGCCCGAATTCGATCATCGCCTCCGACCAGACTTCGCTTGTGCTGGTTCGCGGATACATGCGACCTGGTATCCAGCAAGGCGATGTGTTTGACGTCGAGGTCTTTGTTCCGCGCGATAGCGAAACGATTAGTTTGAGCAACGGGGTTCTGCTGGAACTGCGCATGCGCGAGCGTGCGGTTCTGGAAGGACGATGGCATGAAGGTAGTGACCTGGCCCTGGTCCGCGGGCCGGTCTTAGTCGATTTGTTTGCGAGCGACGGAGAGGATCCCAAGGAGATGCGACGCGGCATCATCCTGGGCGGCGGCGTGGCGCACAAATCAAGACCACTGGGCCTGCTGCTGAAACCCGATCAAAAAGACATTGGTACCAGCGCTGCGTTGGGTACGGCCATCAACAAACGATTCCATGTCACCAACGAGGGCATCAAGTCGGGCGTTGCCAGGCCCAAGACAGACGGATACGTCGAACTCATTTTGCATCCGCGCTACAAGGACAATCTGAGTCGCTATCTTCGAGTCGTCCGAGGGATCGCGATGCGGGAAACGGACGTCGAGCGCAAATTCGCCTGCAGCTGCTGCAGCGCCAACTATTGGATCCGCTGACTGCCGCCAGTGCCGCCGTGCGGCTCGAGGCAATTGGCCGCGAAGCGATCGACATTTTGAGGAAGGGAATCAATTCGTCCGATACCGAAGTCCGCTTCTATGCTGCGGAAGCACTTGCGTATCTGGATGTCGAAGATGCAGCGGAACCGCTGGCGAACGCGGCGCGCGACGAACCGGCGTTTCGACCCTATGCTTTGGCGGCATTAAGCGCCATGGACCAACCCGCCGCTCATCATAAACTGGTGGAGATGCTGAGCAGCAAGAGTGCGGAAACTCGTTACGGTGCCTTCCGCGCATTGTGGGCGATGGATCAAACCAATCCGATCGTTCGTGGCGAATACCTGAAAAATCGCTTCCATCTGCACGTGGTTGAATGCACTGGTCCTTCCATGATTCACATCGCGAGATCGTTCCGGCCAGAGATTGTTCTGTTCGGCAGCCGCCAGAATCTTCGAACGCCCTTGATCCTGGACGCCGGAGAACACATTCGGGTGAATGGCACCAAGGACGGTCGGGTTTCGGTGAAGAACTTCGCACCCGGCATGGAAGACAGCCAGATCGAAGTCTCAGCTCGTGTTGATGAAGTCGTGGCCGCCATCGTTGGTGTCGGCGGAACCTACCCGGACGTTGTTCAAGCGCTGGTTCAGGCGAAGGCGAGTCACTCGTTGGATTGTCGGCTGGAGGTCGATGCGATTCCCGGTCGGCCGCAGGGATACCAGCCCAACAAACAGCCGGAGGTGAGCGGCGACAGCCGCCGCTCGACGCCGGTTGCGAGCCCCGAACCGGATCTGTACCGGGGACCGCCCGAAAATAAACGAAGCAACCCTACGGCGAGGAAAGGGGACCCGGAGCCATCAGAAAAGGAGGGCGAAACGGCTGACATTGAGCCGGATTCGTCGTGGTCATTGACCCGCTACGTTGGTAAAATAATAAACCGTAGGAGAGATTGAACGCGGCTCGGCGACCCAACGTCGCCGGACGGGTTTTCGTCATCGGTTTCGGAATGCTGGGAGGGCGAGGCTCCTGCAGGGCCGAAGACGGTATTCGCCACGGCTCAGCGGGAGCTTCGCCCTTCCCATTCCCGGTATCCCCTCAATAGATCCCGCCCATGCTCAAAGCGTTGGAACTGGTCGGCTTTAAAAGCTTTGCCGACAAGACGCGATTCGAGTTTCCGCCGGGTATCACCGTCGTTGTCGGCCCTAATGGTTCGGGTAAGTCGAATATTGTTGATGCCATTAAATGGGTGCTGGGCGAGCAGAGCGTCAAGAGCTTACGCGGCAAGGAGATGGCGGATGTTATCTTCAACGGTTCGGGAACGCGTCGGCCGCTGAATTCGGCCGAGACGACACTGACCTTTGACAACCACGACGGCCGCTTGCCGATCGACACGCCTGATGTGCACGTCACCCGCCGGGTTTATCGTAGCGGCGAAGGCGAGTACCTGATCAACGGCCAGCCGCGGCGACTGCGCGACATCCGCGACCTGTTTGCCGGAACGGGTGTTTCTACTCAGGCGTATAGCATTATTGAGCAGGGCAAGGTCGACGTGATGCTGCAGGCATCACCCCGCGACCGCCGCTTGATTTTTGAAGAAGCGGCCGGCATCAGTCGTTTTAAAGCGAAAAAGATCGAGGCAATTCGACGACTGGATCGCGTCGAACAGAACCTCCTGCGACTCTCTGACATTGTCGATGAGGTCGATAATCGGCTGCGTACGATTCGTAGTCAGGCAGCCAAGGCGCAACGGTACAAGGAATACACCGACCGGCTGCAGGGGCTGCGCACGCAGGTCGGCCTGGCCGATTGGCGTCACCTGACCGGACAGCTGACGCACTATGGTGAACAACTGGAACGATGCCGCGAGAAAGCCTCGTCGCACAATGACGAAGCGGAACAGCTGGACGCCCAGTTGATTGAGCTGGAACAGCAGATCAGCCGACAGGAAGAAGAGATTCGCCGCTGCGATTCTGCGAAGTCAGAAAATCGCGAACGGATTGTGGCCTGTGAGTCGACCATCGAACACCAGCGCGGGCGGTGTGAGGACCATCAACAGGAAGTCGGAAGATACCACGCGCAACTGGCTGGTCTTTCGACGCGCACGCGCGATTTAGGTTCGCAGCTAGAAACAACAAGTCAGGATGTTACCGACGCGGAAAATCGCCATGCACAAGTTCGTGAACAGGTAAGCCAGATTGAGTCGTCGTTGAGCGTCCTGCGCCGGGAGCATGAACAGCGGTACCAGCAGGAACAGGAACGTCGCGGCTCGCATGTACAAATGGTCCGTCAGAGCAGCGAACGGAGTAACGAGATCACGTCGCTGGAAACGAAAATTCATTCGGCGGGCGGGTTGTTGCAGCGATGTGCCGATCAACTGGCCAAACTGGTCGAAATGTGGGACGACACGTCCGTCAAGTTGGATCAACTGCGGTTGAGCGAGCGTGCCGTCAGCGACGAATTGAAACGCTGCGAGACGAAATGGCAGACGGCGAAGAAAGAACTGGAAAATGTTCAGAACCAGCTGGTCCTTGCCCAGGCGGAGTTGGGACGACACCGCGAGGCATTCTCGGCGGCGAACGAGCGGGCGATGGTTCTGCAGGAGTTACAGCGTCAGCTGGAGGGAATCAGCACCGGCGTGAAGGAAGTGCTGGTCGAAATGCGGCAATCGCCAGATGGCCCGTTCCGCGACGTCCGGGGCGTGGTCGCGGACATTCTGGAAGTTCGCGTCGATATGGCCCTGCTGATCGAGACCGCGCTGGGTGAACGGGCGGGATTTCTAGTGGTCGAACCAAGCCGTGCGCTGCGGCAGTTGTTGGTTGACGATCAGCATAAATTTTCCGGCGCGTTGCTTTTGTGCCAACCAAGGTCCCCGGCAGTTCCCAATCCCGCTTGCCGCGCGTCGATCTGGCCGATCGTCCTGCGGTTGTGGGTCGAGCCGACGAGTTCGTCCAGGCGGATCCGCGGTATCAGGACCTGACGGAGCGGCTGCTGGGCAATACGTGGATCGTCGATACCCTGGCCCATGCATTGGAACTGGCCCAGACCGTGTCAGGGCAGAACTTCGTCACGCAGCGGGGACAGCTGCTGGCAGCGGACGGAACCATTTGTGTTGGACCCAAGAACTCCTCGACCGGCTTAATTTCACGACGCAGCGAACTGCGGGCGCTGGAAGGCCAGCTGGCCGAGTTGGTCGAAAGAATTGATGCCCAGTCGGGACGAGTCGAAACACTTAACGAATCCGTTGCGGACATCCACGCACAGGTCGAAACGCTGGCGGAACAACGCGACGATCTGCACAAGAGGGCTTCCGAGATTCACCGGCAGATGTCGACCGCCGAGGAAAGGCAGGCCCAACTTGATGCCAAGAAATTGGCGTTGGACAACGAGCTGAGTGTCGCTCGTGGCGATCGCGATGCCGCGACGACTGATCTGGCCCTGGTGCGTGATCGTCGCCGTGAAATCGACCAGCAGTTGGCCGGAATCGACGAACAGTTAAAGGCAGACCAGCAGCGGCTGAACGAAATTGACTCGGAAAGGCAGCGGTGGGCGGCCGAATTAACGACCTCCAAGGTCGAATTGGCGAAAAGCGAACAAATGCTGGACGCGCTGGCCGCGCGGATGCGGCAGGTTCAGCAGGACCGGCGCGAGCGGCAGCGTGCGATTGACGAAAGCCGAGCGTTGAAGGTTGAGGCGAAAAATCGCGTCGACGAGGCCGAACGGTCGATCCTGCGGCAGCAGTCCGAATTGGCGGAGCACTATCTGCGCAAGGAACAGCTGGCGGGGGAATCGGCGGAACTGGTCGCAGCTGGCGATCAACGCCGCGAGCGGCGTAGCACGATCGTCATCGAGACGCAAAAAGTCCGTTCGGCAGTCCGTAAACTGGAACAGGAGATTCATGAACAGGAATTGAAGGTCGGCAAATTTCAGCATGATCGCGACACCTTGGCAACGCGGATGCTGGACGATTATCAGATTGACCTGGCCCAACTGCAGCACCACCCCACGGAGGAGGAACAGCACGAACGGGACGTGGTCGAGGAGGAAATCGCGGATCTCCGTCGAAAAATCAACAACATCGGTAACGTCAACCTGGAAGCTCTGGAGGAATTAGAAGAGCTTGATACGCGATTCACCGACCTCTCGACGCAGTTCAATGATCTGACGCAGGCCAAAGAGACCCTGGAACAGATCATCGACAGGATTAACGATGACAGCCGGCGACTGTTCCAGGAAACCCTGGAGACGGTCCGCGGTCACTTTCAGACGCTATTCCGCAAGCTGTTTGGCGGTGGCCAGGCGGACATTGTCATTGACGAAGACCAGGACATCCTGGAGAGCGGCCTGGAAATTGTTGCTCGCCCACCCGGCAAAGAACCGCGCAGCATCTCGTTGCTCAGCGGCGGGGAAAAAACGATGACTTGCGTCGCCTTACTGCTAGCCATATTTCGCAGTCGGCCCAGCCCGTTTTGTATTCTGGACGAGGTCGATGCCGCTCTGGACGAGGCGAACATTGATCGCTTCATTGGGGTATTGAACGAGTTTCTGCAGTGGACCCAGTTCATTGTGGTGACCCATAGTAAGAAAACGATGACGTGTGCCGGCACGTTGTACGGCGTCACGATGCAGGAGTCGGGCATTTCGAAGCGGGTATCGGTCCGCTTCGACGATGTCTCGGAAACTGGCGAGATCCTGCGGACGATCGACGACGACGAGCAGGACGCTAACAACGCCGGACAGGATACAGAAGACGACACGCAGGCGGCCTAAGGGATGGCCGAACGGTCTCGCCGCGTTGGCTCCTGCCGCCCGGGCACCGACGGTCGTTGGTCGGCGGCAAGAAAGCACGGCCACAACCATCCGGAAACGTATTTGCCGTTCGCCCCTCAGGGACGAACGGCAAATAGCCCAGTCCTTATATATTCGCCTCCGCCTGGTTGCTCGCTTTCTTCTTGCTCGTGCTCGTGTATTTTCGCGGTTGCGTTTCGCGTGATTCGGGTAGCGGTGCGCTTTATTCCGGTTGGGGCACCCGTTGTTTATCACGCATGCCAGCACTTGTCTCGGCCTGGGTCGGCGCGTCACGAACGTTGCTATCGTTAGAGTTGTCGCCGGATTGCGGTGCCAACAAAGTTGCGAGGACCCACGTAAGATGTTTTTCCTTTACGCTGCGGCAAGTCGCGACAACCGGAAGAGCTGGCTGATCCTTTCGCCTTAAGCCCAGCACGTAAAACGGTTTGTGGCCGCACGAGCCGGGTAATCCAGGTCCTAGGAAGGTTTGGAAACAGCGTCCGTATCGCGTCAAACAATACGACTCGCGAATCTTTCTAAAGTAACACCCCCCCAAAACTCGAAATTAACTGTCGGAAGCACTCAGCGTTTGAAGTCGCTACCGATTGATTGCCGGAACACGGCGGCATCGAACGAGTGATTCCAAGGGGGGACAACCAGCCAGAAGGTTCACGCCTTCTATTGAGTTCATTGGATTCCGAATCCATTGTGCTCTTCCGCTAGAAATCCCTCCACCCAATGACCTTGCCGGTCGATGCCGCAGGGTCATCACGAAAGCCTTAGTCGATATAGGACGCCTCTCGTCTTACCGATGCCGGATTTTCGCGATGATATTGTGGCTCGACGACCTATTTAGCGGCACGGTTCAGAAGGAACTGCGTAACCGCCATAAGAATTTTACATCAGGACTTATTTGCCCCGACCCAGTATTCGCGATGGTTCTAGTTTCCCACAGCCGGCGCGAAGGAACGGATAACTGACAGGTCGAACGATCGCGGTAAGGGGTGAATGTTTTCCGCTGGTAACGCGTGTTGCTGGTTGGAAATGAAGTTAAAACAAGCGAGCAATTGGAGAGCCTGCAATGAAGGTCTTCACAACTGGACAGGTCGCAAAGATCTGTAAAGTAGCCCCGCGTACTGTCAGTAAGTGGTTCGATTCGGGCCGGCTAAAGGGCTACCGCATTCCTGGCTCGCAGGACAGACGAATCCCACGAGAGTATTTGATCAAATTCCTCAAAGAGCATGGTATGCCCTTGGGCGACCTTGAAGATGAGGCCATGGCCAAAGTTCTGATCGTGGCTCAGGACCAGGTCCTGATCGAAAACCTGAAGCGTGAGTTACCGACCGAGAGGTCGTTTAAGGTCGCGACCGCGGCCAGCGGATTCGAAGCGGGAATTCAAGCCGAGAGTTTCCACCCCGACTGTATTATTGTGGACTTCTCGATTGGGCAAGTCGAATCGCTGCAGATTTGTCAAAATCTGCGTCGTAACAGCGAGTTCACGCGACACGATCTTGATTGCCTTGCTGCCGGATGACGGTAGCACGATGAGCTTCGATCGCTCGGCCATCAATGAGACGTTTAAGAAGCCGTTCGATGCCGCTCTGTTGGCTGAACGACTCCGCACGCTCATCGGTGCCAAAAAAGAGCTCGTCTAAATATTAAGTCACAACCGTGCGGCCGGCAACGGCCGCACGGATGATGATTTCAAAATCGCCGATCCCGACCAACCCGCCGCGGACGGACCCCCGTGGCGGTTATTTTCGCGCCGTTGGTATAAACCGGATGGGCCATCAGCCACCGCGATTCGAACTGCCGCGGCCTGGCAGGCAATTCCGCTGCCTTGTTCCTTGTTCGCTGGGCGCGTTATCAGCTCGCTAGCGGCTACGCTCGCTTTGGTTCATGTCCGCCGCTAGCACTGCCCCGTCCGTGGATGGCGACTGTCTGTGCAGATCGTCGGCCATGCACTTTGTCCATGCAATTCATCGCCTGTGGATAGACATCGCCTGTGAATATTCATCTCTCTTTTCGCTCAATTCCCGCCGCCACTGGCGAGGTCAAAACGGGATAGACCGGCGGATTCGCTCTACCTACAATGCGTCGCCCTTGTGGGCCGACCCATCCTGACGGCTCGAACCTCCCCACCATGTCTGACTACCGACATCTGCGAATTCTGATCGTTCGACTTACCGCGATCGGTGACTGCATTCTGACGGTTCCCGTCCTGACGGCGCTGCGCGACCAATTTCCCCGTGCTTTCATCGCGTGGGCGGTCGGCCGACCGGCTGCCGCATTATTGGAAGGACATGCCGCCCTGGACGAACTGATTGCGTTGCCCCGCAAATGGCTGAAATCGCCACGGCAGGTCTGGGCGCTTCGTCGGCGTTTGCGAGCACTAGAATTCGATGTGGCTATTGATCCGCAGTCCTTGACCAAGAGCAGCTGTGTGAGCTGGCTGTCGGGTGCCCATCGTCGCATCGCGTTTGGTGGCGACTACGGTCGAGAGTTCAGTGGTCTGTTGAATAATGAACTGGTTTATCATTCCGAACAGCACATCGTTGACCGCAGCCTGGAACTGCTGAAACCGTTGGGTATTGACCAACCGGAAGTCCGCTTCGATTTGCCGCGTTACGCGACGGCCGAACCGACGATCAACAGCTTCCTCAAAGAACATCGGCTCGGCAATGGGTTTGCCCTACTCAATGTCGGCGCAGGCTGGCCGTCCAAAGTCTGGTCGCCTCAGAAGTTCGCCGCTTTGGCAAGCCTGTTACGTCAGCGACACGGGCTGACCAGTGTGATCAGCTGGGCAAACGATGACGAGCTGATGGCGGCTCGTTGTGTTGTAACCGCCACGCCCAACGGCGCCGTGTTGGCTGAACCGACTTCACTGACTGAGCTGGCGACTCTGGCCCGGAGTGCGAGCGTGTTTGTCAGCGGAGACACGGGACCGTTGCATATCGCGGCGGCGGTGGGCACCCCGTGCGTCGGTTTGTACGGACCTACACGTCCGCAGGACTGCGGGCCGTACGGTGCACAACACTTGGTGGTGCAAGACTTCTATCAAGAGGGTGGATTCCGCAAACTTCCATCAAACAACGCGGCGATGGAAGCGATCGTGCCCGACAGAGTGGCAGACGCTTGCGATACCATTCTCGCCCGGACCGCGACTTCCGCCGCGTAGCACTCCGGTGGAACGGTGCTCTGGTCCGCAGCCTTCGAGACGTCGCCGGTTCAGGCCAGCAACTCGTGGACGACTTTTCCGTGGACGTTGGTCAGCCGAAAGTCTCGACCAGCATATCGATACGTCAGGCGTTGATGGTCGAGACCCAGTTGGTGCAACATGGTTGCTTGTAGATCGTTCACGTGGACCGGCTTCTCAATGGCGTGGTAACCAAAGTCGTCGGTCGCACCGTACACCATGCCGCCGCGGATGCCGCCGCCGGCTAGCAGGGCTGTAAAGCCGTGCGGGCTGTGGTCGCGGCCTTGCTTGGCCGCATTGTCGAACAGCTGCACCGTCGGTGTGCGACCGAATTCGCCGCAGACCAGGATTAACGTCTCGTCAAACAGGCCCCGCTGCTTTAAGTCAGTAATCAATGCCGCCAGACCTGGGTCGAGGTTGCTGGCGTGGAAGCGAATCGACCGTTCCAGTTCCTGATGGTTGTCCCACGGCTGGCCGTCGCCGTGCCACGTCTGGACAAACCGCACACCGCGTTCGATTAACCGCCGCGCGATCAACAGCTGGCGGGACTGCGGCGCGTCGCCGTACATTCGCAGGATGTGTTCTGGTTCGCGGTTGATATCAAAAGCATCCGTCGCTTCGGCTTGCATGCGATAAGCCATCTCGTACGACTGAATACGGCTTTCCAGCAACGAGTCATCGCCCCGCTGATCCAGGTGCTCGCGATTCAATTGCTGCACCAAATCCAGCTGCCGCCGCTGATGGCGTCCCGGCAGTCGAGGGTTACGGATATCGGCAATCATCTTGTCCAACCGCGTATCGGCCGTGCCGACCAGCGTGCCTTGATAGATCGGCGGCAAAAAGGCCGCTCGCCAGTTCTCCGCGCCCCGCACCACGTCGCCCTTGCCAGGGCACAACACGATGAAGCCCGGCAAGTTCCGGTTTTCGGATCCCAATCCGTAGGTCAGCCATGATCCCATGCAGGGCGTAAACTGTATCTCGTGACCGCAGTTCATCAACATCAACGACTGCTCGTGAATCGTCGTGTTGGCTTTCATCGATCGAATAACGCAGACGTCGTCGATGACTCGACCGAGATTAGGGAAAATCTCGCTGATTTCGATGCCGCTCTGGCCGCACTTTTTGAATTTGAACCCGGAACCCATGCAGGATCCGCTGGGGAACTCGGTTTTCGGGCCCTCGTAAGGTAACGGCTTGCCGTGATATTGATTTAAGACCGGCTTCGGATCAAACGTATCGACCTGACTACAGCCGCCGTTCAGAAAGATGTGTATGACATGCTTGGCCTTCGGCGCGAAATGCGGAGCGCGCGGAGCCAACGGGTCGCTGTCTCGATCCGCCGTCGCCCCCAACAAGCCCTCGTCCGCCAGCACTCCACCGAGGCCCAGCGAGGCAAATCCCATCCCCGAACGAGCCAACATTTCACGGCGATTTAAGGGTTGGTTATTGGTCATAGCACTTAATCCACAAACATCATCTCGTTGGTTATCAGCAACGCGCGTGCGTATTGTTCCCAGGGGTCGATGGTGGGTAACCAGTAGGGGGTCGATTTTTCGAAGCTGAAGACTGCGGGCCAGTCTTTGATGCCGATGTAGGCCTTCTTATTGTCCTCGGCGACGCGCGTCTTCCAGATTTCCAGTGGCCAGCGATATTCATCGCCGACGTTGTTGCCGCCACTTTCGACGATGAAATCGACGTAGTCGCCCCGCTTCAGTTGAATCTTAGGGATCCGCATGTTCGCTCGGTTGGATTTTACCTCGAAAGCACCCAGTTCACCCTGTTCCGGCGAAACGACGCGAGCCCGAATTCCGTCTCGATCGCTGTACCCTGCGGCCATTGTTAGCACAGCTTTGAACAGGAACATGCCATCTTCGGGTGCCGTCCAGCGACGTACGACGGCGCGATCTTTCCCAGGCCGTCCGCCTTGGGCGTCCAAGTAGGCTTCGCCTTTGTCGGCACTGCCAGGTTCGGCTTGAAGGCGTGCGCCGTCGAAATGCGTAAACTTCAGGAAGTTCTCGACTCGCTTCTCGTCCGCGTTATAAATCGCCGTCCCGTAATCCCACGTATTACCAATGTCGCTCAACTCTGGAGACGGTGGCGGATCGATGCGCGCCTTATCGAGGAACTGTTTGCCCAGTTCGATTTCCCGGTCGCTCGGTTCGCGGCTGTAAAGCCAGCGATAGAGCTCGGCGATCCGGGCCGCGGGATCTTCCGTAGCGGCGGCTTGTTGGATTCGTGCGATCAGGCCACGAGCACGATGTCCGACGAAGTCGCTGTTCAGCAGGTACAGCGTTTGTTGCGGGACGGTCGTTCGCGTGCGTTTTGGTAGCGTGGCATCCGGTACGGAAAAATCGAACGTCAGCCACAGTCGAGGAGTTTCTTTGCGATCGATTTTCATGTAAAGACTGCGCCGCGGACTGTTCGTGTCGTCGACCGGCGCGCCACCCAGCCGCGCGTCCAATTGTTCGGCAACGGCCAGCATCGTGTCGCGCATGCTTTCGAACGAGAGTCGACGTCGGTTCATTTTCCACAGCAGCGAATTCTGCCCATCGACGATCCGGCAATCCGACCGTTCGACGCTGGATTGACGGTACGTTGCACTGGTCATCAGCACACGGTGGAGGGCCTTCAGCGACCAACGCATCCCGTCCTGGGGCGAAGCACCTTTAAGCCGCCACGCCAGGTAGTCCAGCAGTTGTGGATGAGAAGGCGGCTGGCCACGCGTTCCGAAATCACTGGGCGTCGTGACCAGTCCTTGGCCAAAATGCCAGCCCCAGACGCGATTGACAATCACTCTTGCGGTGAGCGGGTTATCCGGATGGACGATGGCCTGCGCCATTTCCAAGCGACCACTGCGCTCGCGATAAACGTTGCCGCCGTCGACCTGCGAAAGCACGCGCAGGAATCGTCGTGGCACAGGCCGGCCTCGTCGTGCGGGGTCGCCACGCAATAGTATCGGGCTATCGGCCGGTCGGGGGGTGTCCATCATCGCCATCGGTCGGCCCGGTATATGGTGGGCGGATCGAGCAGTCTCTTGTTCGATATCCAGCAAAAGCTCATCGAAGTTTTTGCCGTCTTCGCCGACGTACATGCTGGGCATGTCCAGCTGGGAGGACAGAACGGTGGGCGAGTCGTCTGCGTACAGCAATTCTCGTAGTTGTTCGCGATTCGCGTCTGGCAGGCTGGTTGCTTGCGCGTTCTTCTCGTGCAACTCTTTCCATTCTGTGTAAACGTCTTCCAGGATTTGTCCGTAGACCCGCGCCGCTTCGACCATCGTTTGGGCGCTCGTTGGATCAGTTCCCAGTGGACAATCGGGTTCATGCCTTGGTCGTCTTCAAGTATCTCCGGCGCGGGCGGCAAACTCTTCAGCCGGCAGGGCCGATAAACGGTGCCAGTAACCGAACACGGGATCGTCGGCCGAACGCTGGTTGATAAACCGCTCCCACCGCGCGACACCGCCTTGGGGGTCGCCCGGCTTCTGTCGCAATACTCCCCGCGCGGTCTTGTAGGCCATCTTTGTTTTCCGACCGCCGCCACCGGCTCGTTGATTCTCCGACGTCTGGCGTACGACGAATTCCAGATAGTCAGCCGTCCTGGCTCGCAGGTCGTGGACAACCTTTCCCCGCAGCTTGCGATACTTTTTCAAGTTGACTTGCTGCCGTTCGACGTATCGCTTGTACCCTTCTCGTTCGCTGGGCGCCGGCTCCAGTAGTGGCTGCTCCATCGAGGGCGGTTCCGTCGAACTGGCAAAGATGCCGTACAGACCGTAGTAGTCGTCCATCGACAGGGGGTCGAATTTGTGATCGTGGCAGCGAGCACACATCATCGTCATTCCCATCAAACCACGCATCGTGACATCAATCCGATCAGCCGCGATACGGTCTTGTTTGTAGATATAGCGTGGGCCGACGGTCAGAAATCCAAGTGCCGCCAGCGAGGCCGGATCTTCTTCGCTTGCCGGCAATTGATCGGCTGCCAATTGCTCAAGGACAAATTGGTCGTAAGGCAGATCTTCATTGAGCGCGGCGACCACATAATCGCGATACGTATAAGCGTACGGATAAAACTCTTCTCGATCGTTGACGCCCACGTAGCCCTTCGTGTCTGCGTACCGGGCGACGTCCAGCCAATGCCGGGCCCAATGCTGGCCGTATTCGTCGCGTTCCAAGAGTCGATCGATCAGCCGCTCGTACGCGTCCGGCTTCGTATCCTGCACGACGGCCTGCACTTCTTCGTACGTCGGTGGCAATCCAAGCAGGTCAAAGTAAGCGCGGCGAATCAGGGTGTGCCTGTCGGCTTCAGGTGACGGCGAAAGGCCAGCGGCGGCGAGTCGAGCAAAAACAAAGCGATCGACATCGTTGCGCACCCAGCCTTCTGCACCTTCGTTCTCAGGGAGTTGAGGAACATCGATTGAGCGAAACGCCCAATGGCTCCCGCGGATTTCCTCCATCCGTGCGACTGGGTTGGGTGGTAGCGACGATTCGTGATCCGACTCAGGCCATGGGGCGCCGATGCGAATCCACTTTTCCAGATGCGCAATCGCTTCGGGCGACAGCGGCTCTTCCGGCGGCATCTGCAGTTCATCATTCTTCCATCGCACGGCCTCGATCAGTCGACTCGCATCCGGGTCGCCCGCGCTGATCACTCGTCCGTTGTCTCCACCGCGCATGGCCGCTTCGCGGTGGTCCAGTCGCAGGCCGTTCTCTTGCAATTCCTCGCCGTGACATTCTGCGCAGTGTTGCACCAGAATCGGGCGGACGTGCGTTTCGAAATAGTCGATCTGTTCAGCCGTAATTTCCGCCTGCGCCAAAACAGGCCCTAACAAGAGAACGGCCATCGCGCCCACCAACGGCGCATGTCGAACGGCAGGTTGATAGAGATAGAGATACAGCATTCGCGTGGGTTTGAAGGTCATGCCAACCAGGGAGGGAATGAAGGGGGGGGGCGACGTAAGTGCAATATAAGTATAACTTTTGGTCGCGATTTACGTCAACAATTCGTCGCATTGGAAGAATGCGTTGCTCATGGATTATTGCACGTAAATTCGCAAAAAGTCTTCCAAGCCGACCGGTATCTTCTGACGCGTGGCTGCCGGATACAAGCTTGTCGAACGGAACTTGTTCCGTTTGCCTCCTATCTCATGCATGAAAAACGGAACAAGTTCCGTTCTGCGTCACGAAGAGGCCCTGATTTTTCGATAACGAATAAGTAAGCCGCGAACAAGCGCAGCGCAGTTCCGGCAATGTCGGCGTTATTTGGCAATAGGCGGCCGGCATCCTCGGCGCTGGGACTTGTTCCGACCTACAAGAAGTCACTGTTCTGCGTTACGAAAGCTCGGCAAGCAGTTGTTGCCAACTACGTGTTTCGCGAGCAGGCGAACAGTATGTTGCGACTCGACGGCATTGTTGCTTCAGTCGTCTGTAGAAGCGAGCGTCGTTCTCGGCGCGTTGCAGCAAGCGGGCCAGACCACGGGTGTCGCCAACTTCAAAATATCCTTCGTAGTCTTCGCCCAGCCTGCCAAGGACGCCGGAAATTCTGGAAGCAAGAATAGGAACATCGGCGGCCAGTGCTTCGGAGATGACGTTAGCGCCACCCTCGATTTTCGAGCTGACGACCAGTAGCCGACTGCGTGCGAGGCGCCGTCGGGCCGCACTGCCGGAGAGTTCGCCAAGCCAACGATAGCGTGAATGACGAGTCATTTCATTGAGGGCCTGTCGCTGCATCGCGGACGTCAGCGCCGCCCCCATATGCACGATGCGGATCCGCGATGATGCCGGCAGCAATCGAGCGGCCCGGGCGGCGCGGAACGGATCTTTGACGGGGCGCAAATGACCGCTGACACAAACCTCAAAGACTGTTTTCAACTTGTGCGGTTTCGAGTGGAGTGTGGGAGCAGCGTGATAGATGACGCGCGCTTTGGCTCGCTCAGCTTGCGGCAGATAAGTCAACGCGTGAGGCTGGAAGATCACGATGCGGGTTGCGAGTTCCAGGGAACGAGCGGTCGAGTTGTGGGTATCGAGATCGCGATACAGATCCGTTCCCGTCAGCGCGACAATCAAGGGCGCGTCAGGGAACTTGCGGTGAAAGCGCGCAATGGATGCGGCGCTGCGACGTGCATGTAAAGCGATCAAGGCGTCGCAGCCTTGGTCGCTATACGATGTCACAATCTGAACCCGATGCCCAAGATCGCGAAATACTTTGGACCAGCGCCGGGCGGTGACGCGATTGCCATGCGTCGATCCAGGGGGGGCCGGTGTAACAATCAGGATGTTCATCAACTTGAAGGGGGAACACTAGGTAGTTCGTAATACCGCCTTTAGGCGGCCCCAGATTCAGGACGCCGCCTAAAGGCGGAACTACGAACAGCCGGGACTCCAATCGGGTGCCGGAGCGGTTACAATGGTCTCCATGTTACCCGCCCGCGCCCTCCTGCGCCTCGCCATCTTTACCGTCGTCGTCGGTCTAGTGGACGCCGTCCGCGCCGAGGAACAGGCGTTGACGATCGATTTCGGGCGGGACATTCGTCCGATTCTATCCGACGCTTGTTTTCAGTGTCACGGGCCAGATGAGTCCAAGCGCGAAGCGGACTTGCGGCTGGATATTAAAGACGGAGCATTTGCAAAACTCGATTCTGACGCAGCCGGTGCGGCCATTGTCGCTGGGCAACCGGAACAGAGCGAACTGTACCGACGAATCACGACGACCGATGATGACGAGCGCATGCCACCGGTGGACAGTGGGCGAACGCTTTCGCAAGACGAGATCCGGCTGATCCGTCGTTGGATTGAAGAAGGGGCGGCCTGGGAACGGCACTGGTCGTTTACGAAAATTCAACGGCCCGATGTCCCCGGGGTCCGGATGACGGACTGGACGCGCAACGCCATCGACCATTTCATCCTCGCTCGGCTCGAATCCGAAGGACTTCAGCCGGCGGCCAAGGCAAAACGCGAAACGCTCATTCGTCGCGTGACGTTTGATTTGACCGGACTTCCGCCTGCCGTTGCAGAGATCGACGAATTTGTCGCCGATAGGAGACCGTTGGCCTACGAGCGGCTGGTCGATCGTTTGCTGAATTCGCCCTCCTACGGCGAACGCATGGCGCTCGAATGGCTCGACGCGGCTCGTTACGCGGACACGCACGGCTACCATGTCGATTCGTCGCGTGAAATGTGGCTGTGGCGCGACTGGGTGATCAAGGCTTTCAACAACAATATGCCGTTTGATCAGTTTGCCACCGAGCAGCTTGCCGGTGACCTGTTGCCGGACGCGACGATGCAACAACGGATTGCCACGGGATTTAATCGCAACCACGGTATCAATTTTGAGGGTGGGGCTTTTGCCGAGGAATATCGTGTCGAATACGTCGTCGATCGAGTGCATACGACGTCAACGGTGTTCCTGGGGCTGACGATGAAGTGTGCCCGCTGCCACGATCACAAGTTCGATCCGATCTCGCAGGAAGAATACTACCAGTTCTTTGCGCTATTCAATTCGGTGCCGGAGAAGGGGATCGATGGTGCAGCGGGAAACGCCGCTCCCGTTGTCGAATTGGCGTCCGACGAGCAACTGGCTTTGAAGAAGTCGTACAAAGATCAAATGGACGAGTGGCACAAAAAGCTGAAAGAGCACGAACACGCGGCGGCCGCGGCGTTTGCCAAGTGGACAGAAGAGCAGCGGGCCGAACTGATCGGGCAGAAAGCCGAGCGAGCGAAGTCGCCGGTTGACGACATCTTGAGCCTCGCACCGCGCGATCGGAACAAAAAACAAGAGCGAAAATTGCGCGCTCACTATTTTGACAAGGTCGATCTAAAGGCGCGTGACTTTAAAGCCAAGCGAGAAGAATTCCGCAAGTCGCGTAACGAACTGGCAAAGAAGATGCCTACCAGCATGGTGATGCGGGACATGCAAAAGCCCCGCGAGACCTTTGTCCTGACGCGAGGTCTTTATGATCAGCCGAACAAAAAAGTGTCGCCGGGTCTTCCGCAGGCCCTTCCACCGCTGCCGGAAGGCACCGCGGCGAATCGGCTGGGACTGGCCAGGTGGCTGGTCGATCCATCGCAGCCCCTAACCGCCCGTGTGACCGTGAATCGTTTCTGGCAGATGTATTTCGGCAGCGGCCTCGTCAAAACCTCCGAGAACTTCGGCTCGCAGGGCGAACCGCCTTCGCATCCGGAATTGCTGGACTGGCTGGCCAGCGAGTTCGTTCGCCGTGGCTGGGATGTCAGAGCGCTGCAGCGGCTGATTGTGACGTCGGCAACTTATCGTCAAGCGAGTCATGCATCACCCGCTTTGTGGCAGCGTGACCCGGAAAACCGGCTACTGGCCCGCGGGCCACGTTTTCGGCTGCCCGCCGAATTCATTCGCAACAACGCGCTGGCCGTCAGCGGTCTGCTGGTCAACAAGATCGGCGGCAACAGCGTCCTGCCCTATCAACCAGAAGGGTTGTGGGACGAGGTGGCCTTCGGGATCAAGACTTACGGCGCGCAAATTTATCATCAGGACCACGGCGACGCGTTATATCGTCGAGCGATGTACACGTTTTGGAAACGATCGTGCCCGCCGCCGTCCCTGGTTACCTTCGATGCCCCGGATCGCGAAGTGTGTATGGTCCGGCGCGAGCGTACCAACACACCGCTCCAGGCGCTCGTTCTCTTGAACGATCCAACTTATCTGGAAGCAGGTCGGGCCTTTGCCGCGCGGATAATGAAAGAGGGCGGTGCGGACAAGGTTGGCCGTATCGAATTCGCTTTTCGACAGGCGACGGCGCGGCGGCCGACGGCTAAGGAAGTCGAGATTCTGTCCCGAGCGTACGACCGACGGTTTGCCGACTTCGAACAGGACGAAACCGCGGCGGTCAAGCTGCTGGAAATTGGGGAATTGCCCCGCGATCAGAATTTGAACCCGAACGAGCTGGCGGCGTGGACCGAAGTGGCCAGAATTATTTTGAATTTGGATGAAACGATCAATAAGAGTTAATCTGCGCACATATTACCGCGGTCTGGCTAAAAGGTATCGGCGATTCGCCATGCAGAAACAAGTGGAAGAATACGGTCGGCTGATGACGCGCCGCCATTTGCTGGGACAGACGAAGATCGGTCTCGGCTCGGCTGCCCTGGCATCGTTAATGTCGCCCCAGTTATTTGCCGGTCGCCCCCAGTCGGGCTCGCTCCCAGAGGACCAGGCGGCCGGACGGGGGAGCGGGGCCGTTGGAACGCATTTTGCGCCGAAAGCGAAGCGCGTGATCTGCCTCTTCCAGTTAGGTGCGCCTTCCCAGCTCGACATGTTGGATTACAAGCCCTTCCTGCAGAAAGTTCATGGCGAGCAACTGCCGGATTCGGTTCGTGGCAACCAGCGACTCACACGGATGACGTTCGAACAGGCATCGCTTCCGGTGACATCATCGATCTTTCACTTTGCGCAGCATGGTCAGTGCGGTTCGTGGGTAAGCGATTTGTTGCCACACACATCTCGTGTGGTCGACGACTTGTGCATTATCAAGTCGATGTACACCGAAGCAATCAATCACGACCCCGCAACGACATTGCTACAGACGGGATCCCAGCAGCCGGGGCTCCCCAGCATGGGATCCTGGTTAAGCTACGGCCTGGGCAGCGATAGCGACGTTCTGCCGGCGTTTGTCGTGATGATTTCGGACGGCAGCTGTCATCGCAAAGACGTGTTGCCGCTGACGCATCGGTTATGGGGCAATGGATTTCTGGAACCGCGCTACCAGGGTGTCAAGTTTCGCAGCAAAGGGAACCCGGTCCTGCACCTTAGCGACCCGACCGGAAGTGACCGGGACACTCAGCGTCGGATGCATGGCTGGCTGGCTGAATTGAATCGCCTGCAGTATCAACGATCGGGTGACCAGGAGACTCTGGCCAGGATCGCCCAATACGAACTGGCTTTTCAGATGCAGGCGTCGGTGCCTGAATTGATGGCGATCGACAGCGAGCCACAGAATACGTTCCAACTTTACGGCGAGGCCGCTCGACAGCCGGGCACCTACGCGGCCAACTGCCTGATCGCTCGACGCCTTGCCGAACGTGGAGTTCGGTTTGTGCAGCTCTACCATCGTGGGTGGGATCAACACGATAATTTGCCCGCGGACTTGGGTCGTCAGTGCAACGATATCGACCAGGCGTCGGCTGGCCTGATTACGGATCTCAAACAGCGAGGCATGTTAGACGAGACGCTGGTGATTTGGGCCACGGAATTTGGACGCACGGTTTACTGTCAAGGGAAGCTGACGAAGACAGACTACGGGCGCGATCATCACCCTCGCTGTTTCGCGATCTGGATGGCAGGCGGCGGCATCAAGGGTGGTATGACGTACGGCGAGACCGATGACTACGGCTACAACGTCGTCCAGAACCCTGTTCACAGCAGGGATCTTCACGCGACCATGCTGCACTGCCTGGGCATCGACCATAAGAAACTGACGTTCAAATTTCAGGGGCTTGACCAACGTCTGACGGGCGTCGAAGAAGAAGCGCATGTTCTCACGGATATTCTCGTGTAAAGGGATCGAAGAAGTAGCCCGACTCTTCGCGCTCATCAAGACCTCTCGGTCGCTTAGCCCGATTAATCAACACAATCGGAGCTAGACAAAGTGCGCTAGTAACCAATATTTATGGAGACGCAAATTGTCGTTTCATCGATCGTCAAGATAATCTTGACGGCATAATCTTGACGGCGACGCATCGTGAGGCCCATCCAAATGTCACTCACCTATAGACAACAAATTCAGGACTCCGTCGAGCCATCTGCGGAGATGATTGCTTTTGTCGAGCGCCAGGTACGAGATGCCCTCCCCTATGTGGGAACCGAAAAGCGATCGGAACACCGCAACTTGATGGTCTTACCTGTCGTGGCCCAAGCGCTGGATGACGATTTCCATGCGATCGATGAGCCTTTCCCGGTGGTTACTCGCGACCTGTCTCCCCAAGGCGTCGGATTTGTCCATACGGACCGCTTCGATTACGACCGGCTCGCTCTCCAGTTTACGATCGCCAATGAAAAGGTAATGGTCGTTGCGGAAGTCGAGTGGCAGCGCGATATGGGTCCGTTCTACTTTTCGGCGGCCCGAATCGTTGCCAAGTTGGACACATTCCCGTCCTAATACCTGTTCAAACCGGCTTGTCGGCCAATATCAGCGGTGACGGGGCGGGGACTTCCAGTTGCCGTGGCTCGACAAATCCAACGTCACTCAACCACCGCGTGATTTCTGCGAACGTATAAGCATCACCTTCCACGAATTCGTACTGACCAGAAACGTCGCGCTCTCGTCGGTTAACGCGTAGGCGTCGGCCCGTTTGTGCAAGAGTTCTAAACCGACCAGGGCATCTAACAACGCCCGCAGGCCCCGCCGCGAAGCACCGGTGGCGGCAACCATGGCCTCCAGCGTGCGCGGCCCGTTATCCAGATGATCGAAGACCTGGTGATCAATTGCCGCCTCAAGGATCAGAGGAGGCGCATAACCGAAGCTCATCTGCTGAATGCGTTCGGGACTCGGCGCCTTCGGTATTTTCGCGGAACCGTTCATCGATTCGTCGTTGCTACGAAATTCTCCTGACGATGTGCCCGCCTGCGGACGCATCGCTGCGTGATGCTGTATCCGTTAGGTCGCGAATCCAGTCTGCCATCCTGGTTGACGACCTCGTGACGCCATGGGGCGATCCACGGACTTGCTAACCTTCATCATACAGGCTATGTATGCAGTGTTGAAAGAGTTTTTCTGCTTGTTACCGTTTGTCACAAAAAGGAGCCATCCGATGAGTCAGAATATTGTTATGGAGGGTGTGGCTGCGGACATTATGCAACGGGATCTCGTGGTAGTTTACGATAACGACTCGTTGCAGGATGCGATCGATCTGATGACACAGAATCATGTTACGGGTTTGCCGGTGGTGAATCGGAAGAGCAAATGCGTAGGCGTGATAACGGCGTCGGACATTCTGAATTACGAACAGGAGCATTCAGAATTCATTCCGGAAGCCAACGACGACATGGCTCAGCACTTCAACGGCGACACGCAGAAATGGGAAAGCGTGCGCATCACGCCGTTTGCGTTGGAAGAATTCGGGGAGATTCACGTAAGCGAGCTAATGTCACCCCACGTCGTCTACGTTGGAATGGATACGCCGCTCAGGGAAGTGGCCCTCAAAATGCGTGATGAAAAGATCCACCGAGTTCTCGTGATGGACGACGAATACCACCTGTTCGGCATCGTTTCTGCTTTCGATTTTGTCCTACTGGTCGCCGAGTCATAAGCCGTCAAGGCGAATTGGATGTGCGTCAAGAGATCGACCTGTCACGTGGCGCGCGGCCGGAGAGGTTGGTGCTGCCGTTACGACAGGAGTTTCCTCGGGACCGTAGTTCTTGGTTTCGCCAGGGGGTAGGGCCTGAACGGGACAGGGTTTATCATGGATCGCCACGCACTGCGAGATGAAGACCCACCCATGCAATCGTCGGCTGATTGGAGAGCGCTGTACCCATTTGAGTCGAAATGGCTTCAGGTGGACGGCTATCGCTACCATTATTTGGACGAAGGTGCCGGCGTGCCGCTGCTGATGGTCCACGGCAATCCGACCTGGTCCTTTTATTGGCGAGATCTGGTGCTGGGTTTGCGTGACCGATACCGAGTGATCGTGCCGGATCACATTGGTTGCGGCTTTAGTGACAAGCCAACGCGGTATCCGTACACGCTGCAGCAGCACACACAGAATCTGCAGCGACTGGTCCAGCATTTGGATCTGCAGCAGACGACATTGTTGGCTCATGATTGGGGCGGCGCGATTGGCCTGGGGGCCGCGGTGGCCACGGCAGATCGTTTTGCGAGGTTTGTGTTATTCAATACAGGGGCCTTTCCGCCCCCTTATTTTCCGTGGCGCATCCGGATGTGCCGGACGCCGCTGTTGGGTCGACTGGCCGTGCAAGGCTTTAATTTTTTCGCGAGGGCGGCCCTGACGATGGCGGTCGAGCATCATGACCGGATGACTCCGCCGGTCCGCCAGGGGCTGCTGGCGCCGTACGACCGTTGGGCAAACCGCACGGCGATTTACCGATTCGTAAAGGATATTCCGGCGTCGCGCCGCCATCCGACCTACGCGGTCTTGGCTGAGTTAGAAGCGCGCTTGCACGAGCTGTCCGGCCGTCCGATGATGTTTGTGTGGGGCATGCGAGACTGGTGTTTTCGCCCTGAATGCCTCGAGCGCTTCCTGAAAATCTTTCCCGATGCCGAAGTTCATCGCCTGGAAGATGCCGGTCATTATGTTGTCGAAGACGCGCATGAGCGGATCGTGCCGTTCGTGAGCGATTTTTTGACAAGAAATCCCGTCAGTAACAAAGCGGGTATCGGCTGTTCGTAATTCGCACCGCGTCACGCAGGTCCGTCTCTCCGAGACGGACGTGCGTGAGGTGTTATGGCAAATGAACCGACTCACGATCGGACAATGTGCGACGCTAGCCTGTTTGTGGGAAGTGACCTTCCCGAAACCTGGCAATGTGCACCGATCCGCCGATTTTGAAGATATGACATTCGCCGACTTTGTTACAAGCGCCGTGGCCATCGGGCCGGCGATGGACCGTGCCGGTCGCGAAAAGGGAGTAGGGCAGACCGTTCTGGACGCAGTGAGTGCGACGCAACAGTTGGTTGGCAAGAATACGAATCTAGGAACGATATTGCTTCTGGCACCCCTGGCGGTGGTGCCGCGCCGTCAAGCCCTGGAAGAGGGTGTGCGACAGGTCTTGCGCGAAATGACGTTCGAGGATGCGAGATTGGTTTACCAGGGGATTCGACAAGCCTCGCCAGGTGGCATGGGGCAAGTCGACCAGTGGGACCTGGCAGGCGATGTTCCCGGCAACCTGCTGGATGCGATGCGGGCCGCGGCTTCGCGCGATAGGGTCGCGCGGCAGTACGCCGAAGATTACCGTCAGTTGTTTCATGACGTTGTGCCGCTTTTGCAAAACGACCTGGCGAACAACTACAATCTGTGTGACGCGGTCATTGACGCTCATGTCACACTCATGGCCCGCTTCCCCGACAGCCTGATCGGTCGAAAATGTGGCGCAGCCGTGGCCGAAGAATCGGCCGCTCGGGCGTCGCGAGTATTGGAGGCCGGACCAGCCGGTTCGAGCGAGTATCATCAGGCAGTTGCCGATCTGGACTTCTGGCTGCGAAGTGACGGTCATCGCCGTAACCCCGGTACGACGGCCGACCTGATCGCGGCGGGTTTGTTTGTACTGTTGCGAGATGAGTGGAAGACTGGAAGATTGGAATAGTGGAATAGTGGGGTGACGAAGCGTAGAATATTTTTTCTTGTATGGCAGATTTCCATTCTTCCATCATTCCACTATTCCATCGTTCCGTTCCTCCATCATTCCACCGTTCCATCATTCCATTCTTCCACTCCCCCGTCCGAACCATGACTGAACGATATCACGTCCGGATTGACAAGGAATACCTCGTTTTTAGCGCGGGGCATTTCATCACGTACGACGGCGACGTTTGTGAACGGCTGCACGGTCACAACTATCGCGTGGCGGCGGAAGTACACGGGCCGCTGGACCAGAATCACTACGTCGTCGACTTTATCGCTCTGCGAGATACCCTCAAGGAAATCGTCGACCAGCTGGACCATCATATGTTGCTTCCGACCGGCCACCCTTTGATCCGCGTCGAGGCGGATGAGACGAGTGTCGAAGTGACGTTTCGTGAGCGGCGATGGGTTTTTCCTCGCGGCGACTGCATTCTGCTGCCCGTGCCCAATACGACGACCGAATTGCTGGCGCGTTACATCGGCAATCGCCTGGTCGAAGAACTCAAATCGCGAACGGGGGCCGAGTTGAGTCGAGTGCGGGTCAGCGTCGACGAGAATTACGGGCAATGGGGCGTCTGGGAATGCGATGCGGTGTCGTCGCGCGGTTAGGGCGTTTTCTTTTTAACTGGAACGGTTCAAGAAACGGATGCCAGCTGTCGATGCAAGCGGCTCTTTCGAATCAAGTGCCACGCGTCGCCGCTAAGGGGCGAATACGGCTTCTTTGCCGTGAGAAGTCCCGAGCGCTTTCCAAGTGTCGTCATCCGTCGCGTTGCTGAAGTAGCTCACATGTGCGTCGCAAAAAACAACATTTACCCCACCCGGATGGAAACTGCTGGCAGTCGCCTCGGCCTTCTTCCAATTGTCCTTGCCCCCGAGTACGGTCGCGGTCCCCGAGTTCGGAAGATTCTTGTGCGTGTAGGCACACGCGCCGGCATCTCCGTATCCCCACGCCCCTTCAGGACCCTTGCCGTTGGCGCCGCCAATCACGATTTCACTGCAAAGGGCGGTGTTGGACGTTCCGTCCGTAATGGCGGCGACTGAATTCACCTTGTTTAGGATAAACGGCCCGTGAAGGGTCCCTTCGTCGTCGGTCTTGGCATCGCCGGGGTCCAGCGTCGACCCACCGAAGTTCATCACATAGTTCGAACGAGCGTACTCGCCTTTTCCGGGACTCGTCCACGTTCCCTCGTTCGGGTCGTTAGCGTTCGGGTCGTTAGGACAGGCGAAGATCGGTATCCTTGTCTTGACCGCAGCGTTTTTGTCGGCCGGTTTCTCGTCATCGTACATATTGAATAGCACGGTTGCCTCCAGGTAGGGCAACAACGCGACGAAGCCGCTGCGATGTTTTGCCGTGTCGATGCCAATGGGAAGGTTTTGCTTGTTACGCTCCGAATGCATCATGCATGCCAGCGCGACTTGCCGCAGCTTGTTCGTGCAATCGGCCCGACGGGCTGCTTCACGGGCGGCACCTATGGCGGGTAACAGCAGTGCGAGCAGGATGCCGATAATCGCGATAACGATTAACAGCTCACCGACCCCAAATCCATCACGTTGCGAATTGAAGAAGGACGAATGGCGGCTGGAATTTCTCATCACAATCGATCTCCCGTTTGCTGGGTCGACAACGATAAAGTTGAGTTGGCTATGCACCAGTAAGGATACAGCAAGGACGATCGGGTCGGCAATCACCCGCGATCACCGCGGATGCAGATTTCTCTTGTAGGCCGTTACAAGTCTCGGCGCGCCGGGATGCCGGCATGATCGCCGACAGTGCGCGCTCGTCGACTTTGGCGATTGTCGCCCCCCCGACCCCTATGTACGGGACTGCAAATTTGAAGAAGGGTACGCACGCGAAACCGACGACCATCGAAGTAGACGCCCCGGCCGCATTGTAGCGCGGCCATAACAAGGCCAGGACCATCATCGGGCAGAATGGTGCGCTGATTCCGGACCAACGAAGTTGACATACCAGAACGCCGTTCGATCCGGATAGAACTGTTTGACCGACAATGCTGTAAGCCCTGACAGCGGGCAATTTGTACGGCGCATTAAAAAACCGCCCTGTCGAGAATTCGACAGGGCGGTTCGTTCGGTCAATGTCGGCCCATTAGGGGTTAATCTTATTCCCAGCCGCTGACGTCCAGCTTGCGAGCTGATGTCTGCTTCGGCTTGGAATAGGGTAGTACGGCTAGGGAGACGCTTGCCTTGCGCGGTAGTTGAGCCGACTTGTCGCTTGCAGAGGGCAAGGGCGGCAAGACATCGTCCAGACGCGGCAATGGCTTGGCCGATGTCGGGGTGGTCGCATCGTCGTATCCTTGTTCGCCATCGTTGCTCGTTGGCGTCAGGGTCGGGATAGCAGGTCGGTTCACTTCTACCGGAACTTGCGCCGGCGATAACGATGGCGTAGCTGTCGGTTGACCAATGTGACCTCCATCGTTGATGACACCGTTGGTGGCACAGTCTCCGGTCGCACACGGCGCTGGCGCCATGGGGGCCGCATAGGAGACCGGCGTCGCGCACGACGAACAGGCCATCGTCTGGCTGCAGACTGTTCGCTCGACGTTCACGGTCGAAAACGCCAGGCGATAGGTCGTGTAGGGCACCTGCTGTGCCTGGGACACGAGGGTCGTCACGGGACGCATCGTCGTTACGGCGCAACCCGTGCAGGCGTCGATCGCCGTCGCAGGCTGCATGGTGGTCACGGGCATGTTGACATACTGCGTACGGTAACAGGTTTGCGGCACGTAGCTACACGTCGTCTGCGGTTCACATACTTTTCGACAGGTCTGTACCGGACGGCAAACTTGCGTCGGACAGCATGGCGCTGCGGCAACCGGGCTAAAGGCGGTGACGACAGGGCTGTACGCCGTGACGGGACTGTAGGCAGTAACAACCGGGCTGTACGCAGTGACCGGACTGTAGGCAGTGACGGGGCTGTACGTGACGCGCGCGGCTGTAGTCGCTAATGCCGGAACGCCCACCACGGGAACGACAGCCGTGTTTCGAAAGGCACGACGCTGCATCCGCCACCAGCGTCTCGGCGAGACAGGACTATAGACAGGTTGCGCAGCAACAACTCCAGGCGTGTAGTAGGCATATTGCGCATCAGCACTCGACGATCCGACAACCACCAAGGCAGCAGCGAACGTTGCAACCAGGGCATAGGTACGAAAAGAATTCATTTACTTATTCTCCGGGATGTGAACAAGGAAGGGATTCCTCTATTCCTTTAGAACTACTGGAGAGCGTGGCGTCAACGACTTGCACCAATAGTTTGGAAAAAAGATAAGGCTTTTTGATAAGAGAAGCTTTGACGACTGGGCAAGAGATGCCAATTCTGCCGATTCTAACAGGCTCCAACACGCAGATAGCAGCTATGCGCGCACTGCATGCTCTCTATCAAGTTTAGTTCAAATCGCCCCGGCGTGGTGCCGCGAATAATGCCGGAAAACCCGGCATGACCGAGCGAAGCAGACTGCTTTTGATTCCGAAAATCAACGGCGCAGGTTTTCGTAGCGATCGAACAGTTCCATGAAGACGTCGCGCATGTTTCCGCGATGGCGTTGGAACGAGTCCTGGATCTGTGAAGAAGGAATAGAGATCGCGCGGTCATCGAACAGCTGTTGCATCAAGGCTTCCGCCAGGACCGGTGTCGTGTGCGTTCGGTACAGCATCGGAAAGCCTATCGAACGATGCGCCGTAATGACCAGGCCCCAGTCGCGTGCCCGACAGGTACGGCGCAGGTTCCAGCGCGCAGAACCGAAAGTTGCTCGTAGCCATCGACCACGATTACCGGCCGAACATCGCGCGGGCCCGAAGACAATTGCTGCCAGCCGGTCGGCATCCGCCGCTGTCGATCGTGAAGGTCAAACACAAACGGCCGCAAGCCGACGTCCGGCAAGCGCGGTAACAAAGTCCGGACCAGGGTCGATTTGCCCGATCCGTGCGGACCGATGATCTGGCCCCAGCCCGCGGTATCACGCAGGCGCTCTAACAGCTGTTCGAGACGGGGACCCGTTGCGAACTGATACGCCAATGCGCCGGGGCGTACGCATGAGGTCGAAAGCGGATTCACCGGTCGAATGCGACCTGACGATTCAACCATCGAATTTGTCAGTTGCCAATCACGAGGCATCTTTGACGGACACCCGTGCGGGTACGCGGTGGGGAGGAGAGATCTGTCGAGCGGGTCGAGAGCGGGGGAGGGAGCCGAGCTGAAAGGGTTCTTCGGCAACGATCTCCCGTCCGCGGGCGATGAAAATACGCAAGCGAACGCACCAGTGAATTTTCAAAACGACGCCATCGTAACTTAGCGGGCTGTTTGGCAAGTCGGTCGTGAATTGTTGAGTGCACCGAAGGTCCACGAAGTGACCGTTGTCATTGCCAATCCTTTGGAAGAAATGGACCGCCATGTCCTCGTCCCCTTTCCCTTCGGTGAACCACAACACCGAGAGTTCGGCGGACTTAACATCGCGTGGATCGCCCGTGTCGACGAAGAACTCTCCGGATAAGGTTTCCCCAGGACGGAATACGCGGCTTTCGCCGATCAGTCGCAGGGAGAGCGTCGGTTCGGACATGAGCGTCGGTTCGGACATGATGGTTGGGGCGAAGTCGGGTCCGTACGGTCCAGGGCCGGTCGGCAACTTGAGTCACCGCCACCCTCAGTATGATGATTCCAAGATGGTCGGCAAGGGCGTCGAGTCGGCGGACGGCCGACGTGCAAAAGATACGTGCAAACGATTGGACGGCCTCGGTGCACTAGGGTGGACCGCCTACTTGCCCAAGAGTAGATCCTTGGTCACTGCCCATCCGGCCCAGATCGTGAAGTAACCGAAGAACAAAATCGACCAGACCAGGATCAAACTGCGCCACCAGCTGGGCCGCAGCGGCTGCGGTAGCGAACGCAGATTCATGTACAGCAGCGTGATACTGTACAAGAACATGACACCCCCGTTCATCGCTGCGGACGATTTGACCAGCAGCATGGCTTCGACGCCTGTGGCCAGGATCATCGTCCCCACCAGGATCACACCCCAGAGAAAAACGTAGTACAGGCGGCTCTCCGTCCAGCGTGCACTATCGAGCAACCAGTTTACTTTGACGATGTCGGTTGAGATGCGGCTGATACTGTCCAAGACCCCGATTTCGGTCGTCAAGAGAATGGCCACGCCGGCAGTCAGGAACAGGACGGTGGCGGTATTGCCCAGTGGCGTAAGTTTTCCGATCTCGACCGCCTCTCTCCAAATGAACTCCAGATTGTTCGTATAGCCCGCCATGCCTTCACGCAATTCGCCATCCGGTGTGTAGAAGACGCTGTAATTGATTAGCGTCAATAGGACCAGGCACACGATGCAGGTGCAGTAGAACGAGAAGAAGTGTTCCACCCAAGCGGCCCGCCACCAGCCGCGCCAGCGCTGCATGTTTTCCGGCGTGCCGGGAAAATGATAGCCGACTTCGCTCGTCGGTTCTTCGCGTCCCGTAATCGGGCTGGTGATTCGACCGATATATTTGCCCATGCCGAAGCCCTTGTCCTTGACATAGTTGCTCTGGCCTAAGTTCAACGTCCCCCCAACGCCCGCAAAGGCAATGGCGCCCAACAGGGCGACAATCGACAAATCATCGTTTCCGTCCGGGAAATCGAAAGAGAGAGTACCCTGCACTAGCGCTACGATTGCGTCCGATCGCACGACCAGCGAGGCGAGGACGACGACCAGGATCATCACCAACGACACGAGGCACAGCTGAATACGTTCGAGCGTCTCGTAAACGACGGGACCCATCGTCAGGACCGCTCCGCAAATCCAGAGCCCGGCGATCGCGAATATTTTGACGGTTTGCGCTGCGGCAGGGTCCGTTTTTGAATCGGCAAAGCCCCAGATCAGCCAGCGAAGTAATTCCGCGGCACCGCTGGCCCAGGCGGGTAACATCCAGGGGATGATATTCAGGGCCAGGAAGATCCAGGCCCAGGTTCTGGCAAGCCGGCAAAAGCCGGTGATCGCGCTCTCACCCGTTGCCAGCGTCCAGCGCGTAATTTCCATGTTCAAGAAATACTGCGTTGTGACACCCAGAAGACAGGCCCAGAAAAACACGAACCCAGAGCGGTAGGTGATGTAGGGCCAAATGATGTACTCGCCACTACCCAACGCCAACCCGACCAGAATAATGCCAGGGCCGATTAGCTTGTGGATCGGCTGCGGCTCGGGCAGATCGCGGTAACGCATCGGCGGTAACGTGCCGCGCGGAATGACATCGTCGGGAACGAAATCTTCCGTAACGACACGGTCGGACATGAGGGCGTCTTTCTTGTGGGCCGGAACAAGCAAAGCGCAGTTCCGGCAGCATTTTGACAGACCTCGCCGCGATTGCCGGAATCCCGGCACGCGGGACTTGTTCGCGGCCTACTTGTTGCTGTGTCAAACGTACGGCGCAGGTTCAGGCGGGTTGCGCGGCAAGGTCTTCTTCAGGTACAGCTGGTGGGTCGTTCAAGCGTGGTATGACGACCAGCGGGAAATCGCGCTCGTAACTCTCCCATCGTTCGACGTCACCTCGAATAACCACCTTCCAATTGATGCCGTTGTTTTCCGACCGGAAGGAATGCATAGCCGTCGCGGGGACGTCGAAACTGCAGCGCGTTTCGAAAATATCCGGCGGCTCGATCCGAAAATCGCTCTTCGACATGACGGGATGCACGCTGACGGCCCGTTTATCGGTCACCGTGTCGGTTCCCTGTCGGAACGTCGCCTGTTCTTCGCAGACCAGCAGCACCTCAAAGTTCTTCACCGCCAGGCGACCCCCTTGCGAAACGTACATTTCATAATGACCTCCCGGTTCCAGAGGATGAGCACTGATCTCCACGCGAGTCATTCCCAAGCCGCTGCTTTGTAGCAATTGGCCCGCCAGCGTATAGACCAACCACAGGCCGGGAATGATAAACGCGGCGCTCATCGCCGTCATGATCCAGTCTGGATCGCCGTCCAGGTGCCTCCTTGCGGCCAGAAACATCAGCAGTGCCGCCAGGATGTTCCAGAAAAGGCACGTGCCAAACAAGGCGAACATCCGCCAGCCAGGAAGGGTCGCGATCGGAAGTCGGTAGGCCAGCGTCGTGCCGGGGCTTTCGGTCACGTCCGCATCGCGCGGGACGGAGGGGAACTGGCTGTGAAGGTCGGATAGCGGATCGATGTCGGCCGCCAACTTGGCGATCG
>CAWJNN010000038.1:0-65867 GCA_963844115.1 uncultured Planctomycetales bacterium | reverse complement strand
TGTTATGCTGACACCTTCAACCATCGTATTGCTTATCATGTTCTTTCTTCCCTTACGCGGCTAATTTACAACATTCAGGGGCAATAGCTGATAATAAATTAAATGGTATCTATAAGAAAACCGTACCAATTCAACCATTTTACAACAATGGTCATGGCACTAATCTACTGCGGTAAGGAGTAGACTTTATTCGAAGAGTTACTCAAATACCCGTCAGATATCCCCATCAACTCAGTGTTAAAGATCTTAAGTCGATTATTAGTAATGGTATTCAACTGAGCATTCCGTTCTGAGAGAACCGGGAACCGTGAGTAGAACAATAAAAAATACCGCCATCGTCATCAATAAAACGTACCTGATCTGTCTGTTGATGACTACATATCTGGCTGGCCGCAATAAAGCTTCCTTGTAGGTTCTTAACGACCACAACCTCATTCTTTAGGATAAAATCTCCATTATTTTGTAGTTGGGCCCCTTCACTAGAGGTTAGATCGATCGTAAAATCAACCCCTGTTGGGATTGGCAGTCCACCCTCATTATCCTTGGAACATCCTTGTACACAAGGGAAGGTAAGTGCAAATGCGGCGCGGAAAATACCTGGGTAATGCCCGCCCACGATCCGTCACTGCGGAACTTTCGCGGCGAGACGATGGAAATCGACCTTCGCGTGGCGAGGGAGGCCTGGAATCTGGCCACGGCTAAATACTGGTTGGGCGGCAAGCTTCGTCCAGAGGTCCGCATGCTGATTGACGCTGAACTCGAGCGCCGGGTCTTCGCGTCGTTCGAGAGTACGATCAAGACCGGCAACCCACGGGCGTGGTGGCTAAGGGAAACCAACAACTGGAACGCCGTCTGCCTGGCGGGCGTCGTCGGTTCCGCATTGACAAACATTGAGTCGCCCCGGCGTCGGGCATTCTTTATTGCCGCGGCTGAGCATTATGTCGAAAATTTCCGTCGCGGGTTCACGTCCGACGGCTATTGCACCGAAGGCGTCGGATACTGGAACTACGGGTTTGGGCACTACGTATTCCTGTCCGAGACGATTTATGGCGCGACCGACGGTACGTTGGATTTGCTTGCCGGCGATCGGATCGAGCGGATGGCCCGATTCGCGCCACGGATGGAAATCGTCCCGGTGTCTTTCCCACCTTCGCCGATTGTCACCCATCGGCGCGGCCCAACACGGCGTTGGTCGCGAACTTGAGCCGCCGTTACGCGTGGGGACTTGAGGACATCGAGCAGCAGGGGTTCGGACTCCGACTCGGTCTGGCAGATTCACTGTTCGCGTTGGGAATTTTCGGCTTCGAGAATTCCGCGACGGCAAAGAAGCCGGCCTCGGGCAACCGTGCGACTGAGTCGCTGCGCGATTGGTTTCCCAACGGAGGCGTCCTTATCGGTCGGCACATGTCCGACCCGAAGCGGCCCTTCGGCGTCGCGATCAAGGGCGGTCACAACAACGAGCATCACAACCACAACGACGTCGGCACGTATTTGGTTGCGGTGGGTATGCGCCGTGCCCCTGGTAGATCCGGGGGCGGAGGTGTACACGGCCCGAACCTTTAGCAGTCAACGTTACATTAGCGGCGTGCTGAACTCGTTCGGCCATCCGGTGCCACGCATCGCCGGTAAACTGCAACGCACGGGCGCATCCGCTCGCGCCAAGGTGCTCAAGATGGAGTTCAGCGACAGTGTCGACACATTGGCGTTCGATATTCGCTCGGTCTACGACGTGAAGGAGCTGACAAAATTGGTCCGCACGTTCGTCTTCTCCCGAGATGAACGAGGCAGCCTCACTGTGACCGACGAAGTCGAGTTCGACGAGCCCCAAGTCCTTCGGCACAGCCCTGATTACGTTCAGCCAGTGGAAGCAAGTCGCCTCTGGCCAGTTGCGCATCGGAAACGGCGCGGATGCAATCGACGTCCAGATCTCCACGGACGCCGGCCCCTTCAAACTCGAACCGGTCGAAATCGAAGAAGACATCCAGAGCGATCAATTACCGATTCGAATCGGAATCGAATTGTCCGAGCCTGTAAAGAGGGCAATGGTTACCCTAAAGATCACCCCGGTTGCGATAGGACCGTAACTCGTTGTGCCAAACTCCCGCGTGACCACTAATTATATGCACATGGTTTCCGTGTAAGTCTGTCATCCGTTTCTAATCCTGAATGGCTCTGCATGTAATTGCACTTTAAATTCGCCTTTGTCCAGGCGAGCGAAGGATGTCTCATTAAGCGTGGTTCCACAATTCCATTCTTGCCTTCAGCGCGGTAGCGACCGGGTGCTCGCCGTCCGTCTCGTACGGCGTATCTACGGCCTGCAAGTTGCGATCGTCAGCAACTACAGCGTTATGCGACTGACAATGCAGTGTTCGAGGGGACACCGGAAAAGAAGCGTTCTACTTTCCCCGGCCGCGCGGGCAGACGGCGATTCAGGACCGATTGGTTCCAAAGAAATTTAAGATCTCGCCAGACGGTGCGGTCTCGCTCGGGAAAGTTTTGACCGGAACCTTGGGGCATACCGCTCGGTTGTTGCCGCTCTGCCTCCGGCAGGAATTCGGTGATCAGCCGGGCCGCCATTCGGGCAGACTTCACCCATAAGGTTACCTCCGTGTCGTGCGGGTGCAGCGCGGGATAACCGCGGGCCCAAATGTCACCGGTGTCGACGCCTTCATCGATGCCGTGCAACGTGAATCCAATCTTGTCGTAGTCGCGACGGTACAGAGCCCAGAAGAGCGTGTTCTGGCCGCGATATTCCGGAGCAATCCCGAAGTGCAAGTTGTAGGTTCCAATTCGGGGAATGGAGAATATCTGTGGTTTAAGAATTGGTGCCCCACACACCAACAACACGTCCGGCTGCAACGATTCAAAAAACCGCACACTCGCGGCGTGGTTGATGTCTCGATCGGGTATCTCGCGGGCTGCCGCCGGGATCGGCCAGTTTGGCGAGCCGAACAGTTGCAGGCTGATCTGGCGGCTCATTCGCTTGTGGCGCCAACCATAGAAACGCCCGCGGGCGGCGGACGCGATCGTTTTCGGAAGCCTCGCTGATGCGAGCAGGCCTTGTTTCTTTGGTTTTCGATGTACTCTGGCCGGACGCACGACCGCGGCGATATGGCATTGGCGGCCGATTTCCTGAACGAGAAATGCGCTGACGGGACTATCTCCCATAAGAATGACTAGTTTCATTTTTGATGCTTCCGATCTGCTTGATCACTTCTCCTGCGGAACTGTCCCTTGAGCCAGTGAAACAGCGGAAACAGCGCAACTGCAAGATTTCCACCGGTCATGCCCGTCGGGACCAAAATATTCGTCACGGTTTTCTTGTCCAACCACAAGTTGCTCGTCCAGTCGCTGCCAGCGGACGTACACGAATCAAACCATTCGATATCAGGCCGTGCATGGACAAGCTGGATGTGCTCGAGCACAAGGCTAATACCCGGACAGAAGGAGGCATAATCCTCGTCGAAGGCGGTCTTGAATCCGAAGCATCCAGGCTGCGAGAGCAGGTCACACGTCATGGCGAGCGGACGATCGTCGAGCATCAGCGCCGGTACGATGACCTTCCGCCTTTTGAGCCCTTCCCGGACGATCTCTGTGAAGAACGTTCGACTATTCTCATCGCACGCCAAGGCAACGCCCCGTCTTCCCTTCCATCCGGAGGCCTCCAAGTTGAGGAAACTGGAAATGACGAATTCCGCGTCCGCCTCGCTATCGATCACCCGGGATTCGACTTTCCCTTGCTCTTCCAGTCGCCTCCGCATGCGTCTCATTTCACTTCTCCGCTTGCTCGAAACAGCCTTCCGCAAGTAGACATCAGGGCTTTCGCGAGAATGGAGCATAGCGCGTGTGAAAGAGCGGACGTAAAAATCTTGGGGCCACAATTCAGTAACCAATTCCTGAAGGAACTCGCCGTCACCCGATACGCCGGGTAGTTCCATCAACAGGCAACCCCGTCGATTCCCCTCCAGCCACTCGAAGAAGCTGCGCAGCGTCTGAGATGCGACATTGTTTCTGATCAAAGGTGTTGCCAGATGACAGTGCAGGTGCCTCCACAGACGCAGATGTGGAATCGGCACGCCCTTGAAACTACGTGTTCGTTCCAAGGGAAAGAAACCGCACAGCACCGGAGCGTCCTTCCCCTTGGCAACCGAATAGATGAAGACGAAACTCAGGTCCGCTTCGGCTCCGAACAGGCCGACGGCGGGCAGCAACATCCACGGTTCGTAAAACACATTCGATTCAACCGCATCGGCTGCAAGGCTCTCCCACGCCGCCAAGTGCTTTTGCAGGGAATCAACGTCATGAGCGACTTCGACGCGCATCGCGATCGAAGTGGCGGTCTTTGCCGCACCGATTAGCGGATCCTTGACATTCATCGAAGCTCCTTCATTTCACGGAACGTGACTTCCATTGTGGCGCCGCGCCAGAGGGGCGATCCCGGACTTTTGGCCATGCAGGCTGCTGATCAGTCTCTCGTAACTGGAGACCATCTGTTCGAGCGACCAGTGCCTGGCCACGTGATCACGACCTGCAGCGCCCATCCGACGAGCGCGTTCTGGCGAGCGGAACAGTGCAGTGATCCGGTCGACCATCTGCGCTTCGTCGCCCGGTTCAATCGTGTAGCCATTCACTCCGTCCAACACGGTTTCCGAAATCGCACCGACACGTGTGGCGATCACCGGCACGCCCGTCGCAAGCGATTCGAGTATCGATACGGGATTCGCCTCGTTATGGGATGTCAGCAGAAACACGTTCATCAGCTGGAGTAGTGCGGGAACGTCGGCACGGTTGCCCAAAAAGTGCACACAATCCTGGAGATTCAAGTCGGCCGCGAGCGACTGAAGTTGCGGTCGTCGCGGGCCGTCGCCGATGACCAGGAAATGCGCATTGGGGACGTGTCTGCGTACCTCAACAGCGACTCGCAGGAACATCTCGTGGTTCTTTACTTTCTCTAGTCGAGCCACGATCCCAGCGACGGGGGCATCGGCAGGCAGACCCAGCTCTTCCACTAGCGATGGACTGCGCTCTGCTGGAGCGAAGCGGTCTAGGTCGACGCCATTGGGAATCACGTGAACTTTCTCGGCTGGAAATCGTTCTCCGTGGACCAGAAACTGACCATGCGAACGTGCCACGCCCACAAATGCATCGCTCAAGGGCGTCAACAACCTATTCAGTCGGCCGACGCAATCCGGCCAGCCTGTCGTGTGCAAGGCCGAAACGATAACAGGGACACCCGCTCGCCGCGCGGCGAGTCGCCCCCAGAACATTTTGTCGCCGGCGCCAACCGTCACCAGCGCGTCGATGTTTCGGCGACGAAGCAGATTTGACATCCAGGTCAATACGCGAACATCGTACCTTGAACGCTGTCCGTAGGCGTACGTCGGTATCGAGTCCGACAGCAGGTCGCCGAGCTGGCCGCGTGTCTTGATGCAACACAATTCGGGGTTGAATCGGGTTCGGTCGATTCGTTGGATCAGATTGCTGAGCAGTGTTTCCGCACCGCCATACTTGAGCGTCGTCACCGCAAACATTACCGATAGTCGCTGATCGAGAGATCGGTTATTGGGATAAGATGAGATCATGTTTCCTGCGATTATCTCCTTCGCCTGTCTGTAAAGTCTCCTATCCGCCGGCCGAGTTCGGCAGCTTGCCTTTTGTCTTCACGCGTCAACAGGATATCACTGCTAATCGCCACGACGGTGACGCCTCCGAGTACGATCAAACTAGGATAAGCCCCCGCCATGAAAGACAGCGGCAGCATCGCGACGATGCCGGTCCCAACGCGAAATCGCATCCCGCGTAACCACGAGCTGCCGATGACGTAGAGCAGCAACACCATGATGCCAACACAGCTGGCGATTGCGGCGCCTTGCAGGCCGTAACGCGGCAGCAGCAGCAGATTGAGCCCTGCGTTGACGAGCAACGCGACCAGTAGGCCCAAGTTGACCAGCCAACCTTTCTCGTCGCACCACAGATACGATTGTGCAATCACAAACAGGCTGGCAAAAACGCCGTGCATCAACGTCAGATTCAGAACCGCAAGTCCGGCCTCGTACTTGTCGCCGAACAGATACGTCAGTAGCCAGGGACCGAAGGCAAGAAAGAGGGCGGATGTGGCGAAAAACCCCAGACCAAATATCCTTAGGAACGAATCCAGTCGTGCATTTACCTTCTCGCGATTGCCCAATTCCCAATCGCGGCTGAGATACGGTAACAGCGTCGCGTGCAACATCTGGGCGAGAGAAAACACAAAAACAGGTATCAGGCGGGCCACGTGATATTGGCCCACGATCGAATAGGCCTGCTCAGTGGGTTGTCCCGAGAACGTGAGGACCATGTAGCGGTCGAGGAAGGGTAACAGGTTCGCCAGGCCGTTCGTCACCCACACCGCCATCGCAAAGGGCAGCACTTTTGAATAGAACCCTCCGCCTTCACTCGACTTCGCGCTGCGTGGCTGAATTTGCCTTGAGTTCCAAATCCAATACGCTCCCAAACAGCAGCACGCTGCCAACGACAGGCAATGCGCCACGATCACGCTTTCGGCGGTCGGCTGCCACAGCAGCAGCAGTCCGCTACCAAGTGCCGTGAACAGAATCGCGTAGGCCGCGGTCAGCAGCGAACGGATTCGTTGCAGCCTCAGTGCCGTGAACAAAGTCATGACCGCGTTAAAGGCGACCGTTGCCGCCAAGGTTAGCGCCACGGGGACGACCAGTTTTTGGAATTCGAGTCCGCCGAACAATAGCCGAGCGCAAGTCGAGGGAAACAACAGGAGCAGTGTAGTGACCAGGCCGGCAAGCAGGCCCGTTGCGATGGCCGTATCCCGGACATATGTTCGCAAGTGCCCTCGCTGACGGAAATGTTCGACGAACCGAAGTAACGCTCCGGGTATTCCCATGACCGCGAGCGCCGCAGCAAGCGTCAAGAAGCCAAAGGCGATATCCCACTGCCCGAGCTCCGCCGGATCCATCCAGCTGCAAAAGAGGAATTTCCGAATGAGGCCAATGCTTCGTTGAAACACGGTAAGCGCCAGCAGAAACAGGACGCTCACGCGCAGAGAGTCAGCCGTGTTGCTAAACAGCACCGATTTGTCGATTGCAGCAGTGGCCATGTTGCTATCTGAGTGAAACTAAACTGCCATGCCGGCGTAGCGGTTCTTTGGCACGATTAAACTCTTTCTTGGGAATAGACAAATTCCGGAACGTGACGATTACGAAAAGGGTCCACGGTCACCCAATTCTTGATTCGCAGCAGAGGCCCATCGAGGCATCGACGCTGAAGGTGGAAGTGATCTCTGCCGGGCAAGTTGTAGCCTCCGTAGGCAGAACAGACGGCTTCGTAACCTGCCTTACGGGCCAGATCGATAGCTTCAACAGAGAGATTCGTGGGCCTGCCGAAGGGAAAGGCAAAGTATCGAATCCGCTTGCCGAGGGCCTGCTCGAGATCGTCACGGGCACAGACGATTTCATCGTGAAGTCGGGACTGATTGCTGATTTGCCCCAGGTCCGCGTGAGTGCGACTGTGAGGCCAACCTCTATACACGAACGCTCGAGCGATCGCAGCTGTTCGATCGTGTTGGGGGCTAAACCCTTGCCTGTCGCCAGGTCGTGTTCGAAGGGTACCCCGTCGATCGCTGGCGCAGCGGTGACGAAGTACGTGCATGGAATTCCTTCCCTGATCAGCAGCGGTATCGCGTGGTTGAAGTTATCTGCGTATCCATCATCAAACGTGATACTGACGCTCGCACGGTGATTCTGTCCACAGCGAATCCGGCGTTGTACTTCTTCCAGCGATATCAGTTCACAGTTTTCCCTGAGCCAGCGGATCGATTTGGTAAAAGTTGTGGTGGGAGTTGTCCATGCGTTGGCGCAATCGTTCGCCACGCGATGGAAGACCACAATTGCAATCGGAGCCCGCCCCGCTACGCAGGCACGACGCATCTGCCACAGGCGGTAACCCAGAGTCCCGTGATAATAGAAGTTGGCGGCGATTGATTTTGCTGCGTGCATCAGACCAACTGTTCGTCCACCAAGCTAGTTGTCCAAACACTCACGATAGACCCGTTCATAGCGATCGACAGAATGGGACCAGTCATAGGGCTTGGCCTTTTCCCTGACTTTGTGTGACCAGTTCGTTTTCAAATCAGGGTCGTCCAACAGCTTCCGCAATTCGGCCTTCAGGCTTTCGACGCTGCCCGATCGGAACAACACGCCCGCCTCTTCGACCACGCATCGGTTCTCCGGAATGTCGCTCACCAACACCGGCACACCCATGTGCATCGCTTCCAGCAGCATCACGGACATCCCTTCAAGTTCGCTGGGCAACACAAACAGACTGGCATGCGACAACAATTCCTCCATCAATTCACGGTCGGCGGGACCCGTAAATACGATGCGCGGATCGTTACAACGCCGCAGCTGTCGCTCATATTGATTCTCGAGCCGCGATCCGCCGGCGATGACAAGCTTGACGTCATGCGGAATCTGCTGGAACGCATCAATCAGGTAGTGCAGCCCCTTTTCTGGGACGAAGCGTGCCGCAGCGAAGATGTATCTTTGCGGCTCAATTCCGAACTTTAACATGCGATTAGGTTCACGGCGCTGCATGGGTGTCACGCCGTTGGGAATGAATTCTGTCGGAATCCCATACTGCTGTTCGAAGTACGTACGGAGAACCGGGGACACGACGACCAGCTTCGAGGCAGCCACGGTCGCCAACCGTTCGGCGAGCTTCAAGCAGTGCCTCGCCACCCTGCCCCACTTGGCACGTTGCCAATCAATCCCATGCACGCTGACCACGACCGGCAGCGCACCGCAGCGCGACAGCGGCGCCAGTGCCCCCGGCCCGATGGCATGATAATGGACTACATCGGCGCGTCGCAGAAGGACGTCAAGCGTGCTGAAGAACGTGTGGGAAATCGCGTCGAGGTGTTTCGTGGGAATACTGGGGCGAACGACGCGGTGCAACCGCCCTTCTGAAAACGAGCGAGCATCGCGGCCGCAATACGACCGACGGCAATAGACGACGACATCATGACCACGTTCTGTCAACAGTCGGCTACGGGCCTCGACGCTTTGTTGAATCCCTCCGGAATGAGCGGGAATTCCTTTATGTCCGAGCATCGCTACGCGCATGACGATGCTCCGATCGAGTCCGCTAATTCCAGACGACTTTCTTCCGTCCGACGCGGCCGCCCGGACTCGTCACAATCGGCGGACGGCTGTTCACCTGCGCTCCCAAGGATTCGATCGTAGATACGAGCGACGTCGCTGGCCAACTTCGTATCCGAGTACAGCTCGGTCTGCCGGCGATGCGCGGAAGTTCGTAGCGACTGCCAATCGACTTCGCCCCGGATGATTCGCTGCAGGGCGGCCGCCAACGCTTCGGCATTCCCAGGTTCCACGATCAGACCGTCAACGCCGTCGCGGACCGCTTCGGGGGTACCTTCGACGTGGGTACTGACAACCGGAACGCCTGCTGCCATCGCCTCCAGAATTGCCAGCGGCAGACCTTCGCCAAACAGGCTGGGCAGAACGAACACATCCATCCGCGCCAACTCGTCGTAAACGTTGTCACTGAATCCCTGCCAATCCACTACGTCTTCCAGCCCCAACTCGGCGACACGGTGTTTGATGTGTGCTTCGTATTGGGCATCTTGAAAGTAACCGACGGCCCTTAGCGTAAATCGCGTGTTCTGCTTGCGCAACTGCGACAGGGCTTCGAGCAATACTTCAAGTCCCTTGCGAGGCCGAAACATCGCGCAGATGCCAATGGTCCAAGGACTTGTTGGCCTTGATCGGTCCGAGAGCACCGGCCGAGCGGGGACCGCGTTGGTTATGACTTCGACGCGTTGCGGGGTCACCCATTGGCGGCCCAGGTAGGTCCTGAGCGATTCAGAAACCGCGACGATGTTCGACAGGCCGCTCAGGCACGCCCGTGTCACTGCCGCATTCGCGCGATTCCGCCAGACTTCGGTTGAACCTGCGATTGCCGGACTTTGGACATGATGGACGATCGGCAGCCTGGCGATGGCGGCAGCCGGCCGGCCAATCAACAGCGTGCGCGTCGAGTGGGTGTGGATAATTTCGCAGCCTGTTTGCCTCGCCTTACGGGCCACCTGCATGGCCGGCCGCAGGTCGAATTTGTGCTTCATGGGAAACGTGTCCAGCGGCACCTCCTGCGCCGTACGGGCCCATCAAAACGCCCCGGCTTGAGACAGACGTAGTGAACCGCGTAGCCAAAATCAGGCAGTCGCAATCCCAGCAGGTCTTGCACACGTTCGCCTCCGGAATAATCGTCACCGTTAATCAGGTGCAACACTTTCGGAGCGGTCTGCGAATGCCCGTTCGTCGTTTGCCCGTACATTGGCTGGGAATACTCACCGGCGCCGCGTTGTTCATCTTGTCAGTTACTCGAATCGGGTAATTGTGTCACGTGTTTACGAGGCTTCGTTACGATCAATATTTTCACTGACTCGAACCGGCACACCACCGAAGTCCCGGTGGCAGTCTAGTGGAGGCTCGCGACCGCCCTGACTGGGCCGTTCACTTTTGCCTACCGAAGCCTAACCGGCACCTCGACAACTCAACACGATCGCCGGGGTACGCATTAGCAGCACTGCATCCGTTAGCAGGCTTTGGTTGTCCACATACCACAAGTCCATTCGCATCCACTCGTCAAAGCCGATCTCGCTCCGCCCCCTCACTTGCCACAGGCAGGTAAGTCCGGGCCGGACGGAGAATCGTTCAAGCTGCCAGCCTTCGAATCTGTCGACTTTGCAGGAAAGCGGGCGCGGCCCGACGAGCGACATCTGTCCGAGTAAAACGTTGAAGAATTGGGGAAGTTCGTCAATGCTTGTCTTGCGCAGAAAAGCACCAATTCGCGTGACCCGAGGATCGCTGCAACCAGATTTCTTGAACACCGGACCATCCCGTTTGATCAAGTGTTTCAAATCCTCGGCGTTGCCGACCATCGTGCGGAATTTGTAAAGCGTGAATGGTTTGCCAAACAGGCCATATCGCGTCTGACAAAAAAACGGCCGACCCCTCGTCGTAATCGCAAGAACCGCACAAGTTGCAATCATCAGAGGCGAGACAATCACCAGCAATCCAATTGCCCCGACGATGTCAATCAGGCGTTTGATGGACCGGTAGCATCGAGAACGATTGCCGCCGGGTGTCGCGACAGTTCGGTGCTTCGGTCGCCGGCCGTTTGCCGCTTTGACCAGAGAATTGCAGTCAAGGAAGTACGCCGAGTCCGGTTCTGGTGACTCGCCGACAAGCGTCTCCGCATCGATTGGCGCCGCGAAGCAGACTAACTGGGGCGGTTTGTTCGTCTGATGCCTCAAGAAGTTCCGTTGTCTCACCAAACTGTGGCCGTTGTAAATTCGCAGTGTCGATCCGTGTCATCGCATGTCCTCCAACCCGCATGTGTTACGTCGGGAAAGCCATTAGTGAAACGCATTCTGACCGGCGCAGCACGGCGCAATACCGATGGGCGAGTGACGGCGTAGTGGTGCGGTTTGATATTCCGCACTAAGCAGATGGCGGCACGGTCTTCAGGTGCTGCCGGACGATGTGCGGAAGATGGCGTCTCACCGAACGACGCACCCGATGCAGGCTTCGGTCGAAGCGATATCTGGCGAGCGTTTTGGGCTGCGCCGCAGAATCATCACGTCAAGATTACTTCGCTGCAGTGAAGTCCAGGCGTCTTTGTAGCTGTGGCAGCCGCGCAAGAAGTCGTATTCATCGAAGCCACGCTCAAAGGCACTTTGAACGTGAAGGGCCAGAAGCACGCGCCCGACGCTGTATTTTGACCAACCAGGATCAAAGCCCGAGTTGTAGAAGTAGATTCTGTTACGGTATGCGAAGCCGTAAATAACGGCCACGATCTGATTCTCGACTTCCAGGCAGAACAGATCTAGCCAGCCCTTCGACAGGAACTGCCCCGCAACGTCCAGGTGGAAGTCCTGGAATGCCTGATCGGCGAACGCTGAGGAGTCACCGTGCGCATTACACCGTTCTGGATTGAATCGAAACAAGCATTGCATTGCACGTGCCACTTCCGCCGGTTTGTCGCAAGCGACGATCCGGGCGTTCGGTAGCCGTTCGAATTTTCGTCGCTTGGAACGCATCTGTTGTCGGAAATTGCCGCTCTGTCGCTCCAAGAAAGTCTGCCACGATCCTAAAAGGGGCAGGCCGGATAGGGGCAGGTAGGGGCAGACCGCTCCAGCCGTCTGCACACAGATATAGTCGTCGCCAAAATGCCGCTGCAGTGCGACTGGCGTTATGGAATCCTTTGGCAAATCCGTAAGCCGCAGGACGTCCCACTGGTCTGAATGAATGCGCAGGTATCGACAAATGGCGTCCGTCACGGCGGTTTCTTGCCCACGCGAGCTAATGAAATCCAGGTGATCGGCCCCTGCCACGCCGGTGCTCATAAAGGTCAATTCTCGCAATCCCAGGTATCCGCGTTCGCGCAGCGCTAACGGAGCCGCACCCGCCAGCCATCCTTCGTCATCATGGACCGCCAGGACGCAAGCAGCTTGTCCCGCACCCAGATGGTTCCACCATGGCTCCAGCCAGGTGCGCGTCAGAAACACGTTGCGATACAGGGACTGGTCCAGCAACGTATCCCAGGCGGGCATCAAGTCGCCAAATCCGGAAGCGAGATCGAGTCGTCGAACTTGCATTTGCCTAGGAGTAAGCCGGTTGAAGTGTCGCGTAAACGGACTGGACTTCCAGCCAACTCTGTTCGTGTACCGCCTGTCGTTCTGACAAACCAACCACGGTTCCCGCCAACATAAAGATCAGCGCGTTGATATCGGGCCGAAAGGTCACTTCGTGAAAAAGTAACTGGAAAAAGTAGACGCAGAGTGCCGCCATAAACAGGATTGCGTGTCGGCGGGCCCAGAGCGGCGCGTTGGGGTTACGCCAGATGCTCACCGCCCGGCAGACCCAGGCTGCCATCACTGCCATGAAGAGTCCCAGCCCCATCGCACCGACTTCTACCATCAGTGTCAGGACGGTATTGTGGCTCAGGCGGGTGCGCAATCTCTGGAGTTTCAGTTCCGTGTTTCTGTCGTACAGATAGGTGAGCTTTTCGTTGGGATACTGTCCAAATCCGAATCCCAGCAGTGGACGATCCTGAAACATCTTCCATGAGACGTATGCATGACTGGCTCGATTTGTCACGGAAACCGCCGCGTAGGCTCCTGACTCTTCGCGCTCCAGGAATACCAGCTTTTGCCAGAGGAGGCAGGACGCAAGTAATCCAGCGACAGCAACGGAAGCGAGCAGCGCCGTCCGCGTACGTCCTTGTAGCGTCATGACGGCGACGGCCAACATGCCCGCAGCCACCCCCAACCAGATACTGCGCGTGTAGGAAAAGAAGATCGCCGCCAGGAAAAGCGGGGCCAGTGGCAACGACAGCATCTGTTGTCGACGCGACAAACGCAGCCAACACATCCACGCTGCCAGGAAACAGATCGCCACGTAGACGCCGTAGCGAATCGAGTTTCCAAAGGGACCGCGCGCTCGACCAAAGTGGATTCCTACATCCGGGTCCGCAATGTAGCGGGGAAACACCAGCCACCATTGCTTGCCGATCTCGAAAATGCCGGTCAATACAAGGTAAAGACCGAGCACCAGTAAAAAGCGGTACAGTTGTGAAAGGGACTGTTCGTTCAACTTCGACTGTCGAACGATCCAATAAGCGGTTAGCGGCATCCAGTAACCGGCCATCAAGTTCCAGACGGGCGACGACGTTGTATCGAAGAACTCGCGATTAAAGCCGTGCGTGAAGGTGCTGAAGGTCAGCCAGGCAATCAAGCCAAAAAGCAGATAGTCGGCCGAACAGAGCGGTTTCCGATCCAAGTCGCCCAGGCTGCGGCGTACAAAGTAAACCGCAACCAACACGACCAGTACGACGCGGTCAATGCTGAACGTGACGCCTCCGAGATCGAAGGACATGAACGAACGTCCCAAGCAAACGACGCTCAACAGCCAGGCCAGACAACCGATCATCACCGAGCCTGCGCAGAAGGAACACTGCGCCCCACACCAAGCCGACCACGAGCACAATCATTTGGACGGCCAGCATGGTTAGATCCACGGGTTCAAAAATATTGCCGGTTCGCCTTTATTGAGGACAGGCGACAGGTTCGCGTTCTTCGATCAGTGACGAATTCAGCGCACCAACCGGAAGTATGCGTTCGTACATTCCCGTGCGAGCGGGAGCTGAACCGTTGACATTTACGTCACTTGCTGAAGGTTGCCCCACCACGGTCAAGGCAACACATCCGAAACCGGCGAACAGCCCACCCGCGATCCCGATAAGAGCGATCATCACGCGACTCGGACCGATCGGCCGATATCCCGACTCGGGCGAATCGAGGCGGCTGATGCTGTTGCTCGTACGGGCCACGGCCTGCTGGACACGGACTTCGCTCAGCCGCCCCTCGGCCAATTCAAGGGCGGTTTGCCGATGGGCCACCATGTTCACGAGGTTAGTGTACTCGGCACGAATCGCCGCCAGTTTCTGTATTCGAGCAAGAATCTTGTCCCGTTTCCCTTCCAACACCTGCTGCCGACTGGACTTCAGGTTCATGTCCGCTTTGATGAGGCGGATCGTGCAGCTCAATTCGTTCAAGATGCACTCGCGAACATTCGCCTCTTCACGAATGGCCGCTTTCAGGAATGGAGCTTCGTCGTTGAACGTACCTCGTAACGCGGCGGTTCGAAGTGCCGCGGCAACCAGTCCTTCTCGCAGTTCACCAAGTGCTGGTTGTGTCGCTAAAAGATCGGGCGGTGCCGAGCGCAAGAGCTGAGGATCCTCCCGCGCCGCTTCCAGGAGTTCGAGCAGGAGCTGATTGACGGCGCTCTGAGATTCCAGTTGCATGATCTGCTGATCTACTGCAACGAAGGATTCTTCCTGCTCGCCATTGCCGCCAGGAGAGGCATGCAACTTCCGCAGGCAGGCAACGTCTTGACCGACTGACAGCTCAATCTCCTTGATTTTCTTCGTCGTCTCCTGCAGATCCGCATCGGCAAGAGCGACCATCTTTTCGACTTCTGACAGCATTTCACGGGCGCGCTCGTCATGCAGTTCCTGCGTACGCTCGTTCAGATTCTGAAAAACAGCTTCTAGCAGCGCGATCGCCCGCGCACGACTGCTGTCGGTCACTTTGATGAAGAACACTTCCGTGGTACCGAACTCGGCACCATTCGGCGCTTCAATCGAAAGCGTTTCGCGGAGGGACTGGATTGCCTCATCATCTGGCCAGGTGTCGGCATCAACATTTTCGTCCGGCGGCGGCCCGACCGCGGTCAGGGCTGCCCCCAGTACGTGGCCGCTCAGGCAAACTTCGACGATCGTATCCACGGCTCGACGCATTGGGTCGGCGCTGCGGAACTTACCCGGCTCGAAGTCGTCGGAGACGGCATGATTGCGGACGATAATCGATTGCGAGACTTCCCACGTATCGTCCTTCAAAAGCGCGAACAGCGCGACGCCAAGGGAAACCAGAACCGCCGGGATTATCCACCGCCACCGGTACTCGGCAAGGATGTTCAACACTTCATTCGCGTTGACACCAGCGTTGGTCGAATGCTTTGCGGCCTTCATAGGGAACTCCTTTTTTGCAGCGGATGTGACTTGACCTCAGACATTTGACCTCTGACATCCAGGCTCGAACACAAACGTCTCACAAGTTTCGGGAACTCACGCGCGTGGTCCTTTTCGGTTTCAATACTTTCCATGCGAAGCCTCCTGATGCATGACCGCGGATCCCTTACATCGCGAGTTTCTACCGTGCGCGGTAGCCACGCAAGCGACGGCATAGTGGGGCGATGGTGACGACGCTGATAATCGGTTGAATAGTTCAAAACATCGGCCGCGTGAACTCGCCGGTACGCAACCAGCTACGTCGCATGAGCGTCCAGAAATCGACCGCAAGTCGTTTTCGCACGTAGGCATACGGCAGCCACCCGTAGCCCGAGTCGCCCCGATGCTCGCCCCACGAATTTTGCAGCAACAAGGCCCCTTTATCGGATCGAATCCATCGGTCGTCGGTGTAGCCGACTACCAGGACCGCATGACCATCGCCGCAGTCATCTCGCGGTACGGGAAATGAGATATCGGGAGAATTGGAAACCGTGCCGGGCAGTGGAAAACCACAAACGCAGGCGAATCCCGCTGCCAAATAGGAACGAACGCGCCGGAGTGTATCTTCGCCCGTTTGATTTATGTCATCCAGTCGTAGGTAAAGACAACGCCTCAGTTCTCGGTGAAAACCGTAGGCGAATCCGTCCGGGGTATCTATCAAACGATCTGCTTCGTAGGGCCAGTAGCGTTCCGGCGGTACCCCGAAACGGGTCATCGCTTTCAGCGCGGTACGCAACGAAACTCGGCAACCGCCACTCGTACCATCGAGCCGCAGGGCGTTGTGGTGAACAAAAAGACGCGAAGGTGTGATTGCCCTGCCGTTAGCCCGTCGCTCGAAATACTGAACCATCGAGACGGACGCATGAGCCGAGCTGGTGGCAAATCCTGCCTGGTCCACAACAGGCGGACAATACTCGCGCAGGTCCACCTCAGCGGGCAGGGACAGCCTACCGTCCCCTTTGCCGGGCAGACGAAGCGCTTTGGTAACGCGGGGATGGTCAGGAGTCAGATCGCGATGATCCGGTATATCGCCTACCCAGCCTGATTGCAGCTCGTGGTAAGTTGCCATCGTTCTTGTCAAAAAAAGACGAAATATGGTTCGAGCGGTAATGAAAGGTCCGCGTCACTTTCGCCGTTGGTCACCGCCTGCCGCGGTCCGACAAACAACCAGGGCAATCTATAACCCCTCGCAAGGGCAAGCTACAGGCAAGATGGTGACGGTGATGCCGCACGAGCACCCCGAAAGTCTTGAGAAGTCGACTATGCCGGTCCAAACGCCTTGCCAGGCGTCAGGTGCCCCGGTGACAGCGCCTATCCATCGGGCCAAATACCATCGGGCTAATCGCCGGGTTCGCTCTCGCCAACGAACTCCCAACGAATTCCGGTTCCGCTTCCGTCGCCGAAAAAACGAAGAAGTTGGGACTTTTGATTCCGATTTAGAGAGTTGATCGTGTCATGCAATCGCCGTTTTGCGCGAGATCAGGACAGGGAGACAGCGGATCGTCAATCCTGGGCGGCCAGCCCTCCTCGTCAAACGCCGCGAGGATGGTCTCCTGATTTGCGGCCGGAGCCTTGAATCGCTTAACAACCACCCTGCCAACGCGCAGTTCCTGACGATCACGATCCCAATGGGGAATTCGCTGGATAGTCGGCGGATCGGCGGTCGCGCCAGGCTCGATGACCTCCGGGACGGTGCACGGTCCCGGTAGCGGTCGCGAGCGAAACCACGCTTCCATGTCCTTAATGCCGGATCTACTTAAAATCATGCAAAGCGTTTCGGAGTACACCAGATTCTGAGCGCGTCGAAACTGCCGCACCGTTTCTCCGGGCAAACTGACGTCGTAAGCAAAGTCGACGAGGCCAGCCTGCACCATCCATCGCACATCCGTGTCCGTCAGGCCTTCTGCGCGAAGCACCGTAATTTCGATGGCGAATTCCCAGTCATCGCTTCCCAGGTCGTTCGCATAGCGGTGTGCTTCGAGAAGGCTCAGGAGGCTGCTGCACACACGCTGAGGTAGCCAGGCATAATCCCGAACTTGCTTTTCCGAGCCGACGGGGGAGTCGGCGATGGGAACCTGGAGTACAGCTGCGAACGGGTGATCAGCCGACACACCACGCAACCGCGAATCCATCCGACCGTCCTCCTGTATGACTTGCAGATTCCGTCCAGAACTCCATTTCAGGGCGCGTTCCGCCGCGCAATGCGGCAGACCGCAGTGCAGCTATTCTGCCTAGCCGTCTCACGTTGTCAAGGTACTGACGGTCAAGGTGCTGAGTTTTTATTCTAGGTTCCGCAGCGGTCATCACCGTGCGGCGTTCCGGGCGGCATCGATTCGACATTCGTAGTGCAGACTCTCGGATCAACACGCAAGAGCTCAAGCACGAAGTTGCACGACAGTCTACCCAGATTGTCGCAGGCATGGAGGTTAGGCCGTTTCTTACCGTGTGGGCACCCGCCACCGGGTGACTTTCAATAACGACGATCGATACGTGACGATCGATACGTATTGTCGAAGAAAATGGCACGCGTACGAGACATGCGAACGAGCAACCACCGATTCGATCACGGTTGGCTCGTCTTTGTCATCTTGGCGACGGTTTGACGATATTCCGTATCGTGGTAGACCACGACTTCCTTGGTTCGATCGATCCTCAGCGTTATTCGCATAGTGCCCAAGGTCCAGGAGAAACCTCGACCTTGTTCTTGAGCGCGATCCGGGGCCCAAACTTTTCCGTTAACTTCTTGTACGAAGTTTGCAAACGAGGGCTGATCACCTCCAATTCGTACAGAATGCCGTCTAGATATTTTGCCTTGATTTTCTTGTTGTTTTCCAGCGTCGCTTCGTAGTCCTTTTGGCCCTGGTCGTCGATTTGGGTTGCGTCCCCCGCGGACTCAGGGAATTGATTCGTAAAAGTTTCACGAGAACGAGACGGCTTGTCTTTGAACCCAATACCGTGATAGGTGAACGTTTGCGCAGCGGCAATCTGTGGTTCGGCGTGCTGCCCAGCACCGAGGGACGGCACAGCGCAGACAATCACGAACGCTAACGCGATCATTGGTCGAAAGAAGAACATAGCTTTCCACTCCTATCCTGAAGTGCCCCAAAACTGCCCATCTACGTGTTTATCGAATTCCCCCGTCGCCATAGATTAGCTTACCCCCCCTGCAATCGGCCACTTCAGCGTGATGGCTGGAAAAACCGCACTACAACCCGGATCCTGCCAAGAACCTGCTATGGAGTTCGTCGGTCAAGGTTGTAAACTTTAGCGATTGCACGCGTGATTCAGAATACAACGCCGGTCGGCCGCCATGGGATTATTTCAACCTGGATGCTTGTCAGAAACTATCGAAGCGACGGCGGCGGCGGCGATCGAAAGTGGGGCCTTGAAGCCGATTCCCACACACGCCGAATCGATTAGCGACGCCGGTGTTGATTTTCAGCTTCGCGTTGTTGAGCATCTTGCCTCGAAACCGCAACCAGTGCAGACCCCACACGGCGATGCGCCGTCCGAGTCGCGTTCGAACCCGTTTCTCCCTTACGACGAAGCGATGTTTGTGGCGAATATCAGCAGAACACACATTTGCCTTTTAAACAAATTTAACGTCGTTCCACATCACATCCTGATGGTGACGCGACAATTCCAAGATCAGCAACAGCTGCTTAATCAACACGACTTTAACGCAGTCTGGCGGTGCCTGGCCGAATTCCCGGCACTCGCGTTTTACAATTCAGGATTACTCGCTGGATCGAGCCAGCGACACAAGCATTTGCAGATGATACCGCTTCCGCATACGAACGGCGTGGTGTCGACGCCGATCAGCCCGCTCATCGAAAAACTCCCCGCCGGTGATCAGGTCACAAGGGTTCCGGGGCTGGATTTTCGTCATGCCTTGGCCAGACTTCCTGCCGATTTCGATCCCACCGCGGAATCGGCCGTCGCCGCGACGTTGGAGATCTATACTGCACTGCTGGACGAATTCGGATTTTCTGCTGAGCCGATAGCGCCCTGTCATTGCTCGCACCCCTACAACTTGCTGCTTACCAGGCAATGGATGATGCTGATACCGCGGTCTGCCGAAAAGTACGAGGGCATATCGATTAATGCGCTCGGCTTCGCCGGACTTTTTCTGGCGCAAGATCAACAGCAACTCGATACGTTGAAGAATGTCGGGCCATCCAACGCACTGCGTGAAGTCGCGTAAGCGCTAGTAGTTCCGCCTTTAGGCGGCGATTTAGTGTAAAAATAGACTTCCGAAGTTTGTTAACAAACTTCGGAAGTCTGCGCTGCTGAAGTCTACACTGCTACCGAACGTCGCAGCTAATCTGCCCCCGTTGGACGTCCACCACCTCGACCTCCATCGAGGGTGTTTTCAACAAAACGACGCTGGGACGATCAAACGTCCAGCCGCTAGTTTCCCCCGGATTGATCCACAGCCGGCCGCGCTCGTCGCGTTGAATTCGTGGCTTGTGCGTGTGCCCGAAAATCGCAACGTCAAATTCACCGCCCACATTTCTTAGCTGACGCTGCATATGAGCGATTACGAACCGCGTTCCATCGGGCGCGCGAAAACCGAGTGGTGGTTCGCCGATTTGCCCCACGATGCTCATCCCTGCCAGCAGGCCGGGCTTGTTTCCTTCGTTGTCCCCGAAACAGCCCACCAGGGGACATCGCAGTTTCCGCAACGGTGGAACGGCAAATGTCGACACCAAATCACCCGCAAACAACACGTAATCACACGCCGCGTCATTGAAAATCTCGACGACACGACGAATGTTATCCAGGTGGTCATGCGAATCTGCGAAGATGCCGAAACGCATCGGTCCTCCCCTGCCTCTCCGGCTCAATGGTCTCTCCGGCTCAATGGTCTCTCCGGCTCAATGGTTGACCAATTCGCACAGCATATCAGCAAACTTCGTCAACATTTGCTGCGGAATTGTGTGGTCACCATCAAACTGAATGAACTCTACCTTCAATCCGGCGTTAACCAATAATTCGTTCAGCCAGACGGCGCCGATGAAGGGCACAATCGGATCTTGCCGCCCATGACTCATCAGAACTCGCAGATTCTTATGTAGATCTGCCCGCTGACGCCAAACTTGTTCTGTCTTCAAAGTGCCTGACATAACGCACAAACCAGCAAGGGTGTCATCGATGCGCAAAGCGACGTCTGTCGACAACATCGCCCCTTGCGAAAATCCGCCCAAGACGACGCGGTCCAACGGTATCCCGGTCTCGTCGGCCGATTCCCGTACCGCCGACGTCAGCATCTCCCGCGCCTGGATCAACTCGGCTGGCTCGTCGTCCATCAGCTCGCGCAGTCGCCCCGTTACAACAGCCTGTGCCAACGCGCCCACATCCACATGCCACCAGGCGCGTCCGCCGAACAGACCCATATGGTCTAGCGATAGCGGCGCTTCGGGAAAGACGAACTGGACGGAAGCAGCCAGCACCGGATCCAGCCGCAGCATGGATCCAGCCAAGGGTACCAGGTCCGTTCCGGGCGCTCCGTAACCATGACACAAGAACACCAACAATTTGGGCGAGCTGCCTGCGGGCAGTGCGTCGACGGTACGACAGGTCAGACCGCTGCGTGAAATCGTGTTGTTCGTCATCGTCTGCAATCTGTCCTATTGCGAGCGAGGAATTCTGGGTGAGGAGTTCTTGGTAGTGTCCGAACACTGCGCTGGCATGCGTGACTGAAAGAACGCGCGCGCGAATATTGCGAATTGTAGAATCTTTATTTGCGTCCATTCGCGCAATTCGCGGGCCACAAATTAAATCAACACGATTCTGGGACGCCGCCGGATTCTGCCTCTCATTGTGCCGTGTCTCCCGCGGGGGCTCTAGTCCAGCGGGACCGATTCGCATTACTTTTGCATCACTCATCAGCACCTCATTGAAAACACTATATCTGTTTCGTACGATCACAGCTGCGGCATACGCGTAGGAACAGGTAATTACAGACTTCCCGAAAGATAGTCCCGTGGCGAAAACCGTTCTCCTGATCGGCGCGTTTGACACAAAGGGCGCCGAGTATGCGTTTCTGCGGGAACGCATTGCGGCGCAAGCGCGCAAATATTGTCGCTCAATACGGGCGTTCTGGGATCCACCGACCTTTTCCCCGTGGACGTCGAGGCGGACGAAGTCGCGACCGCCGGCGGGACAGACCTGTCCGCGCTGCGCGATCGGCAGGACCGTGGCGAGGCCATGAAGGTGATGGCTTCCGGGGCGGCCGTCGTGGCGAAGCAACTGTTTGAACAGGATCGTTTTGACGGCATCATTGGCATGGGAGGATCCGGTGGCAGCAGCGTTGTAACCTCAGCCATGCGGGCTCTACCGATCGGCGTACCGAAAATATGTGTCTCAACGGTTGCCGCGACCGATACTGCGCCTTATGTCGGCACCAAAGATGTGACACTGATTCCATCCATTACCGATGTGGCAGGCGTGAATCGCGTGTCCCGAATTATCTTTAGTCGAGCGGCCGGCGCGATTGTAGGCATGGTAAACTCCGAGCCGCCGCCTGCCGACGACGAGCGCCCCGTCATCGTGGCCAGCATGTTCGGCAACACTACGACCTGCGTCGACGCCTGCCGTAACGCTCTGGACGCTGAAGGCTATGAAGTGTTGGTTTTTCACGCCACTGGAGCGGGTGGCCGCGTCATGGAGTCGCTGATCGACGAAGGTCTCGTCGACGCCTGCCTGGACATTACCACCACCGAGTGGGCCGACGAAGTCTGTGGCGGGGTGCTGAGTGCAGGCAAAGACCGTCTGTCGGCAGCCGGAAGGAACGGTATACCTCAGTTAATTGTTCCCGGTTGTGTCGACATGGCGAACTTTGGACCGGCCGACACCATCCCGGAAAGTTTGAAAACCGCCGGACGGAAATTCTATGAATGGAATCCGGCGGTGACGCTGATGCGGACGAACGTTGATGAAAATCAAAAAATGGGGCAGATTTTTGCGGAAAAAGCCAACGCCGCGCAGGGCCCGGTTGCCTTTCTGTTTCCCCTGAAAGGTGTTTCCATACTGGATGGCGACGGTGAAATGTTTTGTGATCGAGAGGCCGATGCCGCGATGTTCAAGGCTATTCGCGAGAATCTGCGGGACGACATCCCGGTGGTCGAAATCGACGCCAACATCAACGATCCGGAATTCTCCGCCAAGGCCGTCCAGATGATGTTGGAATTGATCTCCGCCAGGAAGGAATCCGCCGCGCGCTCGTAGTTCCGCCGTGAATGCACCCCGCATCCCGCACCCCGATCCCGTATCCCACACCCCGTACCCCGCATCCCGTATCCCGTATCCCGTATCCCGTATCCCGTATCCCGTATCCCGCACCCCGTATCCCGCATCCCGTATCCCGCACCCCGTATCCCGCATCCCGCACCCCGCATCCCGCACCCCGCATCCCGTATCCCGCACCCCGCACCCCGCATCCCGCACCACGTATCCCGCATCTCGCACCCCGCACCCCGTATCCCGCACCGAACATCCAAGCAGCTGCTCAGGGCGCAACTACAAACTGAATTGAGAAAGGACCCCTTGATGCTATTCACGCGACAACAATCGCTCGACCGTTTACGCCAACGCATTGACGAAAAGGTGCCAATCATCGGCGGTGGCGCTGGGACGGGCATCAGCGCCAAGTTCGAAGAGGCGGGCGGCATCGACCTGCTGATTATTTACAACTCCGGCCGTTATCGGATGGCCGGTCGAGGTTCGCTGGCCGGCCTGATGCCCTACGGTGACGCGAATGGTGTCGTCATGGAAATGGCAGGCGAAGTACTTACCGTCGTCGAGCATACCCCCGTATTGGCAGGTGTTTGTGCCAGCGATCCATTCCGCATTATGGATCATTTTTTGAACGAAGTGGCCAACGCTGGATTTGCCGGTATTCAGAACTTTCCCACCGTCGGCCTGATCGACGGGAGTTTTCGAGCGAACTTGGAAGAGACGGGAATGGGATACGACAAGGAAGTCGATCTGATCCGACTTGCACGGCAGAAGGAGCTGCTGACCACGCCGTACGCATTTAACACGGAAGAGGCACAGCGGATGACGGACGCCGGCGCCGACATCGTTGTCGCTCACATGGGGCTGACGACAAAGGGATCCATTGGCGCCCACACGGCGAAGACATTGGATGATAGCGTACGTGAAGTCCAGGCCATTGCCGACGCCGCGCGTGGTGTGCGTGACGACGTCATCGTCTTATGTCACGGTGGCCCCATCGCCATGCCAGAAGATGCAGCGTACGTGCTGCAGCGAACCAAAAATGTACATGGTTTCTACGGAGCTTCCTCCATGGAACGGCTACCGGTGGAAACAGCGCTGACGGAACAAGTCCGTGCGTTTAAAGCAATTCGATTCAACGATTAATTCGGCGCGATGAATGCCCTCCCCCGTGATGACGCGTCGGCAGAAATCGGTTTTCGACAGCATCTGCTGGAATGCCTGGGCGGGCCCTGGCCGGAAAGTTGCGACCTCAGACCCGAAACTCTGCGAACCGAGCACCAACAGGGTTATCGGCTGGAATGGATCACCTACGAAGTAGATCCGGGCGACCGCGTTCCCGCGATTGTGCTCGTGCCGGACGGCGCAGGTACGACGTCACCTAGTCCGGCCATTGCTGTTTGGCATCAGCACAACGGGCAATGGGACATCGGCAAATCCGAACCCGCCGGACTGACCGGTGATGCCGTACATCACACGGGTGTGTCGCTCGCGAAACTGGGCTACGTGGTGCTGTGTCCCGACGCGATCTGTTTTGAAGACCGGCAGGATCCGTCAGGCAAACTGCAGGGTGAGTGTTACGAGCGATTTGAATTTCTGCGGTACGTCGTCGACGGCAAATGTATGGCTTGGAAGAATATTCTGGATATGCGCGCAGCGATCGATTACCTGGCGAGTCGCCAAGACGTCGATGACCAGCGATTAGGATGTTACGGGCACTCCATGGGTTCAACGCACACCTGGTTGGTCGGGCCATGGGAACCGCGTCTAAAATGCCTGGTCGGAAATTGCAGTCTGCCGACCTATTCAGCGATCCACCGCACAAGATTGGTTCACTGCTTCCCCAACTTCATACCAGGCCTCAATCAATTTGGCGACACGCCAGATATCGCGGCCTTGATTGCCCCTCGCGCCCTGCATCTGAACTTTGGCGAGAACGACCAGGGGTCGCCGATCGAGGAGGTACGCGAAGGGGTCCAGCGAATAGCACAAGCATACGAGGCGGTCGGCGCGGCCGACCATTTCACGTACTACATCGAAGCAGACGGAGACCACACCTTGTCCGAAGAAATGTGGCGACGAGCTACGGTAGTCTTTCAGACACACTTAGGGCGCAAAGCCAAGTAGGTCCCTTCTGCCGGAAGGAACGCTTAATGCCCACCCGCATCTCAATGATGGAGTCCCGCTCGGCAAGCGGGATCTACTGCAACTGCCAGCGGCGTGCCGGTCCACTAATCCCGAATCGCCCAGACATTATGCCTGGCTTTATCGGAACACACGTACGATGGGACTCCGATCCCGTCGTTTATGCATACACTTTTCGGACGACGGGATCGGAGTCCCATCGTACGGCATGTCACCAGGTCCTCTTCCGACAAAGCCTCGTTTTCTTGTCGGCCGGAATCCCGGCGCGCCGGGATTCAGGCAAAAACTGCGATAACAGGCTACGATTGGCTACGCTGACGCACCGTGTTGCACCATCGTTTAACGCCCAGCCGTAGGCGCCGGCAGATGTTGGTGCCGGCGCCTACGGCTGGGCGTTAAACAAGAACTGCCCCAAGAGGCAATGCCTGCTGGATCCGCGCTCCGCTTGTTCGCGGCCTACTTTGTATCCCACTAGCATGCGAACGCGCAGCCCGCTGGGCGTTGCGGTTAAACGGATCGACTTCGCCACGGGTTCGAGACATCTGAAGCATTCATGCAACATTCGCAGCTTGTTCTGCCGCCGTCTGCGACCTCCGCCTTTTGAGTTCGAACGCATCCCAATCCGGCCTGCGAGTCGCCCACCAGTAGGCCAGCGTGGACCGCGACCAATTATTCACGATATAACCGTCTGCGTTTTTGTACCAATTGGTGACGAACCCGTTCCACACTTTTTCGCGGAGATGCTTTTGCAACGACTTATCGAATGCTTCGGTTGCGTCCGCACGTACTTCCATGGTCTGGTTGTTGTCCTGCATCATCTGGATACAACGCAGGATGTAATTCACCTGACTTTCGACCATGAAGATAATCGAATTATGCCCTAGATTTGTATTCGGGCCATACAACATAAAGAAGCTGGGGAATCCCGGCGCCATCAGGCCCAGATAGGTCAGCGGTCGCTTCTCCCATTGCTCGTTCAGCCGAATACCGTCGCGGCCGATGATTTCCATCGGGTAGAGAAACCTGGTCGCTTCAAAACCCGTCGCATACACAATCGCGTCGACAGGTAGTACGGCCTTATCGGTCGCAATTCCTTCCGGCTCGATCCCGCGAATCGCGTCGGTTACCAATTCGACGTTATCTCGATGCAAGGACTGCAGATAGTCGTTCGACAGCAGCACTCGCTTGCAACCGGCCGGATAGCGCGGATGACATCCGCCTGTAATGTCTGGGGCACGACGCGACGCATCTGACGATGCGCCCACCACGTAAAACCGTTATTCCGCCTCGTCTTTCGCTGGTAGAAGAGAATTCGCAGTTCGTACAGCAAATAGATCCACCACCGGTAACAATGCGCTACGCCCGGTACCCAGCGAAACACTGCCTGCAGCCAGCCCGGATAGCGACAGTCGTGCCTGGGAAGAATCCAGTTGGCACTGCGTTGAAACACCGACACCTTGCCCGCGGTCTCGGCGAGCTTCGGAATAAGCTGGATCGCGGACGCACCATTTCCAATGACGGCGACGTGACGGCCGGTCGCATCGAAATCATGATTCCAGCGGGCACTATGAAAAGCTGCACCGCCAAACGATTCGATACCATCCAGTTTTGGGATGGATGGACGACTCAGCTGGCCAACCGCACTCACGAAAACATCCGCAACGAACTGCGCGCCGCCTTCCGTCTCGATGCGCCATACCCCGGCGTCGGAATCCCACGTGGCGGTCGTCACTGAGGTTTCAAACCGGATATGCCGCCGAATGTCGAAGCGGTCCGCACACTGGCGGAAATAGTCGAGTATTTCCGTCTGCGGAGAAAACTTTCGGGACCAATCGTATTTCGCCGCAAAGGAGTACGAATAGAGAAAAGAAGGAACATCGCAGCAACAGCCTGGGTAAGAATTGTCCAGCCAGGTGCCGCCCACATCGTCCGATTTTTCCAGAATCGTGAACGAGTCAATCCCTGCACGTTTCAGACGCATGGCCAAGCAGAGTCCGCTGATCCCGGCCCCCACGACCACGACCTGTTGTCGTTGACCGTTGTTTCCACCTGCCGACTCGATATCGCCAGCCGTCTGTTCGTTTTGCTGGTTGTTTACCTTCACATCCACAATCTCGCGATTTAAAACCGTTCGCCCGATTGTACCAACAATACATGCCCCGTCACCACGACATCCTGGCCGGTGCCGGATAAAATATGTCGTAGAACGGAACTTGTTCCGTTTGCCTCCCAGGCTGCGTGGGCAAACGGAACAAGTTCCGTTCTACAATCATTCGCCAAATCGTTAAAGGCACGTTCCATGAACCTTAAAGAAACCATGCGGACGCTCAAGGAGATGGGTACCGCTCAGAATGTAAAAGTCTACCGGCGCCACGGCGCCGGCACTAAGTTGTACGGGGTCAGCTTTGCCAACCTCGGCAAACTCAAACGACAAATCAAGGTGGACCACCAGCTGGCCGAACAACTCTGGAAGTCCGGCAACACCGATGCGATGAGCCTGGCTGCGATGATTGCCGAGCCGACCGCTTTCACGACATCATCCGCTGATCGCTGGGTCAAGGATGTTCGGTACTACCTATTGGCCGACCTGCTTGGCGGCCTGATCGCCAAGTCGGATATCGCTCTGGGGCGATATGCAAAATGGTCTCGATCAAAAAACGAATATACGAAGCAGTGCGGCTATGTCGTCTTCTGCAGCCTGCTGAAGCGTGACCCCGATCTCGTGCCCGACGAGGTTTGCGAGCAGACGCTGACGACCATCGAAAAGGAAATTCACGCCGCCCCCAATCGAGCCCGCCACGCGATGAATTCGGCCCTGATATCGATTGGCATCTATCGTCATGAGTTTCGCCAACTGGCTATTACTGCTGCCAAACGGATTGGCAAAGTGGAAGTCGACCATGGCGAAACCAGTTGCACAACGCCGGACGCCATTGCCTACATTCGCAAAGGTGCGGCACACGCGCGAACGAAAAAAAAACGTCGTGCGGCCAAAGCCAAAAGCGGCCGATAAGCGTTGATCGAATGCCGCGCGACTGCTGGGCCGCTGCCGGGGAATAGGGTGTCCCGAAATTTCGATATGGACTGGAATCCCATATTCTGCGACAAGGCGTCTACTGCGTCGATGGTTAGGTCGTGAGGTCAATTAACAACGAAAACACGGCTGCCTGAATCCTGCATTCGGACCTGATATCGACACGATCGCCCGCCAAAGGCGATGCAGCGCCAGCGGCCGCTCTTTCTGTAATCCGATTCGGAGCCATCTCGATGGAGCTTCCTCGCCGTGCTGGCGGAGACATCTTGCTAGCACCCGGTGAGATGACGGACATCCGCAGCCGTCTTCGCGCCATTTCCTCCCAACACGATCTGGCAACCGTCATCGCGTGCGCATTCGATCACCGCACGCGAGTCCTCCCGTTTATCTACGCCGACATGAAAATGGTGCCGGCGGGCGTACGCGCGATTGGCTCGGCGATGCTCGATTCCGGATTCGACAAGACACGGATCGTGTTGCAGCAGTGGAACCGGAATTTTCGTCCTCAGCAGATGCGCCTCGATGGTCGCGTGCCCGACATCTTTATGGTGTCCAGCATGCACATCCACTCGACGCGGTGCGACGAGATGATTCAGGACGTCAACAAGATGGATCCCGCTATTCGCCCCCTGATCATTGCGGGAGGCCCCCGGATCATTTACTCCCCGTGGGAGGTCTTCAGCGCCGACCCCGATCAGCCCTGGGGAGCCGATGTGGCGGTTTCTGGCGAAGAATACGTGTTGTTGAATCTATTGGAAGTCCTCCTGTCGTTGCGAGGAACCAACGAGTCCCTGCGATCGACTTTTCTGCGGGCTCGCGACCGTGGTGCGCTGGACCAGATTCCAGGGTTGGTCTACAGCCGTTCTTCCGTGCGCAATGGACCACCCGAGGAGTTGGTAGACACTGGCGTGCAGCGCTTGCTGGGAGATCTCGACGAATTACCGCACGCCACACTCGGCTACCGCCTGCTGGAACCGCCAAGTACCAGGCCGACCCTGCAACGGCACGCTTTGGCAGACCACCGTGTCCGCAAGCTCAGCCCCGTTTCGTCCATTGTGATGACCGTCGGCTGCAAGTTTCGTTGTTCGTACTGTCCAATTCCGGCTTATAACCAACGGCAGTTTCGCGTTAAGAGTGGCGAGCGAATCGCCGACGAGATGGGACAGATCGGCACGACCTATGGCATCATCAACTTCTTCGGAACGGACGACAACTTCTTTAACACCACCGAGCGGACGCTGGAAATAGCGGAAACGCTCGCGCGCAAAGTGGCCACTGGTCAGCGACCCTACTGCAAAATCCGCTACGGCACCGAAGCAACCGTGCATGACACCATTCGGTTGAAAGAACACCTGCCGGTCATTCGCCAATCGGGGCTGCGCGCGATCTGGATGGGCGTGGAAGACATCACGGCGACCCTGGTCAAGAAGGGACAAAGCGAAGAAAAGACGCTGGAGTCATTTCGCCTGTTACGGGACAACGGGATCCTTCCCATTCCCATGATGATGCATCACGACAAGCAGCCGCTGGTATCCTGGAAAGGCAACTACGGCCTGCTCAACCAAATGCGGATTCTGCGCAAGGCTGGAGCGCTCTACACCCAGGTCTTGATGCTGACACCGTCGCCCGGCTCGAAGTGGTTTGCCGACACGTACACATCAGGATGCGCCTTTGATACGGTCGACGGAAAAGAACTTGAGCCGCATATTGTGGACGGCAACTACGTCGTGGCCTCGCAACATCCACGGCCCTGGCTCAAACAGCTCAACTTGTTGGCCGGATACACATACTTCTTTAATCCCCTGCGCATTTTGATCGCGGTGCTCTTCTCCAAGTCCAGGGTTCCGTTTGCGGACGCCGAAACACGGACGGCGGACGAAGTCCAGAAGTATTCGCGATGGAAACAAGCGCGTCGTCGATACTTCCTCAAACTTCGCGCTCACATGACGGACGCCGCCGTGCAAGTTGTCGGTATCATGGGGCTGATCCAGACATGTCGCCGCACGATTCCGTGGTCATGGCGACTGCTCCGCGGCAAAATCCAACGCGCCGAACAGGCGCCTCTCAGCCGGATTCCGATGCGTGGCGCCGACGGCGGTCCGGCAAGCCACGCGCTGCCGGGTACCGTCATGAGCGATCCCTCGCCTATTCACGTACCGCTGGAGGTCCTCGAAAAATCTCGACACTCCGACGCCGCGTGAGTCTGGCAAGAACAGTGCGTATCGAAGTAGCTGAACTTCACCGACAAACTGCCGCGCGCACGCTATTACGCCAGAATGTCCTTGACCACCTGACCGTGCACATCGGTTAGACGGAAATCGCGTCCCTGATAGCGGTACGTTAGGCGTTCGTGATCAATCCCCAGCTGATGCAGAACGGTTGCCGCCCAGTCGTGCGCACTGACCGGTTTGTCGGCGACGTTGTAGCTAAAGTCATCCGACTCGCCGTAAACCATGCCGCCCTTAATACCGCCGCCCGCCATCCAAATTGCAAAGTTGCGCGGGTGATGATCGCGACCGTGTTTTGTCCGGTTGTTCATGTCGCCCTGGCAAAAGACGGTTCGACCGAATTCGGCACCCCACACAACCAGCGTGTCTTCCAATAGTCCGCGTTGCTTCAGATCCTTGACGAGCGCTGCCGAGGGTTGGTCGGTATCTTCGCACTGGATTTTTAGTTGTGTCGGGAGATTGTTGTGCTGGTCCCAGCCGGCATGCATCAGCTGGATGAACCGCACACCCTTTTCCGCCAGGCGTCGAGCGAGCAGGCAGTTATAGGCGTACGAGCCGCGGCGGGTCACGTCGGGGCCGTACATTTCCAAAATATGTTGAGGTTCGGTATTCACGTCCGCCAATTCTGGAACCGACGCCTGCATCTTGTAAGCCATTTCGTACTGCGCAATCCGAGTAACGATTTCCGCGTCGCCAACCTGCTGGTGACGGATGGCATTCAACCGAGCCAGGTCATCCAACATACCGCGGCGCATGTCCCGACCGAATCCCGGCGGATCGGAAAGGTAGAGCACCGGATCACCGCTGCCCCGAAACTTGACTCCTTGATGCCGGCTAGGCAAAAACCCGCTGCCCCAATACCAGTCGTAAAAAATCTGCCCACAAGACAATTCTTTGTCCACCGACGTCATGGCCACAAATGTGGGTAGCTCGTCGTTGACACTGCCCAACCCGTACGACAGCCAGGCGCCGAAACTCGGTCGACCCGGCAGCTCAGCTCCTGTCAGAAAAAACGTAATCGCCGGGGCATGATTGATCGCATTCGTGTGCATCGACTTGATCAAGCAAATGTCGTCGACAATCGACGCCGTATGTGGCAAGAAGTCGCTCAACCACATGCCGCTCTGGCCGTGCTGTCGGAAGGGCGCAATAGCCGGCAGCAAGGCAAGGCGCTTCTGCCCTGCCGTCATGGTCGTCAGCCGTTGGCCTTTTCGCACGCTGTCCGGCAAGGGCTGTCCCCGCATTTTTTCGAGATTCGGCTTGTGGTCCAACAAGTCGACCTGCGACGGGGCTCCATTCTGCAGCAGGTAAATCACGCGCTTCGCCTTGGGCGCGAAGTGAGGCGAGCCCAGCAATCCGCCAGCGTCGCTGGGGGCCCTGCCGGTCGCTGCCGCCACATTGTTCCCCTCGTTAGCCAGCAGCGTCGCCAGCGCGGCCGAACCGATACCGACCGCCCCGCGACCCATCAGGGTGCGCCGAGTCATCATGCGTCGGCATTCCGTTCGAGTGTCCATCGTCGTTCCGTTCGTAGTTCCGCCTTTAGGCGACTCGCGCGACGGGCTTCCATCGTTTAACCCGCTGCCGTAGGCGAGGCGGTGCTGCCAAAGGTTCCTCGCCTGCGGCAACGGGTTAAACGAGCCGGTGCAACCGACTGCAGCTGAGGCTCTACTGTGCGCGGTTACCGGGCAAATTTCATTCAAACGCTACTCGCGCGTCATTGCCTCGTCCAAGTTCAGAATCAGGTTCATCACCGTCGCGTAAGCAGCTACGTCCATAATATTGGCCATCGTCGACTTGCTTTCGCCTACACCAAGCAACTCCTTTGCGTCCGCCTCGTGCTGCCGATAATAATCTAACGCTCGCTGCAACGTGGCGGCCAGTATTTCTTCTTCCTCCGCCGTGGGTCGGCGCGACGTGGCCATGCGAAAGGCGGTCGCGAGCCGTTGACTGGGAGATTGTTGAGTATCACGCAGCATCCGTTCTGCCATTGCCCTCGCGGCCTCGACGAACGTTTTGTCATTCAAGAGTATCAGCGCGTGCAACGGGGTATTCGTACGTCGCAGGCGTACGCTGCATGCTTGACGATCTGAATTGTCAAAAATGTTGGTGGGCGCAACACTGCGCCGCCAGAAGGTATACAACGTCCTGCGATATAGTTTCGGACCCTTGTCTTGCGTGTAGCGGATCTTGCCGAAACTGAAGTCCTGCCAGATGCCTGGCGGTTGATACGGTTTCACAGATGGCCCACCCACCTTTTCGACCAGCAGCCCCGCCAATGACAATGCCTGATCGCGCAACGTGTGAGAAGGCAACCGAAACCGCGATCCGCGACCGAGCCACCTGTTTTCGGGATCGGCCTCTAACATTTCTGGTTGCGTGGTCGAACTTTGAAGATAGGTTTGACTGGTAACGATCATCCGCAATAGGGCCTTGGTGTCCCAGTCGGAGTCGACGTACTTCGTGGCCAGCCAATCCAGCAGCTCGGGATGAGTGGGCAGTCGGCCTTGTGAACCGAAGTCCTCAGTCGTCGCAACCAACCCGGCGCCGAACAAAATCTGCCAATACCGGTTTACCGCAACGCGCGCCGTCAGTGGGTGATTGGGGTCGATCAGCCACTGCGCCAGTCCAAGACGATTCTTCGGCGGCTGTTGACCTGGGCGGGTCAAAGCGGCTGGCAGACTGGGCACCAGTTTTTCGCTCTTATCCGGCTGGTCGTACAGCCCTCGCTGCAGAACGTAGGTCTCGCGAGGATTCGGAAGTTCTCGCATCACCATCGTCTGAACGTAGGCGTCCTTTTCCAGTTGCTTGATGCGACCTTCCAATCGACTGATGCGATACACTTTGTCGCGCAATTGGGGAAGGCTTCGTAAGTACAAGCGTGTCAACCGCAGGTTTTGCTCCTCGGTCCGCTCCGCCCCAGGCCGGGCCAAAATGTCGCGAACATCTTGCGCCAGACCTTCGTTATTCGCCGCATAGTAGAATCCGCTAATGCCGCCGCCGTTGGATATCTTCATCAAAAAGTCGTTCTTCCCGGTCGATAGTTCGATCTTGATCTGCACCTGGTCGGGCCGCGGCGAGGTGGCGGTGATCGTTTCCGCAACTTCGGCACCGTTGAGCCAAACGCGAATCGCGTCATCCGCGCGAAGATTCAATGCTAACGTCAAGGGTGCATCCGCATGAATCTCGCGATAAAGGAAGCCGACCGTCGACGCTGGCAGCGGAAGAGGGACGTTTTGCCGGTCAGGCCAATCCTGGTCCTCCCACTGTTTGTCACCGACGGTCTGCGACGTATCGCCGGTATTCTCTGGTCCAAAGATGCGATTGTGTCCCTGCCTGAGGCCCGCGGCATCGAACGGTCCCATGAACTTCCAACCGCTGGTCGTGGGCGAACGGTCGCTGGCTGTGCGCATCTTTTCTTCCCAGGCGCGGAACTTCTCCTGGTCCAAGGCTGCGATACTCGCCAACTCTGACTCCAAGTCTTCCAACTGCTCTTTCGCTTTTGCGATTTCGTAGAACTTTGACTTGACTGGCGCTTTGATGACAGGTTTGGCATTTCCGCCCAGGTCGACGGCACCCGTTTCATCGATGTTATTGAAATACGCATACAGCTGGTAAAATTCCTTCTGCGTCAAGGGATCAAATTTGTGATCGTGACATCGACTGCAGTCGGCAGTGAGCGCCATCCACACGGTCGACGTCGTTGCTACCCGATCGACTACGTATTCGACGCGTGACTCTTCCGGGATGCGGCCACCTTCGCCGTTGAGCGGATGATTGCGATGGAAGCCGGACGCGATCTGTTGATCCACCGTGGCATTTTCAATCAAATCGCCTGCCAATTGCTCAACGGTAAACTGATCAAAGGGCATGTTCGCGTTCAAGGCATCGATCACCCAGTTGCGCCACGGCCACATGGTGCGGGTGAGGTCACCCTGGTAGCCATTCGTATCGCTGTATCTCGCCGCATCCAGCCACGTCCAGGCCCACTGTTCGCCAAAACGCGGCGACGCGAGCAACCGGTCCACCACTTTCTGGTAGGCATGGGGCGAGCGATCATTCGCGAAAGCGTCCACTTCGGCAAGTGTCGGGGGCAAACCGGTTAGATCCAACGTAGCCCGCCGTATTAGAGTCTCCCGTTCGGCGCGTCGCGACGGCTGTAGCCCTTCCTGTTCCAACCGCGCCAGGATGAAGTAGTCGATTTCGTTATTCGCCCATTGAAGTTCTTTGACTTCCGGCAAGTGTGGTCGCACCGGCGGAATGAACGACCAGTGTGCTTGCCAGGTTGCGCCTTCCGCGATCCAGCGGCGCAACGTGTCGATCTGTTCGGCCGACAACGGCTTTCCGTGCTCCGCCGGCGGCATCCGCGCGTCTTCGTCGTCGCTGGTGATCCGGCGCACGAGCTCACTCTGGTCCGGCTTCCCCGGCAAGATCGGAATCTCGCCAGAATCCGCTTCACCAAAAGCGCCTTTTTCCAGATCCAGTCTTAATCCGGCCTCGCGCGTATTTTCATCGGGGCCGTGGCATTCGAAGCAATGCTCCGAAAGGATCGGCCTGACTTCGCGGACGAAATCGACATTTTCCGGCGCAGCCTCAGCTTCGGTCGCCATGACGGCTATGACCAACCAGGAGGCGACAGATAATTGGAGGCGACCAATCGAGAAACGCCTCATGAAACGAGACCCCAGGAGGAACCAGCGGGAAGGCGAAAGCTGTTGCGGTGGGCTAGTTTTATAATAACGTGAGAAGGCCGAAAAATCAAAGGTTCAAGCCGCCCTGGCCAGTGCCCTTTTTAGATTCGTGTAGCTGGATTCGCAAGAATTCAGAGCCGCCCAATTTATCTGAATTCTTGCGAATCCAGCTACGGACGTGACAAGCGTCGTCCAGCAATTTCTATTGGCGAGCCCGGCCCAGCAATCCGTCCAGGTCGTCGCGCGTCAACGACGAGGAAGCAACACCATCGCTGGGCACTTCGGCGCCGGCCGTCCAGCTGATCGCATTCAATACCAGGCGTCGAAAATTATCGTCGCCCCAGTTGATGTGGTAATGGCCGCCGGTAAAACCGAAGCCACGGCCGCGACCTTCCTGCTCGGATGCCCATGCCATGTGCTGCGGCACGCCACGTTCGATCGCCGCGCGAACGTGTGGATTTCCACTGTGGGGACCGTCTGGTCGTTTGAGCGTATCTTTGGGCGGTAGATCGCTCAGAATCGGAGTTACATTCTTCATCCCTTCGCGAAATCGCATGTGATAATACCACTCGTCGTTGATCGAAAACGGCTTTACACCGCGGGTGATGGGATGTTCAGGTAAGTTTTTGAAATTTGCCACCCAGTGCGGATTGACCGACCAGTTCGCTTCGAAGAAGCCGCCCGTCCAATCGAGAAATCGGTCGCCACCCTGGTCTTTAGGAATCTCGACCCCGTAATGAATACAGACCACGCCGACACCCTTCCGACTTAGTGCCTCGACTTCGTCCAGGTGAGGGATTACCGGGTGCCCATCGCCGCCATCGGCGTACATCACGATCGCATCCACGTTATCCATTGCGGTCGGATCGGCCGGCCAGCCACCGGTATACACGGTAGAGAGAATCCCTGGATGATTTTCGTTCAGCGCCAAGGCCAGCAACCTGCAGCCGGCAGCGTGCTCGTGAGCACCCCGGCCGTGGCTGTCGCGCCCCGCAATAAAACAGACTTTTTGTTTTCCGTCCAGCGGCAGCCGCTTTAGTTGGATGTCTTTGAATTGCACCTTCATCGGTGGACCGACGTGCAGCTGCAAAGCGAGAATGCCGCTGGCTCGGAAACCGGCTTTATCGTTGTCCGTCACGTCCGACATCACGACACCGTTAATGCGATGAATGAAGCGGTTGCCCTTGGCGATGATGTGGTATTCGTTCCAATCTTCCTTCTTGATGTGCTTCTGCAGCGAGGCGCCGTCAGCCAACTGCTCCAGCACTTTGACTTTGCCATCTGGGCCGATTTCCGTCTTTTCGCCACGCTTGGCCAGAATGCCGCGGCCGCGCTCGTGGTAATGAGCACCGCTCCATGTATCCCCCGCCTCAAAGTCGGCCTGGTATCCTCCGACGACGTAATTGCCTAAATCGGTCGAGCGATATTGAATGCCGGAATTGCCGCCCTCGATGCGGTACTTCAGCGTTAATTCGAAATCGTCAACCTCTCCTTCCGTCCAGGTAATAAACGTGTTGCCGTCGGTTGGCTTCTCCTTCGTGGTCTGACCCGTGATTGCGCCGTCCTCAACGCTCCAGAACCCTTCTTTTCCGCTCCAGCCAGTCAGGTCTTTACCGTCGAAGATCGGCTTGAATCCGTTCTCTTCGGCAACGCTGACCACCGCCAACGACAGTAGCAGCGCCAAGGCAGCGACGGTCGTACGCAGACGCACAAAATGATGCATGAGATAGCCTCCTTTGGGGAAATGCAAAACGCGAATAACGGACAGCTGTGTGGCAACAACAGCTTAATACATTCGGCGGGAATCTACGTCGGTAGGAATGATGGCCTGGGGTCGATCTTCATCTGATCACCGACCATCAAAGTACGCTCAGATTATAGCAATCGTGCGTTCCTTCTTCCATTGGTTCCTTCTTCCATTGACTAAATAGCACCGCTACCTAATCGGTGCGTGTACATGCCATTAGCCGACTGCTAGAATTCTCGAAAAGGATCTCCAATTCACATGGGAATGCTGAAGCCATGTCACTACTGATCAAAAACGGCAGGATTATCACGTCAACGGATGACTACGTCGCCGATATTCTTTGCGAAGATCAGCAGATCACTTCGATTGGCCGCGATCTTGTCGGAGCCAACGGGACGGAGGTAATTGACGCAGCGGGAAAATACGTCTTTCCCGGCTTCATTGATCCTCACGTCCATATCTATTTGCCTTTCATGGGCACCTATTCCAAGGACAACTACGAAACAGCCAGCCAGGCGGCATTAGTCGGCGGCACCACAACCCTGATCGAAATGTGTTGTCCCAGCCGGGCTGACGATCCGCTCGAATCCTTCGAGCTGTGGAGTTCAAAGGCCGAAGGACTGGCCGCCTGTGATTACACGTTTCACATGGGCGTTTCGCGATTTGATGACACCACGGAATCGCAACTGCGGGAGATCGTCCAGCGTGGAATTGCATCGTTCAAGATTTTTCTGGCGTACAAAGGTGCCTTCGGAATCGACGACACCGAGCTTTACAAGACGTTGTCGCTTGCCAAAGAGCTGGGCGTGATCGTAACAGCCCACTGCGAAAACGAAACGCTGGTGGCACAGCTTCAGTCACAATTGATCGCAGCGGGCAAGACTGGCCCGGAGTTTCACGAGCCGTCACGACCACCGCGCGTCGAGGCGGAAGGTGTTCACCACCTGATGACGTTTGCTGGACTTACGGGTGCGCACGTCTACGTCGTGCATACGTCATGCGACGAGGCGGTGCGCACGGCACAGGCCGCTCGCTATCGCGGCGTGAATGCCTGGATCGAGACCGTGATTCCTTATCTGGTAGTCGATAAGACCTATGCAGAAAAACCTGGCTTCGAAGGTGCCAAGTACGTGATGTCACCGCCCTTGCGAGATATCAGCAACCAGCAAGTTCTGTGGGACGGGATCCGAACGCGGCTGATCAGCACCGTTGCCACCGACCATGCACCGTTCGACTTCGTCGGCCAAAAGGACATGGGAAAAGATAATTTCACTCTGATTCCCAACGGCATTCCATCCGTCGAGGACCGCGTCAATCTTCTCTACACCTATGGCGTCAAGCGCAACCGGATCGACTTGCATACTTTGGTCGACGCCGCCAGCACACAGGCCGCCAAGCTGTTCGGGCTCTATCCACGTAAGGGAGCGATTCAGTTGGGCAGCGATGCCGATCTGGTGATCTACGATCCGGAATATCGCGGTAAGCTCTCGGTCGAAACGCAGCACATGAACGTCGACTACAGTGCCTTCGAAGGCTGGGATATCGAAGGCCGCCCGAGCGTGGTGACATTACGCGGCGAGATTCAAGCCCGTGATGGCCAGTTCGTAGGTACGCTGGGCCGCGGACAGCTGCTGAAGCGCCAGCCGACGCATTTTTAGTTCGTAGTTCCGCCTTCAGGCGACCGTAGTTACAAGCAGCTTGCATTTAGTTTGTTTTGTCGGAAAACCAGGAATCGGAAACAGGGACCCGTCCTGCACGATCAGCCGCACCGCGCTACTAGCGGCCGGTTTCTGACCATGAGGCAGCGTAAACCGCGGGCTAACGCCCAACGGCTGATGGTTTTCCGACAAAGCTCTGCCCGTCCCTGCCAAAACGAGGACCCTAGGTCGGAACAAGTCCCGCGCGCCAGGCTACCGGCAACATACTTACCTGCCGGAACTGCGTTTCGCTTGTTCCGGCCTACTATTCTGAGTTTGACGTTCTGAGACACTACGCGGACAATAGGTATTCGCGCCTCAACCCTCGCACATATCCAGAAACCCGACAAGGCGATTGTATAACAATGGCTACGATCGATACCCACTCGGCTGGTTGCGTCGTACTGCACAACATCGCATGGGATACATACAAGACGTTGCGAGACGACGAATATAACCGAAATCTACGGTTCACCTACGATCGAGGAGAACTCGAGATCATGTCGCCGTCCCGTGAACACGAACGCGTAAAGACTCTGATCGGCCGCATGATCGAAACGTTCACGGAAATCCTGGACATCCCGATTAGCAGTGGCGGCTCGACAACGTATCGCAGCGAAGCCAAGGACCGTGGTTTGGAACCGGACGAATGCTATTACGTCGCCAACGAAGCAAAGATGCGAGGCAAGGATGAAGTCGACCTGGAGATCGATCCGCCGCCGGATTTGGTGGTTGAGGTCGATATCACGCGAAGATGGCTGAATCGCACGGCGATCTACGCCGATCTAGGCGTTCCTGAGATTTGGGAATATCACGAAGACAAACTGATTGTTCATCTACTTCAACCGGACGGAACCTATACCCAGGACGGTCAGAGCAAATGCTTTCCCATGATTCCGCTCGACGGAATCCAGCGATTTCTCGATCAGCGCGGTGAGGGTAACGAGACGAGTTGGATTCGCTCGTTCCGCGAGTGGGTCCGTACATTAGACCGCTCGTAGTTCCGCCTTTAGGCGGCCATTTGCGATGAAAGACCGCCTAAAGGCGGAACTACGAACTTATCCGCGCGCAGCGCGTCGCTCTGTTCGACGAAGTCATCGCCGCGCCACTCGGTATCTTTGCGAATCATTTCATCTGCTTGCGCCTTGTGCGCGGCAGCTGATTTCTTCTCACGCGCCTCGGCTTGAATGCGCACCAATTCGGCGTGCGTCGTAAAGAACTGCAGACTGTGACCTTTGAAGTCGGCCAGCGTGTTGAAGCCGTGCCGATTCATAAACGCGTCGAGTTCTTCACACATCCGCTGGACCATGCGATACCCCATCTTCATCACGCCGGTGCATACCTGGACGGTGTCAGCGCCCAGCAAAATAAACTGAGCGGCGTCGGTTCCGGTTTCAATGCCGCCAATACCGCTCAGTGTCCGATCGGGGAATTCATCTCGGATCACCGTGGCGATCTCCATGACCATCCGCAATGCGATGGGCAAGACGGCCTGGCACGAGTATCCGCCAGGTGTCGTATAACCTTCGACGGACGGTTCCGGACGCAGCGTCTCCAGGTCGACACCCAGGACGCTGCGTATCGTGTTGATCGCACTAATGCCTTCGCAACCCGCGCGCAACGCGGCCCGTGTCGGATCTTCGATGTGAGTGACGTTCGGTGTCATCTTGGCCCACACGGGAACCTTGGCCACGTCGTGGACCCAGCCTGTTACCTCTTCGAGGATCTCCGGATTCTCGCCCATCGCCGATCCCATTTTTCGCTCGGGCAGGCCATGCGGGCAGGAGAAATTCAATTCAAAAGCATCAACACCCGTATCCTGACAGCGCTCGATAATCTCGACCCACGCCTCTTTCCGAAATTCCTCCATCACTGAAGCAATCAAGATGCGATCGGGATACTTGTCTTTGATCTGTTTGAACTCTTCGATCCAGGTTTCAAACGACCGATCACTGATCAGTTCGATATTCTCCCAGCCGTAGATTTCCTTGGATTCGCGACTGCGCAACCGCGCGTAGCGCGGCTGGACATTGATCACTTTGTCCGCTTCCAGGCTGACCGTCTTGCAAATGACCGCACCCCAGCCCTCGTCGAATGCCTTGCCGATTACGTTCGCATTGGTACCCGGAGGCCCGGAACCAATCACAAACGGGTTCGGCATCTTCAGGCCGTTAACAACGCTACTTAGATCGGCCATCGTTCACCTCCATACGACATCGTTCGTAGTTCCGCCTTTGTACGTGTTTTGGCTTTTTACGCGTTTAACCCGTTGCCGAAGGCGAGGACCGTTTAGTATACCGCTACCTCGCCTTCGGCAACGGGTTAAACGACATCGCAGTTTCGACATACCGCTGCTCGCACGCTGAATATGTTCCCATCGTTAAGCGGAACTACTGGCAAATTATATCCATTGAATCACCCACGCGCAGCAATTTGATCCAGTGCCTGGTCCAGGCAATCCACCAGGAAATCGGCATCGTCCTTGGAGATACACATCGGCGGCTTGATGCGCAAGGTGTTACCGTAAAGCCCTCCCTTGCCTAACAGTAGTCCCCACTGTTTCGTCAGCTCCAGGATGTCGGCTGTTTCCGTGCTGGCTGGCTCCTTCGTCTCGCGGTCACGCACCAATTCGACGCCCAGCATCAATCCCATTCCGCGGACCTCGCCGATCATTGCGTGCTTCTGCTGAAGTTCTTCCAGTCGGCCCTTGAGATGCGTGCCAACTTCAAGTGCATTCTGCTGGATGTTTTCTTCATCGATCACCTCCAACGTGGCGAGACCCTGCGTCATGCTGATCGGGTTACCACCATAAGTGTTGAAGTGAATACGGTGTTTTAGAGTTTCTGAAATTTCTGTCCGCGTCGTCATGCCGCCCAGCGGCGCGCCGTTGCCGATCCCTTTGGCCATCACGACCATATCGGGGACGACATCCCAGTTCTGGTGCGACCAGAAGTGATGCCCCGTTCGTCCAAAGCCGCCCTGCACTTCGTCGGCGATGCAGATTCCACCATGTTCACGGACGATGTCATAAATGATCGGGAAGTACTCTTTCGGCGGTACAACCGTGCCACCAACTCCCTGAATCGGCTCGCCGATAAAACAGGCAACCTCGCCCGGCGTCTCGTATTCGATCACGTTTTTCACGTCATGGGCGCACTTCAGGTCGCAAGATGGATACTCAAGCCCGTAGGGGCAGCGGTAACAGTAACCTGCGTGCGTGTGATGGACGTGTGCCCGCTGGTTCGACTTGAACTTCCACGTACCATGTGCGGTCAGGCTCATCGGTACGGAAGTTCCGCCGTGATAGCCATTGCGCAACGCGATCACATCCTGGTTGCCGGTGAATTCCCGCGAGCTCAACACAGCCAACTCGTTGGCTTCGCTGCCGGAGTTCGTAAAGTAAGTTTTGTCGAGTCCCGCGGGCATCTTTTCGGCCAGGCGCTGAGCGAACTGGCCAATCGTGGGATGCAGATAGATGGTGGTCGTATGCTGCAGACGACCTGTCTGCTGGCGTACCTTTTCGGCGATCTTTGGATGACAGTGTCCGACGCTGATCGTGACGATTCCGGCAAACGCATCCAGATAACGTCGACCGGTCTCGTCAAAGACGTACTGCATGTGCCCTTCGACGATCATCAGCGGATCTTTGTAATACGTGATCAGGCCCGGCGACAAATACTGATGCCGCAGGGCGATAACTTCGTCACGCGACGGGCCCGTGTAGGGTTCCGGCTTATGGTCACAAATCGGTAGTGAAAGTTTTTCGTTAGGCATAGTTGGATTTCGGATTTCGGATTGCGGATTGCGGATTGCGGATTGCGGATTGCGGATTGCGGATTTCGGATTTCGGATTGCGGATTGCGGATTGCGGATTGCGGATTGCGGATTGCGGATTGCGGATTGCGGATTGCGGAACGACACGTTTCAGGTAGTCTGCCGCTTTCCCCTCGACCCGCGACCCGACTCGACCCTCAACCCTCTTCCAGGCCACGTTCGACTCGACTTCCTGGAATAAGGTTATCCAGAAAGAGTCCCAAGATCGCCGCCACTGCCATTCCTGTTTTCCCTATTGCATCTAGTGAGTCGATAAAACCGTCGACGGTGGTCGTTTGCCATTGTCCGGTAGTTTCGGAAACCGGTCCGAACCAATCCGACAGTCTGGCGGACAGCAAACCGTGCAGGGACTGCAAGGTAGCTGCTCCGTCCGCTGAATAAAACCAAAACGGCAGGCTCAACCCCATGAACAGCGCGAAACCGCCGATGAACAGATTGCGATCCGAGTTTAAATCGGCCTTTGCGAATTGTCGCACGCCGACAGCGGAAATCAAACCGAACAGCGCACAATACAAACCGCCCACAACCGGCTTGGGGATGGCAGCCGCCAGCGCACCAAACTTTCCGAATACCCCCAGCAGAAGGAGGATCACAGCGCCGATTTGAACCACGTATCGGCTGCCGACTTTGGTCAATCCAACGAGGCCGATATTCTCGGAGTAGCTGGTGCTACTGAAGCCGCCGAGTAGACCCGTGATCGAGCAACCAACTCCCTCGAACCCGATACCACGCGAAATCTCCTGCGGCGTCGGATCGCCGCCGCCAGCCAGATTCTTGCAGGCGTGGTAGTCGCCAAACGACTCGATCATCGAAGCGAGATATCCTGCCAAGACCGCGACGAGCGCGGCAACCCCGAACTCGGGCAACCCCCAGGGAATGAAGATCGTATTGACGCGCACCCAATCGGAACGATGGAAGGCGGACAAGTCCACGTACGCCGCGTCCCCCTGCTGAAAGGTGCCTTGTGCGCCGAGCCACCAACACAGCGTGACGACGATTACGATCGCCGACAGCATCGGAAATAATTGAAACCATCGCACCCAACGCGACAGTACCAAGGAAAAAAGGATGATCAGAAAGATCGTCAGGATCGAAATGCCCCAATGGCTGGCGGCTACTGGGGCCCCGAATTGGTACAACGCCAGACCGATCAGCATGATGACCGGACCAATGACTACTGGCGAAAGCACCCGCCGCACCAACCCCATCAAGCCCGTGAACCCGACCAGCGCCTCGATAATGCCACCGATCAGCACTGCCCCGGCGATCGTTCGCATCCCCAAAGCCCCGGCGTCCTGCCAGGCTGATAACAGAGGGGCCACGGTCGCGTCGCTAATATCACCAGCGATTACCGCAGACCAAGCTGGCGCAGCTGACGCTTGGGTCGAAGCAACAATTCCAAAGAAGGCCGCCAGAAAAGAAAAGGAGACGCCCTGGATGATCGGCAATCGGGACCCGAAGGTTGTTTGCAGCAAAGTGGCAATGCCGCTGCACAACATCACCGACGAAATCAGTAGCGCCGTGTTCGTAAGCTGCAACTCGATCAATTGCTGACTGAGTTTCTCCGGTAATCCTTCCGGCACCGGCCACAGCTTGGGGCCAAATATCAGCGGTACAGCCACTGTCGATCCGAACATCGTCAACACATGCTGTAGGCCCAGCACCGTTGCCCGGACGGGTGGCGGCCGATCGTCCAGGCCGTAAACAATCTTCCTGCCTGGCCCTTGGTCCTGCATGACTACAATTCAACCATCGCTGAATAACTTTCTGGTCTACGATCCCGGAAAAATTGCCAGGTATTGCGCACTTCGCGAATCTCGTCCAGGTCCAGATCGGCAACGACCACGTCATCCGTATCGCGGGTGCCCTCGGCCATGATTTGTCCGCGCGGACTACAGAAATAGCTCTGACCGTAGAATTCGCCGATTCGCCAGGGGTCTTCAAAGCCGGGTCGGTTGATCGCGCCGACATAATATTGGTTCGCGACCGCATGGGCTGGTTGCTCCAGCTTCCAGAGATATTCGCTCAACCCCGCCACCGTGGCCGACGGATTGAAAACGATCTCGGCGCCGTTCAGCCCCAGGCATCGGGCACCTTCTGGGAAGTGGCGGTCGTAACAGATATAGATCCCGATCTTGCCGAATTGCGTGTCGAACACGGGATATCCCATGTTGCCCGGCCGGAAATAGAATTTTTCCCAAAAGCCCGGAGCACAATGTGGAATGTGCATCTTGCGGAATTTACCCAAATACGAGCCGTCGGCGTCGATCATGGAAGCGGAGTTGTAGTAGACGCCCGTCAAGTCCTCTTCATACATCGGTACGACAATCGCCATGGAGTGCTTTTTCGCCAGCTCCTGCATCAGCCTGGTAGTCGGCCCGTCCGGAATCCGCTCCGTCAGTTCGTACCACTTTGTGTCTTGTTCAGCGCAGAAATAGGGGCCGTAGAACAGTTCCTGCAGGCAAATAACTTGGGCACCCTTATCTGCCGCCTGGGCGATCAGATCGATGTGCTTGTCGATCATCGATTGCTTGATCTTTTCGACCGGTGCGGTTGCCGGCTCAGACAGGGTCGCCTGAATTACTCCACCCCGAACGATTCGTGCCATCACACCGCTCCTGGTACAATCTCGAAAAGGTTAAGATAAGTTGGAGTCCCGCCTTTAGGCGGCCGCGCTCGTAGTTCCGCCTTTAGGCGGCAGGTTCCTAGCGTGCGCCTGTTGGCGGCCAAGCCAACGGCTACCGGATAATAACATATGTCCAGCGGCAATGCCTACGGGCTGATACCCATTTTCACCCTTGATTAAGCGAGGCATGCGCCATGTCGACATCAACGGCAACTGTCGAGCGGGTTCCGATTCTCCAAGCCGGCCAGTGGCAAACCGGCAACGCCAGTCGAACTGGCGAAGTATTCAATCCGTCGACGGGCCAGGTCATTGCACAAGTTCCATTGTGTTCCGCTGATGCAACGGCTGCCGTCGTCGAAGCAGCGGCCGCGGCGCTGCCTGAGTGGAGCGCGACGCCAGCCATCGATCGCGCCAGGGTCATGTTCCGCTACCGGCAGCTGATGGAGCAGAACTTTGAAGAGCTAGCGGCCCTGGTCACTCGTGAGCACGGCAAAACATTGGCCGAGTCACGAGCGGAAGTGCAGCGCGGAGTGGAGATGGTCGAATTCGCCAGTGGCGTGCCCAATCTTTTGATGGGCGACACACTGCCGAATATCGCGACCGATGTCGACGCCGAGACCGTACGTCACCCGGTTGGAGTTTGCGTAGGCATCACACCCTACAATTTTCCCTCCATGGTTCCCCTTTGGATGTTTCCCGTCGCACTGGTATGCGGCAATACGTTCGTCCTAAAACCATCTGAAAAAGTTCCGCTCTCGTCCGTCCGGTTGGGTGAACTACTGATGGAGGCAGGTCTGCCGAAAGGCGTATTTAGTATCGTGCACGGGGACCGTGAGTGCGTCGATGCCTTGTTGACGCATCCCAAAATAGCGGCAATCTCCTTCGTGGGATCCACGGCGATTGCCAGGTACATTTACGAAACCGGTACCCGCAATGGGAAACGAGTCCAGTCGGCCGGCGGTGCCAAGAATCATCTCGTGATCATGCCGGACGCCGACCTGGATCAATCCATCAAAGCCCTGGCGGCCTCGGCCTACGGTTGCGCGGGTCAGCGCTGCATGGCCGGCAGCATCGCGCTGGCGGTCGGCGACATCGGCGATCCGCTGGTGGAAGGGCTGTGTAATCATGCCGGCAGTCTGCGCGTCGGTCCGTCGGACGGTACCGAGGATGTTGACATCGGCCCATTGATTCGTCGCGAACATGTTGAACGCGTCGCCAGCTATATGGACATCGCCAGCGAAGAGGGTGCCCGCGTAGCGCTCGACGGTCGACGCGACTTTGCCGGCGACGGATTCTTGTTGGGCCCGAGTGTGATCGACCAGGTTCAGACGGGGATGCGCGTGGCGCAGGAAGAGATCTTCGGTCCCGTTTTGTCCGTCGTTCGTGCCGCCGACCTGGATGCCGCCCTCGCCATTGGCCGCGAATGCCAGTACGGCAACGGCGCGTCGATCTTCACTCGTGACGGATATGCGGCTCGCCAATTCAAGCAACATTTCAATGCCGGCATGATTGGAATCAACGTCGGCGTTCCCGCTCCCATGGCCTGGTTCCCATTTACCGGTTGGAACGAGTCCTTTTTCGGCGACCTGCACATCCAGGGATCCGAAAGCGTCTTGTTTTATACACGCCAGAAAATGACGCTGACCCGCTGGTTCCGCTCAGCCGATGATTCCCACCACGACCCCGTGTGGAAGACGTCACGAGCAAAGTAACGGACTGAGTCAGGCACAAGGCCGTTTAACCGCAATCAGGGCACACGGCGCAGCTGGGTCTGGGATGCGCGTGATTGGCGCGCATCCCGTTGGGATTGCGGTTAAACGAAGAAACGACCCGTAGGCCGGAGCAGATCGTGCAAACTTTTAGTGGGAATCTGATCGACATCTTGAACCGGCGCATCTTCCCTGGGACTGTACAGATCGAAAATGGCAAGATCGCTGGCATCAACGAAACGGACGAGCTGCAATCGACCTATTTACTGCCCGGCTTCGTCGACGCGCACGTGCACATCGAAAGCTCGATGCTGACGCCCGCCGAGTTCTCCCGCGCCGCCGTCCGGCATGGCACGGTCGCGACAGTTTCCGATCCTCACGAAATTGGAAACGTGATCGGCGTCGAGGGCGTACGCTACATGCTGGAGAGTGCGGACGGTGTTCCGTTAAAGATCTTCTTTGGTGCGCCTGCGTGCGTACCCGCCACGCCGTTTGAGACTGCCGGCGCGGCGATCGACGCGCGACAGGTCGCCGAACTGCTGGACGATGATCGCATCATTTATTTAAGCGAAATGATGAACTATCCGGGCGTACTGGCTGGTGACGCGGAAGTGATTGCCAAGATCCGAGCGGCGGCCGCGCGGGGCAAACCGGTCGATGGCCATGCGCCCGGTGTCCGCGGCGATGACGCGAGACGTTATTTTGCGGCCGGGATATCGACGGACCACGAGTGCTTCACCAAAGAGGAAGCGTTGGACAAACTACAGTGCGGCGCAAAGATCTTGATTCGTGAAGGCTCAGCTGCCCGTAATTTCGAGGCGCTCTACACGCTGCTGGATGAATACCCTGACCAGTGCATGCTGTGCAGCGATGACAAGCATCCCGACGAATTGCTGGAAGGACACATCGACGTGCTTGTCAAACGAGCTGTCGATAAGGGCGTGGCCGTCATGAACGTTTTGCGTGCCGCCTGCGTGAATCCTGTCTTGCATTACGGGCTGGATGTGGGGCTCTTGCGTGTGGGCGACGACGCGGACTTTATTGAAGTCGATAACTTGCGCGATTGGAACGTCGTGCAGACCGTTATTCGGGGCGACACGATCGTGCGCGATCGGGTGTCCTCGATTACCCATACACCGCAAACGGCGATCAATCAGTTTGCGGCCGCGACTTTGAAACCCGATCAGCTTCAGTGTCCTGTTCCAGCCGGCGCCGAAACGATTAACGTTATTGAAGCGTTGGACGGCGAGCTCATCACCAAGCGACGGATCCTGCCGCCAAAGATCGTCGACGGCATGGCGGTCGCCGACACCGAACGTGATATTTTGAAGATTGCCGTTGCAAATCGCTACCGCGCCGCGACACCAGCCGTCGCATTTATCACGAACTTTGGCTTCCGCAGTGGCGCGATTGCATCGTCGGTGGCCCACGATTCCCACAATATCGTTGCCGTCGGTACGAACGATGAAGATCTATGCGAAGCGATGAACCTGGTCATTCAAGCCCAGGGAGGGCTGTCGCTCGCTTACGGGTCAGAACATCACGTTCTACCCTTGCCGGTTGCCGGTCTGATGTCTGATCGTCCCTTCGAGGAGGTTGCCGAGAAGTATTCGGAACTAGATCGTCGCGCCAAAGAACTTGGCAGTAGCCTCCGCGCGCCGTATATGGCCTTGTCCTTCATGGCGCTGCTAGTCATCCCGGAAATCAAGCTCAGCGACAAAGGCCTGTTCGACAGCGGGCGCTTTGAGTTTTTACCGCTGTTCAATTGAGCCGAATGCGGCTAGCGTCGGGTTTTTCTGGCGCCAACGTCGCGTTTTGCTGGCCGCGGCGTCGCATGACCATTAACCGGCGCCTATTCACCCGCGGCTAGTCCCTGTGCGCCGGGATCGGCTCAGTTGTCGGTACCTCGCGTGCGCTTCGCAATAAGTGTCAAATTCGATCAGCTCGTTTAACGCCCAGCCGGAGGCGCCGGCAAGAGCGACCGGAACATTCGGTGTGCCGGCGCCTCCGCCTGGGTGTTAAACGACATGCGCTTCCGACGGATGTGACCGCTAGCTGCCGCGGTAGGTCGAATAGCCGAACGGGCTAACCAGTAGTGGCACATGGTAATGCTGATCGGTCGCCGTCACCTCGAACTCGACCGACACACTGGGATAAAAGGTCTCAACGCCCTGCGCCTGATAGTAGTCTCCGGTGGCGAATGTCAAACGATAGCGCCCCGCTTTCAAGCTGCCCGACTGCAGAAGATCAGCCACTCGGCCGTCCTCGTCCGTCGTCGCATCGGCGAGCGGTGACCAATCGCCGCTCGGCATCTTGCGGTCCAATGTCACGGCAACCTGTGATGCTGGGCAGCCGCGGGAAAGATCCAAAACATGGGTCGTGATTGGGCTTCGCTGCGTCACGGTTCTATCTTTTGCAAACGGAGTTGAGTGATCTTCAGTTGTTCGGCCGCCGCAATTCTGATTTCGACAGCCGGATCGTTGTCGAGGCGGCTTCTTAATATACTCAGCATTTCGGCCGCCGTCTTGCCCGTGGCACAGACGATGAAGATAGAGCCAAATCGTTCTCGATATTCGCGATTCGCACTGGCCAACTCTCTAATCGTTTCCTCCGCCGCCTCGGCTACCGCCGACTGTTCACCTGCTGCCATCGCACGCGTATCCGCGAAACTCGCACGCAGACTTTCTAAATCACCGATTTCTGGGTGCGCCGCAAAGGCCGCTCGCCAATCCGCTTCGTCAAGCGACCACCAAATGTCCGCGGCCGCCTGCTCCATCAACTCGCGGCTGTCAAATGGCCAGCGAGATTCCATCTCAGCCACCCAACGATCCGACGCGCAGCACTGTGTCAGCACCGTGCGCAGTTCTGAGTTCTGGTCCGTCATGTTCGGTTCCGATAGTTATCTGAGCCGCTGGTCGTCAGCAGGCTTCCGAAGTACTCGCTTGCCACGCTGCCGTCGTGGTAAGCCCGTTTGCCGCGCACATAAGTGCGCTGAACTGCGCCAGCCAAACGTGCGCCTTCGTAGGGCGTGACCTTGTGACGGTGCAGGATTTGCTCGCGCTTTACTTCAAACTCCTGATCGGGATCCCAGATAACCAAATCGGCGTCACAACCTTTCGCAATACGGCCCTTGCGTGCCTCCAAGCCAAGCATCCTGGCGGGTGCGGCGGAAAGCCACTCGCTCAACTGCTCGACCGCAATCCCACGCTGCCGCGCGGCCGTCCAGGTAATCGGCAGCGTCCACTGCAGTGAAGATATCCCGCCCCACGCGGTCGCAAAGTCACCTCGATCTAGAATTTTCATTTCTGGCGGGCAAGGGGAATGATCCGAGCCGATCGTGTCGATCACGCCACTGCGAAGAGCGTCCCAAAGAGCATCGCGATTTGTCGTATCGCGAATCGGCGGCGCGCACTTCACGCGCGTGTCGCCGTCTGCCAACTGTTCCTGAGCAAAGTACAGATAATGTGGACACGTTTCAACCGTTAGCGGCAGGCCTTTCCGTTTTGCTTCCGCTAGGAGTGGCAGCGCTCTGCTGGTGGACAGATGCACGATATGAACCGGACAGGTGTACTTTTCGCAGAGCGAAATCATTAGCTCGATCGCATCCAGCTCCCACTGTGCCGGTCGCGATGCACAAAACTCGGCATAACTGGCGCATCGTGCAGAGGCGGCGGTACGCCGGTGACCAGCTCGCAATGCACCAACAGCCTGGAACCATGTTTCGCAATAACCGGCATGGCTGCTTGCAGGTCCGCTTTGCCAACGGCAGGAAAGTCGTCCAAACCCGAATCACACAAGAAGGCCTTAATGCCTAGGGCGCCGCCGGCGAGCAGTGGTCCGATCTGAGTCGCGTTTCCAGGCACCAGCCCCCCGTAAAAACCGACGTCGACGTGGCAATTGCCGCCAGCAGCCGCTCGTTTCTGCCGAAGCGCGTCGACGTCTGTCGTCACGGGGCAACTATTTAGAGGCATATCGACCAATGTGGTTGTGCCCCCCGCTGCCGCGGCCTGCGTGGCCGTCTCAAAACCTTCCCACTCGGTCCGCCCCGGCTCGTTTATATGGACGTGGGCATCGACAATACCGGGCGCAACGACTGCATCGCCCACATCGTCAATGTCTACTCCGGTCAGTGTCGCATCGTGAGCCAAAACGTCGTCGATTCGCTGATCACGTAGGACGATCACGCCCGCCCTCAAGCCATCGGGCAGCACACAGCGAGTGCTGCGAATCGCGCTGGCTGCTTGAGCGTCCACCACGTTCATGACGTGCCATCACGTGTGATCGTTGCGCTAATCGTCCCGTGAGGTTCGTCGACCGGCAGAAAGATCTCGTTCTCGTTATCCATCTCAAATGGCGAGAGGTCGACCAGTAGTCGATGCAGGTTCGGCATATCCAGGGTAATTGCCTCAATTTCGGGGCAGGCATTCAATACTGCGGCCCCGATGCTGTGCAGTGTTTGCTGTACGGAAAGACTGTGTTGTTCGGCAAATACTTTAAGGATGACCTCACGAACTCGGATTCTCGTTACGGGACCGCCGACCTGGTTTCGATAGGACCATTCGGCTGCCACATTCGTAGCGAGAATACGATCTTCTGTTTCCTTTAACGATGTGAACTCGTCCTTCACATAACCAACAAAGCCCGAGCCGGTAGTTTTCAGGACCACGAGATCCTGAATGCCTGAGACAACCTGAACTTCCGACCCCGACCCCGTAGCCGTCGCGGCACACGTTGCTCGTTCACTGCTGGTGCCCAAAAACGCATGGGGATGTTCGACTCCCTCGAAGACGAGACGCTTCCAAGGCCGCTCGGTCAGTCGCACGTGGGCAGTGTCCACCTGGTCGAAGTTCTGCGTAAAGTGCCGTGCCAGGGTCTGCGCAAAGGTCTCGATGTCGGGTGCGCCTTTGCGTTTGGCGAGTGCGTAGACCGTGTTCTTCATCGTGTCGGTCGGGACAACGGAACTGTTATCGCCGGTTTCATACGTCGCGTTGAAGTCGCCATCCAGTCGGATATCCGCGGTCAGCTCGATAATGAAATGGCGATCTCCTTTGCGCGTCACACGGGTCAACCTCACGCGTGACTTCCCATAGGATTGGTTTGCAACATGCATGAACTATGCCTTACCCTTCACGACTTTGTTTTCACAGCGCATCATCTTTTATGAAATCCTCGGAACCTCAGGTTTTCTGGCTCAAGTGGGCCAGCGAGTGGGCAAGTACTTCGACGCCCTTCGCAATTTCGTTCGGCGATGAATATTCATCGGGCCGATGGCTCACGCCTTCGCGGCACGGGATGAATATCATCGACGTCGGTGCGATTAGCGACATGAACAGCGAATCATGATACGCTCGGCTGATCATTTTCTTGTACGACGCGCCGGCAGCTTCACAAGCGTCGACGATTGCGCCGACGACTGCCGGGTCACATGTCGCCGGCGGATCCGCATTGATCATTTCGATCGTCAGCTGCTGTTGTCGTTGTTGCGCAATCTCGCCGGCTCGTCGCCGAATATCCTCCAGAACCAAATCGCGCGCGCCAGATCGATGTCGCGTACGTCGATTTCCAGCATCACGCGGCTGGGGATGCTGTTGATCGCTCGTGGATGAACGTCCAGAACCCCGGTGGTCGCCACGGTATCTTCCCCGCCCAACTGCAGAGCAGCGGTCTCGACATGGACAGCAAGTTCTGCACCCGCGACCAGTGCGTCGGCCCGATCGCGCATCAGCACTCCGCCTGCGTGTCCTCCTCGGCCGTCGAAGATGACTCGCAAGGCCGCCGGAGCCGCGATCGCCGTGACGACTCCGATCGGCAGCTTTTCCTGTTCCAGCAACGGACCCTGTTCAATATGCAGTTCGACAAAAGCCGCATAGAAATCGTTATCAAGCCGAGCGTCACCGATGGTTCCTTTGCAGCCGGCGGCCAATCGCACGTCTTCAAATGACTCGCCCTCTTCGTCGCGAAGAGCAGCGGCCGCAACAGCGTCGATGGCCCCGGACAGCAAACGACTTCCTATACATCCCATTCCGAACCGTGTCGGCTCTTCGGAAGTAAACATCAGCAGTTCGATCGAACGCTTCGGCTGAAATCCCGCAGCCTGCAGCGAACGAATCGCTTCCAACCCACCCAACACGCCGACCGTGCCGTCATAGCGGCCGGAATGAGGTATCGCGTCCGTATGCGAACCGGTTCCCACGGCCGCCGCAGACGGATCGCCGCCGTGCCATCGCGCAAAGATATTCCCGACCGCATCGACTCGCACGTCCAATCCTACCGCGGTAAATAGCCCCTTCAGATAGTCGCGTGCCGCGAGATCCTGCGACGTAAACAGCACGCGGGTAACGGCCGGCGGCGGCGCATCCGAAAAACCGGCCAGCGTTTCAATCTCGCTCGCGAGTCGATCGATGTCGATTTTCGGCGATATCGTCATGGTTCAAGGAAACGAATCGTCACATGACGTTCGTCAACGTCGGGTATTCTCATTACAGACCGCTTAAAGGCGGGACTCCAACTAGGGGTCTCCAGCTAGATATCCAGTGGGTCGCGGTTGACGTCTTTGTAATACAAATATCTGGCAGGCGTTTTACCTGACGCCACGAACCATTGCGGGCAATACGGTCCCATCCAGATTACGTCGCCTTCCTGTACGGGATGCCAGTCGTCGTCCAGCCGATAGACACCGGCCCCAGCCAGCATCAACAGCCCATGCTCCATCACATGAATTTCGACTTGAGGCAATGTGGCACCCGGCTGATAGGTAAAGATATTAACTGACATATCGAAGGGGCTGTCGTCCGGCAACAGCTTCTTTAGCCGCGCGTCCTCGTCGCCCTGAAAAGCTTCGCCTTCGACGTCGTCTTCGTGGCCTATCACCAGATCCGGTTCTCGTCCATCCGACAACGGCTGAAAGTCCTTCTCGAACAGGACTAACTCGGCATCCACGGCCGCAATGACTTCGTGCCGGCAATCGGCCGGCAGGAAAGCGTAGCCACCGACCCGAAGTTGGTGATCCTTGCCCCCAGCGTTCAACGATACGGAACCAGTCCGTACATACAGGAATCGTTCAACATCTTCGGGCGGCAGCGCACTACTTCCGCCAGCCGCCATAAAAGCTGTTGTCTGGGTAAACCCCGCTCCGATTTGCGGCGAAATGTGCACGACGCCCTCGGTATTCCCCCAGCCCGCGAGGTTCGTGCGAACGTGCGTATCTGGCGAAATCAAAGCATAGTTCGAACGAATCGCCGCACGTGTGTATCCCAAGGGTTCCATCGACGTCCTTTCTATTGGCTCACAACTATTGGTTCACAACGAAGCCGTATTGCAGCGACCAGACGAAACGCAGCATGACATCCAAAGCCGCTCGCACGTCTGGCGACGATACCTGTTCGTCGCTGTGATGGCTGATCCCGTGGAGACATCGCAGGAAAAGCATCGACGTTGGCGCAATTGTCGCGAAACTTGCCGCGTCATGCCCCGCGCCGCTGGTCAGACGTAACGAGCGATATCCCGCGTCGAGCACACACTGTTCGAGACAATCGCTGGCGCGCTGGTCCATGGGGACGGCCGGACGGCTTTGTTCGCGTTCGACTTCCAGTTTCAATTCGCGACGCGTGCAGATCGCTTCGGCAGCTTCCAATATTCGGCGCACCGCCTGATCTCGAATCTTGTCATCTTGATGCCGGATGTCAATTGCAAGTCGGACCCGTCCAGGAATGACATTCGTCGCATTGGGTTCGACCTGAAGTCGACCGACCGTGGCAACCAGATCCGTCGTCTCACCGCCTATCGCTTCGACGCGACATGCCAACTCGGCGGCACCTGTCATCGCATCACGTCGACCTTGCATCGGGACCGTGCCGGCGTGACCCGCTTCACCATCAATTCGGACCGCCAGTTGCGTCTGACCGGCGATGGCTTGAACGATCCCCAGCGGTTCCCCTGCCTGATCCAAGACCGGTCCCTGCTCGATGTGCGCTTCCAGATACCAGGCAATCTCCTCCGGACGATACGCTGCCTCGGTCATTTTGCTGGTGTCTGTCCCGAAAGCCGTTAACGCCTGTTCCATCGTGACGCCGTCATCATCCACTCGTTGCAGTTCTTCAACGTTAAAGTCGCCGGTGACCGCTCGGCTCGCCAGCATCGACGTGCCGTAGCGGACTCCTTCTTCGTCCGAAAAGGCGATGACGTCGATCGGGAACGGCATCTGAACATTGCGGCTGAACAGGATCTCTGCGACGGCCAATCCCAGCAGTACCCCCAAGATGCCGTCATATCGCCCGGCGCCGGGTACCGTATCCAGGTGGGAACCGATCAGTAACCGCGGCCCGGGCAATCCCGAGGCTGATGGGTAGCTGCCGATCAGGTTTCCAATGGCGTCGATACGGCATGTCATACCTGCGGCGGCCATCCATTGCCTTACCAACTGATAAACGTCCAGCATCGGCGCGGAACAGAATCGCCGTGTGATCCGATCTGAATCTTCGCTGAACTGCGCAAGTTGATCACAACGCTCAAACACACGGCTTGCTGGTGCATCGATCTCTTCCGCCCCGAACGGAAACGGTTCGGTTTGCACGTCACTGTTGACCACCACAATCCCCTGCGGAATAATCGTAACTAGAGATGTAAGAAAAGATTATAATCTTGCAACCGCGGTTTCCAAGTATTCGTCGTGCTACCGCACCGTTTGCTGCAGGAGAAATCGCAGCGGATGCCCTCAGCCTGATTGGCGATTCATGCGCGAGCACGTACTTATTTACGTGAACGGCCAGTGCCGCAAGGTTTCGGGCCAACAAGCATTTCTGTCGCTTTCCGACTATCTGCGGGAAGTTCAAGGTTTAGTCGGTACGAAGATCGTCTGCAGCGAAGGCGACTGCGGCGCGTGCAGTGTCCTGATCGGTCGCCCTCGCGGCGGCCGTATGGTCTATCAGGCGGTCGATGCGTGTATCCAGTTCGTATTTCAATTGGACAATACGCACGTCCTAAGCGTCGAAGGACTGAGACGAAACGGTAGCCTGTCGCCGGTTCAGCAGGCCATGGTCGACTGTCATGGCTCACAATGTGGTTTCTGCACGCCCGGTTTTGTCGTGACGATGACCGGACTGCTGGAATGCAAAGACCGCCTGGCGGAGTCGGATTTGCGCTACGGCCTTACCGGAAACCTCTGCCGCTGCACTGGCTATACACCGATTATCGAAGCGGGCATTCGGGCCGGCGAAACGGACACTCATCAACGAATCGACCAGTTGTATCCGCCAGGCGAGATGCTGGCAGACTTCGCCGCCTGCGCCGGCGACCCGGTCGAGGTGCAAGCCCTCGGCGCCCGCGGGAATCGAATGTTCTACAGTCCGATCGACTTGGATTCGGCGGTGGAATTCCTCGACCAGCATCCTGCGGCGACCATCGTCGCCGGAGCGACCGACTTGGGCGTGCGAATCAATAAGGGTTTGATCAAGCCGGACGTGATCCTGGATTTGAATCGGGTCGAAGCATTGGATGCCGTCGACGTTGCCGGCGGACAACTTATTGCTGGTGCGCGTGCCACCTGGACGGCGATCGAGGAGGTCTGCCGCCAGGCCGCACCTCAATTTGCCGGCATTTTGGAACTGTTTGGATCCCCGCAGATCCGCAATGTCGGGACGATCGGCGGCAATATTGCCAATGCGTCACCCATCGCGGATTCGCTTCCTTTCTTATACGTTGTTGGCGCCGAATTGGAGTTAGCCGGGCCGGCGGGTACGCGGAAACTAAACATCAACGATTTCTATCAGGGCTACAAGCAGATGGACCTGCAGGCGGGCGAACTCCTGGCCCGCGTGCGAATTCCGTTGCCCGATGACGACCAGACTTTACGTCTTTACAAGGTCTCGCGGCGGCGCGATTTGGATATTTCCAGTTTTACGGCCGCGATCTTGATGCGACTTGACGGCGACACGATCGACTCAACCAAGATCGCTTTTGGAGGCGTCGGCCCCACGATCCTACGAGCTCGTCAAACCGAAGACTTTTTGGCCAACAAACCGTTCACAGAACAAACCATGCAAGACGCCGGCGATATCGCTGTTCGCGAGATTACGCCGATATCGGATGTCCGAGGAACGGCCGACTTTCGTTTTCAATTGACTCGCAATATATTACGCAAGTTTTTTCACGAACAAGCGACAACGGCAACTACCCATTAGTTTAACGCCCAGCCGTAGGCGCCGGCACACGCAGCGCCCTGGCCGGCGCCTGCGGCTGGGCGTTAAACGAGAATGCATCCACGAAGAACAAGCGAGGGAATTGAGCGAGGGGGTCGGGAGTCTTTTTCGCAGTATGACGTCTGCGTTTACTTGGTCGCTTCGTGCGAAAAAGACTCCCGACCCCTTCGGTTTATCTGGACCAGCGATCAAAACATAGCAGGCACAGGACCACCCCATGCCTTCCGTAGGTAAACCACATCCTCACGATTCGGCCGTCGGTCACGTCACAGGCGAAGCCCTGTTTATCGACGACATGCAGCCGCTGCGCGACGAACTGTATGTCAGTTTCGTTGGCAGCCCGATTGCTTCCGGAAAGCTGAAGACGGTCGACATGTCGGCCGCTCTGAAAGTTCAAGGCGTTGTCGGTTGTTTTACGCATGCCGATCTCGGTGGAGCGAACCTTTACGGCTTAATTTTCCAGGACGAGCCGTTCCTGGCAGAAGACAAGCTGCTGTATCTAGGCCAGCCGGTGGTTGTCGTAGCAGCCGAATCCCGCGCTGCGTTGGCTGAGGCTCGCCGAGCGGTAAAGATTGACGCCCAGCCGACAACTCCCGTCCTGTCGATCGATGATGCGATCGCGAAGCAACTATACATCGGCCCGCCGCGACAGATTCGTCGAGGCGAGCCGGACGCGGCGATTGCCGATGCACCCCATCGCTTGAGCGGGACGTTTCATAGCGGCGGCCAAGAACAGTTTTATTTGGAATCGCAAGCGGCGCTTGCTTATCCGGGCGAGCAAGATCAACTGGTTGTTTATTCGTCGACTCAGAATACGTCCGAAATTCAGGCGGTGGTGGCGGAAGTCCTGGGACTGGGCCAGCACCAGGTGGTTTGCATCTGCAAGCGGATGGGTGGCGCGTTTGGCGGCAAAGAGTCGCAAGCCGCGATTCCCGCTCTGATGGCGGCGCTGGTAACGCAGAAGACAGGTCGATCGGCCAGAGTCATCTACAACAAGGATGACGACATGAAGGTCACCGGCAAGCGCCATCCGTACCAGACGACCTGGGAGGTCGGTTTTGACGACGAGGGCCGAATCCGCGCGCTTGTCGTGAACTTCTTTTCCAACGGCGGCGCCGCGGCGGATCTATCGACGTCGGTCATGGAACGCAGCATGCTGCATACGGACAATGCTTACTATCTTCCCAACGTGGAAATCAATGGCCGCGTTTGCTTTACGAACCTTCCGCCCAATACCGCCTTCCGCGGTTTCGGTGGCCCGCAGGCGATGGCAGTTATTGAAAACATCCTCGAAGAGATGGCGACCTACCTGGGAGTCGATTCCTTTGATTTGCGCCTCCGCAACGTCTACGGCGTGGGAGAACGAAATATCACACCGTACGGACAGGTCCTTGATCGTAATCACCTGCCCGAAATCTTTTCGACAGTTGCCGCTCAGTCACATTACCGTGATCGCCGCAATCAGGTAAACGCGTTCAACGATAGCAGCGAAACGCATTTGCGTGGTCTGGCGATGACTGCGGTGAAATTCGGCATTGCATTTACGACCCGTTTTCTGAACCAGGCCAACGCCCTGGTCAATGTCTACACGGACGGCACGATTCAGGTATCGACCGGCGCCACCGAAATGGGGCAAGGCGTTAATGTAAAGATCCAGCAGCTGGTAGCGGACGAATTCGCGGTTGCACCGGATCGCGTCATCGTGATGCCGACCTCGACGGAAAAAACGAACAACACATCCGCCACCGCGGCGTCGGCCAGTACCGATTTGAATGGGGCGGCGGCGGTTCGAGCCTGCCACCAGATCAAGAACAACTTGACGCGCTTCGCCGCCAGACACTTTGCGGTTCCGTCCGAGGGCGTAGCGGCGTCGACCAGCCATATCGCTTTCGCGGACGGCTATGTTTATGACCTACGGCGGCCGGACACTCGACTTCCATTCGGAAAACTGTGCGACCTGGCCCGGCGCGATCGAGTCAACCTGGCGCGCGAGGGTTTTTTGCAACGCCTGGAGTCGACTTCAATCGGGAGACTGGAAAAGGCAATCCGTTCTTTTACTTTACCCAGGGCGCAGCGATTGCCGAGGTGCAAATCGATCGGTTCACCGGCGACGTTCGTCTTCCGCGAGTCGATCTTCTGATGGATATCGGACGCTCGATCAATCCCGGCGTCGATCATGGTCAGATCACGGGCGGATTCATCCAAGGCCTGGGCTGGGTTACGACCGAATGCCTGGTTTACGATGACAAGGGTGATCTCCTTTCGCATTCTCCAACGACGTACAAGATTCCGGCAATTACCGACGTGCCCACGATCTTTAACGTCAATACCTTTGACAACGACGACAACGTCAGGAACATTCGCCGCAGCAAAGCGGTCGGTGAACCACCGCTGATGTTCGGTATCGCGGTTTGGGCAGCCATCAAGAACGCTTTGTCGTTCGTATCCCTGACCAGCGCGCACGAATTGACGCTGCCGGCGACGAATGAAGAAGTCCTGCGCTGCCTGACCATTGCCGCACGTGACAGTGTTGCCGGTCAACGTTCGATTTCGGCGAGTTCGTAGCTCGATGTTTTGCCGTCGCGCAGGTCGGAGTCCCGCCTTTTCGCTCTGGGGCGAATCCGCCATGGCGGACAGGCGGCCACTCGAAAATGCAGAGCAATCGCCACACTGGTAAGTTGGCCCGCGACAGCGATTTTACGGCCACATCGAAAATGGCGCGGAATCACGCGAAACCGCCAGGGGGTCGGGAGTGGGGCGTTCAGTTTGTTTAGGACCAGATCAATTGCGTTGGACCCGTTTTTGTTTCGGCCCCGATAATGCCGAAGGCATGGCCCTAGGCCAGCCCAGGGTGAAGCAACGTGAGCTCTGCGAATCCCGGCGCGCCGGGACGCAACCCTGGGTTCGGAAACGGATCCCAATCCCAAAACCCCAACGGGGTGGCCCTAACCTGGCGGCGCGTTGCCGCGTTAATTCCAAAGCGTTAATTCCAAAGCGTTAATTCCAAAGGCAATGATTGGGACATGCCTGGTCCTTGTTGGGATCGAGTTAGGGCCACCCCTTCGGGGTTCTTGTTAATACAATTGCGGTTTTCGTGACCCAGGGTTGCGCAACTGCTCGTTGCACTCGCATTGCTTCACCCTGGGCTATCATAGCGCCGTCCCTTCGGGACTGGAACAAAAATGAGCCCTCGCGAAGATATCGATTGTGCTCGAATGTCAGTGAAACTGAACACCCCACTCCCGACCCCTTCGCCTTATCATGCCGGTTGGTGGTTGCGCTAGTGTGGACCGCGTATTCGGATCCTCCTGAAACAATTGGGACAATTGTTCTACAATGTGTTTCATGAACACTCCCCACGGATTCATCGAAAAGCTGGCCGAGCTCGCCGCCAGTGACCGTCCGTTTGTGGCCGTTACGTTGGTGGAAGCGGTTGGCAGCACGCCTCAGGATGCCGGCAGCAAAATGCTGGTCGACAAAGACGGCCTGGTTTTTGGGACTGTCGGTGGCGGTCGCATCGAACACCAGGCCATCGAACACGCTACGAATATGTTGGCAGCCGCAACTTCACAGAATTCGTCGACCGAACTGGTCGAATGGAATCTTCAAAGAGATGTGGGAATGACTTGTGGCGGTGTCGTGAAATTGTATTTCGAAGCGTTCAATCACGGCCTCTGGCAGCTCGTGATTTTTGGCGCGGGACACGTGGCCGAGCTGTCATTGGCTGCCTGGAAACATTGGACTGCCGGATCCGGTGTATCGATCCGCGACAGGAGTGGCTTGATCGCATTCCGGACTCGCCTAAGCTCACCAAGCTGTGCACCGATGATATGACGGCTCAGGTCGCAAACCTGAACGACGGCGACTACGTGGTGTGCATGACGATGGGGCACAAGACAGACCGCCCGATACTCGCCGCGATCTTTCGCGACGAACGTGAGTTCGCCTATCTGGGCGTAATTGGCAGCCAGGCGAAACGGAAGGTCCTGTGTCGCGAGCTGATCGAAGCCGGCTTGCCGGCAGACGAGGTCGAACGGTTCGAATGCCCTATCGGGCTGGATATCGGAACCAATCAGCCCGGGGAGATCGCTATCAGCGTGGTAGCCCAACTCATTCAACGGCGCGACGCACATCGGTCGTGATTGCGTCCGTGTCGGTTCGCCTGGAAATCGAACGGCGTTTCACACGTTCTTAGGCCAGGATCGGCTGGACGACGTTGCCGTGGACGTCGGTCAGGCGGAAATCACGTCCGCGGTATCGTATCGTAAACCGCTCGTGATCAATCCCCAGCAGGTGCAGCATCGTAGCGTGCAGATCGTGCACATGAAAAACGTTTTCTGTCGCGTTGTAGCCTAGTTCGTCGGTGGCACCGTAGCTGATACCGGGCTTGATGCCGCCGCCGCAAAGGGCCATGGAGAAACCTTTGATATGATGGTCGCGGCCGTCGCCCTGCGCCATGGGTGTCCGGCCGAACTCGCCGGTGAACACGATCAACGTTTCGTCCAGCATCCCGCGCTGCTTGAGATCCTTGATCAGTGCGGCCGTGCCACGATCGACCAACTTTGCAGTCACCGCGACTCCATTCTTAACTCCGCCATGGTGGTCCCAGCCGCGGTGATACAACTGGATGAACCGCACACCGCGCTCGGCCAACCGCCGGGCCAGCAGACAATTGGCAGCAAAGGAACCATCCGCGCCTGGCGTGCCGTACATCTCCAACGTGGCCGGCGTCTCATCCGATATGTCCATCAGTTGCGGCACGCTGGACTGCATGCGAAACGCCAATTCGTATTGAGAGATTCTGGTTGCAATCTCCGGGTCGTCGACGGTTTCATCAAAGATCGTGTTTAGCGAATTCACGGCCTCCACGACGTCCTTCTGCCGCGATCGCGAATAGCCCGCCGGATCGCCAACATAAAGCACCGGATCGCCTTTGGCATGAAACGGAACACCCTGGAACCGGCTGGGCAGAAATCCGCTGTGCCATTGCCGGGCAGCGATCGGCTGGCCTTGGCCACCGCCCTCGGACGTCAATACGACGAAACCAGGCAGGTTTTGCGATTCCGTGCCCAAACCATAGGTCAACCAGGATCCCATGGAAGGTCGGCCGGAGATTTGGGTGCCCGTATTCATGAACGTGTGTGCGGGATCGTGATTGATTTGCTCCGTCTTGGCCGACCGCACAATACACAACTCATCGGCGACTTCTCCCAGATTGGGAAACACCGTCGATATTAGTTGACCAGACTCGCCTTCTTCCCGGAACGGGTGCTGCGGCGCGAAGCACGTCAGCTGCTTGCCCTGCAGTTGCGCAATGGGCTGCCCCGTGGTGAACGAGTCCGGCATCGGCTGCCCGTGCATCTCGGCCAGCTTTGGTTTGTAATCGAAGGTCTCCAAGTGGGACATTCCGCCGGCCATGCAGAGGAAAATCACACGCTTAGCCTTGGAGGCGAAATGCAAAGGATCCAACGCGCCCCCACGGGAGGCGCGCTGTGGCAGGTGCGGCAACGCGGCGTGGCCGGTCGGAGGGTTCAGCAGGCTCGCTAAGGCCATTGAACCGATACCGGTCGTCATTTTCCCCAATAACGCTCGGCGAGTTGTCCGGAGGTCAGACATAATTGAATCTTGCATGATGTCGCTCATCTACTAATTTCGAGTAATGGTCTCGTGCAGATTCAGGATGGTTCTGGCAACGGACGTCCAGGCGGCCAGTTCGCTTGGATTGATGTCGCCAGGGGTCGTCGCCATGCCGGCTTGCTGCGTCGCAGCGGCACTTGCCTGATCCGCTTGAAACTGTTGCAGGTGTTTCTCGTATAGCTTTACCAACGTATCCACTTCCCGCGGGTTCGGTTGTCGAGCCAGCGCCTCCCGGAATGCGAAGCCAATCCGCTGGTCCGGTGAATCGCCCCCTTCACGGATGATTCGTCCTGCAAACACCCGTGCCGCCTCGACGTACGTCGGATCGTTCAACAAGACGAGTGCCGCCAGTGGAGTATTCGATCTGGGTCGCTCGACAGTACATTCCTCGCGCGCGGGCGCGTCGAATGCCAACATACTTGGGTGCGGGAAAGTTCGACACCAATAGGTGTAAAGTCCACGCCGATATTGATTCTCGTCTTTGTCGTGCTCGTACGTGCGAACCGGAAAATTCAAATGGGCCCAGTACCCAACCGGCTGATACGGTTTGACGCTACGTCCACCAATCTTGCGAACCAACAGGCCGCTGATGGCGAGAGCGTCATCGCGTATGATCTCTGCATCCAAACGATACCGGCTCTGCCGCGCGAACAGATCGTTTTCCGGGTCGCGCTGGCGCTGGATCTTGGTGGGTCGCGACGATTGACGATAGGCCTGGGACATCACCAACAGCTTGATCGTTCGCTTGATGTCCCAGCTGTGGTCAACAAAGTCGACGGCCAGCCAATCCAGCAACCGAGGGTGACTGGGCTGCCGCCCTTGCGCGCCGAGGTCATCCATGGTTCTTACCAGGCCATGCCCAAAGGCCAGCTTCCAAAGACGGTTTACCATGACTCGCGAGACGAGCGGGTTTTCAGGAGCGGTCAGCCAGAGAGCCAGATCCAAACGCGTCGGACGTCGCGCTTCGATATTCAGGCCTCCCAGGTACGCCGGCACATTTGGCTGAACAACCTCGCCGGAATCATCCAGCCAGTTTCCTCGTGGCAGAATACGCATCATGCGCGGTTCCGTCTGCTCGGAAATCAAAATCGGTAGTTCGTTGGTTTCCTTGGACAATTCCCCGTCGGAAGCGTCATGTTGAATCGCCGGCAATTTGACCGGTTCCGCGCGCTTAATCGGATCTTCTTTTAGGTCCGCGAAGAAAGCAGCAAAGCTATAGAAGTCTTTGATCGTGAAAGGATCAAACTTGTGGTCGTGACACTGGCTGCACCCCAGCGTCACGCCCATGAAGATCGATGCCGTGTTGCGTACGCGATCAGCCGCATAGATCGCGGCGTATTCTTTCGCTTGGGCACCACCTTCTTCCGTCGTCATGTTCAGGCGGTTAAAACCGGAGGCGATTCGCTGCACGTACGTGGCATCCGGTAGCAAGTCGCCAGCCAACTGTTCTGTCACAAACTGTTTGTAGGAGACATTGTCGTTAAACGCCTTGATCACATAGTCACGATAGGACGAATGCTCTCGGTGATTGTCAGAATGGTAGCCGGCCGTGTCCGCATAGCGAACGACATCGAGCCAATACTGTGCCATCCGCTCGCCGTAGTGCTGTGACTCCAACAGTCGATCCACCAGGCTCTCGTACGCGTCGGGGGATGTGTCATTCACGAACGCGTCGACCTCCGACGGAGACGGCGGCAAGCCCAGCAGGTCGAATGACAGTCGGCGTATCAGCGTACGACGATCTGCTTCCGGGGCTGACGCCAGATCTTCCTTTTGTAAACGCGCCTGAAGAAAGGCGTCGACCGGATTGGCTACCAGTTCCGGTTCGCGTGACAGCGGGATCGCCGGCATGACCGGCCGTACGTAGGCCCAGTGTTCGGCGTATTTGGCACCCTGCAGGATCCAGCGGCGAACCAAGGCGATCTCGTCCGGTGTTAAGGCCGTTCGGTTGGAGTCCACCGGGGGCATTTTTTCGTCGGGATCGTCACTGGTAATACGGTGGTAAAGTTCGCTTTCTTCCACGTCACCGGGAACGATCGCAGCTTCCACCGCATTCGCGCGCAGATCCAAACGCAGATCAGCTTCCCTGGTTTCACTGTCCGGGCCATGGCACTTGAAGCAGCGATCCGAGAGTAGCGGTTTGATGTCACGCGCAAAATCGACCGGCGCTTCGGCACGCGCGGAGGTGGTTGCGAACCCTTGATCAATTGCCGCGATCGCCAATAAGGATGCAGCAAATAGAAAAGATTTTCTGAACACGGACGATGTTGGCAGATGGTTGTTTTGCGTGGCCCTGAATGCATGCCACACCGGCGGGAGACAGCGATGCCTTGGCTTCCATTGTCCTGAACTTAGGCTGCCGAGTCAATGAATCGCCACAGCACGCAGGAATATCCGACGGCCGCCCCGGCGGATTCGCAACCAGCGCGATCGCTTCACGAGATCTCAAAACACGCTGTGAGCCAGTACGATGGGTCTCCGAACCCGTCGATCCGGAAAATCAATTCGGCAAGCGACGGGTTCGGAGACCCATCGTACGAAGTTTCAAACGCATTCCTATGTCGCAGTCATCCGACGATTCCGACGTCATGCGATAATGTCGTGAACCACTTCGCCCAAAAGCTGCGTCAACGTCTGCTCGCGGCCGTTGTGCCGGAAGCTGAGCTGATGATGATCCCATCCGAGCAGATACAGAATCGTCGCATGCAAATCGTGCATCGAAACCGGGTTGGCGACCGGCTTGTACCCAAACTCGTCCGTTTCGCCGAACTGAAATCCACGGCGAACGCCGCCGCCGGCCAGCCACATGGTAAATCCATACGGATTGTCCTCACAACGAAAAACCCAGCAAAAAGAACACACGAGCTGCGGAAAGTACGATAGAATGGTATTGGATCGCAAAAAGGCGATCGATTTACGAGGATATTTTCTTGTCCGCTCCGACCAACGACGACGGAGGCCGTGACCCCAGGCACGTACAATGGCGGAACCACTTCCAGATTTTGCTCGCGCATGGATGACTCAATGGAAACGGGCTGCGAAGGAGCTTCCGAAGATTCGCGCCCAAGAACTGCGACAGCTCCAGCCCTCGGATCAGCTGGAGGCTTTTTCGTTGCTGGATCTACCGCACGAGGCCGGAGGCGATCCCCATCAGAACGGCTTGGTAATCCAGCAGAAGTGGTTTATGCGACAGCGCTTACTTCAACTAGCGGAGAAGGAGTCGAATAGCGGTGGAACTGCCCAAGCTTCTTCAATCGGCGATTGAGGTCCAGCAGTTGCTGCGCGCCGAGTGCTTTCGATTCTGTATCATTGGCGGCATTGCCGTTCAGCGCTGGGGCGAGCCTCGCGGCACGCGCGACGTTGACCTCACGCTCTTAACTGGGTTCGGGAACGAATCGAAACACATCGACGTGCTACTCCACAAGTT
>CAWJNN010000037.1:0-92489 GCA_963844115.1 uncultured Planctomycetales bacterium | reverse complement strand
GCCACGCGCCACGCCAATATCATTGGCAACACGTGGAAGTTCGGCCCCAATCGGCGACGGGGGCGGTCCGTGCGATCCCGTTTCGGTCCGAGCGGTTCGCTGTACATGGCGGACAACCAGGTCATCCATAAGAAGGATGCTGAGCGGAATTTTGCAGCACCCGCGGATCAAGGCCAATTGTGGGCAGCTCACGGGCCACAAGATGCCGATGAAGCGCCGGAGGAATTGCTCGATGAGTCGGTTTCCGTCGTGTTTCCGGTTGACGTGATCGAGGTTCAGGAAGCTTATCGACAGGTGTTGGACGAGGCGGGCGGCGCTGCCTCGTGATGCCACGACCCGGCGGACGGTATCCGAGGGTGAGACGGCGCGGGACGGACATCGATATCCATGGCCCGTACGAATGGTTTCCGAAACGGGATGACGGTCCGTGTAGGCCAAGCAAAGACACGGATCGGGACGGGATGCCGGACGAATGGGAGGAAATGCGAAAGTTGAATCCGCGTGACCCTTCCGACGGGCCGGCACAGCGCCTCGGCTGGCCGGCAAACACGCTGGCTACACCAATCTGGAGTGGTTTTTAAATGACTTAGCCGACCAGCGACTCGCCGCTGGTGACGGACAACTCGTTACCCTGACGGTCCAGGCCGAAGGCGATGGTGACGTCTATTGTTTGAATTCTGGAAGCACGGCGTTCTGGCGCGAGCTGCGCAGCCCGAACATTAAACCTCGCGAAGTGCCGTGGCCGGGCGATCCGCAGTCGTTTCACAAGGGGTCCTTGGTAGGGTTGAAGGCAATTGCTCGCGAGGGACATAGATTCATCCGGTGGAACGGTGGTAGTGTTGACGGCGGCACCAAGAATATAGCCTTTGCTCGACTCGAAAATGACGCGACGATCAAAGCGATCTTTGAAGAAGGGCCGCCGGTGTTGCCTGAGCCTTTCGATGGCGAGCCGGACAATTTCGCGCACACCGCGACCGGCGGGACGGGTGGTCGAGTCTACATGGTAAAGCGTTACGACGATCCATTGAACCCAGTGATTTGGAATAGGAAGTCTTGGACACCTGGAACGTTGCGGTGGGCCTTGCATCAGCCCAGCCCGAAAATCATCAAGTTTTCCCGCGACGACGTGGTTGTCTTGACGGCTTTCATCCCGCTGGCCTACATGCAAGACACAACCATTCAAGGTCCGGTGACGATCCTCGGAGGCATAGCCGTTGTATCGGCAAGCGGAGGCAGCGGTGGGAATAATGTGTTTCAACAGCTTCGGATGCGAGGCTATCAGGGCGAAGGCTATAAGCCTTTTGAGGGTTATCCGAGCAACGCGCCCGCGTGCTTGGCTTCGTGCGACACGGACGACTAAAGGACGGAACAGCAGCCCCACTGCTCATTAAAAATTGCTCGATCACTGGCGCAGCCGACCAGACAACTTCATTCTACTACCACGCAGGCCCGCTCACGATCACCAACACGATACACGGAGACGGGTGGCGTGGGACGGGACCGGACAAAACGACCCTCGACGCAAAGATCAAAACGGCCCGCTGGCACAGCGAAGGCGGGACACGCTTACGGACCAATCATTATGGGCGGTAGCGGGAACCTCCGGGTGTCCGTTATCGGCAACCTCTACGCCAACTTGTTAAAAAGATGCCCGTCGGGCGCTAGTGCAAAGCAGCGGCCCGAACTATCCACCCCAAAACGGAGACGTGCGGAGTAATCTAATTTATGGCTGGTCGACCCATCCCGGATCAATCCAGACGCGCAACACCTACGCGGCTGGAAATGTTTGGAAGGAGTCAAGGAACTGGTCGAAACGCTGGGGCAGGCTATGGCGGTCCGATCAACAGCGTTGATAACGTCTACTTAGACAGCAACGGTACGGTCATTACCCGCGACCTTTACACCAAATGGGTCTACGCCAGCAAGCCACCCGAACCGTACACGCCACCGCATGATCACCCGCACTTGCCGACCGATGATGCGAACCTCGCTGGTTCTATCGCCACGATACTCGATAACGTAGGCGTGAAGCCACGCGACAAGATCGACACGCGAATGATCGAGAGTTTTAAGAGCGGCAAGAAAGTATTGGCACCGATTCCCGAACATGCCGACTCGACAATCAAGGAATACTACGCGGACCAGCTTCTATGGCATCGACAGCCATTTGGAAATCGACCATCTGAAACATCCCACGTGACGCCGGGCAAGAGGCGCAATAGAATTCCCATGATTGCCTGACTGTTTGAAATAAGAGGAGAAAAATGCCGAACATCCTGGGTGTATCCCCTTTAGATCGTGATAGTACGGTTTGCCTGGTCCGCGACGGCGAAGTCATCTCGGCAATTGCCGAAGAGCGACTGAGTCGTCAAAAGATGCATCGCGGCTTTCCCTATCTTGCGATGGAAGAGCTGTTCACGCGCTACAATCTGAAGGCAGAAGAAATCGATACGGTCGTGTATGGCTTCTTTCCGCCAGAGAAAGAGAACGAACTGAAACAGCAGACCTATGACGAGTTCTTTCAATCGTTTGGCGATAAGCCGGTGGATGATATCTTTGCCCGTTTCCGCTCACTTCCTACGGAAGGACTCAGGGAATTCGATATACCGGGACTCGAAGAGAACGGTTTGCAGATGCGAAAACCCTGGTACAAGTCCTGGTACAAGCTAGCCTACCGCATGGCAAGTAAATCGGATTTTGTCGGGACCATGTCCGAACGCTTCATGTACTGGTATTGGCTGAAAATTTCGGCCGGAACGCACCATAAGTATTTCGGCCAGTTGGAAGAAGGACTGGAAAAATACGGGTTGTTGGACAAGTTGGAAACAATTGAGCACCATCATGCTCACGCCTCCAACGCTTATTACACCTCAGGATTCGACGAAGCGATTATCTTTACACTCGATGGTTACGGCAGCGGGCTCGGAGGCAGTATCTCGATCGGTCGCGATGGACAAATCGAGCGTGTGAAAGACCTGAAGTATCCGATGAGTATGGGTGAATTTTACGCGAGCGTTACTTCGTCGCTCGGCTACTATCCGTGGAAGCATGCAGGAAAAGTCTTGGGCCTGGCCGCACACGATTCCCCTGACGTCCTCTACGACGCCGTTAGCAGCCTCGTCGAAGTGAAAGACGGCGATATCTACTGCCGCTTGCCTCACAACGTTTTCTTTTCGCGCTACCTGTCTATGAACTATCCTAAACCGACTGTGGCGGCCGCCTATCAAAAGGTCTTGGAGGAGGTCGCCTGTACGTGCCTGGCACACTACCAGAAGAAATATAACATCAGCAACGTCGTGGGTTCCGGCGGCGTATTCGCCAATGTAAAGGTGAACCAGCGCCTGCTGGAGCTACCGGGCATCGAGAATATTTATGTGCATCCGGCAATGGGCGACGGCGGATGTTGCGTTGGCGGCGCTGGCGCAGTCGAAGGTGCGCGAAAGTGGTTTGAAGCCGGCCAGAATCGATCACGTCTATTGGGGACCGGATTATAGCGGACAAGAAATGGAAGTCGGCCCTGCGTGACGCAGGCCTAAAGTTCGAGCGATCCGATTATGTCGAAAAGAGAATCGCCGAGCTATTGAATGAGGGCAACATCGTCGCACGGTTCAACGGCAGGATGGAATACGGCCCCGAGTGCCAGGGAATCGTTCCATCCTTTACCATGCCAAAGATCCCGAGGTGAACCTGTGGCTGAACCAGCAGCTAAAACGTACTGAGTACATGCCGTTCGCGCCGGCCACGTTGTTCGAAGAAGCGGCTAAGTGCTACAAGGGTCTCGCCGGTGGCGAATATGCCGCTGAGTTTATGACCATTACGTTCGACTGTACGGAATTTATGCTGGAGAATTGCCCTGCGGCCGTCCATGTCGACGGAACTGCGCGGCCACAATTGGTCCGCGAGGAGACCAACGAGAGTTTCTACAAGGTCATTAAGGAATATCAAAACTTGACGGGAGTTCCGTCCATTATCAATACAAGTTTCAACATGCACGAAGAACCGATCGTCTGCAGGCCCCAGGACGCGATTCGGGCGTTTCAGCTGGGCAACCTTCACTATCTGGCGATGGGTCCCTATCTGGTCAAGGGAAAACTGGCCAAGACTTGATGGATACAGGAATCGCAACGCGTTTCCTGTTGCTGTCCAGACGTCTACCGAAGTGTTGTCCCTATTGTCCGTAACGGCTCAAAACGACTCCGTGATCGATAAACCCACTCGGCGCGAAATTGCCTGTTCGCTGTGTGAAAGCCAGCACATCAAAAGGCTGCACGAAACGACGGCGGGCAAGGTCTATCGATGTAAGGACTGTGGCGGTCGTGTTTTTCTGTTCGCAGGTAGATACCGACGCGCTTTATGACGATGCGTATTTCACTCAGAACTATGCCACCATCAAAGAGCGCAACGAGAAAAGGCCGAAAAATACGTAGACCACATCCGCCGATTCCAAGAATCCGGCTCGCTGTTGGACTACGGATGCGGAAGTGGTGTTTTTCTGGCTGCTGCCGCGGCCGCCGGATTCGCACAGAATGCTGGAGTGGACGTTAGCGACGCCGCCCTGGAATTGGCTGGCCGGGACCTCGGTCCCCGCGACCGCCTCATCAATCCGACCCGCGACGAAATTGGGTCTCAAAAGTTTGACGCGATCTGTTTTGTTGACAGCGCGGCCCACATTCCAGATTTTAACTCGGTCTTTACAGCGCTGGTGGAACACAATTTGAAACCGGCCGGGGTGCTGTTCATCAGAACGCCCAACGTTAACCGATGCTACCTTGCCTATGTGCGTTGTCTGTCGTACCTGATGCCGGCCGAGTACATCGACGAACTGTATTTCATTCCAAAGCGCTACTTGTTATTCAACATTCAGGCCATCGAGCGGTTTTTGAAACACAGGGGTTTCACAATTCTCGATTGCGCTACGGAAGGACGATTATCGCCGTCCAAGTCGCACGCGTTCCGTCAAAGCGCGCGTGCGCGACCTGCTGTTCCGCCGCATCCCGATGATGGCTAAATCCGCGAAACAGCCTCGTGGTCGTCGCCAGGATGCCCACTCCCAGTCACTGATCATTATAGGTTACGCAATTTCCAGGCGAAACCTGTGGAGGGCACGAAACGTTCGTGGCCGGACCGGTCGTTGCGGTAGTATTCGAAATGTCGCCGAACATAGAGCCTTTGCTTGCTGAACGAGTCCGCGTACTCGTCGGCATCAACAAACCGTGGCACGAATCGTGAGATTGCAAATTGATGCCCTTTTTCGCGGCAACCAAGCTGGCCACTGCGAATTTGCCCTTCCTCTTCAGAGTCGATGTGCAAGCCCAGCTCGCATTGGCAATCGGGGCAAACTAAATGGGACAAAAGGTCTTTCTTCACGGTTACAGTCGCTAAGAATGCGTTTTTCTGGAGGTTGTTCGGCGGCTGCGCATAATAGCTCAGTGGGTGTCTGGCACGGAATCAGCAGAGTCGCTCGAGTCGAAATGGGTCACTTTGTATTCCACGTATTATTGCCGGTCAGAAGCACTTCGATCAACCTACTGCCGCGGCCTTGGTCTCACCGCGCATGATCACAAAGACAAAGAGGGACAAGAGGAGTGAGGAACTATTCACATACTGCCGTGCAGGCGGCGGTCGCCAAGAAGACCTGATGAGCAACTTGCCAATGTTCGCAGCAGGGATTAGTGCAGCGAAGATTAGCATTGTGGGACATTTGAATGTATAGCTGGTTCTTACGTAACGCTGCCATACCGGCACTGCTGCGGCTTACGCGTGCAGCCAATTTTGGCAGCTTTATCAGGAAATGCTCCAGGTGGAGCTGCTTTCGTTGGAAGAAATTGAGCGACTGCAATGGAGTCGCCTGATCGATATCCTGCACTACGCACACGAAAACGTACCCTATTATCAGGAGCTGTTTGATTACGCCGGCGTCCGGATAAGCGAAATTAAGACACCGGAAGACGTTTATCGCGTGCCGATCACCACCAAGGAAGCGATCCAACAGAATTTTCCGGACCGCATAACGGTGCGCAATTCAAATCCCAGTCAATGGCGGTATGTCGCAACACGTGGTACTGCGAATCGACTGATCGTCATACAGGACTTCAAAAAACGCGATATTGGGTGCGGCGCAGTTGCGGTCGTTGCAGTTGTCGGGAGGCTATCGAGTTGGCCAACGGTTTTCCGAGATTCCTCCAGATGCCTGTAATGTGACCTGCGGCGAGGAAGGACAGCCGGTCAGCGGCGTGATGCGGTACTTGTGGGAGATCCTACGTAGCGGGCGACTTGGGGACGCCAGCGCGATCAGCGATTTGCGGGGGCTGGTCGAACGGGGCTGGATTCTGCGGAAGAAAACGTATCCGCCGTTTGGGCCTGATGGTCTCAATCTCCCACCGGAAAGCTTGAGGAATATGTTGCTGGCATCCGCAGCGACCGCCCTCAATGGCTCAAATCGCTTCCTGACCTACTCGCTGGCGATTCGCGTCACATCCAACGGCAGGGCCAGAATCCTCCGCGACAGGTCGGAATCGTCAAACCCATGGGCGCAGACCATGCCGAGACGCGGAAGTGAATCGAATCGGGATTCACCGGCGAATACCACGAAGACTACGGATCCGCGGAGCTGGGCGGTATCGCCTGCGATTGTGACTGCCGCGAGGTCTTCACGTTTTTTCCGACCTGTTTTACGTGGAAATTGTCCGCGACGGTCGCCCCGTGCCAGACGGCGAACTGGGTAAAATCGTAATCACGGATCTGTTCAACAGGGCGATGCCGATCATACGCTACGCGATTGGAGACATGGGGCGGATAAACCGTACGCCTTGTACTTGCGGGCGGTCCACGCCGCGGCTCACCCTGGAAGGACGCGTAGAAGACACCCTGGTAACGTCCAACGGAGACATTTTTACCAATGACCAGGTTATGGACTTCTTCTACAAGCGCGATGATATCGATCAGTTTCAGTTGGTGCAGCAACCCGACGGTCGATCTGACGATTGTTTCCGAAAACGGTGTACCTCCCAATCATGAACAGCTTTCCAGCGAGTTAATCAGCTGGTTAGATGACGACGTCCCCGTTCGGGTTTTTGACGCGAAGTCGATCCGTTCCGAGGGCAGTGGGTAAGTTCCGCTTTGTTAAATCCAGTAGTTACGACAAGTTGACATAAGCTGCATGCACGACGTACGACCTGATTTCCCGATTTTTCAACGAGAACCGGGAGGACGACGGATCGTTTACCTGGACAGTGCCGCCACATCACTGAAACCACAAACCGTGATCGATGCGGTTACACGCTTTTACACGACCTACACCGCAGGCGTTCACCGGGCGGTTCATCAGTTGGCAGAGGAAGCGACGGAGGAATTTGAAGGCGCCAGAATCCGGATTGCGCAATTCTTTCATGTCGATTCCAAAGAAGTAGTATTCACCAGAGGTGCGACAAGCGCAATTCAACCTCGTGCGCCATGCTTATCCGAATCTGCGGCGGACTGCAGCAACGGCGATGGAACACCACAGCAATCTTTTGCCATGGGCATTTCACGAGCATGGCAAGATCATCCCGGTCGATTCAGAGGGAAATGTCGATCTTGGGGAACTCGACGTTGCTTTGGCAGAGGGCCTGGACCTGGTGGCGGTCACGCATCTAGCAATGTCCTGGGTTGCCAGCCAGCGATTGAAGAGATTGTATCGAGCACATGACGCCGGCGCTCGTCTTGTTGGATGCCGCGCAATCCGCGGTGCATCTGCCGGTGAACGCCAAGGCCCTGGATGTGGATTTCATGGTGGCCAGCGGCCATAAAATGTTCGGCCCCAGTGGCGTTGGCATGCTTTATGGAAAAACTGAGCTGCTCGAAAGAATGCAACCTGTTCAATTGGGCGGCCATATCGTCGAAGCGGTACACCTCGACGGCTACGAATTGCAAAAACCACCACATCGTTTTGAGGCTGGCACACCGCCTGTTGAGGGGGTCTTGGGGTGGGCGGCCGCGGTCGAATACCTGGAACGATTGGGCATGGAGCAGGTTGCCGCGCACCAGCAGGCACTCGTGCGGCAAGCCCTCGAGCGGTTGCGAGATTCCCCAACTACGAATTATCGGTACCTCCGACGCCGCTCGTCGCCAGGCGCTGATTAGTTTTAACGTGCAAGGTTTAGAGCGCACGGCGTGGCACGGATGCTTAGCCAGCGGGCCAATGTCTATGTCCGATCGGGGTTTCATTGCGCCCACCTCTTCACGAGCTGCTAAAAATTAGACCCACGATTCGGGCCAGTTTCCATGTCTATAATCGTCCGGAAGATGTCGAATTACTGGTCGAGTGCCTCGAATCAATCACCGCGCTGATCTAATACGCCTACAATGGGCGCGACAACCGCAAACGAAATCAAAGTCACCGATCGAGTCGATCCAGTTCAGTGGCAAGACTACTTGGAAAGTCACGCGCAGAGTTGCATAGGCAGGGGTGCGTTACCATCAACTGGCATGGGACGACGTATTCGCAATCTACGGATTGCGGGTTCATCGATTGGCTGCTATACAGGCGGGCATGATCGTCGGTGTGCTTCCCCTGGTACATCAAAAGAGCCGGCCTTCGGAAATCATCTGGTGTCGCTACCATGGTTCGATGCGGCCGGCATCATCGCGGACGACAGACGGAGAGCGAGCCTTGCTGGACGCGGCACTCCAGCGATGTCGTAAGGATCCACGGATCTGAACTTGCGTCAATATCGCCGCTGAACGGTCGAGAACCCGCGAACCGACAAGGTCCTCATGCGATTCGAATTTCCGGAAGATGCCCGGACGCCCTGTGGAAAGTTTTTCCCCCAAGGTCCGCAACCAGGTCCGCAAGGCCGAAAAGTCGGGCTTGTTCTATGAGCACGACGGTCTGTCGCTGCTGAACGATTTCTACAGTGTCTATTCGAACATGCGCGATCTGGGGAGCCCTCCCCATAGTTACAAATTTTTCCGGGCGTGATCGACCGATTCGAATCGGCAGACTCATATTGACCGAAAAGAGGTTTGGACGATCGGAGCAGGATTCACATTGGGCAACGGTGGCTGTTTGGAGATTCCGTGGGCATCGAGCTTGAGCAGTTTCAACTCGCTGTGCGTCAATCACCTTTTGTATTGGAAAGTCATCAAGGTGCCTGCACGGGATTTTCTGCCTTTCATTTTGGGCGTAGTCACTATGGATAGTGGTACCTACCGATTCAAACGGCAGTGGGGTGCAGAAGCCGGAAACGTTGCACTGGTACACATTCGACGCCTCTGGGCGACGCCGTGGACACCGATTCCCGGCCGGAAGAGGAGTTCGGTCTGGCACGACGTGTCTGGCAGAAACTGCCGGTCTGGTTGCGCCCGATCGGTCCGTCCCCGTCATTGCAAAGGTTGCATAGTTGAACAATCGCTCAGAGATGTTCCGGATCGAACAATCAGCCTCGAGGCATCGGTCGGCGTGAGAATGCCTTATCGCGTCGAACAGCGGTTACGGCAATTGCATCGGCAGTCGATCAATTACTTGCTGAACCGCCGTACGTACGATATGCGCGATACCCTGGTGGTGACGGGTTGTCCCGCGCAGGCGGAACCACCTGGCTGGGTGAATTGTTGTTGACAATCGAGGGAACATCGATGCTTGTTCCAACCGCTTAACCTTGGTCAGGTACCTGAGGCCAAGGAAGCCGGTTTCGATTGGCGGACGCACGTCACAAACGGCACGGAAACAAAGGAGATGAAACAGTTTTTAACTACTGTTTTTGAGGGTCGGCTTTTAACGCCCTGGACAGCTCGCTATATCGATATCGGGCAGGCATGGAAGACCAGTCGTTGGATCGTCAAATTCGTGCGTGCCAATCGCATGATCAGCTGGATCGCCGCACAGTTTCCCCGTACGCGCACCGGTGATGATGATTCGCCACCCCTGTGCCGTGATCGCTTCGCAGATGGCGATGACGGCTTGGAGCAATCCAGAACGGCCTGTCGAAGCGAAGTTCTTAGATCCGCCACAACAAAACGATCGAATCGCTCAATACAGCAGAAGAATACCTTGCGGCATGCTGGGCGATCGACAACTATGTTCCACTGAAGGAGTCGTCGCGGACGGTTGGGATTTGCTGTGCAATGACACGCTGGTGGTGGTTGGAGTGAGAGATTGATGTGGTAGTTACCGGATGATGGGGTATCGCCATGCCGTCTCAGATGCTGCGGCAAATAAAAGTGCCGAGTGCAACGTCCAATGGAAAATTTAGCAACCAATCGGACCGGGACCGGCTAGGCTCTTGGAAAGCGACGTCTCACGGCCGAGCAAATTCGCCGGATTCTGGATGTGACATCGGCTTTTGGCCTGGACTTTTATAGCGACGACCCTGAGCCAGACTCGCTCAGCGGCACAACAAGCCATGACAGCGATCCTAGGAATTTCGGCCTTCTATCACGATTCGGCAGCGGCCTTGGTCGTCGACGGAGAAGATCGTGGCTGCCGCGCAGGAAGAGCGATTCACGCGCAAGAAGCACGACTATGGTTTCCGCAGAACGCGATCGACTACTGTCTGCGAGAGGCGGGGCTGACGCCTGCCGAGCTGGACTACGTCGGCTTCTACGACAAGCCGTTCCTGAAGTTTGAACGATTGCTGGAGACCTACCTGGCGTTTGCCCCGGTCGGTATCAAGTCGTTCTTCGCACGCGATGCCGCTCTGGCTGCGGCAGAAACTGCACCTCCCGCGCGAGATGAACGACGGGCTCGGCAAGCAGTACAAGAACCGCTACGTCTTTACCGAGCATCACGAGTCCCACGCCGCCGAGCGCTTTCTTCCCGTCGCCCTTCGAAGAAGCGGCGATCCTGACGCTGGACGGCGTCGGCGAATGGGCCACGGCCAGCTTTGGTGTCGGGCGCGGCAACCAAATCGAGCTGACGCACGAACTGCGCTTTCCGCATTCGCTGGGCCTGCTGTATTCCGCGTTCACCTATTTCACCGGCTTCCGGGTCAATTCGGGCGAGTACAAGCTGATGGGGCTGGCGCCCTACGGCGAACCCAAGTTCGTCGACTTGATCCTGGAGAACCTGCTGGACCTGAAGGAAGACGGTTCGTTCCGCATGGACATGTCGTACTTCAACTACTGCCAGGGCCTGACGATGACGTCGCGGAAATGGAACGCCTGTTTCGGTCGCCCGAAGAGGAAAGCCGAGTCTCCGCTAACCCAAAGCGAGATGGACATTGCGGCGTCGATCCAGGCGTTACCGAGGAGGTCATGCTGCGGATCGCACGTCATGTCCAACAAGCAGACCGGAATGTCGAAGCTGTGCCTGGCTGGCGGCGTGGCGCTGAACTGCGTCGGGAACGGTCGAATTCTTCGCGAGGGTCCGTTCGAGGATATCTGGATCCAGCCGGCGGCAGGGGATGCGGGCGGGGCACTCGGGTGTGGCACTGTTCATCTGGCACCAACTGCTGGACAAGCCGCGCACGGTAGAACCCTCGGATAGCCAACACGGCTCGCTGCTGGGGCCTCACTTCGATGACTGACGAGGTGCTGCGATTTCTTCGATCAATGCGGTGCCAACTATCGGCGGTTCGACGACGAAGACGCCTTGTGCGAATTCGTTGCCGAGCAGATGGCCGAAGGCAAGGTTGTCGGCTGGATGCAGGGGCGGATGGAATTCGGACCGCGTGCCTTGGGAGCACGCAGCATCCTGGGCGACGCCGCAGCCGGGAAATGCAATCGGTGATGAATCTGAAGATCAAGTTTCGCGAGTCGTTTCGACCGTTTGCTCCATCGGTTACCGAAGAGCGGGTCGACGAATTTTTCGAAATGCGGCCGCGGGAGCAGAGCCCCTACATGCTGTTGGTGGCGCCGGTTCAACAGTCAAAGCATTTGCCGTTGAACGGTGCAGACGCCCAGCGCACGGGAATCGACAAACTGAAGGTCTGTCGCAGCGAAGTACCCGCCGTGACGCACGTCGACTATTCGGCCCGGGTCCAAACCGTCGATCCCGACCGGCACGGTCGTTACTACAAGCTGATCAAGGCGTTTGAGCGGAAAACCGGTTGTCCGGCAATCATCAATACCAGCTTCAACGTTCGTGGCGAACCGATTGTTTGTACGCCCGAGCATGCCTACCGCTGCTTCATGGCAACGAATATGGATGTCCTGGTGGTCGAGGATTGCGTCTTGCTGAAGGCCGAGCAACCCGATGCAAAAGAACACGAAATTGACGAGTATTTGGCACAGTTTCAATTAGACTAGAGGATAGCGAGACGGCGACCGGCCCGGCCCCGCCGGTGGCGCAGGACTAGCTCGCCTAAACGAGGAAAGACGACGATCTGATGGGCTTGCTTGAAGTAAAAAAAGACTTTACGCCGCGGGAACTACTCTGGTTCGGGCCGCTGTTTGCCTTGTTTGCGGGCTTGATCGGGATGATTATCCTGCGCCGATTCGAGGCCCCGCGGGTTGCCTATGGAATCTGGAGTGTGGCGGCCGCCATCATTGTTCTCTACTACGCGATTCCGCCTATCCGCAAGCCACTCTATTTGGGCTGGATTTATTCCGCCTTTCCCATCGGCTGGGTGATTTCTCACGTGCTGCTGATCGCGATTTACTATCTCTTGATAACACCGATTGGTATACTTATGAAATTGGTCGGTTACGATCCAATGACCCGTACCTTTGACAAAAATGAGTCTAGTTATTGGGTGAAGCGAGATCCGAATCTTGAAAAATCACGGTATTTCAAACAATATTAGGTGAAATATTAGGTGAAATATTAGGTGGAAAACGATGGCCGAAGAAAATCAAACCACGCCCGAAAAAGCAACGGACGCTGACGATTTCTCGCAAGCCGCGCAGGAGGCTCAGATGGGTTTCTTTCGCGAGTTTGCGGACTTCTTGTTGCATAACAAGAAGTGGTGGATCACACCGATTGTCGTAGTGTTGTTGTTGGTCGCGGCGTTGGTGATGCTCGGCGGTACCGCCGCCGCTCCCTTTATTTACCAGTTGTTTTGACCACCTGTGGCCGCTTGGACTCATACGGCGGGGAGGCGGCAGGAAAGTGGCGAGACTCGTCGTCGCGCAGTTTCGCCGCGCTGGGTCGGCATCGTATCGTCGCCCGCGTTGACCAGGTTGCGATTTCCAGGGTCGGTAGCTGCTTGACTGCTCGTGAGCATGTCGATCTAACCGACAGAAATCACGGTACCTCAAGCATCCGCGCTTTCTGCTCGGTTTTTTTAACTCCTCCTAGGCTCATCTCAGCCCGACCGCCGGTTCTTGGTACAATCCCCATCCGTCCCCAGATGCGATCCGTGCATGATTCCCCACGAGCGACGCGCGACCGAGATCCGCCCGCACGCGAGATCCCGGATGCGTGCCGGCGTCTCATCCTGCCGTACCAAGACCAGCTTCAACGACCGGCCGCATTGGGGCGGGTCCGAAGATTCTTTGCATGAACTTTAATACTTCTAGTTTCGCACTTTTCATGCTCGTTGTTGGTGGTTTGTATTTCATGGCCCAAGGTAATGGGCCGCTGGCGGCTGCAGAATTTGATCCTGCTGGTTGCCAGCTATGTTTTTTATGCGTCGTGGGATTACCGCTTCTTATTCCTGATCTTGGTATCGACGGCAATCGATTATACCTGCGGATTGGCCATCGCGCATTCCTATCCAAATCGCCGTACGTCCGTCGCTCTACTTTTCTCGCTTGCTACGGCAGCTTGGTTACTCTGCGCCAATTGATTGGTCGGCCATCGTTGCGCTGTTACGACCCGATGCTGCCTACTCGGGGGGATGGATCGCGCCCATGAATTCACAGGGGTTTTTCTTGCCCACGGAGATTGGCTGCCGTTCTGGGCGGCTGTTGCAACCGTTGTGATAATAGCTGCCCTGGCAGCGCTAGGCGAGCGAACGACTGGGGACCGACGGCGCCGCTACTACCTGGTGCTCAGCGTTGCCACGAACCTCACGCTGCTTGGCTTCTTCAAGTACTTCGATTTCTTTGTCGACAGTGCAGTTGCGTTGCTCGCTAGCCTCGGGCTGAATGCAGATCCCTGGCAACTCGGAATCGTCGTTCCGGTGGGGATCTCCTTTTACACGTTTCAAACGCTCAGCTACAGCATCGACATTTATCGGGGAAATCTGCGGCCCACCCGCAGTCTGCCCGATTTTGCCCTATTTGTGGCTTTTTTCCCGCAGTTGGTTGCTGGCCCGATCGAGCGCGCCGCCGTGCTGCTTCCGCAACTTGAAAAGCCGCGGCGCGTGACTTGGGCAGGAATACAGTCAGGCTGTTTCCTGGTCGGCTGGGGCCTCTATAAGAAAATCTTCATTGCCGACAACCTGGCCCGGTTTGTCGCTCCGGTGTATGCACTCGACGCCTCTGCGAGCGGACCGCAAGTCCTCTTGGCAACCTATGCCTTTGCGTTTCAAATCTACTGTGATTTTAGTGGTTACAGCGACATTGCCCGTGGCATCAGCCGATGCCTGGGCATCGAATTGATGGTCAACTTCAACGTTCCCTACGTTGCCACCAACCCGCGCGAGTTTTGGCGCCGCTGGCACATAAGCCTCAGCACCTGGCTGCGTGACTACCTGTACATTTCCCTGGGAGGAAATCGCGGCGGCTCATTCTACATATACCGCAATCTGATGATGACGATGTTGCTGGGTGGTCTGTGGCACGGGGCGCGTGCGAATTTCGTCTGGTGGGGTCTCTACCAGGGACTGTTGCTCTGCGCCCACCGGTTACTAGAGCCTCTGATTCTCAGGCTGACCCCCAAGCAAGCCTACGCGAAACGGCTTTTCGGTACGCTCTGCTGGTTCGCGTTTTTTCAATGCATCTGTTACGGTTGGCTTCTGTTTCGCTCCGAGACAGGTCTTCAGGTTTGGAAATTGACAACAAGCCTGGCAACCGGTTGGGGTCAGTTAGGCGACCATGCAGGGTTTGCCTTTCGTCTGGTCTGGTTTTGCTGGCTGCTGGTCTTGGTTCAGTTCAGCCAGGTGCGGAGCGGCAACCTGCTCGCGCCATTGAGCTGGGCATGGCCTGTGCGTTTGGTGTTCTACCTGGTTCTATTCTATATGGCCGTCATCTTTGGATCCTACGATGAAGTCCAATTCATCTACTTCCAGTTTTAGTTTTAACGAAAACGAGTCCGTGCCCATTCGGCGTTTTCCCTGGGCAGTCTTGCTGCTCGTTGGGCTCGTCATCGTCATCGAATTACAGTTATGGCGTCACACCGACTGGTTCGCCGATCAGGCGGCCTGGTACTGGCAGGCGAAAAGCGATTTGGTGCAGGCGGGAGAAGTCAAAGGAGAGTTTGTCGTGTTGGGCACCAGCGTGACTTTTCATGGCCTTGATCCGAAACCGATAAACGACGATCCGAACCAAAAGATGCGCGTCAGTAATCTTGCCCTGAACGGATGCCACTTGCAGCATCAAGCCCAACTGCTGGAACGCTACTTGATTAACAACCAACCGCCGCAGCAGGTAATGATCGAATTGCGCGACATGACGGTGCCGCAAGACTCGTGGGTATCAGGTCCCTACTGGAGATTCTGGGCATCGCTGGACGAGATTCGTGCCAGCCAACTCGCCTACTTTGAACCCAATCGCCTGTTGGAAGCGAGGTCGAATCGCAAATTGGCATCGTTTGCCTACAGGCGTGCGCTAGATAACTGGTGTTTTTCGTCGCTGCGTCAACGCAGATGTGAAGAGGCCTATCGGAAACGCAATCAGCAAATCTTGCAGGAAATGCGTGAGCATAGTGGATTTTCGCGGGGCGTTTTCGCACAAGGTCTAACCACAAAGGATATTCCACCGCGTGAGGAGCGCGCGTTCGAGATTGACTATGCCGGTAACCTGTGGCTTCACCGCATACTGGGCACTTGTCGCGCGCGAAAGATAAAGGTCGTCTTTTTCGTGCCACCCGCACCGAGTTTCGTGATGGCTGACCGCCAGTCTTCCGCGTATTATGTGGATCTTGATAACCACGTGCGAGATGTCGCCGCAACTTATCCAGATCTTGAAATCCAGGTGTTTGCTCCCGAAAATTACGAACTCTCAGATTTTGCCGATAAACATCACCTCAGCTTCGCGGGATCGGAGCGGGTAACTCGAGATTTCGGTCGTTGGCTCGCTACGTTGGACTAGTGATGTTGGACTAGTGATGTTGGACTAGTGGTAATGAGCCAGACTGCCACTGGCACGTGGCAGAACCCTGGACTACCCTTAGGGTCTAGCGAGAAGCAACTTCGGCAATCCGTGAGAAACGGAAGGGGGTTGTTGCACGGGCGTCGATTCTGCGGCTAGCCATCAGTCGCACCGAGGGGCCCGGCGCCCAGGCTTGTACGGTCTGCGACGGTGTATAGACAACGAGTCTGCTTGCGGCAAGAAGCGTTGACGATGTCCGGTTGGAGCGGGCAATTCAAATCTCTGGCGACCGGAAGAACCATCCAACGAAACCAGACCTTGTGGCATTCAACTCTTACACCTTTCTTATTTTCTTCGCGTGCATCCTGCTGTTGCACTACGCGCCACTGCCTTGGGCTTTGAAGAAGTCCAACTTGCTGCTGGCGAGTTATCTTTTTTATGCTGCCTGGAATCCGCCGTTCGTGGTGCTTTTGTGGATTTCGACAGTCGCCGACTGGTTTATCGCTCGCCGGATCGCGGTCGCAAGTCGCCAGAGAACTCGGCGACTGCTGTTGGTTCTCAGTCTGCTTGTGAACCTGGGCCTGCTGGGGTTTTTCAAATACGCAGGCTTCTTCTTGGATATCTTTTCGGACGTCGTCGGATCCATGGGCATTCATTTTCAGCCACTTCGTCCCGATATCGTGCTGCCCGTGGGTATTTCCTTCTACACGTTTCAGACACTGTCGTACACGATTGACGTATTCCGAGGCAAACTGCGGCCGTGGCATTCGTTTCTGGATTACGCCCTCTACGTCACGTTTTTCCCTCAACTGGTCGCCGGGCCGATCGTCCGCGCTACGACGTTCTTGCCCCAGTGCATCAAACCGTGCCGCGCCAACGCAAAGCAGTTCGGCTGGGGCTTGAGCCTTTTGGTTATCGGGCTGTTCGAGAAGATGGTCGTCGCCGACGGCCTGATGGCCCCTCATGTCGAAGCCGTTTACGAAGGTGTGAGCACTCCGGGCATGTTGAGCGCCTGGTGCGCGACGCTCGCATTTTCCGTCCAGATATTTTGCGATTTTGCAGGTTATTCGACCTGCGCGATCGGGGCGGCGATGTGTCTGGGCTTCAGTCTCCCCGAGAATTTTCGTTATCCCTATGCCGCCATCGGCTTTTCAGATTTCTGGCAACGGTGGCATATAACGCTGTCGAGTTGGCTGCGCGATTACTTGTATATTCCGCTCGGCGGAAATCGATACGGCGACGCACGAACCTATTTCAATCTGATGATGACCATGCTGATTGGCGGACTCTGGCATGGCGCCTCCTGGACCTTTGTGTTCTGGGGCGGTCTGCACGGCTGCTACCTGGCCATGGAACGCGCCCTACGGTCTAAATTCGCACTGCGGCAGGGCCCGGGACGCGTCGGCAAGATCGTGCTCGGCCTGGCTACGTTTGTCGCTGTCTGCTTTACCTGGGTGTTCTTTCGCTCGGATACGTTCGGGCGTGCGTTTTCGCTAATCGCCGCCATGTTAGGCCTGACATCGCCCAACGCCGTACGCTATTTTGACAGTGCCGCGTTGTTTGAGATACTGACGACGACGGCCGCCGTGCTGATACTACATGGCCTGTTACGCGACACATCGCTCGAGGAGGCTGCCGGCAGGATACCCTGGTGGTTGCGATCCGTCTTGTTGGCCGTCATGTTGATTTCCATTTGCACCATGCCTTCCGAAGATCGTGCCTTCATCTACTTCCAATTCTAAAATGATATCCGCACCAGGCGAACGTGCGCCGGAGGGTCCCTGGCGGCGAACATGGGTTCTTGCGCTGGCAATTTTCTTGGGCGTGCCAGGCGGCCTGGAGCTTTCGCTTCGATTTCTGGGACACGAACCTTCGGTCATCGAGGGTCCTCCTCTGTGGGCTTTTCACCGTGCCCGGCTACGATCGCCCGAACCGAATAGCATCGTGCTGATTGGTATGTCACGCATCAAGTACGGCATCGACACTGAGGTTTTTCGCAAGCGGTATCCAGACCACGAAATTGTGCAACTGGCTATTGGCGGCAGCGGCCCGGTCGCTGCCCTGCGCGACCTCGCCGAGACGGAGGATTTCCGCGGCACGGTGATCTGCTCGGCCACCGCCTATTCGTTGGATCGCGCCACGTGGGACGAGCAAGAGAGCTATATTCGCTACTACCACAGTAAATTCAATCTTAATGCGCGGGTAAACCAGGGGATTTCCGCCGGTCTTCAGGACCGGTTAGTGATTTTGAACGCCCGCCTGAACTTGAAAGCGCTGGTCGCCGGCCTGCTCGGTGTGCGTCCCTTTCCGGAACCCGCTTACCAGAGAGTCCGCTTCGATCGATCGGCATCGATTGACTACAGCCGGCTCGACGTTCCGGCGTTTCGGCGGCGGCGCTTAGAAAAGTTCCTCGAAATCCACGAACGGCGCCCGCCGCTGACAGACGCCGACTGGTCTGCTGCGGTCGGACAAATCGAGGAATGGATTGAGCGGATACAGGGCCGCGGGGGCCGTGTGGTGCTGGTCCGCTTTCCCACCACCGAAGACCAATGGGCCTACGAGCAGCAGACGTATCCCCGCGCAAAGTACTGGGACACGCTGGCCGCTGCCACTTCGGCAGCGACCGTGCACTTCCAAGATTCACCGGCGCTGTCAGGCATCGAGTGCCCCGACTATTCCCATGTGGACCGGCGCGACAAAGAGCGATTCACCAGCGCTCTGTTGGACGAACTTGTGCGACGGAAACTCTTGCCGGATCTCGCCGGCAAGAGCCGCGGCGGCGAACAGCCGTGAACGTCGCCCAACTGCCGTCGCCCAACTGCCGTCGCCCAACCGTCGACGGCCATGAACTGGGCCGCATTAGGTGCTCTCTTTGGGCTGGGGAACAAACAGTAGTGGCACCTGTGCTCGCTTGAGGATGCCGCTGGCGATATTTCCCGCCAACAGGTCGTGGAGGCGGCCATGGCCGTGCGCGCCGAAGACGAGGACTTCCGCAAATAGTTTTTCCGCCTCGTGCAAGAGCGTATCAATGGTTTCGCCCGGCACGAGCAAGGCTGTCGCTTCGACCCCTGCGTCCCGCAACTGTTGACTCAGCTCTTGCAGCTTGCGATGTTCCTCCCGCAGCGTTGAAGCGCGCGAATTGCGCTCGTGCTGCGGGCCAACCTCGTACGAGACCATAGTGGGATCCGGCGCAGCGACATGCACCACATAAACACGGCTCTGAAAAGCCTGTGCCAGTTTACGCGTGCAGTCAATCAACGCGGGCGTCGATTCCGAAAAATCAATAGCGACGAGGATGGTTTGCATTTCTCACGCGAGCGGTTTGATGCGGTGACGGCGTGGATTAGGCGCAAGCCGCCAACTCTGTATATACCGCACCAGGGGAATACATGGCAAGTGTGGCACATGATGGATTCACGTTAGGTTGCTAATGTCAGGCCTCCGTATCGCGCGGAAAAAGGTGTGAGCCGTTGCGAGTCGACGACGCCTAATTCGCTCTCGGACCCAAGTATGTCGATGAGGGGCACGTGGCACTTTATTAATGAACAACGACTGCCGACTCGCCTCCGTGCTCTGGCAATACTCCCCTCTTGACCAATTCATCAAGCAAGGCTGTTGTGAAATTTTGCGCATCCCGGTAATCCAAGTGCGATGTGTCTGGACAGTCGAAGTGGGCCAAGCTTGGCACATCACGAAAATGTATGGTTTCCGCGCCAGTCAGACGCTCTAATTGATCCCAGTAGACACGCTTCGGGTACACCCTCTCGTCGATCTTCCAATGCTCATCGGTCGTAGGAAATCGGACGAATACCACGATGCCTCCCCGTTCTCTGATCTTTTGGACAAGCGATCCTACGGCAGTGGCATCTTTGGACCATGACTCAAAGGAAGGATGACGGTCGGCTTGGCTTCGAACTCCCTCGATTCGATGTTGGCGTAGTTCTGCAACGTCGAGCAATGAGAAATCAGCAAGGCGTGATCGGTCGAACTTCGTTACTAAATTAACGGGATCTGGCAAGCGATCATGTCGCAACTTCATTTCAATTATTCGTATCAGGCTGACACGAGGATTCAACACGACCAGTCGATTCTGACACCACGATTTGAGAACTGGTTCCACGAGTTGACTTGGGCCTGAGTTGTGGAAGTAATCGACGTGCGCCTGTTGCTGCTCCCAACTGTCGGCGCAAAAAGCGTGTGCCGTCGTTGAGCAGACCACCGTTCCACGAAAACTTTTCTCCTCTGACAAATCACGAAGAGTTGCAATCGGGGAAGTACCGTCGATTGCAAGTACCGCAATCGGAGTGGTCGGAAATCGATCGTGAAATACTCGCGTTGAAAAACCTACCTGTATACGCGATGCCCCGAGAAGAACAACCTGTGATCTCTGCACACCAATCTGTAAACGGTGATACGACCAGAGCGACGGATCATCAACAATGGATGGTCGATGCCCCTTGGCACGCCAGAAAGCCTCGGACACCAAGACCGTCGTTATTGTGAGAAGAAGGGCCCCTAGCCACACGTATCCCCATTTCAACCCAGGAGCCCGGCTTGCCGGGTCAGAACTGAAAGTAGATGAAGGCACGATCTTCTCCTGGCATCATAAGAATGGCAACGATCATCATGGCAAGAATGATCGAAACCAACCACATGGGAATTCTGGCAACGGCCTCTTCGAGTGTCCGGTCCCGTAGCAACCAGTGAACGATAAAAATACAGCCGGTCGGCGTCACGGCTCGGAGTAAATCGAACTTGCCTAACGGTGCCGTCACCGATTGGCCAAAACCGAACATTGATGACAGAATCGAAAACGCTTCGCCAAAATCATCTGCCCTGAAGAAAACCCACGTCACACACACGGCCGCAAAGGTACCCACCATCAGCGTCAGCCTACCGATCTTGGTTGACCAAACGCGAAGGTCGGCGATACTCGTGCTGCAAAGCAAACGTTCCGCGATCAGGTAGAAGCCATGCAGGCCTCCCCAAACTACGAATGTCCAAGATGCACCATGCCACAACCCGCCTAGCAACATTGTCAATGACAAGTTTATGTACGTTCTCACACCGCCGCGCCGGTTTCCACCAAGCGGGATATAAAGATAGTCTCGGAGCCAAGACGACAAGCTTATATGCCAGCGACACCAAAAATCGGAAAAACCGATTGCGGCATAGGGAAAACGAAAGTTTTCAGGAAGCGCAAAGCCAAGACACATGGCTATTCCGATCGCACAAGTTGAATAGCCGGCGAAATCGCAGAATATTTGACCGGCGAACGCCAGAGTTCCGGCCCAAGCTGCAGAAAAATCGGGCGGCAAAGCGGGAGTGCCGTAAACCACCTCAACGATCGGCGCCAACAGCCCGTCGGCGACGACTACTTTCTGAAACAGTCCCAACACAAACAGACTCATGCCCCAGCCAAATTGTGGCCCGGTGGCCCGCCTGGGGACGCTGCATTGAGGCAGGAACTCCGACGCTCTTACGATTGGACCGGCGACGAGTTGCGGGAAAAAGGTCACGTACAGAGCGAAGTCAAGGGGTGATGGCCACGGCGCCATCTTTTTCCGAAAGACATCGATCGTATAGGAGAGCGTTTGAAATGTATAAAAGGAAATGCCAACAGGAAGAACGATGTCCAACGACGGTGGCACATGGATTATCCCCCAAGAAGCTGTCAGCGCATTGAAATTATCAAGAAGGAAGTTGGAATACTTGAAGAAACCCAAAAGGCCAAGGTTTACGCCAAGGCTAACGCACAGGAAAACCAGGCGGGTGCGGCGCGAAGAAGAGGCGTGCATCCAGCGAGCACAATACCAATCGACGATCGTCGAAATCCAAAGAAGTACAACAAACGGAGGATTCCATGCCGCATAAAACAGATAACTCGCGGCAAGTAAGTGGAACTTTTTGAGCCTCCAAGGCAGGGGTAAGTAGTAAACGCCCAACACGATGGAAAAAAACAGCAGGAACGTAAAAGAATTGAACAACACGTGAAGGATCTTGTCGATCTGGAGGCAAGCAAATCATTGGCAACACACCTTGAAGAGGCCCATTATGCTTCATTCCCCCCGAAGTTTCCACGACAAGCTCGCCGCTAGTTGCACTTCGACCACCGGGTACGCCGGGTATTCGCTCGTGCCGGTTGGGCGGTTGCATTACGCCAAGCTGCGGACCTGGACACCTTCATGAAATGGATGATATTCTCGACCGAAAACGTGGCCCCAGGGCGGCGTCCCTTTGCGACAAGGCGCGGTGTTCGTTGCCCCCGTGGCGCGGGATGGCGGCCGTTCGGCCGTGCCTTTCTGCGCTCGCCTCAGCGTGTGGCGAAATCACCTTTCTGAGTTTGCCATAAGACAGCCACTTAAGCCATTCTGCGACGGCTCAGCGGGCCGGAGGCACGCCTGGCACCTGCGGCTGGATCCCTTGCCGAGACTGGTCAAATAGAATAGGATAAATGTTCGACAGGGGCGGGTTCCGAGGCGGCATTTCTCTGTGCGTCTGCTTAGCCACCTTTTCACGACGCGGAACGAATCGAAGCCGTCCGCCAGTTGTTGCTCGTTGTCGATTCACACTCGATCGATCTATTGCGGGGCGATCGTGCGCTGATTGTGGCGCCATCTGTTGGAGAATTCAATTCATGTTCAGTCTGCAAACCAAACGTAACAAACGCTGTATCGCCTGCCCGTTCTACCGCCGCGAGCGATCAGCGGTGGCTCAAGGACGAAATCTGGGCTTCACTTTAGTCGAACTTCTCGTGGCGATGACCGTCACGTTGTTGTTACTTGGCTCGGTCGTTTCCTTGTTCGGTTACCTGGGCGACACCGTGAATGACAAACGAGCCGATATTGAATTACTGGAGCGATTGCGTCGCGTCCGCGATATGCTGCAACAAGATCTGAAGAACCTGACGGTGCAGACCGTACCAGCCACAGCAGGTGAGGCGCGGAAGGGCTACTTCGAGTATATCGAAGGGGTAGGGCGCGAGGAGTATACATCGGGAGGCGACACGCGGATCGGAGATTTCGATGACCGCCTGGCGATGACGATTCACGCAGAGGGTTCAAGTTACAGTGGGGCCTCTGGAATCAGTACCGGTAGTTCGACGGCCCCGGCTGTTTTACCCCCTTCCGGAACGGCTGGCGCTGCTGGTGGTTCTCCGCCACCCATTGCCAACGCGGGCTACAACTACGGCTTTCGCAATGATTACGGGCAGGTATCCGAATCCCGAAATGCGGAGATTCTGTGGTTTGTGACCCGAGACCCCAACAGCGGGTTGGGAAGGCTTCACCGTTATCAATTACTGGTCTCGCCTTCGATTGATTTGAGCTCGGTCAACACGGACACCCTCAAAGAGAATTTCTTTATCAATAATGACATCTCGGCGCGACTGGAAGGCTCGATAGTTCGCGCGAATTCGCCCGAAGACCTCTCACTGCGGCCGTGGCGGCGCGGGCATCGGGATAACGGCGCGACGTTTCTGCCGGTTATGCCGTACGTGAATCGGGCTAATTTGCTCGATGTCGCCGCCGAACTTTTCTTGTTCCCGTCGATTACCTATACGCAGGGTGACGATCTCGCTTTGGACGAAGCCTTGCTGAATCGTCTCCAGGAAACGGTGGTTTTGGACAATATCCTCTCCTTCGACGTGAAGGCATGGGATCCCGGTGCGCCCGTGTTTGATGCCGAGGCCGGCGAGCCAACAACTGGCACGACGGATGGCTCGACGGACGGTTCGACGGACGGCACGACCGATGGAACAACGGACGGCACGACCGATGGGAGTGGGGGCTGTACGTTCGAAGCATATTACGACTTTGGCACGAGCAGTTCGCCCGTGGAAAGCGGTTATACTCGAGTAACGATCGGCGCCTGGACGAATCTGACCGCCGGTGGCGACGTCGAGCGCGGCACGGGCAGCGACCTGGAGCGGGATCTGTGCTTTATGCACGACGGCACGTACACGCTCAGTGGCCTGCCGACCGGCACGTACGACGTGACGCTATACATCGGCGACCTGGATCCGAGCAAGCCGATACGTGACAACAATGACGTCTACCTGCAAGGCATCCTGGTCGAAGACGACCTGGATACGCCCTCCGGAACGATGCTGACGCGGACCTACACCGGAATCGTAGTTGACGTTAGCGGCAACCTGAACCTGCGGGTCGTGGGCCTGGGCGGCACGAACGATTATGTGCTCGTAGCCGGCATGGATGTCATCTGCAACAGCGGCCCAGTGTGTACGACGGACGCGTTTTACGATTTCGGCACCGGCACCTCTCCGCTGGCCGTCGGCTATACGGCGGAGGGTATAGGCGGCTGGACGAATCTTATTGCTTCCGGCAGCGTCGACCGCAGCACGGGCAGCGACCTGGAGCGGGACCTGTGCTTCATGCACGACGGCACGTATACGGTCAGCGGCCTGGACGCTGGCAACTATGATGTAACGCTATATATCGGCGACCTGGATCCCAGCAAGCCGCTACGTGACAACAACGACGTCTACCTGCAGGGCAACCTTGTCGACGACGATCTGGATACGCCCTCCGGAACGATGCTGACGCGGACCTACACCGCAATCGTGGTTGACGTTAGCGGCGACATGACCCTGCGAGTTGTGGGTCTAGGCGGCTCAAACGACTACGTGCTGGTGGCTGGTATCGACGTCGTCTGCGTTAGCGGCGGCTCGACCGATGGCTCGACGGATGGCTCGACCGATGGAACGACGGACGGAACGACCGATGGAACCACGGACGGAACGACCGATGGGTCAACGGATGGCGGACCGCCGGCTACCAGGAAGTATGCCCTGACCCCTGGCGATTCCGGGTATCGGGCGGCAGCGGCCGGTGGCCCCAGTGCGGCAATCGCCTTCGGAGCGTACGTCGATTTATATGACTATCTGCCAGGCGGCTTTTCGCCACAGCCATCGTTCAATCACCCCGGTAACGCGATCACGACCGCGCTGGTGGCCACGAGTACAAACCCGGCCACCTGGGACAGCTGGTCGCCAGGCTATGGTGGCACGAAGGCTGCCGACGGCATCGATAATGATAACAACGGTCAGGTGGACGAGAGCGGCGAAAACACCGATGCCTGGCCGGCACCGTATGCCGAACCCCTAGACGGAATCCAGGTTCGCATCCGCGTCTACGAGCCCAGCAGCCGCTCGGTTCGTACCGTTACCTTGGAGCAGTCGTTCGATCGCTAACAGGAGACGTTCGTTCCGGCCAGACGAGAAACGGGATTCGTCGTGAACGGGGTATGCCTAAATAGATCGTGACGGAAAGGCTCAGACGGCGCCAGTCGCGATTGCAGAATCCCAAGCGGACCGGCGGGGGAAACTCGTCAGGGCGGGTCCAGCTGTTTTACGGCCCGCTCGTCGCGGCGACTTTTTCCGTACCGCTGGCGGAAGTTTCCGTGGCTGGGGTGGGGTCGAGTGGGTACAGCGTTTGGCTGACCAGCGGGAGGTACTCCAAACCAAACTTGTACGCCGCACTATCCTCGAGGGCCTCCTTGCTGCCTCCTGGTACGCTGGCGATCAGATAGATCTTGTTCAAAATCGACCGGCCACCGTATTTCCAGCGGGGACTGTGTGGCGCTTCCCAGCGACCACCCCGGTTCCAGCCCCAGAAAATCCGTTGGTGCGTTGCGTCTTTTCCCGTCTCCTTCAGAAACGTGGACGTCTTCAGCGTGCTCACGTCTGCGCCCAAGTTGAACGGCTGCGAGACCGGGCGTCGTTCCATGACGTGCCCCCGCCCCACATAGCAGGCGTCTGGGGTGTGGACCGCGACGTCACGAGAGTATCCACAGATCATGTAAACGGAGACGACCAGGCCCGTCTCCTTGTTCCGGTACCTGCGGGACACGTTTGCCTTGGCACCAGCGAGTTCCAGTTCGCCTGGGTTGTACTGCAAGTCCTCGCCGACCCAATCCCCAAATTCTTTGGGGATGTCCTGATAACGAGCGGCCAGTTGCGACATCTCTTCTTCTGGTTCCGTGGACCAACGCTGGCTCCATTCACCCTGGACGTAGGTTACCGCGATGATCAGCCCACCAGCGACGACAACAGGGATCAAGGTAAGGATCTTTGTCATGCGAAAAGTCCTTGGAAAGGTGTTTTGAAATTCAGAAAATAGCCCGCGTAACGCTTCATGAAGTCCCCTCTCTCGCTTGCGGGAGAGGGTTTAGGGTGAGGGAATTTTAATTTCAAAACACGTTCTTGGGCTCCTACGCCCGGTTGAACGCCACGAATACCAATCGCCCACTCTGTCGCGGTGAGTCTTTTCCTACGGTTCGTCTTTGTTCGGTTCGGCGACGTTTTCACCGCTTGCGGCGTTGGCGTGTCCGTTCCCATACCCGTAGGCGTACGCATAGGCGTAGTAACCTGGTGTAAACGGACTGCCTTGGAGACCGTTCACGACACAACCGACAATACGGATACCTGTCGACCGCAAACGTTCGCACGTTTCATATACTGCGGGAATCTGGCTGACGCGACGCACCACCGAGATAATCGCGCCGTCGCAATATTGGCCGACCAATAATGGATCGACGACGGCCATCGCCGGGCCGGAATCGACAATCACAAAGTCGAATTCCGAACGCAGTTTCTCAAAGATGTCGCCCACGCCGTCCTTCGTCAGGGCCTGGAGACAAACATGGTCACATTGTCCGGCCGACATGAACCACAATCCGGCCGCTCGACTCGGACGAATTACTTCTTCGACCGACGCCTCGCCCCGCAGAACTTCCGCAAAACCCTCGTCCAACGGCATGTCCAGCAGGCGGTGGACACTGGGACGTCGCAAATCGCTATCCACCAGCAAGGTGCGCCGGCCGGACCGGCCGAGGCTGGCCGCGAGGGCCGCCGAGACGGTGGTCTTGCCTTCGCCCGCTTTGGCACTGGTCACTAACAGGGTTCGAATCGATTCTCCGGCTGCTGAATGCAGCAGCATGGCACGAATGCCGTCGACGGATTCGTCCATCATGCCCTGCAGATCGTCTGCACTGCTCACGGCGCCTCCGCGCCGGAATCGCCATCGTCGCTCCGTCAGCAACGGAACGTTACCCAGCACGTTGATTCCCAGTCCGTCGGCCATTTCTTCCCCAGAGCTAATGCGGCGGAAATGGAATTCCAGGAGGGCCGTGGCGACCAGCGCAACGGCCAATCCACCGCAGCCGGCCATGAAGGTCATCTTGTCGCGCCGTTTTTTATTGGGCGACTTGGGCAACCGAGCTTCCTGAATGAGGACGACGCGATCGAGTCCCGCGGAGAGTTCCAGTTGCAACTTCTCGAGTTCGAAACCCAGTTCGTTCGTCACCTTCAGTAGGTTTGTCAATTGTTCCTTTTGGCGGTCGAGGTCCACCGAGACAGCACGCAGTTTTTTCACGTCGCTTGCCAGGCTAATGTACTCATTCCGCAGCGCCTCGTGGGTCCGCGTCAAACTGGCAATTTGTCGCGTCAACTCGTAGTGCTTTTGCTGAATCGCTGTCCGTATTTCACCTCGGCGGATCTTTTCCCGAAGGTCAGCCAGTAGCTCGGCCATGCGCTTGCGGCTCTCTCTATCGAGAACTTTGATCTGTTCTTGCAGTTTCCGCAGCCGCGAGTTTCCTGGTGGGACGACGCCTTCCAACCTTTTCAAGTCCTTGTTCTTGGCATCGATTTCGCCCGCCAGCTCGCGCAGCCCTTCATCTTCGGCGATGCGCTGCTTTACCAGTTCATCCGGTGGACGATTCTTTTCTGTCTTCCCAGTTGGCCCGATCTTCGAAGTCTTTCAATTGAAATTCCACCGAAACTTTCTCATGGCGGAACTTGACAGTTTCCTTGCGAAGGTTGAGCAAATAGTCAGTCAGCAGTTTTTGTTGAGCTGCCGCCTCGGCGCTATCGGAGGTCCCCACCTGCAGTGCCAGATCGCGAATTGCCTGTCGCTGTTGGTCAACTTCGCGGGCCTTCTCGTAATAGACTTTTTCGAGATTATCCTGATGCTTTAGCGCGTCTCGCTTTTCACGTTCGACGACCCGGTTCAGATAGGCGTCGGTGACTGCCTGGACAAGCTGTTTCAGTTGTTCAGGGTCGTCGCCCACCATCGATAACCGCATAATGGCCATACCCCGTCCCGGAGCACTAATCCCAATCCGGCCCTTTAACCAGTCGGTGGGATCTTGGCCGCTCGTCTCGGCCTCCTGGATCCACGGCAGTTCAGAGATTCCAGGCTGGCTAAGTGCTGCATTCAGCACGAAGTAGCTGCGGATCAACTGCATGTGCGTTGCGGGACCCGTCGTTTGCTGTTGGACGTTGTATACCAGTTGCGTACTCTTCATCTGCAGCCAGCTCTCGGCCACGTACGTAACCGGCACCGTGAAAAAGGCAATAACCGCGGCGGGAATTGCCAGCACGACGGCGAGGCACGTGGCGAGCAACCAGCGGCGTTGTAACGCCCTGATCAGATCAATCGGCTTCGGCGCGGCGTAGAGAATTGCCGGGCGGCTGGCGCGACCCGTTGCCGTGCCATCCTGTAACTCAGGCAGCAGGACGCTGCCGGGCACCAGGTTGTGGCGCGACGAGTCCAATATTGGGGGCGGAGCTGTTCCGGCTGCCGAGGCAGTCGGAGGAGCTTCCGGAATGTTTTCGTCTGATGTGGGCACGGCAATTCAGTCGGTCTAACTTGCGCAGTTGATTTCTCAACACGCAAGGGAGCGCAATTGTTTACAAAACACTACCTCTGAAACTGGCAATTGGTATCTGTTGTTTGTTGTCGGATATCCGCCACGATCCCGTTATTCGTTACTATCGTCGCGTGGATGCGACGTGGTATCCCATGTTTTCGTCGCGACCCCGGCCTCCTCGATATCGTCCATATTCGACAGCGCGGGCACGCGTTGCCGGATCCTCTTCGATGAACAGCTTGTTCAACACCGCAATTTCAAGGAACAGCAGCACGATCGCGGCCGGCATCATGAACAGGCCGGCCTGATCGTGGAACAGGTGTGAAATCCACGGTCCACCGATGTGGTAGTGGGCCATCCCGGTCACCGTGATCCGCAAAATGTTTGTGGCTAGCGCGATCGGTGCGGCGCTGAGGAAGATGAAAATCCGTTCCCACATCGGCCGCTCGATTATCAAGGCCACTGCACCACATAGGGCCAAAAAGACGGTCAACATCCGTAGGCCACTGCAGGCGTCGATCACTTCCATGGGTACGCCCGCGATGTGGATTACGTTCATCTCGCGAAACGCACCATACCCCATGGCCTGCAACAGATAGGTACTGCACATTGTGGCCAGCTTCTGTAGCGGGTTCAGGATCAATGTGGCAACCGTCCACGGGAGCGGAAACATGAACGCCAGAAAGCAGACGATGGGGCCGGCCCAACGGAATAAACTCCAACCACCCGCGATCAACGTGATGCCGAGCAGGCAGGGGATCAGAGCGAACATGTCCGGAACTTCCGTCCCGAAATGCGTGGCCGTCAACCGCAACGACAGTCCCAGGGATAGCAAACCGATGCCACTCCAACGTGCGAGATTAGTGACGTCGGAAAATGGACGGATTGCCGAGGGATCCCAACGCATCCACAGCAGCACTGCCGCAAACAACGGTACCAGGTATCCGTGCGAATACTGCGGATCATTCCAGTGATCTGTCCACAACGCAACGAAGACATTGCCAAAGCAATACAGCACTGCCACAAACAACAGGCCCAGCACGATCAGCGCGCCGTGGGTGTCCGGGCCAAGCGTCAGGGACTTCTTCGATTCAGAACTGCTTTCTGCAGTCGACATAGACGCATTCCATTCAAACAGATTTCCAAATCACCGAGTGTGGGAACGTGATTATTGAGGAGGGAACCGAATAAGATCCGCCACCATAAGGTGCCTCGTTGCAGCACAAATACGCGTTCGATGAATTCACTTACACGCTACTCGGTCAATCAGCCGCATGGTAATGCAAAGCGCAACCGCCTAGCGCCAACACAACCAAATCTCCAATTCACGAGTTGCCGGTTTGTGTTGTTGGGGCTGCTGAGGATCCATCCCGAACGGGTTAGCCCCCCCATTCGTCACCAAGTCCTGTCTTCAATTGACAGGAACCCCGTGACACCCGGCAATGAGAACCAGTGTTCCCATGCGCGCGTCGCGCAATCTGTGCGTTCAGCGGCGCGGTCAACCGACAAGTAATTGCCTGTCTTGTTAAGGAACAGAAATCCAATCAGTTCCCCAGGTTACCGGATAGTTCAATGTAAAACGGTTTTGCGCGAATGTCAAATGCCAGGCGCCTCTGGTTAGAAAGGTTAGTTCCAGACGCAAGTGTTTGTTTTCACATGAGTTACGATTTGTGGCTGGGTGCCGTCCCCCCTCAACCCGCGTGACGATCATCACGGATGTCGGAATTAGCGTTAAAACGGCATCCAGACGCGGGGAAAAGGACGGCCATTCATGCGGGCGATTCTGTAGCCCAGATGGCTGCAGTCGATGCTGCCACCGATAGCTATCCGGAGTTAATTTATAGCGATTTTAAGGGTCGGGAAAAGTCTGCCGATAACTCTGCCGATAACTACGAATGCGTCGACATGTTCGCTCGTCGATTCGAGGGGGGGAACTAATCAATAATTGCGTGGAGCTTCCTTGTGACGATGATCCCTTTGGATGCTGCGAAATCTTTCCGATGCAAGGCACGGCCTGTCAAGCAGATCGATTTGGTGCATCTCGCACGTCGTGGCACCGACCTGGCGACCGTCCTCAAATCCTTTCCGCAAGCCAGCTTCGATCGATGCTGGACGCTGTTCGACGTGGCCGCGATTCGTCGACCGGGGCGAGTTTTCTTGCAGGCGCCGGCGAGAATTCATAAGATTAGAATGGCTTCAGGCCTCTCAAAATCAGGGTAGAAAAAGGGCAGAAAAATGACTCGTCTCAAACAGCTCTCGCTCTTGTGTGTCGTGGCTCCCTTGCTGGGAGTGACGGTTCCAAGGCAGGCTGCCGGACAAGTTGGCGTGGATACACCGGATTTCTACAGCCGGCCTTCGGTCAGTCCTTATGTCGATCTTCTACGTCGCAATGACGGCCAGGACTTTCTGCGGTACAACCGCAACGTCGTTCGCGATCTTCGGATCCTGGATGACCAGCGACGCACGGTCCGTGAGGAGCGACAGCTACGCGACGACTTTCGGCGAGATATCGACACGCGCAGCGATCGCCTCCAAGAAGAACTTGATCGGGCAACGGGCGGTACGCAGGCGCCGCGCGGTGACACCCGCTTGACCAACCCCTTTTATCAGCCACGATCCAACAGGTTGACCGGTGCCTCGCTGAATATTCGACCGACCGGTCACTCGGTTACCCACCTCGACTTCTCGCGATTCAATAATCAACTTCGGTTTGGCGGAGGCACGGCGGGCACGCTTCGCCAGCAAGCCCCTCTTCGGCGACCCGAGAATAGTGCCAGTTTGAATCGGGCTCGATCGTATAGTCAGCGCAACTACTGAGCCGCGAGACGCTCAGGCTCAAAGCATCGATCTGCCGGACGAACGGGATCAACGGTGGCTATTCGCTACTCGACGCTGGCTTCCAGCAGATGATTGTGAATGTTGTCCTGGTGGCTTAGTTCGCCGTCGCCCGAACCCCCCAGATTGTCCTGGTCTTTCGGCATGCCAACGTAGTCATCCGAGCAATCCGTGGCAGCGCGATACACGCTGTACGGGTCGTCAATCACGTCGTTCGCACCGCCCGGAAAAATGTCGTAAAGCTTGTCCGGGCCTGCCGAATATACCAACGGAAATACAAAGAAAGCGAAGTCGTCAACGCCGCGCGGATCGAACGGATCGTGATGCTCGGCTTCATTTGGCCTACAAGGCGAAGTGGTGGACCGTTCTGGCTGTAGATCCGACAGATGTCCGAATTCGGCGTTCCCGGCGTAGTTGACAAAGCCAACGGGCCACCGCAAGAATCCAATCGGCGTACCCCAAGCGTCCAGGAATTCTTTTGCTCCATCGCCGTCCACATCCCCGATTTCGGTCTCCGCGAAATTCGCCGAGGCCTCGTCTTCCACAGGCAATCCCATCGTGACGATCATGTACAGGCATTCCGCGTTTTGATAGTCGTCGGTTATCGACCCGTTATCGAAGAAATAGCGATGGTAGCCACGAGCCGAGGTGGTCGGGGCGATCGATAAAGTGACGGTAGTGGTGTCCTTCAGTGTCAGCGTGATCGGTTGGTCGACCCAACCGGACGATAAACCGCTTCAACTTCGCTCCAGCGGTCCGGCATCTCCATTCGCATCAATACCAGTTTCGCCTCGTAGCTAAGTTCGGCAGCGTCTTCTGGCTCAAGTTCGGTGGCGGCGGCCACGGGAACTCGCCGCGTTCGATACGTTGCCCATTGCTGGGAAATCAAGGCGTGCAATTTCGTGATCGTGGACTGCGTACGCGACTGCCGAGCACTCACCTGGGCTTGATGCAGGGCAAACATCACCATCGACGCCAGAATGACCACGATCGTGATCGTGACCAACAGTTCAATCAACGTGAAGCTGCGTCGGTTGCGCATGCGAATCCTACCTCTGAAGGCAATGGCTGATTGAGCTGCGGGGCGTGCTGTGCACGGTCGCCTGCAAACCTGTCTCGTGCAAGATCTGATGCATCGAGGAAAAACGGCCGTAAGATGCCGCTGTCAGCCAATGAGTGCCGCCCCTTTTCCGCAGTCACCAATTTAGGGAAAAAGACCAAAAACGTCAACGGTTTAGCAAATCTACCGGTATCTCGACCCTGCATGACCCTAGGGAGGGATCGAAGCCTGGAAATTTTGTGGATTTTCTGCAACAATTCAGGATGGAGCAGATTGAGGCAGGGGTTTAGCAGGCGACTCTTACCGTCCTGCTCTAGGAGGTGTCCGAGATGTACGGTTCGAACAGAAGAAGAGCGTTCACCCTCGTCGAATTACTGGTTGTCATCGGCATTATCAGCATGCTGATCGCCCTGTTGCTTCCGGCTGTCTTGTCGGGCCGCGCTGCGGCCGAACAGGCGAAATGCCAGAAGCAAATGAAAGAGTTGGCGACCGCCGCGATTCAGCACGCCTTGCGTAAAGAACGTTTTTCCGGTTACGCCGAGACCTATCAAGTTACGGATACCGGTGGCGCTCCCGGAGCAACGATAGAAGAGACTGTGGGGTGGGTACCGCCGCTGTTCGCGTATCTCGACATGCAGGAGCGACGACGACATCTGTTGGAGCAGACACCAGACGGAAGCGGAGGTCTCCTCTGGCGGACCTACCTCGATATTCTGATTTGTCCGAGTGACCCGCCCGATTTGGAAGCGGATTTTGGTTCGTGTAGCGGGACACCCGGTCCTCCGATCACGCTTCCCACTAGCTACGCCGTCAATGCCGGTCGCGTCGATGCGACGAGCGGAGCTCCCGATGATCGCGTACACGCCGTTTTTCACGACCGTCGCGCGAGCGCGGCTCAGAAGATTTCGGTGTCCCTGGATGACATCACGGACGGCAAACGCGCGACCATGCTGATCAGCGAAAATGTGGACCTGGCCGGTTATACCGCGGTCTTGGCAACCGGCGCTGTGGAGGCGCATCAGGGAATTGTCTGCACGGATTTTGGCTCGGTAGATTGTGGCCTGACAACCCAGGCGTTCTACAACGAGGGCATGTTGGCTATCGAGGACTGCGACTCGGACGGCCTGGCGGACAACTTGACCTACGGCAACGCGCGACCCTCCAGCTTTCATCAGGAAGGATTCAACATCGCCTACGCAGACGGAAGTGTTGAGTTCTTTTTCGTGGACCCGGATACGGCCCAGTCGGACGTCCAGGCGATCATCGGCGCGAAAATGACGCCTGCCAATGGCGATTAGTGCTTCGTCACGGTTAGATTTTTGGGGTTCGCTGGCTCAGTCGTTTGGGCGTTAGCCCCGGTTTTCGCCAACGAGTTTTTGCCAACGAACCGTGGGTAGCTCCAAAACGGCTAAGCCCTGTTCTAAGCCCTGTTCTGGCCCTGTTCTTGGCCTTGAGCACGCACCAGGTAGCGGCGATGTAAGCCTTATTTTTTCCCCTTGGCTCGCTGGGCGGCAAAGAAGTCGCTCAACAGCTGGCCGCACGCTTCCGCCAGGATCCCAGGCACGGCCTGGGTTTGATGATTCAGCCGAGCATCGTCCAGCATCTGGTACATCGATTCGACCGCGCCGGCCTTCGGATCGCTGGTGCCGTAAACCACGAGCGGTAAACGTGCCTGTAAGATAGCACCGGCACACATGGGGCACGGTTCCAGGGTCACGTACAACCGGCAGTTTTCCAGTCGCCAGCTGGAGATCGAACTGGCGGCCTGCGTGATCGCGATCATTTCGGCATGGGCCGTGGGATCGTTCAGTTGCTCGCGCTGATTGTGTGCCGAGGCAATGACGTTTCCGCCCCGGACAATGACCGCCCCGACCGGAACTTCTTCCTCAGCCAGGGCTTGTTTGGCCTCGTCCAAGGCCATGCGCATGAAGTGTTCATGCGCCTCGGCATCCTGGGGCGGCTCGTACGTGGAAATCATGCGATTGGGCGTTACGGTCCGGCGCAAGCCATAGGCTGATCGGGGGCCGTCTGGCGTTCACCGGTCCCGGATTTCAGCGCCGATCATACTGCCAATTCGCGGTCGGAACAACGTGCGGATCGTGAGCGATACCGGGTCCCGAACGAAGCGGATTAGCAGGCCAGGAAGAACTCGGCTTGTTGAGCGGTTTGGCGTCGGCCAAATTGACGAGTCGTGGTGTCGCCGGCCTCTTGGCATTCGTCCTCGTCGATGATCGGACCTTTGCGACCGGCTGCTTCTCATGACCAGCTTTGCGCCAGGCGTCGGCTACGTGACCAGACGACTTCCAGCCATCTTTTTGGCTGGTATCCGCGTCAGCCGGTTCTCCAATTGGCAGCGGTAGTTCGTCGGGAAGTTCCGGAAGTGGATCCGGCGCTGCCGAGTCTCCATCTCCGTTCGCCGGAGGCGACAGATCCTGGGGAACGGTCGGCGAATCGTCGTTCTGATAGGGCGAGATGGGTGAAAACTCGTCGGAAGACGAATCGCCGCCGGGAAGCGGCAAGCCAGGGTCCAAGTCAGGCGGGGGTTCTGGCGAGTCGTCACCGTTCGTATCCTGGCCATTGGGTTCCGTTGATGAACTGCCGTCACCATTCGTTCCGCCGGATCCGTTGTCGTCATCGGGCAATGGCGGCAGTTCGCCTGGCTGTTTTTTCCGGGGTCCTGAACTAGGTGGTTCGGGCATGCCTGGGTAGACCGGATAAATTGTGGACCGGTTCCAGGGCCGCCAGCGCGTTTGGTAGAGACCGTGGTCAGGGGGCGCAGGAGACACAGGGGCTGTCGAATAAGCACCTTGGCCGTGCGGGAGATAGTCACCCCCGGCAGCGTGCGGACCGTATTGCTCCGAAGCGAAGTGTGATCCCGGCCCGCCCGGCCCCTGGGCAGTAACCGAACTGTTTAGCAGCAAGATGACGGCGGTCAGAGCCACCAGGGATCGTATCGAATTGGCAATTCGGAATTTGCAGTTCATGATGCCCTTTGTGGTTTGTCGCTCGTAGATCGCGTAGTCGCCGAACGACTTGTGACTTAATTAAAGTTATTGTTATTGTTTCCGATATTTTGTCGGAAGGACTGGTTCAGGTTGCGGATCGCGCCGGAGCCTAGCAAGATGAAGCCGGAAATCCGTTCGATCGGCTGCGTGACTCGGGCGACCACCGAATCGATTCTCGTGAAGGTGCTGGCCTTAATGAAGATCCGGTCGCCGGGAAAGACCTGGTAGTTTGTCGCCGTGAGGCCTTTCTTCGTGATTTCATCCCAACTCACCGGTAGTCGCTGTTCCACGCCTGATTTGTCGAGCGACGGACGAGCAATCCATATTTCGGTGGTCGAGATCCCGTTGAGACCGCCGATCTGGCTGATGGCGTCCAAGACAGTTTCGCCGCCGACGATGGGCAACCGGACCACTCGATCGCCAAGTCCTCCGCCGTCGGTAATGATGTAATACGTTTTGCTGTTGAAAGCGAAGACGTCGACGAAGACCTCGGGCGATTCGAGGAAATCTTCGAGGTGTTTTTCGATCGCGTATTTCGTTTGCTGTAGCGTCAGGCCTGCGACGTAAACCTCGCCGTAGGTACCCAAGTTGATAGTCCCTTGCGGCATGACCTGGTGTTGGCCGTTGATTTGCTGCGACCCGGTCGTCTGCAAGATGCTGACGGATACCAGCGGTTCGACAAGTCCTTCCAATAACTTGCGACGGATTGCTTCGGCGGCATCCTCTGTACCGAGACCTGCCACTTTGACGATCCCGTATTGGGTTCCCAAGTTGACACTACCGTTACCTTCGATCTGAAACTGTCCATTGAGCGGTACGTCGGGCAGCACGTTTTCCGCCTGGATTTGGATCAAGTCCAGCGGTTCGAGCAAGTAGGGGACCTTGGGGACCACCTTAATGGCGTCGATCAGCAGGACATCTGGCGGCTCAACCACATACGGCGGCAACGAGGTCTTAATTTCCTCATTGGGGATTTTGTGCGCGGGTGGCAGATGAGCTTCGAGATCGGGATTGCGTGCGGAAAAAGTCCGACAGCCGACCAGCGTTGCTGCTAACAGGATCCCGATCGCCGCAAGATGAATTCGCATGTTTGGGGCCCACTCGATTGGAACGCGAGCTACCTATCGGTAGTTGCGTTGGCCCCCCCAAAAGTAAAAAACCGCCGCTTCAACCTGGTCGGTACAGGCAGGATTATCGGCAGAATGGCCTGAGCAGTTTCATCTAATTTGTATTTTTCCCATCGCGATCCGTGAGGTAGCGGTGACGCCTTTATTGACAGTTTGACAGGCTGGGGTAGGATGAAATAAGTATTTATCCCTATTCAGGATAGAGCCTGTAATGTCTGCCCCTTCGTGTTCGTGTAGCGAACGCGTTGCTGGTCGGTGCTATCTGATAGAAATGTCAGCATCCCCGGAATGCTGGCAGGGGTCTGCCGGCTCTCAATCGAACCCAATTCAGTTTATCGAAGGGCCATTTCGATGCGACGTCTGAACGTCAAGTTCCTGCTCTGTTTGGTTGTTCCACTGATTTTGGTCGCCAGCGGCGTTCACCTGTTATGGGCTGTCAACGTCGAACGCAGTACCAAGCACATCCTGGAAAAAGCCAAGTCCGCCATGGACGAGGGCGATATCGATCGTGCGCTGCAGCACTACACGCGGTACTTGCAGCAGAATCCACGCGACGTCGACGAGATCTGTGCGGCAGCATTGGCGGCCGCGGATATCTTCGAACAGAGCAAGAATCCGACACAGCGAGAGGTTCGTTCCGCTTACGAGTTCATGTCGCGCGCTGTACGGAAGGTGCCCGAGCGGAACGATATTCGTCGTCGGCTGGTTTTGTTGATGGTGAAGGCGAATGTCAACGATGAGGCCCGCAAACATGTTGAATATCTGGACGCCAGTGGAAAGTCCGATCCAGAGATGGATTACAGCTACGCGGTCTGCGCCGGTCGAATGAAGGATTACAAGCCGGCAATCGAACGCCTCAATCGAATTGTGGGATTCGACAGCAGGCAAGGGAATTTTGAACGGCATAAAGCCGGCGATCCCTCAATGCTTGATGCCTACCGGTTGCTGGCGCTCCTGCATCGCGATGATCGCAAACAGGCTGACCGCATTTTGGACGAGATGGTTGCTGCCAATTCCGAATCCGCCGAGGCACATTTGATCTTGGGGCGTCACTTGCGTTCGACGAACGCGACGGGCGATAGAAAGGATCGCGACGCGCGACAGGAACTCGCCAAGAAACACTTGCGGCGGGCGATGGAACTGGAGGGTTCCGATCCGGACATTCTGTTGGAAAACGTCGTGATCGCAATTTCCGCGGGAGAGCATTCCGAAGCACAGAAGATACTAGATGAAGCGGAATATTTGCACCCGCAGGATCACCGCGTAGCTAGATTCAAAGGCCTGTTAGCCATCGCCAAGAACGACCCGAAGGGTGCACTGGCGGAATACGAAAAAGGTCTGGAACGGATACCGGATAGCCATCAGCTGATCTGGTATCTGTACGAGATGCAGTCTCAAGCGGGAGATCATGACGCCGCTAAAGCAACGATCCAGCGGATGAAGAAAATGGAGAAATTCCCGGCGGTACGTATTGAACTTGCTGAAGCTCAAGCCATGTTTATGGATCGGCAATGGAAAGAGGCAATTCTGTTGCTGGAAAAGGTGCGGCCGGCATTGAAGGGTGATGTAGATCTGACGGTTAGCACCAACATGCTGCTGGCCCAGTGTTACAATCGATTAGGTAAGGTTGATAGCGAGATGAACGCGTACAAACGCGCTTTGGCCGCTAGTCCCAGTCTGTTGATGGCCGTGCGGGGCTCCATCACTGCGTTGGTGAGACTTGAACAGTATGAGGACGCATACCAAAGCCTGCGTGAAGCTCGATTTTCGCTGGGGAGCCAAACATTCGATTCAGACGAACAATTGGTTCGCTTGTATTACGACGTGGTCTTCAAGCTGCATCGACAACAACCGGACAGTAAGCCCCTGGCGGCTGAATTCGAGCTGGTACAGAAGCTGATTATGACGCCGACCAGCGAAAAAGCGGAGGATGGTGACGAGGATCCGGTGCTCAAAGTGGTCGTGACTGTTAACCGATTGGCGAAAGAAGACAAATTTAAAGAAGCCTTAAGCTTGCTCGAAAAAAGTTTACGGAAGGTCCCGAACAACCATCATCTTCAGGCTTTGTACGTGGATATACATAGACAAAAGTATAACCCGGAACGCACGTTGACGCGTCTGCTCACGATGATAGAAAAGGGTGATTTGGGTTTTAGCGATAACGCATTCTCACGTACGGTTCGAGCGCAGTTGATTTCAACCGTCAATGATCCGGGTGCAAGCGATGAACTTGCCGCGTTGGAAGTTGGCATCGAAAAATTCGACAAATCGCAGCAATTTAACCTATGGAAGGCGTTAGGAGCGGCATACTATCGGGTCCCGCCGCGAAATTTTGATGCCGTCAAACGCTGCTGGTTTAATGCCTTGAACGTCCATCCGAACCGAATCGAGTTGTGCGAACAGCTATTCGACTTGGCTCGTCAGCAGAATGACGATTTGGGCCTTATTTCCGTGATGGCACACGTCGACAAGGCGTATGGCGAAAGCAGTCCGGAATCGATGTATTTCCACGGCAAGCAGCTGCTATGGAATTACCAACGCGATTCAACGGACAAGGATTCTCTCGAAAGCGCATCCGATATTTCCCAACGAATGACGGAATTGCGGCCAGAGTGGCACTTGAGCGCCCTGTTGGATGCAGAGGTCAACGACTTGCAGAAACGGCCGGAAGCGGCAATTCGCGCCTACCAGAATGCACTCAAACTGGGTCCGCCTCGCGCGAGCGCAGTGCAGCGATTAGTCGTATTGCTTACGGAAGAAGGGAAGTTCGGCGACGCGCGTGTGGAGTTGGCCAAGATAAACCCGTTGCCGCAGGAATTGAAGCGATACCAGGTTCTGCTGGAGGCGATGAGTGGCGATCCGGATAAGGCGCTGCGGGCACTTCAGGATGCCATCCCTCCCGCGTCGACCAATCCGGATGATTGGATTTGGGTGGGGCAAATCTATACCCACTTAAAGCGCCCGAAGGAAGCAGGCCAGGCGTTTCGCAAAGCGGTCACGGTTGGTACGTCCTATGCCCGCACCTGGTTGACGATGGTCGAATTCCTGGTACGAACCGGTCAGTCAGCGAATGCAGAGAATTATGTGCGTAATTCTGAAAACCATCTCGCTGTCGATCAGGCGCCTTTGGCACTTGCAAAGGCTTATGCGTTGCTAGGCCATCGCGAAATGGCCGAACTCCACTTTGAATCGGCGATGGTTTCCTCCGGCGATGATCCAGCCACCATCCGCTCGGTTGCGATGTACTACTACGATACCGGGCAGGTCGCGAAAGCCGAACAATATATCAAGCGGTTGCTGAGAATAACCGATAGCAGCGGTCCTTCGGCCTCACCTCACGCGATCTGGGCGCGTCGATCGCTGGCTCGTGCCATGGGGAGAGAAGAAGACTATGGAAGGTTTGTTACGGCGATGGCCATTCTGGACGCGAATCGCGTCGATGGTCGACTATCCCTAGTGGACGAGAGAATCAAGGCTGAGTTGATGGGGCGCCGCGAAGAACCGCAGTTTCGCGAAAGGGCAGTTCAGATATTGGAACGCCTCAACAATCAGAACGTGGCGCTCAGCGCCGAGGAACGCCTAGTCCTTGCCCGGCTCTATGACAAGAGCGATCGCTCGGTTCAGGCCGTCGAAATCATGACCGGTCTGGTTAGCGAAACCGGCGACAAGCCGAATCCAGATTTTCTCGCCGCATTTTCACAGATGTTGCTCGATCGGAAAGAATACGGTCGAGCGAACACCTGGATCGAGAAACTGGCAAAGATCGAACCAAAGATGTTACGAACAGTAAGATTGCAGGCCAGGGCGGCGATGGGATTCAACAACCCAGACGAAGCGCGACGGTTGATTAACGAGGGGCTGCAAGACAATCGGACGTCCGCAAATGGCGGCCAGATTTTGCAAGCGGCTTTATTGATGGAAGAATTTGGTCTGAATACCGACGCGGCAGAGAAGTTTAGCGAGTTCATCAAGCTTCGACCGGATCGCTTTTTCATGTATGCCGGATTTCTCGCCAGGAGCGGGCAGGTCGACAAGACATTTGAATTGTGTGCGAGCAAGGAGTCCGAAGAAACCGTTGGCACGATATGCCGGATCGGCATGTTGGCTTTTCTTGAGTATCCAGAAAAATCCATTCCTCATTTTTCAACGCTTCAGAAATGGTTTGACGCTGCGATCGCACAGGATCCCGGCGACGTAACTCTGTCAATGAATTGGGCATCGGTCTTGCATGCGATGGGAAAAAGCGACGACGCCCAAAGTGTCCTGAAGGCAGCATTGAAGGCCGATCTCTCTCGGAGGGAGCGAGGTATTCTGGTCAACAACCTCGCCTACCTTAACGCGACGCGTGGCAACGTCGATGCCGATACGATCCGGCTCGTTGAAACGGCAGTCGAACTGATTGGTCCGAGTCGCGACGTCCTGGATTCGCGTGCCATGATCCATTTGGCGCAAGGGAATTGCGAGAAGGCGGTCAAGGATCTTGAGAACGCAACGATGTTCGGCACGGATTCGGGGATTCTCTACTTTCATCTGGCGCTGGCGTATCAATGTGAGGACGACCGTGAGGCTGCTAAGCGTACGATGGAAAAGGCCAAAGCCGTAGATTTCGCTCCTCGACGACTGAGCACAATCGAGCGCGAAAAGTACCACGAACTGGCGAGTTGGCTTGCGCTCTAAGTCGGCCCGGTATGCGACATGGGGTTTGCTTCTCTGTGTGCCCTTTACGCCATGCGCCCTTTACCCGGACTTCTGCTTTCCTATACTACGGACGGCGAAGCTGCGTTGATCATGTGTGCGGTCGAACCGCGCCGGACGCAGATGGATAGACAGCCTGTATATATCGCGATTCAGGAAGCGTGGTGTTACGAAGCGTGGTGGGAGAAAAGCCGACAGTTTCGTTCCTCGCCCGACACGAGTTTCTCATCCGGCGTGCCCATTCGCTCAGTGGCTTGATCCCCATTGGCGCATACATGGTCGTCCATTTGGTGACCAATGCCAGCGTGTTGGCAGGCCCTGAGGTATTCCAGAAAAACGTCTACAGTATTCACTCGGTGGGGCCGCTGCTGCCGCTGGTCGAGTGGACGTTTATCTTCATTCCGATCCTGTTTCACGGCATCATCGGTCTGGTAATCATCGCCGGGGGATTGCCGAATACGGGGGACTATCCCTACAGCGGCAACGTCCGCTACTCGCTTCAGCGGGCCTCCGGAATCATTGCCTTTCTGTTCATCATGGGACACGTCTTCCATATGCACGGATGGTTTCATGGCGAGTGGTGGCTTAAGAGCGTTGCCGATCCGCTGGGCGGAGCGGAATTTCGCGCCTATAACGCGGCAAGCACGGCGTCCTATGCACTCAGATCCAGGATCGTGCAGGCGTTGTATGCGATCGGCACCACGGCCTGCGTGTTTCACCTGGGAAATGGCCTCTGGACAATGGGGATCACGTGGGGTGTATGGACCACGCCCAAGGCACAACGGCGTGCCGGCTGGTTGTGTGGCTTTATCGGCGTCGCCACGCTGGTGGTTGGATTGAGCGCCCTATTCGGAATGGTCAACGTCAATAAACAAGAGGCGGTGCAAAGCGAAGATCAGATGTACTCGGGCCGACGCGAGCTGCTGGAAGTGCCTGACTCGCCTCACAAGCGATTGTCAGCGGAAGAGCGTCGTGAGATTCTGTCGGAGGCGCCCGACGAGACCAAAGTCGTCGATGAATCGCCATGACGGGTCGCCGGCTCGCTCTCGTATGGCATCATCAATAATCGAGTAAAGAGGATCGGTAACGTTCGAGTCCGCGGAAGCCAAAAAAGCTATGTCGAATCAACGTGTTGTGGTCGTAGGTGGTGGATTGGCCGGTCTGTCGGTTTCGATGCAGGTCGCTGAGTCCGGATTTCACGTCGACTTGATCAGCCTGACACCCGTCAAACGATCACACAGTGTGTGTGCTCAGGGCGGGATCAACAGCGTCAACGACCTCACCCGCCAGCATGGCGATACCGAGTGGAAGCACTTTGACGACACCGTCTACGGCGGCGACTTTCTCCAGCATCAACCGCCGGTAAAGGAAATGGCCTACTGGGCCCCTCGGATTATCGATTTGATGGATCGTCTGGGGGTCACGTTCAACCGGACGCCGGAAGGCTTTCTGGACCATCGCCGCTTTGGAGGGACCCTGTACAAGCGGACGGCTTTTGCCGGCGCGACCACCGGCCAGCAACTGATATACGCACTGGACGAACAGGTCCGCCGCTGGGAAGCAGAGGGGAGGATCAACAAGTTCGAATTCTGGGATTTTCTCGGGCCGATCCTGGATGACGAAGGCCGCTGCCGAGGATGCGTTGCACAAAACCTGGTCAATATGGAAATTCGCACGTTCCCCGCGGATGTCGTGATCGTTGCCTCCGGAGGACCGGGTCTGATCTTCGGTCGTTCGACCATGTCCATGGTCTGCACAGGTAGCGCTGCCAGCCGCTGTTTTCAGGCCGGCGCTCGGTTTGGAAACCCCGAGTTTCTTCAGGTGCACCCAACGGCCGTACCTGGCGCGGACAAGTTGCGGCTGATGAGCGAAAGCGCCCGCGGGGAAGGGGGCCGAGTTTGGGTCCCGCGTAAGCAACAGGATCCGAGAGATCCATTGCAGATTCCAGAAGCCGAGCGATATTACTTTCTGGAAGAACGCTATCCCGAGTACGGCAACCTTGTTCCTCGCGATATCGCGACACGCGAGATCTTTGAGGTTTGTACGAAGGAAGGGTTGAGCGTCGACAAGGATCGGCTGGCGGTCTATCTCGATTTGACCCATTTGCCACGCGATGTGCTCGACAAGAAACTGGGCGGGATCCTGGAAATCTATGAAAAGTTCCAGGGGGTCGATCCTCGCGATGTTCCGATGAAGATCTTTCCTGCCGTCCACTACTCCATGGGCGGTTTATGGGTCGACTACGAACGAAGTGCCGACGGCGGACTGGAGTCCGGTTCACTGCGCAATCAGCAGACCAGCATTCCGGGCCTGTTCGCAATCGGTGAGTGCGACTATCAATACCACGGCGCCAACCGTTTGGGTGCCAATTCGCTGCTCAGCTGCATCTTTAGCGGATTGTTCGTCGCCCCCAGTGTTGTCAATCAACTCAGCGCGCGAGGCGGTGCGACTGCCGGCGAATTGCCAGCTGGTTTTTATGAGTTGTCACGGAAGGAGCACCAGCAGAAACACGACGCGCTGCTCCAACGAGGCGGTGGAACGGAGAACCCGTATCTGTTGCATCAAGAGCTGGGCCGGACCATGACGGAATCAGCAACCGTGGTGCGAGAGAACGATTCCCTGCGCAATGCCATCGGTACCGTGCTTTCACAGCGTGACCGTGCTGACCATTGTGCGTTATCGGACACCGGCAACTGGACGAACCAGAACGTTGTTTACACCAAGTCGTTGATGGATATGTTCCCCCTGGCGATTGCGATCCTGCGCGGTGCACTTGCTCGTGACGAGTGCCGGGGGGCGCACTTCAAACCGGCCTTCGCGACGCCGGGTTTGGACGCCGAGTCACCTGCCGAACGGCGGCATGAGGCCGAAGCCTGGTGCGATCGCTTTGCGGCGAATACTCAGAAGTGGTTGAAGACAACGATTGCCAGTTACAAGCCGATCGAGCGTGACGTGGAACTTCACTACGAAGATGTCGACACGTCGCTAATTCCGCCTCGACCACGTTTGTATGGACTCGTGGGTGCGGAAGTGATAGAAGACGTTTGGAGAGAGCGTCTTGCGAAGGGCGGGGCGGCTCGTGGTGAAACTCCACGTGAGCCGGTGGCCGTTCAAGGCGATACCAACTGACCGATCATTCCGAGCGAGAGGTGGTGCGGTGAGCGAAGCGAATGGCGAAACAGCGACAGCTACGTTTGAAGCTCGCGTCCTGCGGCAGCCAGCGCCGGGACAGCGCAGTCATTGGGAACGGTTTCGTATCTCGCACGGGCCGGATATGAATGTGATCAGTGTGCTGCAGGAGATCGCGGCGCGACCGTTAACGAATTCCGGCGAACAAGTTGCGCCGGTGGCGTGGGACTGCAATTGCCTTGAGGAGGTTTGCGGCCTGCACGATGGTTATCAATGGACGTACTCGCCAGGCTTGTTCCGCGCTGGTGGATCGACTGCTGGAGGAGCATCCGGGGCAGATCGAATTGCGCCCGATGTCAAAGTTTCCCGTGGTGCGTGATCTGATGGTGGATCGTACGCGGTTGTTTCGTGCTCTGACTCGTGCGAAGGCCTGGGTTCCGGTAGACGACTACTACGATCGAGGTGCGGGCCCTCGGCAAATGCCGGCTGAGCAACAGGATTCCTACCCGTTCAGTCAGTGCATGAGCTGCGGCTGTTGTCTCGAGGCATGTCCGCAGTACACAAAGATTGAATTGCCTCCTCACGATGGTGAAACGGACGAGCAATTCAAGGCGCGACAATCGCAACAGTACGATGCCCATTTCTTGGGGCCCATGCGATCGGGCAGACCATGCTGTTCAATAACCATCCGACCGGACGGAGCCTGACCAATCAGCGACTGGACACCCTGATGGGACCTGGCGGGATACAGATTTGCGGAAACGCTCAGAACTGCGTTGCCGTATGTCCGAAGGAGATCCCGCTGACAACCGCGATCGCGCCACGGGTCGAGCGACGACAGTGCGCACGATTAAGAAATGGTTCGACAGTTAGTACGTCCGTCGTCGTCTTGCACGGCCTCGACACAAAAAAAGACCTCGTTGCCATGAAGGCCAACGAGGTCTTTGTATTTTCGCGGATCCGCAGGGACGCCCCGCTTGCGCCGGGAATCTCAACTTCCGCAGGGAATATTAATGCCTGCCACACGGGCAGCTACTCTTCGCGTTCTCGTTCGCGGGTGCCGAATGGGACGTCTGACGAATGCTACCTCGTCGACTTCCGTACCTCGTCGTGGCATCCCTTGGGGGCGAAGGTGGTTTCGGAGGCGCACCAGCAGACCGTGGGTAATACGTGCCGCCGTGGATCGGCTCTGGCGACGATATGACGTGCTCTTCCGGTGACCCGATCCAGTCTCCGTGCACATCACCACCATCGCAGCCACCACCGCATCCGCCGGCTCCACAGCCAGAATCGCCGTAGCCATATCCGCCGCCGCATCCGCCGCCACAACCATGGCAAGCAAACGCCTTGGCCAGATGTTTGCCGGGGTACCAGCCGCAGAGATTAAAGCAGCCACCACCACAGGGTCCGCAGCACCCGGTACTCATTAAGGTGACGGCAGCTATCCCGGTAAAAAACAGGCGCCTGTACATTGCTAACGTTCCTTTCCCCAGACTGGGACGTCGACGGACAAGTCTATTTGTCTAGTTGACGAGCGGCACGAGAAAGTCGCGCATGACACTCCTGGTTGATATATCGGCCGCACACTTGCTGGAATCGAGAAAATTGATACAAGTGAATTAAATTCCGTGATCCACAACCTTTGACGCAGGTCCGATAAATCATGTGCCAGCCGCTAGCGGTTCAAGGGATGCACCATTTGGCCGTGCCCACCAGAAACGTGCAAGCAGCGACATCGTTTTACGAAACCGTCATGGGGTTCGAATCGATTGCCCGCCCCGATTTTTCGTTTGACGGTGCCTGGCTGGTTCACCCGCCAAGTGGCCTGCAATTCCATATCATCGAGCATCATTCGGCGCCGGGTCGGGGAGCCATTGATACGCTGGCACAGCACTTTGCGATGATCGTTCCGGACTTGGACCAGGCCGAAGCATTGCTAAAGAGCCATCAGGTCGAGTATCGGCGGCAGGTCAATGCGGGTGGGTTTCAGCAGATTTTCTTCCAGGACCCCGATGGCAACACCGTCGAAGTCGGAGTTTATCCATAGCGGAATCCACGCGTAAGGAAATGGCTGGCGACGATCCGGTGCGGGCGAGCGAGTCTTGAAGCTGAATATGCCACCAACGAACGACCACGCGCAGTTGCAGTCGATGCTTCAGCGTTTTGAAATCGATGTCGACGACGACAAGATCGCGCTGTTGGACAGCTATCGAGCTGCTTTGTGGGAATGGAACGAGCGGCTCAATCTGACGCGGCATACCGACTATGAAAAATTCGTCGGGCGCGACGTCGTCGATTCCCTGGCATTCGAACCGTTTCTACCGCCGGGCGCGCGAGTGCTGGACGTTGGCACCGGCGGAGGGGTTCCGGGCATGATTTTGGCCATTGTGCGGCCCGACCTGGAAATCGTGGCGTGCGAGTCCGTGGCAAAACGTGCCATCGCCGCCAAGGCGATCGCCCAGCAGGCAGGGTTGGAGTTGCGGGTAGACCACGCCCGCGCGGAAGGTATTTTGGAAAAGGAAATGTTCGAGGTGTTGATCGCGCGGGCCGTGGCACCACTGCACAAGCTGATGCGCTGGCTTGCACCCCATTGGGATCATTTTGAACAACTGCTGCTGCTCAAGGGTCCTTCATGGACAGACGAGCGTCATCAGGCACGCGAGGCGGGGCTGTTACGAGGACTCGATCTGCGACGATTGGCCAGCTATACGTCCCCGGTCTCTGGTGCCGAAAGCGTACTGTTGCGCATACGGTCACGAAACGCTTGATCGGTTTGAAGTTGAGCAGTCGTAAGGCTTGCCGTATACTCGTTGGTTTATACAGCGCTGCCACCAGGCAAGCCGCCACCAAACAACCCGCCTCCGAAAGACCTGCCACCAGGCAACCTGCCCGATGAGCTCCTATCATCTCACCCACCTCAAGGAACTTGAGGCCGAAAGTATCTACATCATTCGTGAGGTGGTGGCTGAGTTTGATAATCCCGTGATGCTGTACTCGATTGGCAAGGATTCGTCGGTCATGGTGCATCTCGCGATGAAGGCGTTCTACCCCGCCAAACCACCCTTTCCGCTGCTGCATATCGATACGACCTGGAAGTTTCGCGAAATGATCGAGTTTCGCGAAAGTTACGCGAAGAAAGAACTTGGCCTTGAAGTCCTGGTTCACATCAACGAGGAAGGGCGGAAGCTGGGGATTCATCCGCTGGAGAACAGCGACAAACATACGGAATTGATGAAGACCGACGCCCTGAAACAGGCCTTGGATCATTACCGTTTCAATGCGGCCTTTGGCGGTGCTCGGCGTGATGAAGAAAAATCGCGTTCCAAGGAACGCATTTATTCATTCCGTGACAAGTTTCATCGTTGGGACCCCAAGAATCAGCGGCCGGAACTTTGGAACCTGTACAACGCTCGGGTCAATCCGGGGAGAGCATTCGGGTTTTCCCCCTGTCCAACTGGACGGAACTCGATGTCTGGCAGTACATCCATTTGGAGAATATACCGATCGTTCCGCTCTATTATGCCAAGCCGCGGCCCGTGGTGGCTCGACGGGACGAAAAAGGCGACGAGATGCTGATCCTGGTTGATGACGACCGACTTGGATTAGAGCCCGGCGAGCAACCCGAGCTGAAGAATGTTCGGTTCCGGACACTGGGCTGTTACCCGCTTTCAGGAGCGGTCGAGTCGACCGCGACAACGTTGCCGGAAATCATTCAGGAAATGCTGCTTTGCAAAACAAGCGAACGCCAAGGCCGCATGATCGATCGAGACAAAGAAGCGTCCATGGAGAAAAAGAAAAAGGAAGGATATTTTTGATTGCGGATTGCGGATTGTGGATTTCGGATTGTGGATTAGAGGATTGTGAACGGCGTAATCGTCGTTTCCAAGCCACAATCCCCAATCTCTGATCCTCTAATCCGCAATCGTCAATCCGAAATCCGCAATTCCCATGTCTCAATCTGAATTAATTGCCACCGATATCAACGAATATCTCTCGCAGCACGAGCGCAAGGAAATGCTGCGCTTTTTAACGTGCGGTAGCGTTGACGATGGTAAGAGCACGCTGATCGGCCGCATGCTGATCGAAGCGAAGATGGTCTACGAGGATCAGCTGGCGGCGCTCGAGAAAGACTCTGTCACGCACGGCACCCTGGACGGCGAATTGGATCCGGCCTTGCTGACCGATGGTCTGGACGACGAGCGTCAGCAGGGAATCACCATCGACGTCGCCTATCGTTATTTCTCTTCGACCAAGCGCAAATTCATTATTGCCGACACGCCGGGCCACGAGCAATACACGCGCAATATGGCGACGGGCGCATCGACTTGCGACCTGGCCATCATTTTGATCGATGCGAGAAAGGGCGTGTTGACGCAAACAAAGCGTCACAGCTTTATCACCTCGCTGTTGGGAATCAAGCACGTCATAGTGGCCATCAATAAGATGGATCTGGTGGACTACTCCCAGGAAGTGTTCGACAAAATCAAGAACGACTACATCGATTTTGCTGCCAAGATGGCTGCGGACGATGTTCATTTCATTCCCCTTTCCGCGCTCAAGGGTGACAACGTACTGAACCGTAGTTCTCAGATGCCCTGGTATGACGGGAATACGTTGATGCACATGCTGGAGAATGTCTACATCGCGTCGGACCGGAACCTGCGCGACTTTCGTTTTCCCGTGCAATACGTCAACCGTCCCCACCTCGATTTCCGCGGCTTCTGTGGAACCGTCGCTTCAGGAACCGTACGGCAAGGCGATGAAGTCCTGGTGCTGCCGTCCCGCAAGACGAGTCGCGTGGCGTCGATCGTGACGCACGATGGCGATTTGGAAGAGGCGTTCGCGCCGCAAAGCGTGACGCTCACCCTGGAAGACGAAATTGACATCAGTCGCGGTGACATGATTGTCCGCCCAGGGAATGTTCCACGCGTTGATAATCAGATGGAAGCAATTGTGGTCTGGATGTCGGAAGAGCCGATGGTGCCGGGCAAGCAGTATCTATTTAAGCAAACAACCAAGTTGGTGTCAGGGAGTATTGCGGCCCTGCGTTATCAAGTTGACGTGAACACGCTGCACCGACAGGATGCTCCGCGGCTGAGCTTGAACGAAATCGGTCGTTGCGCGGTTACGCTTAGCGAAGCAATTGCGTTTGATGCGTACAAACTTAATCGAGCGACCGGGGCGATGGTGATCGTGGATCGCATCACCAATCGGACTGTCGGTGCCGCGATGATCATGGAACCAATGCGCGGTGATGCGCGCGATCATTGGGACGATGCGCCCGTTGTCGCGGGCGGACAGTCAACGGGTAGCCAGGTCACGCTTGACGAGCGGACTGCACGGTACGGCCAGAAGGCGACCACGATTTTGTTGACCGGCCTGACAGGATCGGGGAAACGACTGGTTGCCCAGGGCCTGGAACGCGTTCTTTTCGACGCCGGTCATGCCTGTACGATCCTGGACGGGAAACAGATGCGATTAGGCATCAGCCGCGATTTAGGATTCTCAGCGGACGAGCGTAGCGAAAACCTGAGGCGTGCGGCAGAGGTCGCCAAATTGATGAATGACGCCGGCATGATTACCATCGCCAGCTTTGTCGCACCAAGCAGCGAAGTCCGACGCCGGGCGCGCGAGGTGGTTGGCGCCGAACGTTTCGTGGAGATCTATCTGGATGTGCCTGTCGAGATATGCCGCGAGCGCGACGATAGTGAGATGTACGACAAAGCAGATTCCGGCGAAATTAAATATTTCCCCGGTGTCACCGGGAATTACGATGTGCCGGAATCGCCAGACCTTGTTTTGAAACCCCACCAGTCTTCGGTCGACGATTGCGTGGAACAGATCGTATCGCTATTGAAATCCGAAAAAGTGATTCCCTAGCGTGCGTCGCAAAAGGGCCGGCCTCAGCCGACCTTGCGCAACTCTTGATCGTCGCCCGGCTGGTACAGCTTGACGGTCGCCGCCGAGGGAATGCGGCGCTCAGGCACGAATCCGTATTGACCACCGGTCGAAAAAAAGTGATGAAAGTCGGAGGCCGGGCCGTCGCTGAACTCCTGCGGCAAGCGTTCCATGACTTCGTCCCACGAAAGACCAGCGCGGTAGATTAAGCGATACGCTTCCTTCAACTGCTGAATGTCAGTTCGCGTATAACCAGCTCGACGCAAACCGATAATATTCAGACCGACGATCCCGCCGGTATTTCCATCCACGGTGACGAACGGCGGAACGTCCTTGACCATCCGACCGTATCCACCGACCGTCGCAACCTTTCCGATGCGGCGAAATTGTTGGACGGCAGCACCACCAGCCAGGTAGGCGCGATCTTCGATCGTGACATGCCCGGCGATCATCGCGTTATTGATGATCACGACCTGATTCCCAATCCGGCAGTCGTGGGCGATATGGACGTTGACCATGATCATGTTCTGATCACCAATCAACGTCACGTCTTTGGATCGAAGACCACGGTGAATCGTGACGTTCTCTCGTATCTGGTTGCCGGAGCCGATAATCAGCCGTCCCACGGTATCGCTTACGTCGATGTGCTGAGGAAGCCCTCCCAGCACGGCGCCTTCAAAAACCTGGTTGTTTGATCCCAAGACGGAGTCGCGCTTAACCGTCACTCGACCGGCGATCTGACAACCGTCACCGATGACTGCGCCAGCTTCAACGATTGCATAGGGACCAATAATGACGTGCTTGCCGACATAGGCGTCCGGGTCGATGACGGCGGTGGAATGTATGTCCACTTCCAACCTCTGGGTGTTGGAGACAAGCGAGAACGACAGGCTACGCGCCCTGCGGCGAGAAGCAGGATTTCACGGCGGGCGATTGCAAGCCGTCGTTCTCGAAACGAATTCGATCACGGGGTTCAGCGTTTATTATCGGAAAGGCAATTGATCCCGGTTCAGCAGAATGTCACGGAATCACGCCGCCCTGCGGCACGGTGCTAGCAGCGATCCCTTGCCTCTTGCGCCGATAGGGTCAAATTGGCTGCTGGCATGACATGATTTTTTTGCGAGCCGACTGAGGAGAATTCCACCGATGGCCACCAGTCAAGTATTGTACGATGAGGCTGACAAGCTCAAGGATGAGGGAAAACTTGAAGAAGCCGTCGCCAAGTACCAGGAAATCCTCGCTCAAGATGAGGCCTATGTCTTGGCGCACGCCGCCCTCGCCGTCGTCCTGGGCAGGCTAGAACGATTCGAGGAAGGAATTGTGCATGCACGTCGTGTTTGTGACCTCGAACCGAACGATGCGTTCAGCCATGCGCAGCTAAGCGTCGTTTACCAGCGGGCGTTTCAGGCGACGAATAACCCTCAATTTATTCAGCTGGCCGAAGATGCGATGGGTCGCTCTCGAACGATCGAAACAGGCATGTAGCCTTGCCGCGAGAAGTCGCGTCCACGGATCCGTCAGGGTGACGGACACAACGCTCGCCAGGCGTCGATCAATCGGTTCGCTGCTTCGTCGACATCCGCCCGTGTGGTGAACCGTCCCACGCTCAGTCGTATCGTCCCTCGTGCTATCGCCTCTGGCGTGCCCATGGCCGCTAGCGTCGCGGACATTCTTGTCGAACCGCTGTGGCAGGCCGCACCGGTCGAAGCACACAGGTCGTCGGTCTTTTCCAGCAGATCCGCGCCGGTGACACCAGAAAAGCTGACGCTCAGCGTATTCGGCAATCGCGTCGCTGCTTCAGCATGAACGACGAGTTTTGTCGGTAAGGCGGTGGCGAGCGATTGCTGCAGCCGATCCCGCAGCGTCGCGCTTTCTTCGTGTCGTGTCGCCAGGTCGGCAGCCGCCAGGGTGGCAGCCACGCCAAAACCGACGATTTGAGCAACGTTTTCCGTGCCAGGTCGAATCCCCTTTTCCTGGTTGGCACCACGGATTACCGGTTCGAGCTGAACTCCGCGACGGATATACAGCGCGCCAATTCCTTTGGGTGCGTATAACTTGTGGCCGGCCAAGGTCAGCAGGTCGGCGCCCAACGCGTCGACATGGACCGGTATCTTCCCGGCAGACTGAGCCGCATCGACGTGAAGCAGCACGCCGGCCTCCCGGCAGGTTTTCGCGATCTGCCCGATGGGTTGGATCGATCCCACTTCGTTGTTGGCGTGCATAACGCTGACCAACACCGTGTCGTCGCGAATCGCGGCGGCGATGTCATGGGCGTCGACGACGGCATTCGCATCGCAGCCCACGACGGTCAACGAAAAACCGAGTTTTTCCAGCCATCTTGCCGGTTCGACGGTGGCCGGATGCTCGATCGCGGAAATCACGAGGTGCCCGTGACGTTCTGGCGATTGCCGGAACATTACGCCCTGAATCGCCAGATTGCTGCTCTCCGTTCCGCCCGATGTAAATGTGACTTCATCGCTGTGGCAACCGAGCAAATCGGCCGTTTGTGATCGAGCGTTCTGTACCGCGTCGTCAGCAAGCTTCCCGAGAGAGTGCGAACTGGACGGGTTACCATACCGGTCGCGGTAGAACGGCAACATGGCATCCAGAACGCGCGCATCGGTGGGTGTGGTTGCGTTGTAATCGAGGTAGATTGCAGACATGTTCGGAACTAGTCAGCAGCATTCAGAAAGTCGATCAGTTGTCGCATGCGCCCCAGATTGCGGCGATTGAAATGAAATGCTAGCCGCGGCAGATCCTTTAATTCCGGTTCGTCTTTTTCTTCTTCCAACGCTGCTCTTTGAACAAACTGGCCACGACTAAGGATGTCGCTGAAGTCGGCATTCACCGCGTCCAGTGTCTCGTCGCTCAGCGACTCCTTCAGTCGAAACACCAGGTTCTTTTTCACGTACCGCATACTGTGATAACGCCGATAGAAATTAAGCGTCTCCGCAACCGCCTCTTCGACGTTGTCCGTTAACTTGAATAACGAAAGGTCTTCTTCCGCGATCATGCCGTCGCCCAGGAGTCGCTTGACGACAAAGTCGTTCCAGTCGTGCCAATAGCCGCTGCCCGGTGCATCCAAAAAGACAACGGGTACCAGATCTCGCTTGCCGGTCTGGAGTAGGGTTAAGACCTCCAGGCCTTCGTCCAGGGTTCCAAATCCTCCCGGCAGCAAACAGACTGCGTCGCACTCCTTGACGAACATCAGCTTCCGCGTGAAGAAGTACTTCATGTGGACCAGCTTGTGGTCGCCGCGTATGATCGGATTCGAGTCCTGCTCGAAGGGCAACATAATGTTCAATCCCATCGAGTGTTTGCGGCCAGCGCCGCGGTGACCCGCTTCCATAATGCCACTGGCCGCGCCGGTGACAACAAGCCAGTCTTGTTGGGCCATCAGCCGACCGAAATTTTCGGCATGCTGGTAAGCAGGCGCCGTCGATGGGGTTCGTGCCGAGCCGAACACGGTCACTTTGCGGCTATTCCGATACGGGGAAAACACCTTGAACGCGTAACGCAGCTCCCGCAATGTCCGCGTGAGAATCTTCAAATCGCCGCGGCTGGTATTGTCCAATTCCAGCTTTTCCGCCGAATCCTTGATCCGCTGGATCAAGTCGCGTACTCGCTCGCCACGATCCTCTTGGGGGCCGGATTCGTCGTCCGACCATGATGTTTGATCATCGCTGTGTTCAACGTCCGTCACGATAATAGTTCTCGCTAATTCGTTCCGTCTCTCGATGTGGTCCGTTCGGCAAATCCCGATGCCGGACATCTCGAATTATAGCGACCAAAACGATTACGTCTTGCTCATTTTCGTTTCCCACCAACCGTGACGTGTGGTTCACGCATTCGGGCAGTGCGAAACGCCCGGAAAGAACCGCGTGACAAGAATCCGGGTCGGCATGCCTGGTCAACAAAAATACCCGGCGCTCGACAGACCAGCGCCGGGTAGAGGCATCATTGCGAGCTTTAGCGTTCGGATTCCGCAGAGTACGCTCGGTACATCAGGCGGACGGTCGCCGGTAGTGTTGATAGGCGCGAATGACTTCGTACAGATCCTCCGAGATCGTAACTTCGTCGTCGCCAAAATCTTCTAACCAGGTCCGCTTGCTCTCAGCCGCTTCCGCCAACAGAGGCATGATCCGGCCGAAAGGCACCGTGACTGTACCGGCATCACCTTTCGTTGCGGTGTTGCTTTCTTTATCGGGACCATAGTATACCCGTAAATGACTTGCTGACATTGCTTTCATCCTTGCAGGCGGCTACCACCCTGTCATTGGTCCTCCTATCGGCAATTCACGATGAACTCGTTTGACCTAATTGGCACGAAATTGCGGTTTCTTTCTAATAGTCGTTGTGGCGCGGTCTGCCGAACGCTAGCAAGATCTAGGTTCTGGTAAACCAGTGAATGCGGTTAAACTCTAGCACCAGCATTTCGATCGACCTTACGTTGCTGGTGTTGGGAATAGTGAGGCAGCGCGGACCGTTTGGAAACGAGGCATCGTGTGATAAGCTGCAGGCAATGCCAGCCCGCTGGGAGGCACATCGTCCGGGCTTCCGATGCCGTAAAGTGATGTCGATGCTAGCCCGGTAGGACGATCTGACAGTTACGTGAACCAGAAGCGATAGCGGAAAACACGATGACAGATTTCCAGGAACGATTGTCACGCGCCGCCGAGCGTGGTCGGCAGTCACGTGATAATACGGAACGGGCGAAGCGGGAAAAGGCCATGACGGAGGAGGAGTTCAAGCGGATGCACCAGCCATTCCGCTTGGAATTGGGAGAACATATCGAAAGCTGTGTGGCGCAACTGACGGATCAATTTCCAGGTTTTCGCTACGAGACCGTTGTGGGTGACCGCGGTTGGGGCGCCGCTTGCAGCCGCGATGACGTCGGTGTGGGGAGTGATGGCAAGCGGTCGAGCTTCTATAGTCGACTAGAGATGGCGGTCCGCCCAATCGCTTCCTACAACGTGCTGGAAATGAGTGCCAAAGGGACCATCCGTAATCGAGAAGTCTTTGATCGAACACATTTTCAAAAACTGGTTGAGGTCGATCTGGACAGCTTCAGGGAATTGGTAGATCTATGGGTCCTGGAATACGCTGAGCTTTACGCAGCGCGGCAACGATAGCATCGCTTCTGTTGCTGAAACCACCCAACTCAGCGGGTGAAAATCCACCTTGACCACGACTTTTTTTTCTCCTATTCTCCCCCCGCTTCGCACGGAACGACGCGAGCGCACAATCCAATCGCTCCCGGAAATTGGTTGAAATAGAGTCCTTTGCCCCCCTGGGACCCGATCGCCAAATTTCCGGGGGCCTTTTTATGCGCGGATACGACGCCAGCTGTCGCTGCCGCATCGAATCGTGAGAAGAGTGCCGGGCCGAAAAAACTAAACTGGGATCTCGTCGGCTTCGGAAAAACGCTCGATGCTCTCCATCTGAGCGATCACGGTCACGCCTCGCTCGCTCACGGTGAAACCTCGGGCGCGGTCGTGATCCGGATCGAATCCGATAACCTCCCCAGCAGGAATGCTCACGCCTTTGTCGATGATTGCACGTCGTACTTTTGCTCGACGTCCAATATTCACCCCATCAAAAAGGATCGAATCTTCGACCGTCGCAAAGCTGTTCACGCGTGTACCATTTCCCAAGATCGAACGTTGCACGCGCCCGCCGGAGATAATCGAGCCAGGGCAAACGATGCTGTCCAGCGCCTGGCCGCGTCGCCCATCGGGATCGTGCTCGGCAAATACGAACTTGGGAGGCGGTAGATTCGGATGGTAGGTCCGAATGGTCCAGTCGGTGTCGTACATATTCAACAGCGGATCGACAGATATCAGATCCATGTTCGCTTCGTAGTAGGCGTCCAGGGTACCAACATCGCGCCAATAGGCATCCCGCTTCTTGTTTTCGTCGCGAAAAGGAAATCCGAAGACGCGGTGATTCCTAATGATTGACGGAATGATATCGCGTCCAAAGTCGTGACCGCTATTGTGCAAGGTGGCATCTTTGCACAGCTGTTCGAACAGGAATCGCGTGTTAAAGACGTAAATGCCCATGGATGCCTGAGCATGATCACTGTCGCCGGGAATCGTTTTGGGCTGTTGGGGCTTCTCTTCGAATCCCGATATCCGTCCATCGCTCTCGACCTGCATCACGCCAAACTGTTCCGCCTCCTTGACATCGACTCGCAACGCGCCAATGGTCAGATCGGCATCATTTAATTTGTGAAACTTGACCATCTTTTCGTAGTTCATCTTGTAGATGTGGTCGCCGGCCAGAATCATCAGATGTTTGGCGTTGGCCTTTTCCAGGGCGTAGATATTCTGGTAGACAGCATCCGCCGTACCTTGATACCAATGTTCGTCGATCCGCTGCTGCGGTGAGAGGATGTCGATAAACTCGCCCAGCTCAGGCGACAAAAGATTCCGCCAGGCAAGATTAATATGCCGTTCGAGACTAAGCGCCTTGTATTGAGTCAGTACCAACATCCGACGGATATTGCTGTTCAAGCAATTCGATAGCGCAAAATCGATGATGCGGTACGCGCCTCCGAACGGAACCGCCGGTTTGGCTCGATCTCGCGTCAGTGGCTCAAGTCGCGAGCCCTTTCCGCCGGCTAAAACGACGGCCAACACATCCTGCATAGTTGTCCCTGTAGAATTCCGCCGGAATGCGAAAAGTGGTCGATGTTAATTTTCTGTGAACCGGATGGGTGAGCCGCGATTTCCAACTTCAATAAATTCTACCGCGCCAGTTGACTTTCTAGTAGGGAATCCGATTCCGCTGACTTCGTTCGATCTGCGAGGCGGTAATCCTCAATAGATCGCTGCTTACGTCGGCGAACCGTCAACCCATTCGCGGTGCCACAATTCCAGCACGAGCAGGGCCCAGAGTCGATCGCTATGGTCACGCCGGGCTTCTGCATGTTCATTCAGGAGTTGCGATACGATTTCCGGACGAAAATAGCCACGATTGCGCGGTATCATCGGTCAGTAGATCACGCGAGAAATCCTTCAATTCATGACGAAACCAATGATCCAGCGGTACACCAAAGCCCATTTTTCGTCGACGAAACACTTCGGGCGGGACAAGATCGCCGAAGGCTTGCCGCAAAATGGACTTGCCCCGTCCGCCCTGCACTTTGAGGTTGATCGGCATCTGGATCGCAAGTTCGACCACTCGATGGTCCAGCATTGGTTGACGGCATTCGAGCGAATGGGCCATGGATGCGATATCAACTTTGTTCATTAAGTCGCCGCAAAGATAGGTCTGCAAGTCGGCCAGTGATGCCGTGGTGACAGGATCACGACGATCGATCCGCCGCCAGACTCGATCCAGAAATTGAAGGGGGTCGGAGTCGGGGAGTTGTTCCAGGAAACCAGGCTGGTAAATGTTGCCACGGGCCGCTTCGTTGAAAATCGCAATCCATTCCAAGTAGCGACGGGCCGGTTCCATCGCCAGGGGTTCCGTGAAGCGTTGGAAACGCCGCACGACCGATCGACGGCGTCCGCCCGGAACGTGCTGCCAGGCTGGCGACCCCAACACGGATCGGATGACCTTTGGCAAGCGATCTATCATTCCGGCGAGCCGGATCGCGCGATAACGCGAATAGCCAGCGAATAGTTCGTCGCCTCCATCACCGGTTAGTGCGACCGTTACGTCCGCTCGGGCTAATTGCGATACATGCCACGTGGGTATCGCGGAACTATCCGCAAAGGGTTCATCGAAGTGCCAGATCCATTGCGGAAGCAGATCAACAATTTCCCCGTCGACCTGAAGCTGTTCGTGCTCGGTTCCCAAGTGTTGTGCGACGGCCCTGGCGTGACGCGTCTCGTCGTACTCAGGGTGAGGAAAGCCAATCGAGTAGGTTTTGACCGGCTGGTCGGAACATTGTTGCATCAAGGCCACGATCACGGACGAATCGATTCCACCCGAAAGAAAAGCGCCCACCGGAACGTCGCTTCGCATTCGTAATTTCACCGCGCGCGTCAGCCGATCACGCAGCTCGTCGCGGTAGTCGTTCGCCGTCCGCGGGATTTCAAGATTCCAATCGGGATCCCAGTAGCGGCTAACCGATAACTGGCCGTCACGGTAGACTGCAATATGCGCGGGCGGTAGTTTGCGAATACCTTGGAAAATGGTGTTGGGGTAGGGGACGTACTGATAGGTCAGGTATTCGTCGATCGCGCTGGGATCGACCGACGCGGACACACCCGGTACTCGCAACAAGGATTTGATTTCACTTGCAAACAGTAATCGTCCAGTCTGCTGCCGATAAACGAGCGGTTTTTGGCCAAGTCGATCACGCGCCAGCACCAGACGTCTTTGCTGCTGGTCCCAGATGGCGATGGCAAACATGCCGACGAGGTGCTGGACGAAATCGGTTCCTTCGTCTTCATAGAGGTGGACCAGAGTTTCGGTATCGCTGTTCGTGCGAAAGACATGGCCAGCCCCCTCCAAGCGTTGCCGCAACTCGCGATAGTTGTAGATCTCGCCGTTCAACACGACCCAAACGGTACCGTCCTCGTTCGAGAGGGGCTGATGGCCCCCTTCCAGGTCGATGATCGACAGCCTCCGCGCGCCAGCGCCACCCCCGGAACGGGATCGTAGGGCGGGCGAAGCAGATAGCCGCTGCGGTAGGTTCCTTCGTCATCCGGACCGCGATGAGCGAGCGCATCCGTCATCCGCCGCAGCTGCGGTTCATCCAAGCTCAAGTGCGGATCGTCCCAGATGCCGCCGGCAATACCACACATGGAATTCGAAATCGAGAAAGGACTGTTGCAGTTGTTGTGAATGCCTTGAAGGTTGGCAACTATTCCTGGCTTGCCGCTAATAATTCACGGTACAGCGCCGCGTGCTGGTCTACCATGTTCTTCACCGGGTACTTTTCCAGCATTTCCCGTTGAGCCGCCTGGCGCAGGTCCGAACGCGAAGATGGATCCTCCAAAATTTGAAAAGTATGCGAGGCTATTGCGGCAGAATCGCCGACGGGAACAAGAAACCCCGTGCCGTTGTTTCGGATCAGATCACGGTTGCCCGGAATGTCCGTCGCGACGACCGGGACGCCGGCCGCCATGGCCTCCATTAACACGTTTGGCATGCCTTCGAAGCCGCTGGCGAGCCACAAGATGTCGAGGTGTTCAATGATCTGCACGACGTCATTGCGATGACCGAGAAAGTGGACGCGGTCCTGCAACTGGACCTGATCGCGAAAACGTTCCAAAGCCGCCCGCTCGGGTCCGTCGCCAATAATCAATACGTGGACGTCGTCCCTCGCGATCGTCAACAGTTCCGCCGCCCAGATAATGTCCCGCACACGCTTTTGTGGCCAAAGTCGCGCGATGGTCGCTACCAACCGCGATTGCGGAGGCAGTTTCAGTTGATTCAAGAGGTCGGTTCGCAAGAGCAGACTCTTCGGATGCGGCTCGATTCCATTGGGTATCAGCACGAATTTGTCTGCCGCGATTCCAGCACGAAGGTAGAAGTCTCGGACGCCAGTTCCGTTTACCACAATACGGGCGGATCGACGGGCCAGACGACGGTCGATTGCCAATTCGAACCAGCGCTTCCAGGGATCAGCACATTGCTCACTGCCGATCACGACCGGAACTCGACAGGATACGGCCGCCGCGCGGCCGTAGGAATTGGCCGCGAACAACCAGGTCTGGACAACGTCGGGCTTCAGCCTCGTGATCAGCTGCCTTAAGTGCCAGTAGGCAAAGGGATCGATCTTGGCTCGTTTACCGATAATCGTCACGGGGACATTGTGCGACCGGAGCATCTCCTCGTACGGGCCAGTTCGAGTAAGCGCACAGGCGTGAACTTCGAATTCGTCGCCCGGAAGGTTACAACACAAAAGCGAAAATTGTTTTTCGGCACCAGCCTGGTCAAAAGTGGGGATAATCTGCAGAACACGCATGGGTGACGAAGACTTGGCCTCGGTGCTGCCGGTGTGCCGGACCCTGGGTTGCAGTAGAGCTTGATTCTTTCAGCCAATCATTGCAAGTTGTCGTCAATGTAACCGGCCTTGTCGTCGTGCAAAACCGCCAAGGGCCCCGGCGTCCGCCACGGCCTACGGCTACGGCCTGACCGACGTACAGGACGCCGATCCAAGCGACAGTCATAATACATCCAGGGGAGCAAGCGTGGGAAACTGGTCGCAAATCACCGTAGCCGGCCATCCGTGCGACGTCTTTGAACCATCGTCCCCCAACGATCATGGGGATGTCGTCATTTATTTGCACGGTGTTCACCTGGAACAGCTGGTCGACAAACCGGAATTTTCAGACAGATTCGAGCGTCATGGCTTGCTGGTCGTGGCACCGCATACGCAACGCAGCTGGTGGGCGGACCGAATCTGTCCAGAGTTCGATCCGGACATTACTGCCGAACGGCACGTGCTGGATAACGTCTTACCGTACATCAAGGATCGCTGGGGCACCGGCCCACCGCAAATCGCCCTGTTGGGGACCAGTATGGGAGGGCAGGGGGCTCTGCGGTTTGCCTTCAAACATCCCGACACGTTTCCGATCGTCGCTGCCTTGTCGCCGGCGATCGATTATCAGTCACGCTGGAACGATGGTGATGAAACGGTTCGACAGATGTATCAGGATGCCGAGGCGGTTCGGCAAGATACCGCGACGCTGTGTATTCATCCTCTCTATTGGCCGCGCAATACGTGGTTTGCGTGCGATCCAGAGGATGCGCCTGGCATGAGAGCGCCGAGCGATTACGGATGAAAATGGCGGCTCTGGGTGTCCCGCACCAATGCGATCTGGAGACGGAAGGTGGCGGTCATGGATTCGATTACTACAGCATGATGGCTGGGGCGGCCATCGACTTCGTGGTGACAAGCCTGGATCGTGAACGACGCCGGATCACGTAAGCTCATCAGCCCACGGGGGCAGTGCACCGCAGGGGGCTGGCAGTAAGCAGCTTTCGGCGGCGTGATATAATGGATAAGTGCGGCTTGTCTTGAGGCCACTGTCTCGAGGCCCTTTGTCTCGAGGCCCTTTGTCTTGAGGCCCTTTGTCTTGAGGACCCTTTGTCTTGAGGACCCTTTGTCTTGAGGACCCTTTGTCTTGAGGACCCTGTGCCGTTGTCTATTAGTTGCCAGCCACCATTCTCCGCTCGACCGAGGTGCGGCGTACGAACTTGACACGCCGTTCAGATGATGTGTGACCAGACCCAGGTCGGCCGGTTCGTTCGTGCGAAGGATGCCTGCGTGCGCCTCCTCGTACCGGCACTCGTTAGTACCGTCCTGGCAAGCGTCGGCGTTCTGGCGGTCGGAGAAGCGTCTGCACAGCGTCAGGACGCCGCGACCGATGCCGCACCCGCCATTCGGACCGGCGACATCAACCGGATTGAGGTCGAGCCAAATCATGTCGAGCTGACCGGACCATTCAGCTACCAGCAGTTGCTCGTAACAGGTTGGACCGACGAAGGCGAACAGATTGATCTAACCCGTGAGGCGGTCTTTCAGTTGGAACAGTCGCTGGTCCAGATTTCGACCAGCGGATTGGTCCAGGGAAGTCACGATGGTGCGACCGATGCGATTGTCTCGGCCGCAGGCCAGCGGGTCCAGCTTCCGATCCACGTGGACGGCCTCGGTACGACCGACCCCCCCGATTTTCTGCGGGATATCATGCCGGTTTTGAGTCGAGTTGGCTGCAACGCCGGGACTTGTCATGGATCGCAGGCGGGCAAAAACGGATTCAAATTGTCGCTACGGGGATACGATCCGTTGCAGGACCACCGTGCTCTGACGGATGATCTGGCGGCAAGACGCGTAAACTTGTCGGCGCCGCGGCGGAGTTTGATGCTGCTGAAGCCGGCGGGAATCGTGCCCCACGAAGGTGGCGCCGTCTGCGCCCGGACGATCGATACTACAACCTGCTATGTCGCTGGATTGCTGGTGGAGCGAAACTTGCAGCCGAAAGTGGCCGGGTTTCACGTATCGAGATTAAGCCCGAATCGATTGTCATTTCCAAGCCGAGTATGTTGCAGCAAGTTCGCGTCGTTGCGACGTTGGAGGACGGATCGAAACGCGATGTGACCCGCGAGGCGTTTATTGAGTCGAGCGACATCGAGGTGCTGCAGACAAAGCCTCACGGATTGTTGTCGGCGTTACGACGTGGAGAGTCGGCGGTTATCGTACGCTATGAAGGTCAATACGACGCCGTGCCGGTAGTGGTGATGGGTGACCGTGCGGGTTTCCAATGGAATCACCCGCCATCGTTCAACTACATTGACCAGATCGTTTACCAAAAGCAGCGGCAGGTAAAAGTGTTGCCAGGCGACGTTTGCTCGGATGCCGAGTTCATCCGGCGCGTCTATCTGGACTTGACCGGGCTGCCGCCCACCGTGGATCAAGTTCGCAAATTCCTGGCCGACGATCGAGCGGAAAAAACGAAGCGAGATCAGCTGATTGACCAACTTATTGGAAGCGAGGCCTTTGTTGAACATTGGACAGGGAAATGGGCGGACCTTCTTCAGCTGAACTCCAAATTCCTGGGAGATGATGGGGCGGTCGTGCTGCGAAAGTGGATTCGCGCGCAACTGGCCAAAAATACGGCCTACGACCGGTTCGTACGCGAGATTCTGACTGCGCAGGGGATCGAACCTGGACAATCCTCCGGCCGCCTATTTCAAAATCCTGCGAGCGCCCGGCGACGTGATGGAGAACACGACGCAGGTGTTTCTTGGAATTCGCTTTAATTGCAACAAGTGCCACGATCATCCGTTCGAACGCTGGACTCAAGACGATTACTATCACCTGGCGGCGTATTTTGCACGCCTCGAGCGAACCGAAGACAAGCGTTACGAAGGGAAGAAAATAGGTGGGTCCGCTGTCGATGAAGAGATGCCCCTGGTCGAAGTCATCTCCGACATTCCGACCGGTGAAATGATACACGAGAGGACGGGGAAGATCGCTTCGCCCGCGTTTCCCTATGACTTTGACCACCAACCGCTTGAAGGTGCTCGACGCGAGCAATTCGCAGCGTGGCTGACGTCGGCGAATAACCCGTACTTTGCGCGTAGCTTCGTGAATCGCTTGTGGAGCTACTTGTTGGGCGTTGGATTGATCGAGCCGGTGGATGATATCCGTGCCGGCAATCCGCCAACGAACCCAGCGTTGCTTGAAGCGATGGCAGAACGGTTCGTGGCTGACCAGTTTGACGTCAACGCACTGATCGCTTCGATCTGCAAATCGCGAACCTATCAATTATCCATTCGGACGGGGCCGTGGAACCAGGACGATAAAGTCAACTACTCACATGCGATGGCGCGACGGCTACCAGCAGAGGTGTTATACGATGCCGTTCATCAGGTGACAGGTTCGACTCGGCGGCTTCCCAAACTGCAGGTTGGACGTCGCGCTGCCGAAGTGGTCGACCCGAGTGCGAAACTTGCCGACAATTTTCTGGATCTATTCGGGCGTCCGCCGCGGCAGAGCGCTTGCGAATGTGATCGTCGCGATGACATACTGTTGGGCGCCGTTATGAACCTGGTGATGGGTTCGACCCTGAATAACGCCATCATCGATCCCGACAATGATATCGCTCGACTGGTCGGTGAACAGTCGGACGATAGGAAGGTCGTCGAACGGCTGTTTCTTGCAATCTTGAATCGACCGGCAACGACCACCGAAATCGCGGTTGGCGTTGCGGCTATGCGCGAGAATCTGGCGCAGGCCGAGCTGGCCGGCCTGCTCCGCAAACTTAATGATCTCAAGGATCGAATATCCCCGTTGCAACATGCCTGGGAGCAAGCATTGTTACCTCCGGACTGGCATGTTCTGGTACCAGCGAAAATCACATCCAGCGCCGGGGCCGAATTTGAGGTCGCGGACGACAAATCCATTCGGGTCACAGGTCCACTCGGTAAAGACACCTACTCGTTAACGATTGAGAACGCGTTGAAGAACATCACAGCGTTTCGGTTGGAAGTGCTGACGGACGAGTCCCTACCGGGTGGCGGCCCTGGTCGAGCGAAAAACGGGAATTTTGTTCTCAATCAGTTCCTGGTTCGTCCCGGTACCGGCGAACCGCTGGTTTTGCAAAATGCCCAGGCGGACTATAGCCAAAAGAACTATGACGTGCAGATGGCCATCGACGATGATGTATCGACCGGTTGGGCCATCCGACCCAAAACGGGTAAGAAACACGTCATAATTTTCGAAACGTCACGTGACGTTACGGCGAAAGCGTTGACCATCGAGCTCGTTCAGCGTTACAAGGACAAGAAACATGCTATTGGCTGTTTTCGTATCTCAGCAACCACCGCCGCCCGTCCCGTCCGGCTGCACGGTCCGCCAGCGGAAATCGGGGATATTGTGGCGATACCGCCCGGCGAACGATCCGCCCTGCAGGCAGAGCAGATGGAAAAATTCCATCTGTTGACGTACCCGGAATATCGCAATATCGTGCAAACTATAGAACAGATCGAGCGATACGCGAAGAATCCTCGATTGACCGGTGCCCAAGATCTCGCTTGGGCGCTGATAAACAGTCCCGCCTTCTTGTTTAACAGGTAAGTCATGAATCGCTGCTACCCCGGCGGTAACCGCCTCGGTTCCTTTGACAATCCAAGAGCCTCTGAGCCTGGTGCGACGGAGGTTGTGATTGGAAGGTTGCGAACCTCCCTGTTGCTGCTCTGTTGCATCTCCTTCATTGGCATGACAGGCTGCGATTTCATTGGACTCGGCGGCGACGACACGCCGCCACCGAAAAAGCGCCGCCCCCAGATATCGCAGCCCAAGGTCCCGGTTGACGTCGACGACAATCCGACCGATCCCCTTGCCCCGGAACGGTCCATCGTGTTACAGGTCGGCAGTGACAAACTGGCGATAGGCTCCTGCTTTGTGAAGTCGATACCCGCCACGTCACGAACGCCGATGACATTGGTCGTCACCAGCTACCCCAACAACAAGGAGGTGTCGTATCCTTCATTTTATATGCGAGTCGTTCTGACCGGAAACGATTTGAAGTTGTTGTTGGGGCAACGCATGCCCGCCCGAATCTGGTTTGCGGCACAGCCGAACGACGTTGTGTTTCATCTAACGGAGGGGCAGCCAGCCGAGGTGACTATTCGCAGCATGGAAGATGGCGGCAAGATAACCGGCGCAATCCTGAAAGCCACGCTTCTGAATACCCATGACAAAGAAGAAAAGGACATCACGGGCGTATTTACAGGTGTCCTCGAAGCCATGGCGACGCCGTGAGATCGGTCTGCCTATTTGTCCCTTAGAGCTGGCGAATGAATAACTGGCGTATTGGTAGGACGGGCACTTCTGCCCGTCTGCGCGTGACGGGCAAGAGTGCCCGTTCTACAATTATTTTTCGACAGTAATTGATGGGTCGGTCCTTAGTTCTGCGTTATGCGTATTCTTCGTAGTCTTTCTCTTCGATGATTGCCGACCCTAACAGCTGATTGACGTCCCGTTTGAGTGCCGCTCGACGATCATTCGTCTGGTAAACAGCGCAGCGCCAGCTCGATGAAGCGCGGACCGAAATCGCCGTCGCGTTCGCAGATGCGGATTTCATCTTCGATGTCCCATAGCTCGGTATTGACCGCGAGCAATCGCTGCTGAAGTTCGTCCAGCCGATGCGAAGATTCGACATGGTGTTCGGCCGCTTCGCTCAAAACGGCCAGCTCGACGGAGACATTCTGACGTTTCGCTTCGTCACGGATGCGCTCCTGCTTGATCTGCAGGATAGTGATCTTGTCGATCAATTCGCCGGGCGCGATGTCGACGCGAATCGTGGAACCTTGTAGTTGGGGCGTCATGGGTTTTTCCTCCGTGAAGTTGTCGGTCCGATTTTCGGTTGCTCGCCGTCGATCGTCCCCGTACCAAATCGCCAGCCCTCTACCTTAATGCGATTCGTCGCCCGCCAATAGAGGATTCTGTCTGCTGCGGCACGGGACTGCGAAGCACCAGATCTTTTTTTATGAAATAGCTGCGCGGCCGTTGCGCCTTCCCCTTGCAGGATCAGCAGATCCTTGGCTGTCGTATAGGTCATTCGTTGCCCCGTCGCGGTAAAGGTCTCACCCTCGACCGTGGCGTTGCCGATGGCCTCCATTTCGATCGGGCGGCCATTGTCGCGCTCTGGACCGATCTGGCGCAATACCAGTTCGTTACAGTCCAGCGTGATCTCATCGCCTTGCGGACCGCCGGGCTTGTCCAAGTCGAGCTCCTGCGACCAGTCGGTCACCGGGCCATAAATACATCGAGTTTGATTGCCGAACCGCAATTCACGCTGATGCAGGTTGCCCGTGATCGCCCGTTCGAACCGCACCTTCAGGTAGGCAAGACCGTCGTTCTTTTCGGCGCCCGCGGGACGAGGATTGTTCGCTGCAGCCTGAGCACCGCCGGCCACCTGAACGTTCGATCCAGCTCGTACCGTTTGAATCCAACCTGGTCCGTTGGCTTGGATGTCTCCAGTGTTCTGGTTGATCGACAAGTCGGCGACCTGGAGTCGATCCACGCTAGTACGCCGTTGCTGTTCAAAGCTGGCAGAACTTAGTAGCACGCCGCCGCGACAGACGATTCGTTCCATCTTGATCGGTTGATCGGACTTTTGCCCGAAAAGCACTTGTTGATTCAGGATCACATCCAGTTGACCGGTTTGCAGTTTATGATGCTGTGAAGAGGCAACAATCTTGTCATGGAATCGGGCGGTCTGGCCGTCGAAAATCATACGATTTTGCCAATGGACGGCTAGCGAGTGTTTCTGGTCCAGCTGCTTGCCGTCCAGGTCGCGATCGATCGGCAGTGTCATCTTGCCCGCACCGTCAACCCACATCTTGTTATCTGCCTTGCTGACATGAACGGACGGACCGAAGATTTCCAGTCCTCGGGCGGTGACTTGCGCAGGTTGACCCGTTACCGAAAGGGTTGCTTGCGGAGTATCAGCCTGTTGGATCTGTATTTGTTGGCCGCGAACACGTAGCGGTTCGGCGTCGCCGGCGGGTGTTCGTTCGACCAGGTCGACGTTGCCGTCGATGGCTGCGTTTTGCAGGAAGGGTTTGCGGTCCAGCACACCAAACTTCAACCGTACCGTTTCGCCTTGAACATGATAGTGATTCTTGATGGCTGCCAGGTTCTTGCTGCTACCGATACCGCCGTTCTCGGCGGCAAGATGCGTCTCGCCTTTTGGTTTCTCAACCGGTTGAAACCATGCTTCCAACTGATTGACATTGCCGGAAAGCGGCGTCGAATTGATCGCAACATTTCCCCGCGCCATCACGCGGTCCGGCTCGTAACGCGTCTGCGGTTTTTCGTCGTCGGCTTTAACGATGCCGCTCGACGGACGCAGCCAGATCCAGACTTCGTCACTTTGCAGGCTCCCAGCCTGGTTCGAGCTGACTTCGACCTTGTCGACCAGCGAGACCAATTGATGGCCCTCATGCGGTCGACTATGTAATTGGCCTCGCCACGTAGCTTGTATCGTTTCGCCGTTAGGGCCCGGTATCCCGGAACGTAATCGGCCCGGGCCGGTGGCCCATAGTCTTCCCAGATCGTCCGAGGTGCCGGCGAAGTATTTGACCTGGGACGCGAATAGCTGCGTCGTATCGTATTGAACCTTGACCTCGCGGGGATCGCTCAACAGGACACGACGTGCACGCAAATCCAAATCAAGATATTCGCCTTCAATGACGGCATTGGCAGAGGCGGCTTTTACGACGGCAGGTTGTCCTCTTGCCTGAATCTGCATTACATCAAGCGACCGGTTCTTTTGGCCGCCCTTGGGGGTCTTTCTGGTTTCACCCGGCTCCGGCATCGCAAGGAAGATTGTCAGCAGATCACACTGCAACTGATCTGCTTTACCTCCCGGTCAGGGCCCGAATCACCTCAACCTGGTCTTCAAAGTTCGCCGCAAGCTTGTCGACGTCGAAGCGAAACCGACCCTTACAACGGACATCCACGACTTGTTCTGTCGTCTTCTCGCTGGTCGGTACGGATTGCGCCGCCTTCGTCTTTTTCCCAGGTAGAAGTCCGTCCCAATCGGCCTCCGCGTGAAAATGGACGTCGTGAAGCAGCTGAAACGATCGAAGCACCACCGTCTTGTCGCTCAATCCGCCCTTGTTCGACAGACCTCCGTTGGCCAACAACATCCGCATGTCGCGACCTTGGCCTTGATTTGGGCCCAGGCGGAATTGGACGGGTTGGTGCGTCCAGATTCGATCCGCACGTAGCTCGACATCACGCGTCGACATCCAGAGATCGTGGTTTCCTCCCTCTTTCTTGGGATCCATAGGACCAAGGTTGCCTTCGATCGTGACCTGCCCGACCAGCCGGCCTCCCTTCAGCCGGCCCGTTTCCGCTCGACTCAAATCGATCTCCTGATCGAAATCGAGCACCGCGCCTTCCGGTGCGCATGATCAGCAGGTGCGCGTCAGGGGTTAGTGTTTGTGGTCGTCCATCGGGGAAAAAAATCAATGTGCAGGGACTCAATCGGACGCTTCCCCCAGGCAGGTTTCCATAGCCGCCCAGCAGCAACGTGAACTGAGAGTTTTCGATGATGATCGGCGGTCGTAATTCCCACGCGCCCGGTTCGAACAGCGGACGCAACCAATCGGGCTGCAGCGGTGAAGGGCTGGGTGCCTGGGACACCAGCCCGGTATCAGCGCGAACTGGCTGGATCCAGGGCACGACCAGCGCCGAATACGCCAGATAGGCGACGCCGATAAGCGCCAGCGTGGCCGCTGCACGTAGCAGATTGCTCAGGGTCTTGGGCATCGGAAGATCGTATGCGGGGGGCGGCCGGGTTGGGCGTACCGTCTCTCGTTACACAGCGCTAGGCCGGGATAGGACAATTGTCGTAAACCGCTAATGACCCATGGCCAAATCGCAATGACCAATGCGTCGTCACAACGATAACCTCTTTCATTGGACATTGGTCATTTTTCATTGGACATTGGTCATTCCAGGTATTTTTGCATCAGTTCCGTCCAGCGTCCCTGGGCTTTCAAGAGACGTTCGATCAACTCACGGACCGCACCTTCGCCACCACGCAAGTGCGTTACGACATGGGCAACTTGTTTCAATTCTTCCGCCGCATCGGCCACACAGGCAGCCAGTCCGACGTGCTGCATTACGGGCAGGTCGGGAAGGTCATCCCCGACAAAACAAACTTCGTCCGGCGTAACACCAAGATCGCGGATCAGCTGCTTGGCGACTTGTAACTTGTCATCGAAACCTTGCCGTACGATGTCGATGCCAAGTTCATTGGTGCGCAGCTGGACGACGTGTGACGAACGGCCGGTGATCAAGCCAAAGCGATGGCCGACCTTTTGCCACAGCTTGATGCCGAGACCATCCCGGATATGAAATCGCTTGGATTCGATTCCCTCGTTGTCGTAAATGATGCCGCCGTCCGTCAGGACGCCGTCGACGTCACACAGCAGAACGCTGATGCCCTTTAGTTGTTGTTCAGTTTTCATGAGATTCGTCCGTGCCGTCGATGGGTTGCGGTCCCGGCTGGTCCGGGGCAACAAACGGAAAAATAGTGGGCTTGTCGCCTTGGCCCTGGTCCAGCAGGTCGGTGATATCAAGCAAGCCAATCGGTCGATTTTCCGCATCGACGACAGGCAGCTCGCTAATCTTTCGTTCGGCCATCACTTCTTGGGCTCGGCCGACGAGCGATCCCGCGAGGATGGTCGTGGGTTCTGGGGTCATGACCAGCTGGATGGCCTGGTCGAGTGCCTTGTCACGGCGATCTTCCAGGAGCCGTGCTAAGTCACTATCGGTGAATACGCCAGTCAGGCGTCCGGTCAGATCGACGACCATCATGGCGCCCGTCCGGCGACCAGAAACCCGCTGGCTGACCAAAACTTCACGGGTTGCCTGCGATTGTTCGGCCACGCGGCATTGGTTCAGGGGCCGCATTAGTTCGTCCACGCGGCTCAACCGCAGACCAAGGCTGCCGCCAGGGTGAAACCGCGCAAAGTCTTCCTCTGTAAATTCGCGCATACGGCTGACGACCAGAGACAAGGCATCGCCGTATCCTAGCATTGCGGTCGTCGTCGTACTGGGAGCGAGGCCTAGCGAGCAGGCCTCGTGAAGCACACCGAGTTCCAACACGACGCTGGCGTTTTGACCTAGCGTGCTGGAAAGACTTTGGGTGATAGCGACAATGGGTATGCGCTGCCGGATCAACGGAGGTAATAATCTTGTGACTTCCTCTGTTTCACCACTTTGCGAAAGGACCAAGGCGACATCGTCGTCACGAACTCGGCCCAGATCGCCGTGAAACGCTTCGGCCGGATGAAGGAAATGGCTGCGCGTGCCGGTGGAGGCAAGTGTGGCGGTGATTTTCTGGCCGATCAAGCCGGCCTTTCCCATTCCAGAAACGATCACACTACCCGAGCAGTCGAGGATCAATTCGACGGCCTCACAGAACGAGGTATCGATACGGCTGGCGACTGATTGCAAAGCGGAAGCCTCGCAATGGAGAACCTCCTTGGCAAACCGAATTTGATCGAAGGGACTTAGAGGGCCGGCAGTGTATAATGATCTGCCGGGCTCTGGTAGCGAGGCTTCCATGCAAACGCTCCGTCTTCCGTGACTTTAGCGCGGCGGGAATGGGCCCGAAATGGGGTGGGGCATTGTAGCTGTCGTGAGGATTTCGAGCAACGTAGAGACGCTACACCGGGCGCGTCGTGCTAGCATCGAAAAAAGCTTGTTGCCATCGGTTCGTTTAGCCATGATAAAGCGATGCAGACGCCATCGGGTATGTTTCTGAATATGCTGGCTCAACGGGGCATACTATCGCCGAACGATATCGAAATTCTGCACCAGCAGGTTAACGCCGCCGATCCTCCCATTCACCCGGTTGTCGTCGCGCGACGCCTGGTCGAAGCAGGCTACCTGAACGCTTATCACGCGAAGACGCTCCTGGCGGAACTGGCGGAGGCCGTTGCCGCGACGCGCCAGCAGGCGGCGGGTGACGGAGCAACCGAGGAGGCGACGCAGGAAGCGGATGAGGAGAATCTGCTGGATCCGTTGGGAGTCGGATTGCTCGACCAGGACGAATTGATGGGTGGGACGGATGTCCAGGTCCATAGGTTGGGCACCGCGCAACAAGGATGGTTGGCATCGTGGTCCGGCGGTCGCAAGCCATTGAGACTGGAACGACCAACGTACGAGCGCTTCCTGGTGCCGGCTTGCCTCGTTCTCGCGGCGTGTGTCGTTCTGCTGCTTATACTAATGATAACGCGGGCGATCTAGTATCAGGCGCTAGGATGCGGCGACGGCCTGGTAACGCTTGGCCATCTCATGCAACGTGATGGGCTTGATCTTCGTTGCGTTTCCCGCCTGGCCGAATGCTACCATCCGAGCTGCGCAAACCTGTTGCATCGCGGCACGTGCCGGTTTCAGATAATCACGGGGGTCAAATTTTTCGGGCGACTCGTACAACACCTTTCGAATCGCCCCGGTGATTGCCATCCGGTTATCGGTATCGACGTTGATCTTGCGAACTCCGTGCTTGATTCCGCGCTGGATTTCCTCAACGGGCACACCCCACGTTTGCGCCATCTTCCCCCCGTGTTGATTGATAACGTCCTGTAGTTCTTGCGGAACGCTGCTGGAACCGTGCATGACAAGATGGCAATTGGGCAGGCGCCGATGGATTTCTTCGATGCGATCCATCGCCAGGACGTCGCCGTCCGGTTGGCGGGTAAACTTGTAGGCGCCGTGGCTGGTGCCAATTGCGACCGCCAGTGCATCGACTCCGGTCTCGGCCACAAACCGTTCGGCTTCTTCCGGATCGGTCAACAACTGATCCCGCGACAACACACCCTCGGCGCCCTGTCCGTCCTCGGCTTCACCCATGCCCGTCTCCAGCGAACCGAGGCAGCCTAATTCGCCTTCGACCGTTATCCCCTGCTCGTGAGCATTCTCGACAACCCGACTTGTCACTCTTACGTTGTATTCAAAGTCGGCCGGTGTCTTTCCGTCCTCTTCCAGCGAACCGTCCATCATGACAGACGTGAACCCGTGATCGATCGCGGACTGACACGTTTCCGGGCTATTGCCATGGTCCTGGTGCATCGCGATGGGGATATGGGGATACAGTTCAGCAGCCGCCAACATCAGGTGCCTCAGATAGGCATCTTGGGAATAGCTGCGGGCTCCGCGCGACGCTTGCACGATTACGGGAGACTCGGTTTCCTCGGCCGCGGCCATAATGGCCTGAATCTGCTCCATATTATTTACGTTAAATGCGGCCAGACCGTAATTGTTTTCAGCGGCATGGTCTAATAGCAGTCGCATGGGAACGAGTGGCATGAAGATGTCTCCTGCGTGTTGAATCCGGCACACGAACCGCTGCGGCGTGGAATTGCCTTCGCAATCCACGAATCGCGGCAGTCGAAGGTTCCGAGGGTTCGTAAGGTGGGTGTATCGAAAGTAGCGTGTGGGTTGGCAGATATTTGCCGCTCGACGTGTCTCGCCTGACGAATACGTCTTTTCGGCAAGCCGCGATTCTATCTGCCGTCGGTCAGATTGTCAGTCCCAGACGCGTTGGGAGGTTGTAATAAGCGGGTGGCAGGGGTTATCGTGAGCGGAAAACAGGAGACGCATTTTATGGGTGCATTTGAAGGCAAAAAAGGACTCATCCTAGGGGTCGCGAACGATCATTCGATCGCCTGGGCGATCGCTCAGCAGATTATGAGCCAGGGCGGGTTGTGCGGTTTCACGCATCTGCCGGATCGACCGGACGACGAGCGACAACGGAATCGACGGCGCGTCGCTCTTTTGACCGATAAGGAAGAGAACGCGCGTTTTCTTGTCCCATTGGACGTTACGAATGACGATCAGATCGCCGCCGTGGTCTCGCGAGCCAAGGAAGAGTTTGGCAGCATCGATTTCTTGCTCCATTCCCTGGCCTTTGCCAACCTGGACGATTTGAAACGCGATACGATCGAGACCAGTCGAGACGGTTTCAAAATGGCGATGGAAATTAGCGCCTATAGCCTGCTGGCGGTCTGTAACGCCGCTCGTGATGTGCTGGCCGATAATGCCCGCGTCGTGACAATGACCTACTTCGGTGGCGAAAAGGCGGTACCCGGCTACAACGTCATGGGGATCTGTAAAGCGGCACTCGACGCTTGCGTGCGCTATCTTGCCTACGATCTTGGCCCGCGCGGGATTAGCGTGAATGCGGTCAGCGCAGGTCCGGTTCGCACGCTGGCTGGTCGTGGAGCGGGTGTCGATGAGATGTTAGGGCTCTACGAGCGAATGGCTCCGCTGGGCCGCAACATTACGCATGAAGAAGTCGGCAAGACGGGCGCGTTTCTTTTGTCGGACGCATCCAGCGGCATCACGGGCGAAATTCTGCATGTGGACGGTGGCTACAACGCGATGGGTTCTCCCGGCCGTTTGTTGGACTCGTATCGCGATTCTCAGTAAACCAGGCAGCCAGCCAGGCAGCCAGCCAAGCAGTCAATTATCGTGACGGAACCAGTCATCCAGTCCTTGCCCGTCGCCGTCGCTGTCGTCGAACGGGATGGGCAGTATCTAATTGGCCAGCGACCTCCGGATGTGCCACAAGGTGGGTTTTGGGAATTTCCTGGAGGAAAGATCAAGCCAGGCGAATCCGCTGGCCAGGCAGCAGTCCGAGAATGCGCTGAAGAAACGGGCTTGCAAGTTGAAGCGACGAGTTGCCTGGGCGTCGTGCAGCACCAGTACGCAGAAACGCCATCCAGCAACCTGTCTCGTGAAGCCTACACGGTGACTGTCTCGTTTATCGCGTGCCGTCTGACGTCCGGATCGCCCATGGCGAATCCGCCGTTTCAATGGGTCGCGGCTGGCGAGCTGGCGTACTATCGGTTCCCGGCTGCGAATACGAGCGTGATTCAACGAATCCTACGCGAGGCGGAGGAAATCGCATGACGCAAGACTCGCAGGAAAACCCGCACGCAACTTAGCCGCCAATCCGTTATCATGGGGCGAAATTCAGGGAGGAGATCGATGGCAACGGGTGTACAGCCACCGGTGACGGGCGCACAGCCTTTTCTCAGTCGTCCCGTAACCTCTGGGGTCATGGTAGAAACTACACACGGCGGACGGAAATTCCGCATCTGTGGCTGGCGGGATGATGGACTGGCGTTGGCTGACAGTGCCACCCACTATGGCGTCGTCCTGGACGGGACCGCTTCGCTCGAGGGCGCGTCAGGACGATTCCAACTGCGGTCGGGAATGTACTTCGCCCAGCTGAATTCGGCTTCGATCGGTGCCGCGGGTCGCGGGCGCGGCGCGGCGCGGCGGGCTTGTGATTTCTCAGGATGCCTATCAGGGCTTGTTTCACGTCGGTGGACCGATCGAATCAACTGGCCGCTTGCGATACATCGACGGCTGTTCCGACACGCTCCTGATTTCACCCGCATTGCGCGGAGATGCCTGCCTGAATTTGTTGCACCTCCCTGCCGGCACACACCAGACGTCGCATACACACCCGTCCTTTCGCACCGGCCTGGTCATCGCCGGCCATGGCACGTGTCGTACCGACGACGGCCAGTATGCTTTGGAACCGGGGTCGGTCTTTTTTATCGAGGCGGATGTTGTGCATTGTTTTCATACGGCAGCCGAGCCCCTGTTAATTGTTGCCTTTCATCCCGATAGCGATTTCGGACCGGTGGATCACGACCATCCGATGGTGAATCGGACGCTGATCGACGGAATCTCGGCGTCCCGTCTATCGGATGCAGGGCGTAGGCAAGCGGGGGGAAATTCATGAAATGTCCCAAGTGTGCGGTCAACCATAAGTACAAGGACGGGATGGCCTGCGCCTGTGGTTACCGCTTTGCGCTAGATCCCAAGTCCGACGGCATGGCGGACGCGAAGTTTCTGGCGATGCTGAATTCGGCGACCGGAAACGATACGAATCACATCACCGAAAACCAGCTCTATATGGTTTACTGCCGACAAAATTACTCGCGGCCGTTCATTCCCGCGGTCATCGCGTTGGCCCTCTTGGGATTGGCAATCGGCCTGTACTTTGCCGGCGGCAAGAATGCTCCAATTTGGGCAGGACTCGCGCTGGCGGCCAGTATGATTAGTGCCCTGGCATCGCTATACAACTGGATTTCCTCACCACCGGATCGTGAAAAGTTTCGCGGGATCCTCGAAAAGTGGGGCGCACGTCACGGACTTCCCAAAAAGCTGATCCAGAAACCGGCACTGCATGAACCGCCACCGGAGTGGCAAGAACCTGATATCTATGATTATGGCGTCGAGCGTTTACTCATTGTCCAGCACGACATCCTGGTGGATCTGTTTGTGAAAAATAGTTTTCATGCCGAGCAACGAGCGTTAATTCTCTCGGAGAATGGTTATCCCAAGTACCTGGTGCCGCTTGCGGTGAAAGCGCTGCAAGACAATCCTCAGTTGCCCGTCTTCTTCCTCCATGATTCAACCGACAACGGTGTTGAAATGGCCGCTCGTATGGGACAGTCGCAATTTCTGGCCTGGCAGCAACATCCTCAGATTGACTTGGGACTTTTCCCAGATGATGTGAAACGAATCGGTAAGCTGCGCGTCTTGAAACCCGGAAAGACCAACTACCGGTTACCGGTGGACGCGGTACCCTATGCGGTTCTGTCCGTGGCATTGACGCAGTCGTTGGCCGATCAAGTAGCGTTAGGGCATATTCTTCTTACAACCACCTCGGGTGCAGATAGCGATGGATACATTGGCTTTGGCTGAGAAACGTTACGACAGGTGGAACCCGGCGGTCGGAGTTCGGCGCGCATTGGTCTCGACGGTCCTGATTGTTGGCTTGACCGGTTGTCAGCCGCAGCAGGGCGGGGCGGACGATCAGTTTCGGGATGCTCGGATGCTGGTTGTTCAGGGGAAGTACCAACAAGCCGTTCCCGCGTTAGAAAAATACATCGAGCAAAAGCCGGGGCACAAGAACGCCAGTCGCGCGGGTCTATTTCTTTTTAAGGCACATCTGGCACAAGGCCAGATCGATGACGCTACCAAGTGGTGCGATTGGACGATCCGCCATCATCCCGCTTCGCTCGAGGCCCACAAATGTCGCTACAAGCTGGCCGTACTGGCGTTAATCAAGGGTCAATATGAGGATGCAAAGAAGCGTTTCGGAGACATTGCCGCCAGACCGGACGGCCCGCTCGCTGCGGAAGCCGGTGCGATGAAGGACTTTCTCGACCGTGTCGAGATTCGCCCCGTCGCCGAAGCAAACCCTGCGGCCGAAGCAAACCCTGCGGCCGAAGCAAACCCTGCGGCCGAAGCAAAACCCGCTGAGGCAGGCTAGTCGCCTCAATCACTATGGGTGCCATCTATGGATTCACCGGCCCGCCGGAAGCCACGTTGCGGAGGACGATGGGCGAATCGCTCGCACATCGTGGCTCGTCGTTTGCATGTTACGACGAACAACGCAGGGGAACAGTCGCCTATCAATCACACCACACCCCGCCCTCCAGCGATCCGATCGCTGCGGGTTCTTTGGATGTAGGTCTGTTTTCGGACGGCCAGCAGGTCGTTGCCCTCGCGGGTTTCCTGACATGTGGGCAAACGAAGGCGGGATTGGCCGGTCTTTTGCAGCGATACCGGCAAGAGGGCCTGGCGTTCGTTCGTGAACTGCAAGGTGATTTTGTGTTGGCCGTGTTGGACGGCCCACAACTGCACCTTGTCCGCGACGGAAGCGGTGCCAGAACCATTTACTATGGCCGGCACGCTGGCCGATTTCTGTTTGGCGTCGAGCCGAAAGCGCTGTGGCAATCGCCAGGATTTGACAAGCGACTGCGGGCAGCGGCCCTTGCGCAGTACTTGACGTTCAGCTTCGTTCCTGGCGAGGGAACGATGTTAGAGAACATTTTCGAACTGCCTGCCGGTCATGCGGTCACGCTGGATCCGGGGAAAGATCCGAAAATGTGGCGATACTTCGTCTTCGAGGACGACCAGCACGAGGAGGATGGTCGGAACCACCCGGATCAATGGTGGGTTGATCGGTTCCGGCAAACGTTCGCACGATCGGTGGCGGAACGTATGCCCGCGAATGAGTCCCCCGTCGTCTTCTTGTCGGGCGGATTGGATTCGAGCGTCGTGACCGCCGAGGTCGCTCGCCAGTCAACCAAACCGGTGCGGACGTTTGCCTTACATTTTGGCGAGAAGTATCCGCACGAGCTCGAGTATGCGGCTGCTGTCGCGGCGCGTTGCGGAACCCAACACGAAGAAATCTTGATTCGGCCAGACGATTTTCTGCCGCGGCTGCGACAAATGATCTGGCATTTGGACGATCCGATCGGTGACCCGATTACCATGCCGAACTTCGAACTGGCGCAGCGAACTGCCCAGTATTCGAATCGAGTCTTTAACGGCGAAGGGGGCGATCCCTGTTTCGGTGGACCCAAGAACATTCCGATGTTGTTAAGCCATTGGTATGGTGGCGTGGAACGGGACGACCGTTTTCGAGAGCGCACTTACCTGGCCTCGTACCGCCGGGGCTACGAAGAGATCTCGCGGTTGCTGGCCCCTGAATGGCGAGCGCAGATCGACGAGCGTCGTGACCTGGACCAGGTGATTCGACCGTTCTTCGAAGCGTCTCGGCCGGAACGGTTTCTAGATAAGCTGTCGTCGATCAATATTCGACTCAAAGGCGCTCATCTGATTTTGCCAAAGGTCGAACGAATGCTGGGTGCTGCGCATCGTTCCCCTCTCGCCCCTTTTCTCGGAAGCGATGATTCGACTTAGCTTTCAGATGCCGTCGCGCCTCAAGCTGGCTGGTGGAGTCGAAAAGGTTGTGTTGAAGCGCGCCTACGAAGATCAACTGCCGCCGGAAGTCATTGCGCGACCGAAAAGCGGCATGCGAGTTCCTGTCCACTTCTGGTTTCGAGGCGAAATGAAGCGCTATGCCCGCAAGATCCTCAACCCGCGCCACGTTCGTCGCGCCGGAATGTTTGATCCTGAGCGCGTTAAACAGCTGTTGAATTACGACACCCAAGAGGGTCCCGGCAGATACGGAATCCGGCTCTGGATGCTAATTACGTTGGAGATGTGGCGTCGGATTGTGATTGAGGGCGAGTCGTCTTAGGGATGCCCTCACAGATCGCTTCCACGTGACTTCCTCGCAGAGCGTGGTGCCTAACGCGGTCGCGCACCTGAAGGGGTCGGGAGTGGGGTGTTCAGTTTGGTTAGGACTAGATCAATTGCGTTGGACCCGTTTTTGTTCCGGCCCCGATAATGCCGAAGGCATGGCCCTAGGACAGCCCAGGGTGAAGCAACGTGAGCTCTGCGAACGTTGCGCAACCCTGGGATCGGAAACGGATCCCAATCCCAAAACCCCAACGGGGTGGCCCTAACTTCGCGGCGCGTTGCCGCGTCAATCCCAAAGGCAATGATTGGGACATGCCTGGTCCTTGTTGGGATCGAATTAGGGACACCCCTTTGGGGTTCTTATTAACAAAAAATTCGGTTTTCGTGACCCAGGGTTGCGCAACGACTCGTTGCACTCGCATTGCTTCACCCTGGGCTATCATAGCGCCGTCCCTTCGGGACTGGAACAACAATGAGCCCTCGTGAAAACCTCAATTACGTCACAAAATCAACCAAACTGGACACCCCAGGTCGGGAGCCTTTTTTCCTGTCAACAAAGTTTGGTCGTGAAATCTGCAAGCGGCGACCAACAGGAAAAAAGACTCCCGACCCCCTCTCGGTCACCAACCGACTGGGGTGGCCCAATCCTTTGACTGCTTAACCGGCGGTCCAACGTTGTCTACAATAGAGTGTTTCGAGATTGCCATCTGGGGGTTCAGAGAGCGGCCATGTCCGAGCGGTTTCTTACAGCACTGCCGGTTTACAACGAGGTTCGGCATGTATCGGCCGTATTAGAGCAGGTCTTGCGCTACAGTCGCGATGTCCTGGTCGTCGATGATGGCTCGACCGATGGGACATCGGAATCGATTGCAAGCCGCGGGGATATATTTGTGCAGCGGCATAAGCAAAACAAAGGCTATGGTGCGGCGTTGCGAACGGCTTTTTTGTTCGCGATCGAACGTGGCTACCAGGCGTTAGTAACGATTGATTGCGACGGACAACACCAGCCGCAGCGGATCCCACAGTTTGTCGACGCACTTTTGGGCAGTCCCGATCCGCCACCGGATATCGTTTCCGGGAGTCGCTATTTGGAGGCGTTTCCCGGTGACGCTCCTGCTCCCGAAGAACGTCGAAACATCAATCTGCAGATCACGGCCGAATTGAATCGGATGTTCGGCCTCCAACTGACCGACGCGTTTTGTGGCTTTAAGGCCTATCGAGGCGGTGCCTTGCCGCAGCTGGTAACCAAAGAGAACGGTTACGGAATGCCATTGGAACTTTGGGTTCGCGCAACCCAGGCGGGAATGCGAATCGTCGAGCTGCCGATTCCGCTGGTCTACCTGGAAGAAGAGCGATCCTTTGGAGGGGCACTGGACGACGGTGGGACGCGATTCGCCTACTACCAAGAGATTATTCGGTGTAGCCTGGCCGATGTGCAATCGATGAGCGACGACGGTCAACATGACGCAAGCCACCCTGACGCAAGCCACCCTGACGCAAGCCACCCTGACGCAAGCCACCGTGATGAAGGCCAACATGATGAAGGCACGCGTGGCATCCCCTGTGAAGAGAGCACCGGATGAACGTCGTCGAGGATGCGTTGCAGTATCGCAAATTGCAAGCGCCACGAGAAACCGGTGGCTTGTTTTGCGATCCTGCGCCGGAAGAGATCGACGCGACGCTGTTTGAAAATATTCAGCGGCGTGCATCGGATGCGTCGGCGGTGGGAAAAGCCTATGCCGAATACGACTGCCAAGGTCGTTCGCTGCAGGCGCTAGCCAGGCACGCTCGAGAAGAGCTCCTGCGGGCGGCTTCCTCGTACACTTCGACCTATCGGCCATCCGCATCTGCGGTGACGAATCCCGCTGCCCCGTTGATTATGACGGGGCATCAGCCCGAGTTGTTTCATCCCGGTGTCTGGTGCAAGAACTTCGCGGCGGCAAGAATCGCTGAGCGACATGGTGGCGTCGCGATCCATCTGATCATTGACTCGGATGTTTGTGATACACGTGCCGTCCGCGTACCCGGCGGCACCGTCGACGATCCGACCGTTCAGTCGGTAGCGTTGGATACGGGCCCAGTCGGTGTGCCCTACGAGGAAGTGCTGGTCGCCGACGAAACGACGTTCGAGGAATTCGGAGCGACGGCCACAAAGATTCTCGCGTCGCTCGTCGCCAATCCAATCGTGGAGACATTCTGGCCCCTGGTTGTTTCCCGCCGCACCGGGACCGAACACTTGGGTCTCCGCCTGGCCCAGGGCCGACACTTGCTCGAGTCTCGCTGGGGACTCGATACGCTGGAAATACCGCAAAGCAAGATGTGTCAGTTGGAGTCCTTTGCCTGGTTTGCCAGTCACTTGTTGGCTCAGCTTCCCCGGTTTGTCGAGGTCTACAATTTGTCGCTGGCGGAATATCGACGCAATCACGGCGTCCGCAGTGCGGCACACCCGGTACCGGATCTGGCGATGGACCAGCGGTGGCTGGAAGCTCCCTTCTGGGTCTGGTCGGCCCAGAATCCGATACGGCGGCGCCTGTTTGTACGGCAACAGGGCGACAAGCTTCGGCTCGCCGACCGGAACGGTATCGAATTGGTGCTGAATTTGTCGCCAGATCAGAGCGCGGCTGAAGCGGTTCGGGAATTCGCACGTGTTGAGAACACAGGCATCAAACTACGACCGCGGGCTTTGGTCACGACCATGTTCGCTCGTCTGCTGCTGTGCGACCTGTTCATTCACGGCATCGGCGGCGCTAAATACGATCAATTGACGGATGCTTTGATTGATCGGTTTTTTGGCGTTTCTCCGCCCCGTTTTATGACACTGTCGGGGACGCAGCGGTTGCCGATCGAGTTTACGCCAACGACCGTCCATAGGTTACACGAGCTTCAACAAAGATCGCGCCGGTTAAAGTATCACCCGGAGAAATACTTCTCTGAGACTTCCGCGGCGGATGTCCGGGAACGGGACGAGTGGGTGGCCCATAAGCGCAGGTGGATTACAACGCCCGTCACGGCGGATAACGCCCGCACCCGTCATGTCGAAATTCGCCGTAGTAACGAGGCTCTACAGCCTTGGGTGCAGACTGCGGTACGCAGTTTGCGTGATGAACTGGAACAGGTCCGCACAGCGCTGCGGCGCGAAGCGATCTTGTCTTCACGGGAATATCCGTTCTGCTTTCACCCGGAAAATATTTTGCGAAGTTACCTGCTGGACATTTTGTCTTAGCGGTTGTAACTTTGACGCTATAAGGAGATATGTTTACTGAACTAATCGTCAAACATCGTCACGACGGATTTGCTCGACCGATTTGCATTACATCGGGCCGTGACTATTTTTCGATTTGGTAGACATGCGATAGCAACTCCCGCGATGGAGAGTCTGGCGTAAACGGACGAATGCCGAACGGGAGCATAACAGGGGTTGCGCAGGACCTTTGACCGGGTCCGTTGCAGAAAGGATTCGAAGCCATGCGGACGGCGTCGCGCACTGCGCGGGCGGCACTACGCGAAGCGATCACTTCGAGACGATCGCAGCCGATGCCAGCCACCATGGGTGATCACGCAGCGATCGAGAATCTCTTAGCGACCGTTTACCACAGGTCGTCGCCCACGGAATTTCAGGTTCAACGGGAAGACCCATTCTACGAACCCTCCGACCGTTCGGTTGTGAAGGACGGCGATCAGATCGTTGGTCATATTCGACAGGCTTCGCGGACCATGAGATTCGGCGAAGCGCGTTGGCCGTTCGGTCGCCTGAATTACCTGGCGGTCCTGCCCGAATTCCGCTCCCGCGGTGTGGCCAATGACCTGGTCCGGTTTGCGGAACAGCGGATGCGCGAAGCCGGATTTGCGGTTGGGGAGCTGCAGACCTCGGAGACCAAAGTCGCCATTGCCAGCGGCTGGATTCCCTGCGGCGGGCGAGTCTTTTCCGAAGCAAGCGCGCGTGACGTACTGTCGCAACTCGCGTTGCGCTGCGAGCGTTCCAAATCGGAGGTGCTCGCACCCGTACGCAAGCGATCGAAAAGGTTAAGTGTTCGTCTATGGCGACACGTCGAACTTCCGGCGGTGATGCGTATCTATCAAGCGAATCTAAATCAGTGTTTCGGTGCGCTGGATCGCAGCGAAGATTATTGGCGCTGGCTGATCGGTCGGCATGCGTTCGACCATATCTTCGTGGCGATCGAAGGCCGTGACCGGCTGGCACTGGAAGACGGTGAAAGTGGTATCGTCGGTTACGCGGTGGTTCGAGACCGTCATATTCTGGAGATGTTCACGGACCCCGAACATCCCACGGTGGCGATCAAACTGCTGGGCGCGCCTGCACGGACGCCATTGAACAAGATCACCATGCGATCCGTTTTCATGGCCCTCCCGATCATCCGATTCACGATTTGGTAAGCGATGCTAATGGAGGTTATTTCGCCACGCGGCCAGTTCGCGGTACGACAACTTTCGTCAAGATTCTGAACCCGCCGGACTTCGCCCGCTTCCTCAGCGTCGACCTGTTGGCTCGGTTGCAAACATCAGAATTGGAAGTGCCCGTCGAGTTAGGGATGTGCGTCGATGGGGAAAAGTGGCATTTGACCGTTGACGCCCGTGGCGCAACAATGAAGAAAGGCAAGCTTGGCCGAAGTTATGTTACGTGTGATACGGCGACCTGGACCAGCTTGTTATTGAGCTGCGTCGACGCGAAAACAGCGATCGACGCCGGCCGGTTGTTGCCGTCAACCTCGCTGGCCGCCGTTGTTGTCCAAACCCTTTTCTCGCGGGACCTGATGTGGCGTCCGCCTTGGGATCACCTGCCGGCTTAACGCGGAATCGATTTCCGGTTGGACCTCGCGCTCGTCGTACTTCTACGGCATTTTCCTTTGTCCGGCGCTGGCTGCAGTTCAGCGTCTTGAGCCTGATCCTGTTCGTCTTGCTGCGAACCTGGTGCATTGAAGGATTAGTCGTGCCGATTCGCGTGGCAGGTCCCTCAATGGCGTACGCTCTGAAAGGTCCCCACGCATCGATAACCTGTGATGCATGTTCGTTTCCGTTTCAATTCGCCAGGGAGTTCACCACGGATGACCGATCACCGCAGTGTCCGAATTGCGGTCAACTCGTTGAAGCCGCTGAAAGCGCAGTCGCTCGACGGGGAGACAAGTTGTGGATCGACAAGTGCTCGCTGGCACTACGCGAACCTCGTCGCTGGGAAGCCGTGATCTTTCAATGCCCTCGACGGTCGGCTCACTATTGCGTTAAACGTGTCGTCGGACTGCCCGGCGAATCGATTCGTGTCGCCGATGGAGATGTTTTTGTCAACGGTCGTATCGTGCAGAAGTCGATGGATGACCTGAGAAAGATGGCGATCCTGGTGCACGACGCGCGGTTCCGTCGCAGCTCGAAAAGTGTTCGGTCGCGAGGTTGGCGACGGGGGAAGGACGCGGGCTGGGTCGAATCCGAGGCTGGGTTTAACTACAGCTCTGAAAATGGCTTTGAACATAGCTCTGATAATGGCTTTGATAATGGCGTTGCGTCCGGGAAAGTGGCGCGCGCAAACGACAAGCCGGATTGGCTGTGGTACGTCCATCAACCGCGGGAAGGAAATGGGACGGTTACACGTAGCCAGTCGGTTACTGACGACTATGGTTACAACCCTTCGTTGTCACGAGCGTTAAACGAAGTTGATGATTTGATGTTGTCTGCACAAGTTGACGTGCGAGGGAAAGGTTCGCTGTATCTTTTTGCGTCCGCACATGATTCTCTTGTTGTACGGTTGCAGGTTCACAAAGGTGAAGGTCGCCTTTACGTTCGCAACAAGCTGGTTCACGAGTTTCGTTTTTCGCAGCGCTTGTTTTCTCGCCGCGTCCTCCTGCAGCTGGCTACCTTCGACGATCGATTACAGCTTTCGGTCGATGGGGCGATAGTTCTAGTGCATGCCGCCGACGATGCCCCGTTGCCGGGAGACGATCATCTAAAAGAGGAAGCAGCAGGGTTTTTCGAGACCAACAGCGCCGCTAGCGGATCACCGTTGGCGGTCGGTGCGGCGAACCTTGAAGTGAAGCTTTCGAACTTGCGGGTTTATCGAGACGTATACTACACAGACGTTCGTACAAGCGAGGAATCGGGTTCGTCCATGGTTTTGGGAAGCGACGAGTACTACGTACTGGGGGACAACAGTCCGATGTCGCTGGATAGTCGGCAGGCAAGTTTGGGATCGCACGTTCGCCGTAAGTGGCTAGTGGGGCTGCCGATCGGTGCCCCCTAAAAAAATTGCGTGTACCCTAAGAATGCGTGGCGGTGGATGTCAGCCGCTCACGAAAGCTTATTTGGGAGCGGATTCGCTCGTTTGCCTCGGATTTCAAGTTCTCGCTCGTCCGTGAATCCGCTATATTTCAGGGTCCACATTCCCCGGCCCACATTCCCGGGGCCATCGCAAAATCAGCCGTCCCTACCCGAGTCTTTCTCATGGCGCGTAAATCCGACAAGACCGGTCGATCGCAAGCGAATTCGCGGGCGGCCGAGCAGGGGATCGCTGCATTGGTGCGCCGGGACATTACGTCGTTCTTTGCATCCAAGGCGGTCCGGGAGACGGTCGAATCGGTTGTCATCGCATTTGCCTTGGCTTTTCTTTTTCGCACATTCGAAGCGGAAGCGTTTGTCATTCCTACCGGGTCCATGGCCGATACGTTGAACGGCCGTCACCAGAACGTCGAATGCCCGATGTGCGAATTCGGTTATCACATTAGTGCCAGCCAGGAAGTCAATCAGGCAACCAATACGAGAGTGGCCGATGTTGCCGAAGGGACGTGTTCGAATTGTGGTTATGCGACGTGCACCAACCTGGAAGTGGGGCGCTATTTCAGATCTCATAATCCGGGCACGCCGCCGCCATTCGACTCATTTGGCCTGGCCCACGGATCCAATTGTAACTCGACGAGTGGCGATCGCATTCTGGTCAACAAGTTCGCCTATGAGTTTCAAGAGCCGGATCGTTGGGACGTATTCGTGTTTCGCTTTCCGGGCCAGGCATCGAAGAACTACATCAAGCGGCTGGTTGGCTTGCCCGGCGAGACGTTGAAAATCGAATGGGGCGATGTTTTCACGGCGGCTTACGATAAAGACGCAGTTCACAAGCCAGATTTGAATTACAGAATCCAGCGGAAGCCACCTCACAAGATCCTCTCCATGGCGCAGATGGTTTACGACAACGATCATCAGGCGAAAAGGCTGACGGATGCGGGCTGGCCTCGCCGCTGGCAATCCTGGTCGCGCGAGGCCGCAAAAGGGGTGGGGGAATGGGTCGAGTGCGATAACGACCTCGGCGGTTTTGAAACGGATGGGACGGCGGACGAGGATGTTTGGATTCGCTACCAGCATATCGTTCCGACGAATGAGGACTGGTATCGGGTGCTTCATCAAGATGAACGCCTGCTGGACGAGAAGCCACTTCCGACGCCGCAACTCATATCGGATGCCTATGCGTACAACTCGTCGGTTTCTTATTACAGGCGGAAAAATCGAAACGGCGAGATCGTCTGGGATAGCCGTCGCGATAGGGATGCATTACCGCCAACTGGGGTGCATTGGGTTGGGGACCTGCTGTTGGAATTCGAATTGGCCGTCAACAGTGATGACGGCGAGGCGATCGTGGAATTGGTAGAAGGTGGCCATTTCTTCCAACTGCGCGTCGATGTGAAAACCGGGTTGGCGGCCGTTTCGATCGACGGCGGTGGCGAAGAATTTGGCGAAGAAGATCAGCAATCAGACGATACCTTGCCGCAGGCGAAGACGGCGATTTCGGGTCCGGGTGACTACCGCATCGGGTTTGCCAACGTGGACGACCAACTAGCGGTGTGGATTAACGGCGAACAGATCGCGTTTGATCGCCCTACCATTTACCGCCGGTTGGACAATCGAATCCCGCAGTGGGATGCGACTAGTCGGCGTGGTGATCTGGCGCCGGTTGGGATTGGATCGAGCGGTGCTGGACTGGCGATCAGGCATATCAAGTTAATGCGAGATATTTACTACATTGCCAGCAAAAACAACTCGGAACCTGACTATTTGGCTGGCCCGCTCGGTCCGCACCCTAATTCGCATCGAGGGACACCGGCCGAACGCAGCTTACAGCTTCTGTCGTCGCCGGAATTATGGGAGACCGTATACGATCGGATGGAGCCGATCGTCTTCCCGTTGGAAAAATTCCCACACGATCGTCGTGCCGATCAATTCATGGCGCTAGGCGATAATAGTCCGCAAAGCAAAGACAGCCGTCTGTGGTCCTTCAAGGATTGGGATCCCGAAACGGGCAAGCTGCTGTTCGAAAACAAGCACTTCGTCGAACGCGAATTGCTTGTTGGTAAGGCACTCGGTATCTATTGGCCCCTCACCCATATCAAACTCGTTCGATAACCGCATCTACCAGGCAGGTCACGGAGGACTCGTATGCCGCTGTTGCAAGTGGAAGGACTGGTCAAGATCTACGGCCGGAGCGCGTCGTTGACGGCGTCGATTTCTCCGTGAAGGAAGGCGAGATTGTGGGGTTGCTCGGTCCCAATGGCGCCGGCAAGACCACCAGCTTTCGCATGACGTGCGGAATGGTCGAGCCGGACGCCGGACGAGTGATTCTGGACGATATCGACGTTACCAAATGGCCAATGTATCGGCGGGCGCACGATGGTGGCATGGGTTACTTGGCCCAGGAACAGAGCGTATTTCGCAGGTTGTCCGTGGAAGACAATATTACAGCCGTCCTGGAAATGTTGGGCGTGGGCCGAAAAGCGCGTCGGCAGCAGACGCAGGAACTACTGGAACGTTTTGACATCACCAAGATCCGAAAATCCAAAGCACATTATATTTCTGGTGGTGAAAAGCGCCGCCTGGAAATCGCTCGTTGCCTGGTTACGAACCCCCGCATTATCCTGCTGGACGAACCGTTCACCGGCATCGATCCCGTGACGATTATTAGTATCCAAGACATCATTCGCGGTTTGCGCGCGGCGGCATCTCGATTTTGATTACCGACCACCGCGAACAGGAAACCCTGGCGATTACCGATCGAAGTTACGTGATCCGTGCCGGCCAGGTGCTTTGTCACGGCACGCCCGATGAAGTGCTCAATAACCCGGAAGCTCGGAAGTACTACTTCGGCGAAGGCGCTGCCCTCAGGCCGCCCCATCACACGAAGAAGAAGGAGGGGCGGACACGCCGATCGGACCTGCAGCAGCCGCGGCGATCGGCCTGAACGGATGGACCTCTCGGCGGGTAGTCGAGGTGCTTGACCTTAGCTTTTGCCACATTTGTTTCGATGGGCAGGTCGGATCGGTCGAGCATGGCTTGGAGTCCGGTCCAGCCGCGCCAGAGGACGTACCGGCCGGGCCGCTGGTCGTGCTTGCATCGTCCCAATTCGGACCGTGGCGGCTGGAGCCATCATTCCGGGCGCGGGGTTTTGAGCGTCTTTTTTGGGTAGGCATCGAGTTTTCTACGCGAACGTCGCACCAAAACGAAGCGGAGTTTTCGGCGGGTATTGGGTGGCGGCAAATGGCGGTTAACACCAAAGCTTGCACCGCTCAGAGCCGATATGGTATTAGTCGCCTACCTTTGGTATCAGTGTGGAGGTCGGCGAAGGCCCGACAGTTTGAAACCCAACATTCTGACAACCGGAGCCGAAGGCACTTAGGAGGACACGATGTCTGCTGACGAGTTATATGACGCCAACGCGGAATACGAAGAAATCGAAGAAGAGATTTCCACCGACGAAGTCGATCAGGTTCTGGAGACGCTGTCCGACCTGATGCAGAATGTGGAAAGCGAATCCGTCCACGAGTTTCTTGAAGGAGCCTATAACGGTATTTTTGGCCTCGTCTACGAGGAGGAAGAAGAAGATACCGCCGATGGCGCTTCCGATATGTCCGATGAAGATGACGAAGATGACTCCGACCTTGACGACGAGTTGGAGGATTTAACCGAAATCGACGACGATGATCATGCGGAAGCAGCCTGATTGTCTCGATAAATTCTGAAATTACCCGACCCCGTCAGACGCGTTCGTCTGGCGGGGCTTTTTCTTGTAGCGCTGCGAAAACCGTTGATTCCAAACGGATTGATGCGCGTAATTAGGTGCTATTCAAACAATTCTCAGCCCGCGAATTACGCGAATGACACGAATAAGGTTTCTGACATTCGCGCACCATTCGCGTAATTCGCGGGCTAAAAATCGAATCTACACAATCGTAGGACACCACCCAAATTTCTGTAGAACGGGCACTCCTGCCCGTTTGCCCTGATGACGGGCAAGAGTGCCCGTCTTACGAGTTGGTTGCGGCCAGAGGCCGCGTTGGATAAATCCGAGGCTGAAAATTGGTCAGCGAATCGACGTTTTTCTACCGAGCCAGTCGGAACTCGATCGGTATATCGTTGTGATTGCCAATACCGCGAACCATGGCGCGAATTCGATCCATGTTACGCAGAAATCGAAGAACAGCGCACCGCGGTAAGGCGTGCCGAGAACGGGAAGCCCGGGCCACTGGTATTCGAACCAGAATCGAAAGTAGTACAGCAGCGCCAGTCCGCTCAGCGCCAGCCAGCATCGATTGCGGGCGAAAGCAACCAGCGGAACCGCCCATACCCAGTACCAGGGATTCTGGGTCGGGCACAGCAACCACAGCCACGCCAAAGTCAGGAAGGCCGATTCAAGCCAGCGGGCCGGATCGTCACAGTGGTACATCCTGGCTGCGGCCCAGAGGGTCACGACAAGGAACGCCATCGTCGTGATGAGGTGCGCCAGCTGAAAGGCCGCATCCCGTTCGCCTAGCCGCAGCTTTGCTGCCGCAGTGCCGACGACCCCTTGCCGCTGTCGCTCTGGCAATATTTGGAACCAGGGCGAAACGCTCAATTTCGCGTCAGCCGGTCGCAAGTTTTCGAAGATCAGCATGAAAATGAAATCGTTCATCTCCCACCGCCGTATGAACGACGCTAATCCGAGACTCGGATCCTGAACACGATGGTCGGCCTCCGGCCGGGGTATCGCGTCATCACGATCAGCGAATACCGTCTGATCTATCGAGTCACCAGGCTGTACCGTCGGCAACCGTGCAGCCGGCAACCGTGCAGCCGGCAACCGTGCAGCCGGCAACATGGGCCAGATCAGCAGAATGCTGAAGCCAATCAGCACAGCCAGGGGCGCCAACGATCGCCACATGCCCAGCCGGCGGAAACACAGCACAAGGAACCACGGCGTCAATACGATCGGATAGAGCTTGGCACCCACGGCAACCGCCAGCACCGCAGCCGCCAGTGCGAATCGGCCGACGTTTCGCAAACCTGGCGAAGCTGGTTGTCTTGCTGCACGAACGGTTAGCCAGACACCCGCCATACAAAAAAACACTGCTATGGCGTCCAAGTGCCCGCTATTTGCGAATTCCTTTAGCACCAGTGGACACCAGGCATACGCGATGCTCCACCCAAGGTGCTTCTTGGCGGTAGACAAACATGCCAGAACGAGCCCGATGGTCCCCAGATCGAAAAGCAGCAAAACCGATTTGAACAGGATAATTCGAGCGGCCACGCCCGCGCTGGCGGGAGTAATTCGTCCGACGGCAGCAAAGACGGCCTGGCTGACCGGCGGGTAAATCGTTGGCAATTCACCGTAGTGCACGCGTTCCAGTATCTTGGTCAGAGGGCGTGACGCATCGCGCCGCCTCACCAAACGTGCCAAATCGTGCGGAAGCTCGTCACTCGTGTCCGCAGCGGCAACCTGCTGGGGACTGTACCGAAAGGGGCTGACGCCTTCAGCGGTGACCGCGCCGTCCCACAAATAGCGATAGATATCAACTTCTTGAATTGGCGGCGAACTTAATAGGATCAATCTGAATACGATGGCTGGTACGACAATCCACGCCAATAAACTGCGAGTAGAGGGCAAACGTAGTGCGGTGCGAAGAGCGAGCAAATAAACAACAAACGCCAGCCCCATGTAAGCCAGGACGATGGGAATCGGTCGCAGCTGCAGCGGTTCGTTGAATTGGAAATTCGTGCTGAATAGTGAAATAGCGGCATAGAGCACGCACGAGACCGCCGCTAGCCACGGAAGACTGCAATCGTTTCCTTTCTCCATCAACTTCCTCTGCGTATCTGTGCGTTTAATTCTTTTTCAGTCTGATCGTGCAACAGTAATTTTAACGCAGAGGGATGCGGAGTATTGATGATCGGAAATTATGACGTGCAGGTTTGGCGGTTAGTTGGCGTCAGCGATTTTCGCAGCATTTGCGGTCTCGGTGGTACCGAGCGGCCGGCGATACGACTGCCGTGGCGCGAGGAGGCTATATTTTGCGATCGTAGAGAGGATCTTGAAACCGGCTTTGCAGGTGCCGCCGAACGTTCCGCTGATCTTGCTATGTCCTATCCGACGCCGGTACGGAACCGGTATCTCAAGGATGGCCAGCTTCTCGCGCGCGGCGAATCTGCATTTCGACCGTCCAGCCGAAATTCGTGTCGGTCATGCCCAGTCGGCAGAGGGCCCGGTAGTCGATCGCTCGAAATGGCCCCAGGTCCGTATAGCGGACGCCAAACAGGCAACGCATAAGGAAACAGGCTAGACGATTGCCGTAGACGCTCTGCGGAGGCATCGCGCCCGGTTCACGTTCACCGAGCAACCGTGAACCCAGCACAAAATCAGCACGGCCGCGCTGGATCGGGGTGATCAGGTCCGCTAACCGATCTGGATGATCGCTATAGTCCGCGTCAACAAAGGCCACGATTCTTGGTGGGGCCTCGCCCGCGGCGATCAATTCACGAATCTTGTGCAATCCCGTCAGGCACGCCTGGCCGTAGCCACGACGAGGTTCGCTAACGACCATCGCGCCTGCCTTGGCCGCCAGCAGGGCAGTCCGATCGGTCGAACCATTATCGACGACAATGATCTGGCCGACCGGGGGTAAGTCGCGCAACACCAGCGGCAATGACGCCTCTTCATTCAGGGCCGGGATAACGACCATGACGTCTGCAAGGTGCGTCTGCAATCGTTGGATCGGACGCGTACGTGCGATCGAACCTTTCATCTGGACGACTCCGCTGCCTGCTTTGGAGAAATTGAAAGACATCGACATCGCACCAACCTCATCGGGCGATCCGCCGCGGCGGACGGACATCTATTGTAGATCGGAACAAGCTCTTTCTCGTGCTGCGGGACTTGTTCGCGGCAAACTAAGTGCCTCTGCCACGAATCGTGTCGAAACGCGCGTTCACGCCAGTTTGCAAACTAGAGGCTGCCATCGGCGTATGAGATTCTACCCAAAAACCGAGCGGCCTCTGCGTGAAATCTGGCACACTACTATCCGGCACACGACGATCGTGTGTTGCCGACCTATCGAGTTCCCGAGCCTACCGGGGGCGAGCTGTACGATGGCCCAGGTGCTGGCATTGTCGAAGTACCGGCTGGTGGTGAATACGAAGGCTGAAGAGGCCCTTCGATGACCGGTTGTTCGCCGTAGTAAGGATCGCCACCCGAATAGGGGACGATCGGGGCAGGCTCCGTATAGGTTGGTGCAGCGAAATGAGGGTACGTATAACCGCATGCGCAGGGTGCAAAGACTCCGCACCGTTTACCGCCTCGGCAACAACAGCCCGCGATCGTGGCGACGCACAGTACGCTGGCACAGACAATTATCCAGGATCGGGACATCGATCGAATCCTTTCTTTCGACGAACGTCTATTCTCGACGGCGCGAACAATCGTTGCCCGCCGCGGCGGGACAGCGTGACGAGCGCGGCGGCTACAGATAAGGGCCGGCGACTATAGAATTTTTCACGAACAAATGCCAGGGGACTTGGTCCGCCCCATGCCATCATCGATCTCGACGACCGACCCCTGCCCTTGCGCCCCGCTTTGGTGCTGGTGACTAGTGCTC
>CAWJNN010000036.1:0-22256 GCA_963844115.1 uncultured Planctomycetales bacterium | reverse complement strand
CTCGACGCTTCGCTCTCCCCCTCTTTCAGGGGGAAGGAATCTACTTTTATAATTTACTATTAAAATTCAATATGTTAATAAACTTTTCATCGCAGTGATGCAGGATGTATCAACCACCATTTAACTGTGACATAGCCTTCATTATTAGGGGTGGCAACATACCAAGCCCGTTAGAGGCGCCAGACGCTAAGTCCTGAATCGCGCAGCGCTAATTGGTCGAACTGTGATTTTACATCAATGAAGCAGCCTTTAGAGGCTACTTTGGCAAGCAATTCACTCAGAGGCCGGGCGATAATTTCATGGTGTGATACGGCTGCAATAATTGCCTCTGCTTGTGGCAGCGCCTCCCATGCCTCAAGATTAACTCCATATTCGTGAAGTGCATCTGCCGCGTCGGCTACCGGGTCGTGTACATGAACCTCGATACCGTATTCCTCTAGTTCGCTGATCACGTCAGCGACTTTGCTTTTGCCAATATTCTGACGTCCGGTTTGCTGGGCGAGCAGTATATCGGCCTGATGCCCGGGGGAGATGAATCGATGCTTAAGGCAGGCGAGGAAATCAAGCAAACACAATCGGCGATGGTGCTGGAAGATCTGATAGGCAAGTTCCTGTTCAGCAAGGCATCGGAGCCGGAAAAAAATAATTAAGGAGTCGCAGGTATGAAAAGTTTGTTGAAATTGATTGCTATTTTGTTGTGCATGACGGGCAGTGCGCAGGCAGAAGTCGTGGCACCTGATGTGTTGATCAGAAACACCGCGCAGGAAATCATCACGATAGTCAAACAGGACGCTGAATATCAAGGCGGGTAGCCAGAAGAAGTTATTGGCACTGGTAGATGCCAAGATTTTGCCAAATTTTGATTTCGTGTCGGGCAGTCCGGCCGATGGGCAGCGGTAAACCGGGATCACCGTTTCACACGCCACGAGGTTTTGAAAAAAGGATCGGTCACCGGATACGGGTAGAAAGGGCGGCTGTTCGCATACTGGTTGTGCTTCAGCAGAATGACCAGGTCTCGCAGGCTCGCCTCTTCCATGTAGGGCAGCACAAACGCCGACCACATCGCTCCCTCGGTCAAGGCAGCACCCAAGGGCAAAGTACCGATGGCGGAATGGTGACTTAGGCGCGAGTCCAATTTGTCTGAGATTGTTCGCGCATTGGGTCCGCCGGGCTGCCTCGCACAATTGGACGGCCGGTCCGCGAGAACGCGATCAAGATGGCAATGATGGCAATCACCACCAGCAATTCGACGAGTGTAAAACCTCGGGGACGCGACCGGGTCATCGGGACACGAGGTGACGTCGGGGCCGCGGTTGTTCGATTTCTTGAGGTGGCGTGCCGAACGTCGTTCGATTGCATGACGCTGGTCCCTTTTGTTGTCACTGTGTTCTCGGTCCCGTTTTCGATTCCTCACAATGCTTGGTAGTACGGGTCACCAGGCCCGTACGAATTGGATCGCTACGGTACGGGCCTCGAGCCGCCCGGAGCCCCGTTCTACCAGATTTGTTGAACCGAATCTTGAGAAGTTCATCGAGAACCCCGTTCGGGCCTCTGGGGGCCGAAAGAATCACTCAAACGTCATGGGACGATCGGATAACGGATCGGTCAATCGCAGGGCCAATTTGCCTGACAACAAATCTTCCAGGCGATGTCCCACGAGTTCGTAACGCCAACCTGTGAGCAAGGCGGGGCACTAGGCGTCGCTTTCCTGAACGAGCCCCAAGGATTCGGCGATCAAGTCGCGGACGTCTTGGACCGTTCCGACGATCCCTGGAGCGATATTTTCGCAGTTACACATGCTGGTTAATGCCGTGTTGAGAAACTGTGCCAGAATTCCAATCTGGGGGGGCAATTCCGGTCGTTTGTTCCGCTCGCTGCGATCCACTGGCTGCGAGATCGCTTCGATGCAGGACGAGATGGCTGGTAAGTGTCGTTGCAGATCGCGACGTTCAAAGCCGCGGATGGCTTGAATCTGAGAAACCCCCGGACGCGCACGGCGGGCCATTCGACGATGAGGTCATCGCGTAGAACGCAGGCGCAGGCAAGCAATCTCGTTGCTGCGCTTCTTTGTCCCGCCAAAACCACAGCTCTTTGACAACCGTCAGCGATTTGCGCGACAATCCGGACGTGCCATTTACGCGCGCCAGCGGGTGCGTGATTCCGTGTCTTCGGTCTTCTGCCGCCAGGCGTCGATCTCACCGTGGTACCAGTCGACGCGCCTGCAGTCGCTTCATTTCGGCGAACAAGAGATTTCGCAGCGGGATGAGATGGATGACGTCCTGAATCGCGTATTCGACCTGGGCATCGCTCAAGGGACGTTTGCGCCAGTCGGTGCGCATTTTTCCCCTTTGTTGGGCTTTTCGCCCAAAAATCGCTGTAACAGCTTGCCATCAGGCAGGATATTCCGCCCCCACCATGCCAGCGGCTAGCTGGATGTCGAACCATTCGGTCGGTATCGCGTCGGTCGCGCCGACGGATAAATCGATATTCTTCGCGGCCGGCATGGACGATCAGCTCGTGGTCTCCGCGGACCATGAATTTCCACAGCGGCGAGACGTCGACTTCCTTGGCATCGATGACGGCCAGCACCTCTTCGCTGGCGATTTGCACCAGGCAGAGGTCCGGGAAATAAGTGAATTCCGACACGAATTCCGTATCAAAGGCAATGGATTTGGCGGACTCCAGACGCTCGCAGATGGCTGTGAGTTTCTCCGGAGTCTTGACAAAATCGTACTTCACTCGAGGCAGACTTTCTGCGACAGTCGTCGCGAATCGGATCATTCCACGCCAAGAGGTATCGAACTGGGAACGATCGGCAGATAACTTGATAGGGCATCAAGCACCGAGAATAGCAGAAAGTGTGCCGATTTGCACACCGGTTCTGGGGTACGGCCGTGGTCTTCGCTGGAGGAACCAGGCAGCACAACTCCCGGCAAGAAAAAGCGACGATGTCCAAGCCGCCACGACAGACCTTGTTGAAACCGAATCGACGGGCACTAATCGTCGGCGGCCTGACGCCTGCCGTATTTTTAGCCAGCATGTGCCTGGGTGTGATGTTCGTATCCCGTCCTGACAACTCACTCGGCGTCGTCGGCTTTGCGGTCGCCGGTTTGTTTCTCGTGTTTAGCGTCGCCATAATAATCGGCCTGGTCATCATGGCGTTTGTGCCCCGCGTGGCAGTGACCCCCGATCATTTGCTGGTCTATTTGCGAGGTTATCAGCCTTATCGCGTCCCATTAGACGCGGTGGAATGTTTTTTCCAAGGCCAAGGGACGGCTGCCTTGAAGTCCACGGCCGAGGCCAAAAGCACGAACGTGATCGTGCGCTCGCGCGGGCCAGCGATTGGCACGATCGACCGGTGAAGCGATCCTTAGGTGAGTGGAAGGAAGGCTATATCACGATTCGTGGGACCTGGTGCGAAGCGATTACCGAGGACAAGCTGCGTTCCTTGAATTCGGAATTGGCACGTGTGAAACGGCAACGCAAATCCAAGCTCCCGGCCGGCGGTAAGGAATAGGATGGCGAAATTACTAGTCAGTGTCCGCGACAAGCGTGAAGCCATGGACGCCTTGGCTGGCGGCGCAGGATATCATTGACATCAAAGAGCCTCAACGTGGTTCCCTAGGGCGCCACGATTACGCCAGCATTCTGACCATTCAACAGATCGTGCCGAGCCGGGTTCCGCTCAGCATGGCTTGCGGCGAGCTGTGTGATTGGAATCCCACTGATCCTCACGCGAAGCTGAGCTTTGCCAAGATCGGACTTTCAAATTGCCAAATCTCGATCCGCACAACGGAAGGAGCAATACGACGTGGCGCGACCGTTGGCAGCGATGGATGGAGAGCTTGCCTCCGGGGACGAAACCGATCGCGGTCGTTTATGCGGATGCGGCGAAGGCGCGGTCACCAGCCCCGCTGGAGGTCATCCGAGAGAGTCAACAGCTCGGCTGTCAAGGTCCTTTAGTGATACTTTTCATAAACATTCAAAGCAATCATTGCTTGAGCAGCATCCCTCGCGAGAGTTAATCCGTTGGATCACGGCGGCGCGGGATGGTCGCCAATTCGTCGCCTTAGCCGGGTCGTTATCGCTGGAGTCCGTTCCTCAGGTTATTCGGCTGGGCGCGGACATCATCGCCGTTCGCAGGGGCAGCTTGCACGACCGGCGGACAGGCCCGATTTGTCAGCGAAAAGTGCGAATCGCTCGTTGGCAACTGCTTTATCGGCACCCGCGACGGACAACGCGCGATGACGGTGTTCTCACTGCCGGAACGACGATCTCGACAAAAATCGGGGACGATTCATTTCGACAAAATGCTTGACAACGGTTAAGGACGACCAGATACTCGTCGGTTCGTCACAGTGCTTACGATTGGTTTGGTTGGCCGTCGGTTTTCATTACCGCAATCACTCGACCGCCTTGTAGATTGACTCAACCTAGTAGGAGGATGAACGTGCCACATTCAGTTATCGAAGCGATTCAGTTTAGGATTGGGATTTCGAACCGAAAGACCACGATAACGACGAGTTTACGTCAACTGGCCCACTGCCAGGCAGCCAAGAGAAACTGAACACGCTGGCGCAGCGTTTGGCCGAAGGTCAACCGCTGTGGCATCCGGCGGACCGCCGCAGTTATGTCGATTTCGACGACGAAGCTTGAGATGGAGGTGAAGCAACCGCTTCCTCAAAGGTGACCGGGCCATGACGCCCGGTTTTTTTGTCGCGGACGGTAGCATGAGATCCTGGCCGGGCTCGGCAACGCTGTGAAGCATTTTCACACGGCATTCCGAAGGAATCGTAGGCGAGCCGGGTGCCGTTAGGCCCCGGGTGGCGAGTTGAAAAGTCAGGTAGCCTGCAACCTGATTCACCCACGAGCAAGCTCATGGGGGTCTCTTCAATCCAAGGACGAGGAGTTCGAATGCGCACAGATTGGCCGCAACCTTGATGTTTTCATCACCCCAGGAGACGGGTCTCAGGAGTGAGTCAGTAAGCATTGGGGCGCGACGATCCAATCGGAAGCGTGCGAAACGCATTGCGCACTTGCGGAAAAAAGTTGACAGAAAAGTCGGAAGAAAATTAAACGCTCAAAACCCCACGTTTTCAACTGGCCAGGCCCCGGGTAGGCTTGCGAGACACGCGTAGCTCGAACGCGTATTGCACCACCATTCCAATGAGTGAATCGTGAGAACCACTCGCAACGCCACCTAGGGGTTGACACCCAATGCCATCTACTTTGAGCGGAATGGCGCTAGCCACCGGTGCCGCGAGGGTACGTTTTCACGACAAAAACCGGCGGCTCACGCGAACCGCTCACTTCTGGGTCGAAAGTAGATGGCATTGGGTTCACGTAGATGGCATTGGGTTCACACCGCCCGGCTCGCCTGTCGCTGCGCGACGCCGAAAAATGCTTAACGGCGTTGGGTGGTTGGGATGTGGCATTTCTTTGTGAAACGTCCTGCCTCGCCCTGGTGACGAATGGTTGCTCATTCAACGGTATTGCGCACAGGCCGTATTCGCAGGGTCTTGCCGTTGCGTTCGTGAATCAAATCTACCGGCTTTAAGACGGCTTTCATTAGTTCGTCAATCGTGGCGTCCTGCACTTCTATCGAAATGAGCTGTTGCTCATCGACCAGGACGTCGTCCGAAATCTCTAGCTTCAAGTCGAGTGTCCGTGCCAACTCGTTCAGCAGTGGTTGAAATTCCCGGTTGACAACACGAAGCCGAAAACGCTTTTGTTCCAGATCGACCGTCGCCGTATCAACGTCCGCGGCGGTCGTATCCGCACTCTCTGGATTCTCGCCGTTGACGATCTTTCGGATCTCATTCTGGTCTTCGACGGTCGAGCGGACGACAAGTGTGTCTCCAGCCACCTCGATGTCGGCCTGCGGAAACATCGTTCGAAGTCGGTCCACCAAGCCGCTGTCGCGGAGGCGGTACTGGCGTTCGACGGCGACGGCACTGGGCAGTTTGGTTAACAAAATGTTGCCTTGATCGTCAACGCGATAGGACATCTGAAAGCCGGCGAAGAACAATGTGAGCCGTTCCGCCAAGGTCAGCGGAGGAAGACTCACGCAGAGGCCACAAATCGTGAGGGATCCGCTGCAGGTTCTTGATCGTCAGCCCATTCTCCGCGGCGAGGCTGCTGAGCAGCTGTCGCGGCTGCGAAAGACGGCGCCAGCTCCACGCACCGCGTTTGCGCCAGGTGGCGGCCTGGCGCATCGGGCAGCTGGGAAATCTCCTCGTTGCGTTTAACGGCCAACGTCGTCAATCGATCCGCGGTAAATTGCGGCCCCAGATAGACCACCGGGCCAACCTCCGCCATCCCCAGATTAAAGCACGTCGCCAGTCCGGATCAGAACGCGTGAGCAGCGACGCACCCTTGATTGCAGCAACGCGCAAATTGGGGTCGACGCGGCGATCAAGAAAGATCACCACCCGACTTTCACGCGACAGTCGATCCAGTGCTTGCGCAAGGGCACTTCACTCCATGTCACGCCCACCGGGGCCGTCAGCTGACGTCGGAATTCCGCTTCCGATTGCCCCAGTTCATCGTTTCCGATTGCGCAAATGCGTAACTGGGAACTCAGTACCGCGAGGACCAGGCACACGTAATCCGTGCAAGTTGAAAGCTCAACCTCCAGCCGGCTTCTGAATCGCTCGTCATAACAGGAACCCTCAAACGGAAAAACCGAAATTCGCCTCGACGAAGACCTGTTTTCCTAATGTTGTGACAATTAAACTCAAGTCCTGGACGTTGGCTGACGCCGCCAGCTTCCGAGGCTGACTGGTTGTTTAACTTACCGTTTCGCCGAAACGGTTGATATCCAGGTTTGAGGGTGAATTGTGAGCGATCAACGAACGCCAGTCCTGCTAAAGTACTATAGCGCTTACTTGAACGACCTGGATTCCGCGGCGTACATCGCGAGCGTCACTCAGGTTTATTATCCGGCGACACTTGAGCGTCTCGCGCAGCATGGCAGTGTGCACCAGCGACGGGCGGCGATATTGGCGATTACTTTTGTCGGCGATTACAACTGCAACACGACGATGGGGCGAGGCTGTGGGATCCCGACCGCGGAGTTCGCATGATCGCCGAAGACGGGATCACGGAAATCTGGCTTCGGGAGGGCACGGAGTCGACGCAAGCCGCCCTGCGGCGATTAAGCAGTCTGAATTGCACGCAGCGTTACGAAGACGCGATCGAATTGGCGGAGCAGCTTATTGGCGAAACCCCGTGCGTTGCCGAGTCCCATCACCAGTTGGCGTCCGCTTATTTTATGACGGACAATTTTCGAGCCACGATAATCGCCGCAGCGCAAGCGGTGGAGCTGAACCCCTATCACTTCTGTGCGCATTTCCATGATGGGCAAGAGCTACCTGCAGCTGGAACAAACCACGTTGGCTTTAGGATGCTTCGAACGGGCGCTACGCTTGAATCCGAATCGTGAGGACTACCGAGTCCATATCTCGCGATTGCGCCGGTCATCAACGTAGCTGTGCGTCTACCGCATTTTGCGATTGGCTCCGATCGCTTGACGAACGATATCGGTGTACCGTTGCGGCGATTCGGCAAAACGCGAGAGGGATTCTTCGCTCACGAACATGTAAATCTCGTCCTGGTAGCGAATCCCATGCATTCGCAGGCCTTCAGCGTACTTGCCCTTGTTCGGCGAACACCACGGATCAAAGCCTGCCAAGGCCGGGCTGTATTGATCCGCGCGGCCAGGAATTTCTGTTGGGCGGCGGCCGATTGGAACAGGTACAGACGTCCTCGGTGTCGCGCTCCCCACCGCTTGTCTCCCCGAACCCAACGGTCTTGGTCGATCAATGTGACCGGACAGAAATCCCTCCAGACCAATCTCGACGCCGGGTTGTGTCTCAGTCTTGGCCGTCTGGGGTGATGGTCGCGGTGCGGCCGCTGGCGGCGAAGAGCCCAGGGATCCGTGGGGCGACGACAAGGCAGGTGCCGACAACGCAGGTCCGCTGGCCATTTGGCTTGTCACACCGGACGGTGGGGGAGTCTGCGGGGCGACGTCATTGGGTGCGTTCAACGACGGCTGAACGAGCGGTCCAGGCGCATTGATCGTCGGCGCATTGGCCATGCTCACATGGTTCATGGGCGTATTGATCGCAGGCGAATTGTTTGTCGGCGCATGGATCATGTTCGCATGGTTCGTGGGCGGCGCATTGTTTGTAGGCGGCGAATGGATCGCTGGTCTCGCTGACGGCGCGATGGTGAATTGGTTTTCGATCACTTGCGGCGACGCTGCGCTTTGCTGTGCCATCGCGACCTGCTGTTGGGCTAACGTGATCTGTTGTTGCGTCGGATTGTTTCTCGTCTCGGCCGGCTGTCCTGTGTTTGGAAAAGTCGAACCTGGAGTTGCATAGCCGGGATAGGCCGTCCCATTTTGCTGGGGCATTGAGGACGGAAAGCTGGTTGGATTCGTCGTAACTTGGCTGCTCGTAGCGTTGGGGCCCACGGGATTCATGATCGCCGGCCCGTAGCTGATCCCCATTGGGGTATCGTTCAAGGCGTATTGGGGTAGCGGCTGACCGCTGGCCTGGAATTCATTTCGATTGAAATGATTTGCCGAGGTGTTTCCGACGGCTTGGGAAGCGAATTGATAGGGAGACGCGGAATTGACCGTTGTGGGTGAACGGTCGCTATGAAAACCTTGAGAAGCCTGTTGGATTGGCGTACCTTGTGGCAGTGAGTTGACTCGCCAGGCAACTTGATTGAGAATTCGCAAGTAATCGTTCAGATCCTGAGGGCTGATCATGCGGTGGACTTCTTCGCCTCGCGACGTCAACAGCAGGTCTGTCGGCCAACGGTCGACGTTGAATCTGCGTGCGAGGTCGGGCGAGACCGGGTACGTTGACGCGGACGGGAACGTCATTGCGCCGCGCCATGCCCGAATCCCGGTCGATTGAAGACGTGGTTTTCCAGCCGTCGACAGGGTGGGCAGTTGTCGGAAGAGAAATGGACGAGGATGAGTTGGTTTCGGGCGGCCGCCATTTTCTGTGCGGTGGCTATGTCATCCACCCACGGAACCATGTCAGCGGCACGTGCAAGGGAACCTGCAAAACATGCTGGCAAGACCATCGCGAACGCCAGAGCGACCCGGGCAGTAATTCCACGCATTGGAATGACCTTCATAATTCAAAAGTGAAAAGGCTTAAACGCGCAAGGAGAACTCGCGCAGGAAAAGCGTCGGTGCTTATATCGGCTGGGAAAACTTTGCACAACAAGAAGAAGTAACGGTCCAGCCGGATTTTGACGTTTTTTGACCGCCATCACTGTCAGCACTGGTGCTTTGATAGCCCGGCGAGGGCATTAAGCAGTTAGTCCGCAGCGGAGGTATTGGCGCCCAATTCCAGAAAAAATGCGACTTTTAATAGATGAATGGACGCTCCCGCTTGACACAGCCGATAACATAAGTAAGATTCGCTATAGAGTTGATTTCTGCTTGGCAGTAATGGCACTCTCACGTCCATTATATCTCCACGGGCATCCCCTTCGACCCACGGTGATTCGCCGGGATTTTTGGGGCAAGGCGAGTGTCTCCTCGGCTGCGGTTCTTGCGAAGTTCGTTCTTTGGTTTGGACCATATCAGTTTGGCCGCAGTCTTCGTCGTTTTTGCAGAGTTCACCGGTTCGCTGGCAACGCGTAAACAATTCACGGAACGCCGCAAGGATTTCGTTCCCATGCCCTACGTAAGTAACGGGCCTACGCAAATGATAAAATCGCGCAAGTGTATCTAACGCTCGCCTTTGCGATACGTACTTCAGTTTTTCTAATCGCGATCATGTAGGCCTCTGTCGGCATGGTCGCCTGAAACGGGCAACACGCCTGTCGGCCAATTGGTTTTATCAACTCGTCAGAAGGATCAATCTCGTGCGCATGTTTCAATCACTTACACTCGTCTTCGGCGAGAGGGAAAATGGGTAAGAAAAAACGAACCAGAACCCGTAGTGGTGGTGGTGGTGGTGGCGGTGGTGGTAGCACAGGCGGCGGTGGAAATCGTCGTGGCAGTGGAGGTAACGGTGGAAATCGCCGTGGTGGACGCAGGCGACGAGGAGCCGGTGGCGATACGGCCGTCGAACCCGCGGCGGGCATGCCCGATCCGGTTTCCGAAAACGGTGAACCGATGCCGCCCGAACCCGGCTCGGGCATGCTCGAACTGCATCCCAACGGCTACGGCTTTCTGCGTAGTCCCGACAACAACTACGCTCGCGACCGATCCGATCCCTTCGTCCCCGGCACGATGATCGAAAAACTTCGGCCTCCGTGAAGGGGTCATGATCAAGGAATGGTGCAGCAGGCTCGCACGCAACAAGGTCCGCGACTTCGAGAGATCATCGATGTCGACGGGATGCCCGCCGAAGAGTACGTCAACGTCAAGAACCGTTTGACTCGCTGACGCCGATCAATCCGGAAAGTGGTTGCGGCTGGAAACCGGCCCCGAGCCGCTGACGAACGCGCGTCATGGACTTGCTGACGCCGCTCGGCAAGGGCCAACGGGCCCTGATCGTCGCTCCGCCGCGCACCGGCAAGACGATCCTGCTGCAGCACATCAGCCAGGCGGTGTCGCAAAAACTATCCCGACGTCAAGCTGATCGTGCTGCTGATCGACGAGCGCCCGGAAGAAGTCACCGACATGCGCCGCAACGTCAACGGCGAAGTCATCGCCAGCAGCCTCGACCAGGACGTCGAAAGCCACGTGCGGCTCTCGCAGCTGGTCATCGAACGCTGCCGCGGCTGGCCGAAATGGGACAGGACGTCTTTCTGCTGATGGACTCGATCACGCGGTTGGCCCGGGCCTTCAACAAGTGGGTCGGCAACACGGGCCGCACGATGTCCGGCGGTGTCGACATCAAGGCGATGGACATCCCCAAGAAGCTGTTCGCCACCGCCCGCGCGTTCGAAGAAGGTGGCTCGTTGACCATCGTCGGCACCGCGCTGATCGACACCGGCAGCCGGATGGACGAACTGATCTTTCAGGAGTTCAAAGGGACCGGCAACATGGAGCTGGTGCTCGACCGCAAGCTGGCCGACCGCCGTGTCTGGCCGGCGATCGACATCTCGCAATCCGGCACGCGTCGCGAAGAACTGCTGCTCGACCCGGACACGCTGCACGCCGTCACGATGCTGCGTCGCACGCTCACGTCGATGCATCATGTCGACGCGATGGAGCAGCTGACCAAACAGTTGGGCAAGTTCAAAACCAACGCGGAGTTCATCAAGCTGATCGCTGGGGCTGCGACGGATTAGGAATCGATCCGCTTGCGGACGCGCGAAGCGGTCCACGAGGGCCAGTCGCACGGGCCAGGGCTGGGCTCGGCAGTTGAAAACTTGGGGTTTTGCGTGTTGGATATTCTTCCTATTTTTCTGTCAGCGTTGTCCGTAATGTGTGGCCCAGTTTTACGCGCATCCAATTGGATCGTGTAAACGCAGACCACTCTGGTAGATCCGTGCCCTGAGGATGAGACATCAAGGTTGTTGCGGCCAATCGGTTGTTATTCGAACTCCTTGTCCTTGGATTGAAGAGACCCCCATGAGCTTGCTCGTGGGTGAATCAGGTTGCAGGCTACCTGACAACGCCCGAAGGACATTTGGTCGAGCGAGCGACGGTGCACTTCTCCACGGTTTCCGAGACCGAAATCCAGCGAGGTTCAATTTCGGCCTCGGCGAGTGCCCACGGATGCCGCGTCGCTCGCTCGGCCAATTTGGATTCTCATCGTGTTGGTAGCTACCAACCTCATTCACCCATGAGCAAGCTCATGGGGGTCTGCGCACAAAAACGAACGGGCTACTTGCCAAAAAAACGACGTGTCAATCCCAAGTTTTCAACTGGCCACCCCAGGCTGGGCTGATGGAAATGGCTCGAAATGACGCCGTAGGCGATGGGTTTCGGGCGTCCCCAGAGCGACTTCGTAGGACACGCTTCAGCTTGTCCGCGTGGGGGCGGGCATATTTTCAAACCGAGCGGTGCGCCGTGGCTCGGACAAGCTGAAGCCTTAGGTTTTACCCCAAATTGAGGAGTAATTTTTACAATTTTTCTTACCGTTTGTGTAGTTGCAAGCGTTTCGAAGTCCTGTTGTCGTAAGGCCATGCGTGATGAGGCAGCGGTTTGTCATTTTTACATGCCGTTTGTAAGGCGAGCAATTAGGTAGGTAGTTGCGTATCGCAATGAGTACCTATCCTACTTTTCTCGTTTTCAGGAGCTATTCGCGATGTCGATTACGTACGAAATGGATGTCGATTTGGGTCGGGCGCTTTTCGCTGACGCACAGCTTGGGGACCGGCGACGCACGGCGCGGCTGGTCACGACGTTTAATCTCATGCAACGTCATCCTGGTGGTACCCTCCCCGACAAGTTGTCGGAGCCGGCTGATCTGCGGGCGTTCTACCGACTTTGTGACGCGGACGACGTGACCCATGAGGCGCTTATCGACGCTGCCCGCCAGCATACTCTCCGGCGGATCGCGGACTGTCAGGGGCCGGTGCTCATCTTGCACGACGCCACCGAACTCGATTTCACTTCGCTCACCTCCCTGGCTGACGAGTTGGGACAAATCGGCAAAGGCACTCACCGTGGCTACATCTGCCAGAACGTGCTGGCCGTCGAAGCCGACACGGGCGATCTACTGGGTCTGATGGATCAAATCCTGCATTGCCGTGATGAAGTGCCTGAAAACGAAACACTGGCCGAACACCGTGAGCGTGCAACACGCGAGAGCCTGTTGTGGTTGCGTGGAACGAACCATTTGCCCAGCGACACCAAGCTGATTGATGTGTCCGATCAAGGTTCCGATACCTTCGAGTTTTTGGAACACGAATCCCATAGCGGCCGACGCTTTGTCGTGCGGGCCCATAAAGTACGCAAGGTCTATGCAGGTCACGAACCAGTCGGGTCGAAGCGTTACCTGAAGGAGTACGCGCACAGCCTGCCGGAACTCGGCCGCTTCACGATGGACGTGCAGGCACAACGCGGACGCAAGGCTAGAAAGGATGCCGAGTTCATCGTGCGTGGCGGGCCCGTGCTGGTATGTCCGCCGCACGCCAAATCTGGCAACCATGGCGATGATCCGTTGCCGCTCTACGTGGTGCAGGTCACGGAAGTCAATCCTCCTGCAGGTGAAAAAGCGATCGAGTGGATGTTGCTGACCAATGAACCGGTGCAAACGATCGAAGATGCGCGGCGGGTGATTGGCTGGTACGAACGACGTTGGATTGTGGAAGAATATCACAAAGCCCAAAAAACAGGTTGCCGAATTGAAGACATGCAGTTCACAACAACGGCGCGTTTGGAGCCTGCGATTGCTTTGTTGTCGGTGTTGGCTGTCACGCTTCTGAACCTGCGCGACGCAAGCCGCCGCCCCGATGCCAAAACACGCCGGGCGACGACGATCTTGGCGGCAGACTACGTGAAAGTACTAAGTCTGTGGCGCTATCGAGAAATCCGTTTGGACCTGACAGTGCATGAATTCTTCTATGCGTTGGGGCGTCTCGGTGGCCATCAAAACCGAAAGAGCGACCATCCACCGGGTTGGCTAGTACTCTATCGCGGATGGACCAAACTTCAAGCAATGCTTGACGGTTACGACGCAGCCAACAAAACCTAAGGCTTTAGCTTGTCCGAGCCAAGGCGCACCGCCCGGTTGTGCAGAATATGTCCGTCCACGCGGACAAGCTGAAGCGTGTCCAGGCCTTCGGTTTACCCACATTTTTTGCCCGCCCCCTTCGAGCTTTGCTCAGTGGAGCGAATGATTCTGCACTAACAAGCAAAGTACTCGCCCCCACCGAGTGAACTCCGTGGGGGCGGAACGGAAGCGGTTTGGTGAAGAGTCCCGCACAGGTCTCGCCCCCGCCGAATTTATTCGGTGGAGCGCATGATTCTGCACTAAGATGTCCTACACATATCTCGCCCCCGCCGAATTCATTCGGTGGAGCGCATGATTCTGCACTAAGATGTCCTACACATATCTCGCCCCCGCCGAATTCATTCGGTGGAGCGCATGATTCTGCACTAAGATATAGACCACAGATTTGAGTAAACTCGGAAGCGGTAAGTGTCAATGGCTTTGAGAGGGAAGACGCACGAAAACGGGCACGCTTAGTGCAAAATCATCGCTCCACCGAGTAAACTCGGCGGGGGCGGAACGGAAGACGGAACGCGGTTTAGTGCAAAATCATCGCTCCACCGAGTAAACTCGGCGGGGGCGGAACGGAAGACGGAACGCGGTTTAGTGCAAAATCATTGCTCCACCGAGTAAACTAGTAAACTCGGTGGGGGCATGGTAGAGCGAGATGTGGGTAAACCTAAGGCTAAAGCATGTCCTACGTAGATGTCCCTACGCGAGGAGCAATTGGGGAGACCAATCGTTCGCTGGACAAAATGGCGGAGCAAATGGGGACGCCCATCCTTCGCTGGAGCAATTGGTCGGTGAAACGGCCCGACGCCATGGTCACCGCGCGGGTGAAACGCCGTGGCTCCAGTTCCTCGCCACAAACCCTGACCGGCCGGCCGCTCTTCCATGGTCCCCCATCCGAAAACCGTGACCGCAAAAGCGGAACGGGGACGAAACTGCTATTTGGAGCCTCACTCGACAACAGAGGGAGGGGTCTCGTATGGTAGTGGTAGCTTTTACTCGCTACATCGCTGCGACACCATGACAAAAAATCGCGGCGTCTGGAAGCCACCACGTAAGTGCCGTTGTTTCGTTGAATCCTTCCGGACACAACACGTAAGGAATTTAGCTTGAGCGAAGAAAAACAAAACGAATCCGCCGACGAAACGGATCCGCAGCCGGACAAACCTGTCAAAAAGTTGGATTTTGAAACGGTGCTGGCCCAATTGGAAGCAATCGTCGGACAGCTGGAACAAGGCCAGGTGGGCCTGACCGACTCCCTGGAGCAATATGAAAACGGGGTTAAGTACCTCAAGCAATGCTACAAGCTACTCGAGCAAGCCGAGACACGGGTCGAAATCCTTAGCGGAGTCGATGCGGACGGCACACCCCAAACAGCACCGTTTTCCGACGACGCCGCGGAATCGCTCTCGGAGAAAGCGGATAATCGCAGTCGGCGCCGCACCGCCAAACACGTGACAACCCCGAAACCAAAGAGTCAAGCCGGTGATGGCAATGTAGACGTTCCGAAGGGGCTCTTCTAGAATACATCGCTGATCCTCCGTCACTACACCGCGGATAGCAAACGTTGACTGAGACAACTTCTTTGCCGGGCCAAGAACTCGTTGCCGACATCGAGTCTTGCACTGCGCCGTTATGCGGATTTTGGTCCCGGCTGTCCTCAACACCTGGCCGATGCCATCCGCTACAGTTTGTTCACACCCGGTAAACGCTTGCGACCCATTCTGGTATTGTTGGCCGCGAAAGCTTGCGGCGGGAACCTCCAACAAGCGCTTCCCGCCGCCTGCGCTATCGAGATGATTCATACCTATTCGCTGATCCATGACGACTTGCCGGCCATGGATGACGACGATACCCGGCGGGGGCTGCCGACGTGTCACATCAAGTTCGGCGAGGCCACGGCGATTCTGGCCGGCGACGCCCTACAGCCTCGGGCCTTCGAATCCTGGCCAGTGACATACAACCGCCAGACGTTGCCGCCGCCTGTTGTCTCGAACTGGCACGCACCGCCGGGGCAACGCAATTGGTTGGTGGCCAAGCGGACGATTTGCACTGCGAGACGATCAAGGCGGATGCGGCGATGCTGGATGCCATTCATCGACGCAAAACGGGCGCCATGTTTGTCACATCCGTGCGGCTGTGGCGGTCTGGTGGCACAAGCGGATGTCGACCAGCTGGAGGCGTTGACCGAGTATGGAATCCATATTGGGTTGGCGTTTCAAATCATCGACGACCTGCTGGATGCCGTCGGCAAAGCGGAAGTGATCGGAAAAAGGACCCAAAAAGACGCGAACCGCGGCAAGACGACTTATCCGGCACTGTACGGAATCGAGGCGAGCCAGCAAAAAGCCGCCTCGCTGATGGACGCCGCTTGTGCCGCCCTGACCCCGTTTGGGCAATTGGCAGAAGGCCTGGAAAACCTGGCCCGTTACGTCGTCAGCCGGGCCCATTAAAAAAAATGGGGAAAATGTCCTTACCAGGGGAAAATTGCGATTTCCTCGGCAAAGGCCGAACAATCTAATAGGTCCATCCGAATTAACCTATAAGTTAACCAAACTGGCCCAAATGCGGTTCCCCCGGCGGTCCTTGTCGCGGGCAAGTCTGTGCCCTGCCAATCAACACGACCGAAAACGGCCTAAATTCTCCGCGATTTTTCCTGCATCGACACCATGACCGAGATTCTCAAAACCATTCAATCGGCTCAAGACCTTAACGGTTTGTCCCCTGCCCAATTGCGACATTTGGCCACGGAAGTGCGGGAAGTGCTCTGCAACCTCGTCTCCACGCGGTCCGCACACTTTGCGTCGAACCTGGGCGTCGTCGAACTGTGCCTTGCGCTGCATACCGTATTTGACTTTCGCCGCGACCGCTTGATCTGGGACACCGGACATCAGATCTATCCGCACAAGCTGGTCACCGGCCGCTATTCGACGAATTTGGGACGATCCGCACCAAGGGTGGGTTGATGGGTTATCCCAACCCGCACGAAAGCGATTACGACCTGTTCATGACCGGTCACGCCGGCTGCAGCGTCTCGACGGTGCTCGGCCTGAGAGCGGCGACGACTCTGATGGGTCAACCGATCGCCGCGCCGTGGCGGTGATCGGCGATGGAGCGTTTCCCTCCGGCATCGTCTACGAAGCGCTGAACAATGTCGGCGGATCTGAAGAAAAAGGTGCTCGTCATCCTCAACGACAACAAGATGTCGATCTGTCCGCGCGTGGGCGGCGTTGCCAGTTATCTCGATCGCCTGCGGACCGACTCCGTTCTACACGGGCCTCAAGGACGAAGTCGTCAAGATGCTGAACCAGGTGCCGGTGTTTGGCGATCCGGCCGAACGTTTCCTGCGCACAGCTCAAAGAAGGCGTCAAAGCGGGTCTGCATGGCGGCATGCTGTTCGAAGAACTTGGGCTTCCGATACATCGGCCCGATCGACGGGCACGACATCGGCCTGCTGCGCAAGTACCTGCAGATGGTCAAGGATCTCGAAGAGCCCGTCCTGCTGCACGTCGTGACCGAAAAAGGTCACGGATTCAAGCCGGCTGCCGAAGATCCCGTGTTCTTTCACACGCCGCCGGCATTTAGCCGCGAAGCAGATCGGCGATTCCGCATTCGCAAATCGAGTCACGCCGACGTACACCAACATCGCCCGCGACGCGATTGGCGACGAGATGCGGCACAACGAACGGGTGACGGTGATGACCGCCGCCATGTGCCAGGGCAACAAGCTCGAACCGATTCGCGATGAATTCCCGGATCGCTTTTTCGATACCGGCATCTGCGAATCGCACGCCGTCGCGTTTGCCGCCGGCCAGGCCAAGGCCGGTTTGCGGCCGATCGTCGACATCTACAGCACGTTCCTGCAACGCAGCTACGATCAGATTTTCCAGGAAGTCGCTCTGCAAAACTTGCCGGTCACCTTCATGATGGACCGCGCCGGGCTCACCGGCCCGGATGGCCCGACGCATCACGGCGTGTTCGACATCGCCTACATGCGGATGTTTCCCAACATGGTCGTGATGGTGCCAGGATGACGCGACGGATCTTAAAGCCATGGTCGAGCTGTCTCTGACAGCTGCCGTCGCCGAGCTCGATTCGTTATCCGAAGACGTCCGCTGTCGACTGATCGATGGTCCACGCCGTCCGCTGGAACTGGGCAAAGCGGAACGGTCTGCGCGACGGCGAAGACGGCACGATCGTCTGCTGTGGGGCCCAACTGCATGACTGCCTTACCGCCGCCGAACGCTTCAAGCAGCGAGGGACTCGAGGTCGGCGTCATCAACGCCCGCTTCGTCAAACCGCTGGATCGGGAAATGATTCTGGATGCGGTGGAAAACAGTCCGTTTGTGATCACGGTCGAAGAAGGCGCACTGGCCGGCGGATTCGGCAGCGCGGTTCTCGAAGCGGCCGCGGACGCTCGGCTCGACACCAGTCGAATCCGGCGACTGGGGATTCCCGACGAGTTCATCGAACATGGCGAGCGGGCTGAACTACTGGCCGACCTCGGTCTCGATGCCGGCGGCATCGCCCGGGCCTGTCGCCAAGCAGTGGAAAAACACGACCACGTGGAAGGCTAGTCCGTCGTGATGAGCCACGATTCCGCATCTGCCGTGGCATGGAGTCAGCGGCCCAGCGGCCGCCCGCGGGTCATCATCCTGGGAGTCAAGGCAAAAGTGGCATCGTCCGAGGCGGCGGCCGACCTGCAACAAATCATTCGGCCGCAGCCGACGTCGTGCTCGTCGATCTGGATGCCAGTATCAGCCTTCGATGAGCCGCAACCGCGAACCAAAACACCCGACGACGTCGACTTTGCTGTCGTCCTCGGCGGAGACGGTTCGATTTTGCGCAGCCGCCCGACAAATGGGCCAGCGGCAAGTCCCTGTAATGGGCGTGAACCTCGGCAAGCTCGGCTTCCTCGCCGACCTGCGTCCCGACCAAGTGGCCGATGTGTTTTCCAAAGTCTGTGCCGGTGACTGCCGTATCATTCATCACCTGATGTTTACATGTACGGTCGTCAATCAAGGCGAGGTGCTCAGCGGAGTCGCTGGGGTTGAATGAAACGGCAATCCTGGGCGGTCCGCCCTATTCGATTATGGACGTGGAACTTTACATTGACGGCGAGTTGGCAACCACATATAGTTGCGACGGCTTGATCGTCAGCACGCCCGTCGGTTCGACCGCGCATAACTTGTCGGCTGGCGGACCAATCGTTCGCAAGGATTTGCAGGCGTTCGTGATCTCGGCCATCAGTCCACACACGTTGACGGTTCGACCGGTCGTCGACTCGTCCGATCGCGCTCTACGAAATGGTGGTCCCTGCGCCCTGACGACGCGACCTCCGTGGTGGTCGATGGTCAAGTGCTCAGACGGCTGGAGACGGGCGACCGCGTGACGATCCGACGGGCCAAACCGAGCTTTCAATTGATCGAAGTCGCAGGTCACGGTTACTATCGAACGCTCAACCAAAAACTGGGTTGGGGTGGAAAAATTAAATAGACGCGGAATCCCAAGCAAATCGCACAAGGCAAGGAAGCCATGCAAAGCCGCAAACTGCTCTACCAAGGTCTCTTTCTCTTCGGTGTCGTCGCTGGGCTGGTCGTCTCGACAACGGCGGTTCACGCACAGCGACTTCCGGAGAAAAATCAAGCTCTCGAAGCATTCCACGCCTCCGCGACGAAACTTACCGATCACACTTACCAACTGGCATACAAACTCATACCGGGCGATACCCTAAAGTATGTCGTTGTTCATCAGGCGTCGGTCAAGACGTCGGTGCAAGGCACCGCATCAAGAAAGCCACTCCCGCAGTTCCTCCGGCAAGTCGTGGCAGATAAACAAAGTCGATGCGGACGGCAACGCCGTTTTGACGCACATCATCAACTACATCGACATGTGGTCGGAAACCGAGGGTCAAGATCCGATCCATTACGACAGCCGCAAAGACGAAAAACCGCCACCGCAATATGACCATGTCGCCGAAATGGTCGAACAAACCTCTCTCGGTGATCACGATCGATCCGTCTGGGAAAATCCTCGATCGCCAGGACAACGTGCCGCAATTCGATATGGGAACGGGCGGCATCACCGGTGCCGCTCCCGACCAGCCGCCGTAAAACTCTGCCGAGTGGTCGACGCCTGGCGTGGTCCGCGTCCGCGACGCCGACGGCATTCACAAGGCCATCAAAACACGACAGCTGTATCGGCTGGAAAAAGTCGAAACCGGCATCGCGACGATTTCCATGCGTACCGAAGTCCTCACGCCAGTCGACGATCCGCGCATCGAGTCGCAACTCGTCCAACGACTCACCAATGGCGAAATCAAGTTCGACATCGACGCCGGCGTGATTCGCGCCGGACGCTCGAATGGGACGAAAAAGTCCGTCGGTTTCAATGGCCCCGAAAGCAGCATGACCTACGTCGCTCGTCTGACCGAGACGCTGGATCGGCGCCAACGCGAAATCGAGCCGACAACGGTAGTACTTCAAGTGGTAAAACCTCCACAGGCCCGTAGCTGAATTTGGCATTTCAGCGACAGATGGACGGGCCTGGAGACGCCTGCACCCGCTACAATGGATTTGCCGCTGCAAATCGAAACCGCTAAAGTCGCTTCTGAATTGGCGAAGCATACTGATCATTGCGCCGGCCAGCCGTCCGCGAGTCAAGCTACAATGCCTCTCCGAATTCGCCATCGGACCCGTTCCGTCGACAATCACGGATGACCACTAGGCAGCCAACGGCCATCGAGCCTTTTCTGGACTGCTGCCACAGTCGTCGGCATGGTCAGCGTCTTGTCCGTGGCAGCGATGGATGCCTCGGGTCAACGACTGGTGCGCAACACCTTGATGTTGGTCCTTGGGGACCTTGTCGTTTGCCGTCCCCGTCGGGGTGTATTCTGGCGTGGATGCTCTTTCGAACCGATCTGTTCGGTCGTCGTATCGCGCGTCATATTGTTGGCGACCTTGTTGTTCGTGCCGCTTACCTACAAGTCGCCGGCTGGCAAGCCACCTTCGGGCCGCTCAGGGTTGGTGGCAAATGGGCTATCGGCCGTTAGGATCGTCGGCGCTGTGCGAGGTGGCGAGGCACCTCTGGATTCACGCCACCGCTGCCCTGCCTTGGGTCGTGTTCATCGTGGGATGGGCTTGCTGCTGATACCCCAGACCGTCGAGGAAGCGGCTCAATTATCCGGCTCGTGGTGGCGGGTGATGCCTTTTCCATCTCTCTACCCTTGTCGCTGACCACCACCGTCGCCGCAACAGTCTGGACGGGAGTGGTTGCGGCGGGCGAAATGACAGTGACCGACGTGTTTCAGATTCGAACGTACGCGGAGGAACTGTTTCTCGGGTTTGCCGGTACGCGCTGATCTTGCAACCGAATCGCCTGCCGCAACTTGCGTGTGCTACCCGGGATATTGTTGGTCGCTGCAGCGACCGGCATGGCCTGGTTGATCAGCAGCTATCTATTGAGCGATCAGGTGGGGGCTTCCTGGACGATCGCATCGCATCGCGTGCCGCTGGGACGTTGCCGATGGCCGCTATCGCTGGCCGTGATGGTCGCGGTTGGGTGGCTGGTCGGAGTGCCATATTCGGACTTATCGTGAAACTGGGCATCGTCGTCTAGCAAGTGGGTGACGAACGCCGTTCCGCCGTTGGTCCGCGAAGGGCGTGCTCGATCTGTGGTAACCGACGGAGCGTCGCCAGCACCATCAAGTTCGCCGAGGAATTCGGCTGGTCGCTGGCGATTGGGAATCTTGCCAGTCTCGCCGCGGTCGCATGGGTGGATGGTTGGCCTGGCGGTCACGCACTTCGCAAGTCGCCAAAATAGGGGCCGTGATCCTGCTTGCCGCATGCCTGGCGATGCCGGCCCCGTGGTGGGGCTTGGATTGATCCAGTTGCTCAACCAACGGGAATGGCCGTGGCTGGTGTACCTCTACGATCGGACGATCCTTGCGCCCTGCCTGGCCAGTGACATTCGATGCTGCCACTACACTGCTGTTCTCTGGCATGGCCTTCGATCGCTGCCACAAGACTTGGTGGACGCGGCCAAACTGGACGGTGTGGGTGCGATCGGCATGGTCACGCACCTCATCGTGCCGTTACGCGGTCAGCATTTTCTTATTCGCTTGGCTCGTGGGCTTGACCATCGCGATGGGCGACTGGCAACCAGTATCTTGGTGCTGCCGCCGGGATCACGCGTACCCGGCCACGCGGATTTTTCGGCTTGGTGCACTACGGTGTCGAAGACCAATTGGCTGCCTTGTGCCTGTGCACAATCGGTTTCTTCGCGTTGCTCGCCACGTCGTCATCCTCGTGTGTCGTCGATTAGAATTTGGATAGCACGACGCAGGGTATAATGGAACCATGAAACGCTTACCCTTGCCATGGATGATTGTCCTCGTGTCAACTGGGAACTGCCTTGCGCTGGAGCACGTCGTCCTGGAACGGGACGGCCAACGGCAGGAAATTGCCGGCGAGTTGGTTGTCGAGGCAGCCGACGGCGGCCGGCTGATTCGAGCCGAGGACGGCGTCTTGTGGACGATCCAACCCGAGGAGGTGTTGGAACGTCGCAGTGACTCCGTGCCGTTTCAGCCTTTCGATCAGGACCAAATGA
>CAWJNN010000035.1:0-9341 GCA_963844115.1 uncultured Planctomycetales bacterium | reverse complement strand
CGACAAGGGTCTCGCCTGGTTAGCCGCAGCCCAGGCGGAAGATGGCGCGTTCCCCGGACAACACGGCACGACGACCGCCGTCCCGGCACTGGCCGGCATGGCGTTTCTGTCCGCCGGCCACACTCCCGGATTGGGTCCCTATGGCAGGCATATCAACAAGTGTATCGATTATGTGCTCGAATTAGAGCAGAAGGGCGGCGATGGAAAACCGAACGGGTACCTGGTTCGCACGCCCGATGACAAGATGTACGCGCACTGCATCGCCACCTTGTTCCTTTCGGAGGTTTCCGGCATGGTCGACCCGCGCCGACAACAAAAAATCGAGGAAGCCTTATCGCGCGCTTTATTGCTGATTCTGACAGCCCAGGAGATCCCAAAACCGCTGCCACATGTCGGCGGCTGGCGTTACAGTCCGACCAGCACGGACAGCGATCTGTCGCTGACCGGCTGGGCGATCATGGCACTACGTAGCGCACGCCTTAACGGCGCTCCAGTCCCGGATGAAGCGATTGCCAATGCCGTCACATACGTCTTGAAAAACCATGATCCCAAATCAGGCGGGTTTGGTTACAGCGGTCCCTCGCCCAACGCGGCGATGACGGGTGTTGGTCTCCTGTGCTTGTCGTTGAGTGGGCAGCACGAACATGAAGCGCTACCGGGTGCCGGCAGTTATATTCTGCAGCATCGCAACGGTAACCTGGGGGGCCATCCGGAATATGCAGAGTACTATTGTTCCCAGGCCATGTTTCAGCTTGGAGGCGACAAGTGGGTTAGCTGGGCCGAGCAGATGTATCCTCGTATCATCGGCAAACAGTCAGCGAACGGTTCCTGGTCGAATGGCGGTTACCACACCGCTATGATGATCCTCTCGATGACCGTTTCGTACCGCCAACTTCCCGTCTACCAGCGATAGTACAAGGCGAATACAGCAGGTAGCACACCATGCGTGCCCACCGTAAAATGGCTGTGGCCGCAGTGGAATCCGGGTGCCGTAAAGCGCACTGCACAATCCCCCCCCTCGCGCTCGAAGCGCAACCATCGCACGCCGCACGTTAATACCCACCCCCTCCGAAGGTACTCTCTCATGCGAAGTCGGATCCCCCAACCTGTTGTCTCCAGGCTGGCCGTTGCAACGGCTGCGATTCTAATGACGCTGACTTCAGCGGGTTTTGCTGAACAACAAACCATCACGCTCACCAAGCGCAGCCGCGTTGAAAACCCAGATGGGCAGTGGGAGATTGTCGAGGCTCGCGAGCAATGGGACGCGAAGAAAACAGCCGTCATCGTGTGCGACATGTGGGACGCTCACCATTGTCTAAACGCCACGCAGCGCGGCGCTGAATTGGCGCCTCGCATGAATCGCGTACTGGATGAGGCCCGCCAGCGCGGCGCGCTGATTGTTCATGCACCTTCCTCTTGCGTGAAATTCTACGCGGATCACCCCGCCCGTAAGCGGGCCCAACAGGCGCCTGCCGCGGATAACGTTCCGAAGGATATCGACCAGTGGTGCAACTGGAAGGACGCCACGGAAGAGAAGATCGGCTACCCAATCGATCATTCGGATGGCGGAGAAGACGACGATCCGCAGGAGCATGAAGCGTGGCACGCCAAACTCAAAAGCATGGGACGCTACCCGAAGGCGCCGTGGATTCGCCAGGTTGAAACATTGAAGATCGATCCAGAACTCGATGCCATCTCCGATTCCGGAGTCGAGATCTGGAACCTGCTGGAGCAGCGCGGCATCCAGAACGTGATCCTGGTCGGTGTGCATACCAACATGTGCGTGCTCGGTCGGCCCTTCGGTCTCCGCCAGATGGCCCGCAACGGCAAGAACGTCGTCCTGATGCGCGACCTGACCGACACGATGTACAACCCCAAGAGCTGGCCCTACGTCAGCCATTTTCAAGGTACGGATCTGGTCGTCGAACATGTTGAAAAGCATGTCTGCCCCACCGTCACTTCGGATCAGTTGCTGGGCGGCGCCGCGTTTCATTTCAAAAACGACCCGCGGCCGCACATCGTGTTCATGATTGGCGAAAAGGAATACAGCACCAAGAAGACGCTGCCCGCATTCGCCCAGGATGAACTGAACGTGCGTGGTTTCCGCACGACATTTATTCATGCGGGCGACGAAGACGGCAATGATTTCCCCGGTTTGGAGGCGGCTCTCCAGGACGCCGATCTGCTGGTCATCAGCGTGCGACGTCGCACGCCGAAACAATCCCAATTGAAAGCGGTGCGCGATTACGTGCAGTCGGGACGGCCGATCGTCGGCATTCGCACGGCCAGCCACGCCTTCGCTGCCGACCTGCCCAGCGACGCCTACGCCGCCTGGCCGGATTTTGACAACGAAGTGCTCGGTGGTGATTACCAGGGTCATCATGGCAACAAACCCCCGCAGGCGCCCTACACGCTGGTACAAGTCACGGACGAAGGCAAGGCTCATCCCATCATGCAAGGTGTGCCCAATGACGAATTTCGCGTCACCTCCCACCTCTACCGCAACCTGGACATGGCCGCGACCTCCGTGATCCTGATGAAAGGGCGTGTGGACGGACGTGACAATACGAACGAGCCGGCCTCCTGGACGAACGATCGAAAGGGGCAACGCGTTTTTTACACGTGTTTAGGTGACGTAAACGACTTCCGTGTTCCCGCCTTTCGGCAGATGCTGCTGAACGCCGTGTGCTGGGCACTCGATCGACCCGTGCCGGACAAAGCCCAGACCGCTCGGCCACAGAGTGGGGCCTAGCCCAAGACTCGTTTAACCGCAATCCCAACGGGATGCGCGTCACGTGGAATGCAGGTTGTAGTAAACAGTCAGGTACGTGAAAGACGCCCGACCGGAAATGTTCAGTTTGTGTATATTCGGGTCGAGGTGTCGGCTATTTCTTGATTGGGACCATGACAACACGCAAAGCAACCGATGTACGCGTTCAGTCCGTCGCGCTTTACTTCCTGCCCGTACAGGTCCGCGTCCCGTTAAAATTCGGATCGGAGACGCTGACCAGCGTCACCTGCGCCAGGGCCCAAGTAACCGTTCGCGATGCATCCGGCCGAACAGCCACAGGTTGGGGGGAAACGCCGCTGTCGGTGCAATGGGCCTGGCCTTCGCAATTGGCGTACGAACCTCGCCACGCGGCACTCAAGGAATTCTGTGTCCAGCTGGCAAAGGCCTGGGCCGACTTTGACCAGTGCGGTCATCCGCTCGAACTGGGCTATGATTTCCAGCGCGACGTGCTGCCGAGCCTTTGCGCAAGATTTCCAGCCGCGCGAAGCCCAAACAGATCGGGAACTCGACGAACCCCTGCCCTACCTGGCCGCACTAATTTGTCTGAGTGCTTTCGATCTCGCGCTGCATGACGCCTACGGCAATCTGCACCAGCGCGATATTTACAGTCTGTATAACGCCGATTACCTGTTCGCGATCTCTCCGACCTGCTCGTTCCGGCCGACGGCAACGACGTCGACTTCCGCGGTCAGCATGTGCAGGACTTTCCTGGTCCGCCAGCCGCCCGAACGTCTGCCGGCCTGGCACCTGGTCGGGGGACTCGATCCTCTGGAAGAATCCGAACTGACGGGGGACGAGCCCGATGATGGTTATCCGGTCCTGTTGCGCGACTGGATACGGACAGATGGCCTGAAGTGTCTCAAGGTCAAACTTCGCGGCAACGATGCAGCCTGGGACTATGACCGACTCTTGAATGTGGGCCGGATCGCCGTGGAAGAACGAGTCGAAAGTTTGACTGCCGATTTTAACTGCACCGTCACCGAGCCTGCGTATGTTAATGAAATTCTCGACCGCTTGCGCGAGCAGCAACCTCTGATTTTTGACATGCTGTTGTACGTCGAGCAACCGTTTCCGTACGACCTGGAAGCGCATGCGATTGACGTCCACAGCGTGAGCGCGCGCAAGCCGCTGTTTCTGGACGAAAGCGCACACGACTGGCAGTTTGTCCGCTTGGGACGATCATTGGGTTGGTCCGGTGTGGCGTTAAAAACATGCAAGACGCAGACCGGCGCGCTGTTGAGTCTTTGCTGGGCCAAGGCGCATGGCATGCCGCTCATGGTGCAGGACCTGACCAACCCGATGCTCGCCCAGATTCCGCACGTCCGCCTGGCCGCCCATGCGGGAACGATCATGGGCGTCGAGACGAACAGTATGCAGTTCTATCCCGAAGCCTCGTTACCGGAGGCGCAGGTGCATCCGGGTCTTTACCGCCGCCGAGGCGGCGAATTGAATCTACAGACGATCCAGGGACCAGGTTTCGGTTACCGCGTCGACGAGATCGACCGCACCCTGCCCGAACCAGCAGCAGTTTTTACGGCCAAATGAAGCTAGTCGCGTCGGGCATGCTCCGCATGCCGATAAGTCGAATGGAATGATATCCACCTAACAAGAACAAATGGAAGTCGTCAGGCGGAGCCTGACCTACTGCTGCTGAGCGCGCAGCGATAATTGAATTGATGGTCGCCGGAACTGCGCGTCGCTTGTTCCGGCGTTCAGATCTCCCGCAAATTCGTGTCTATCCGTGTTCATTCGTGGTTCTTCTGTTTTTAATGTGAGTCAATAATCCGCAATCGAAACCGTGATATACTACGGTATTCGATCCCTCCACGAACTTCTCAATCGATTCGAACGAACGCGCCGCGCACGGCCAGGTCCGATTAATCGACTCAATGATCTCCAACGCCTTCCGAATCTGTTGTCCAGTCTTTTGCTCGTCGGTTTGTCACTCGTCTGTGTGACTTCGACGGCGGCCGAACCGCAGCCAAATGCACCCCAGCTCGATCCTGCCCATTCGCGGAAAATGGCCAAAGGCCTCGCGCTCTTCAAGCAGCATGTTCGGCCGGTTCTGGTCAACACATGCCTGCAGTGCCACGGCGGTGCGGAACTGGAATCGGAATTCGATTTATCCACTCGCGAAGGTTTGCTCGCGGGAGGCGAACAAGGACCGGCCGTTATTCCGGGTAACGCAAAAACCAGTTTGCTCTACAAACTGATCACGCACACCAAAGAACCGGAGATGCCTGTTGATGCACCAAGGTTGTCGGATGAAACGGTGGCTCGGATCGCGGAGTGGATCAACTTAGGCGCACCGTACGACAAGCCGCTGCTGGAACGCGATGTTGCCGCGAATTCCTGGACAGAAAAAAACGTCTCGGACACAGCTCGCGATTACTGGGCCTTCCGCCCCGTCCAGACGGTGAAGCCGCCGCGCGTCACGAACGAGGCCTGGCTGCGTACGCCGATTGACCGCTTCGTTCTTGCCGAGCTCGAACGGAAGGGGTTGACGCCGAACGGTCCTGCCAGCCCAGCGAAACTGATCCGCCGCGTGTACTTCGACGTGACAGGCCTGCCGCCGACGCCCGAAGAGATCAAAGCCTTTGTCGGCGATTCGGATCCGAAGGCCTATGAAAAATTGCTCGACCGGCTGTTCGACAGCCCGCACTACGGCGAACGGTGGGCGCGGCATTGGCTGGACGTCGCCCGCTTTGCCGAGAGTACCGGCTTTGAGCACGATTTCGATCGCAAGCACGCTTATCACTACCGCGATTTCGTCATCAAGGCCCTCAACCAGGATATGCCGCACGACCAGTTCCTCCGTTGGCAACTGGCTGGCGACGAAATCGCGCCCGACGATCCCCTGGCCATGATGGCGACGGGCTTTCTGGGAGCGGGTGTTTTTCCCACACAGCTCACCGAAAAAGAATTCGAATCCAGCCGCTACGACTCCATGGACGACATGCTGGCCACGACGGGGGCCGCCATGCTGGGCATGTCGATCGGATGTGCCCGTTGCCACGACCACAAATTCGATCCCATCCCGCAAGCCGACTATTATCGGATGCTCTCCATATTCACGACCACTGTCCGCAGCGTAATCGAGATTCCGCTGGTTCCCGGCGGCGAGCGTGCCACAGTCCTGGTCACCAGCGAAGGCCTGCCGCACGAAAAACACACCGCCGAAGAACGTGGGCTCAAGCCCTTCTATCCCGCGACATACTTTCTGAAGCGGGGAGACGTCAACCAAAAAGACGGCGTCGCGTCACCGGGTTTCTTGCAGGTGCTGATGCGCGCGTCGGGCAAGGAAAAACACTGGCAAGAGACCCCGCCCGAAGAATGGCGGACCAGCTATCGCCGCCGGGCGCTCGCGAATTGGATCACCGACGACGTCGACGGCGCGGGCCAGCTGGCCGCACGTGTTATCGTCAATCGGCTGTGGCAACACCACTTGGGACGCGGCATCGTGGCGACGCCAAACGACTTTGGCCGCCAGGCTGAACCCCCCACGCATCCCGCGCTGCTGGAATATCTCGCGGCGCAGCTGATTGCCAATGAATGGCATCTTAAACCGATTCACAAGCTGATCATGCACAGCGCAGTCTATAGGCAGGATTCGAACTACGATCTGTCCGATGCAAAGATCGATCCGCAGAACATCTGGCTGTGGCGATTCCAGCCGCGGCGGCTGGAAGCCGAAATCGTTCGTGACAGCTTTCTGGCCGTTAGCGGTCTGCTGGACAATCAGATGTTCGGCCCCGGCACGCTGGACGCCAACAGCCGCCGGCGAAGTATCTATTTCACCATCAAGCGCAGCAAGCTGATGCCGACCATGACACTCTACGACGCGCCCGAACCGCTGGTCAGCCAGGGAAGACGAGTCAGCACGACCATCGCGCCTCAGGCACTCATGCTGATGAACAGCCCGCAGGTTCGCAGCTATGCCACGGGCCTTGGCCAGCGGGTAGCATCGCAGTACGCCATGGGATCCGAGGCCGCGGTGCGGCGGCTTTACGAAGTCGCACTGGGACGTCCGCCGCGATCGGCCGAATTAGCGGCTGCGGTCGCCTTCCTAGAGCAGCAGTCGGATTCTTACGCGGTTCGCCCGCAAGAAGACGCCCGCCAATTAGCCCTGATCGACTTTTGCCAGGCAATGCTCAGCCTGAACGAATTCGTTTATGTCGAATAACATCATGAATAGACAGACAGCCGCATTCGAACTCTCGCGCCGCGAGCTGCTGAGCCGCTGTGGGATGGGCGCAGGGATGTTGGGTCTGGCCAGTATCTTGCAAGACCAGCGTTTGTTGGGCGGCACTGCGGATGCGGCACAAACACGCGCGAATCCGCTGGCGGCACGTCAGCCCCACTTTCCGGCGCGGGCGAAGAGCGTCATCTGGTTGTTCATCAACGGCGGTCCCAGCCAGGTCGACACGTGGGACTACAAGCCGGAACTCGAAAAACGCGACGGGCAAAGCCTCGAAGGCCTGGATCCGCAGACCGGTTTCTTTCGTGACGCCGTGGGCGGCCTGATGAAATCGCCGTTTGCGTTTCGCCAGCACGGCGAGTGCGGCAAGTGGGTCAGCGACCTGTTCCCGCATCTGTCCGGGCACGTCGACAAGATGGCGTTTATTCACTCCGGCTACGCCAAGAGCAACAACCACAGTCCGGCGCTGTTCATGATGAACACCGGGATGACACGGATGGGATTTCCCAGCACCGGCGCTTGGGTGACCTATGGCTTGGGCTGTGAAAGCGATTGCCTGCCCAGCTTCGTCGTCATGTCCGACCCGAGGGGACGCGGTTTGCCCAAAGGACACGCCGGCAATTGGACGGCCGGGTTTTTGCCGAGCGTCTATCAGGGTACGTGGTTGAAGCCCACGGGCGAGCCGGTCGACAATCTGAAGCGGCCTGCCGAGATGAGCGACGCCCAGCAGCGACGACAGCTGGACCTGATCTCGCGGCTTAACCAACACCATCTGGAAGACCGAAAGGTGGATCTCGACCTGGCCGCCAGAATCAGCAGCTTCGAACTGGCCTACCGGATGCAGACTGCGGCGCCGGAGGCGTTGGATATCCAGAGCGAGCCGAGCCATATTCAAAAGCTGTACGGGTTGGACAACGAAGACTGCGCGCACTTTGGTCGCCAGTGTCTGACTGCCCGGCGGATGGTCGAGCGGGGTGTTCGTTTTGTCCAGATCTATTCCGGCGGCATGGAAAATCAGCTCAGCTGGGACGGGCACGCGGACATCCAGGGAAATCATTCCGGGTTCGCGGCCGAAACGGACCAGCCGATTGCAGGCCTGTTGGCCGATCTCGATCAGCGCGGGCTGTTAGATCAGACCTTGGTCATCTGGTGCGGCGAATTCGGTCGCTTGCCGGTCGCCCAGACAGGCCAACGTCCCGGCCGTGATCACAACCCGCATGCCTTCACCGCCTGGCTGGCCGGTGGCGGCACCAAGGGGGGCGTGTCCTACGGCGAGACCGATGAGATCGGATTCAAAGCCGTCACGAATCGCGTCAGCGTGCACGACCTGCACGCCACGATCCTGCACCTGCTGGGCATGGACCATACCCGCCTGACGTATCGCTACAGCGGCCGCGACTTTCGCCTAACCGACGTCGCCGGCAATGTCATTCACGACATTATTGGTTGACGCCGTGCCCCTTCATTGGTTAAACCCGAAGGCAGTTGCCTTGTCCCCTCAACGAGTTAATGCCAAAGGCAATCGCCTTGTCCCTGCCACCAGAACGCAGTCGATTCCAAGTCCCCTCTCCCCCGAAAGCTTGCCGATCGAAACGTTGGCCTTGGGAAAGGATCTTAGTCGGCAAGCTTTTGGGGGAGAGAGTTAGGGTGAGGGGGGAAAGTTTTCGTGACTAAGCATTCAGAAGAATCCGAATACACGCCCCAACAGCGGCGCCGGGCGCTACGCACACGGTCGACTAAACCGGAACAACTGATGTGGGCAGCGCTGCGAAACCGGCGGTTAGGAGGCTTGAAATTTAGACGACAATATTCGATTGGTGTTTACATCGTCGATTTCGTCTGTGTGGAAAAGAAATTGGTCATAGAAATAGACGGCGCATACCATGAAGACGTCGAGGACGAAGACGCGCGTCGCCAGCGTTATTTGGAATCCGAAGGATTCCAGGTATTGCGGTTTACGAACGAGGATGTTTTGAACGACGCCCAGGCGGTCGTGGTTGCCATTGCCAAGGTTGCCGGTGTTCCTCCTCACCCTATCCCTCTCCCCCATCGTGCTGCCGATAACGCAAACGACAAATTTGAGTAATGCTTGGCGGCAGCACGACGGGGGAGAGGGGACCGCAGATCAGCGGTCCAGCCGCAAGTGCCCAACGCCGCCAGCAACGTGGTTCAGACAATATCGGTTAAGGGTAAATACCGACACGGTTTTTGTCCATCACCAAGCCGAACGCGATCGCCTTGTCCCCATCATCAGGCCGCAGTCGATTCCAAGTCCCCTCTCCCCCGAAAGCTTGCCGGCGATAACGTTGGCCTTGGGAAAGGATCTTGGTCGGCAAGCTTTTGGGGGAGAGG
>CAWJNN010000034.1:0-23413 GCA_963844115.1 uncultured Planctomycetales bacterium | reverse complement strand
CTAGCCCGGATTATGCGTCGCACTTGTAGGGTGGGACAAGGAAACGGCGCTCGTGGTGGGCCGGCGCGTGCTGGTTTAACGTTTCGCCGAGGATTACACAGTGTTTTTCGTGTGATTGCCGTTTCCGCCGGCCCACACGGACTTTCGCACGCTTGTCCCACCCTACGACGGCATATGCGTTCGTCACCAGAAGGGGGCGGGGGCGGGACCCCGACCAGGATCAAGATCATGCTAGCGTACATTCCAAACTAGCGATCAAGACGCAATGACCGACGCCTGCTTCTCGCGTCCCACGACATCCATAATCCAGCGATCGACGTCGCCGGAGATCTGCCGATCCAGAACTTCGCTGTTTGGGTACTCACGCAATGTGAGATCGATCCCTGCGACATGCAGCAGACGCAAGTCGCGACAAACACTGGAGGACGGATGTCGGCCTCCCTTACGGGCGGCTGCGAGCATAACTTCCAGACGACGAATGTCCGCCAGACGACGCAGCGGAGTATTGCCCGTCGGAAACGGCCCGTCGAGCGACGCGACGCCGCGAAACAGCTCCGGCATGGTCATCGCCAGACGCAGCGCCATCGTGCCACCACATCCCTGTCCGACCAGAAAAACCCGGCCGCTATGAATATTGTATTGCTCTGCCTGGCGGATTGCCGACAACACGCGTTGTTGTGCGATGAGAATTTGGCCTGCCGATTGGGACCAACCAAAGGACCGGTCGCTGTCGGTCATGCTGGTTGAAGGCAGGGTCAACGTACCACGCGGTGCGACTGCGACATAGTTACGCATACTGATCCGCGGAATCACTCGCGAGAGGTCTTGTTCGTCCGTTCCTTCTGCGTGCAACCACACTACCAACGGGTAGGCGTAGTTCGGTTCGTAATGCAGCGGCGCGAATACGACAACACCTGGCTCGGAATCAAGGGTCGAACCTGGCGTCGATACCGTGCGCTGTATGGAACCCATAGGTTTAGGCAATGGTTCTTGGGCGATCAAACGATTCATAATTTAGAGGCCTGTTGCAATCTCGTTAAAAGGAATCGGTATTAAACTCGCCGGCCGCCGCGACGGCTTCCGTCTTGATATCTCTCAGAAAGTCCTCGTACGGAAATAGCTGGCCAGGGCATTTCGTTGCCGCCACATCCGAATGACGCAAAACGCGCGCTGGCAAAATGTCGTGTTCTTTCATCAGCCACTCGCAAAGGCGGCTTACGGCAGCCATTTGCCGTGTCGTCGGTCCTGATTGCTCGAAATCACCCACCAGGCAGATGCCGATCCCATCGCGATTGTGCCGCTGACTGCCAGCATGCGCACCGTGCAATTGCTGCTTCCAACGAAACGTCGCTTCGATCTGCCCGTCGGGCATGCCTCGCCCGTTTCCAATGACGAAATGGTATCCGACGCCCAGCCAGGGACTGCCAAACTGATCGATGCGCTTCCGGTGCCCCTCGTCCAACGCAGCGACGCTGCCGCCGTTGGTCGCGGTGTGATGCAAGACCAGGAACTGCCATTCGTGCGCGGGAGTAGACGAGCGGTAGTCGAAAATATCATCCATGTCCCTGATCGGAGATCCTGTCGAGGTAACGGAAGGGGAGATGGAAGTGGTAGGGGAGGCGGAAGGAGTGACGGCTGGCTGTCCGCCAGGGGACCGAGATCGGGATGCGCCAGGATGCATCGTCGGGCTACGATCCGAACATCCAAGGCCAGTTGCCACAATCAAAAGGGCGACCGCCATCAATGGGGCGGCCGCAATCAATGGGACGGATAAAATTGGGCTGGCTAATGCGCTGCGCAACATCACTCGGTGCTCGTCAATGCATCAACAAAGTTCTTCAACGTTTTTCAACGATGATCGCGTCGGCATCGCCCTCGTGGCATTTGCAACCATCCTGCCTCGTATGGCAAACCAAAAATTACGCCGTCCAAGGACGGTGAGTCAACATCTATTCCTATTTATTTGCGTCATACCAGTTCGTTCATCGACGCTACCAACGCTTTCACCGCGTCGACGCTATTCTGAAATTCCGCTCGTTCCTGTTCCGCCAACTCCAATTCGATGATTCGTTCGACGCCCCCCGCGCCCAGGATCACTGGTACTCCCACGAAATAGCCGCCAACGCCGTATTCGCTGTCACAATAAGCGGCGACCGGAAGAAGTCGCTTCTTGTCTCGAACGATCGCTTCGACCATTTGCGCGGTTGCGGCAGCTGGGGCATAATAGGCGCTTCCAGTCTTTAAGAGACTTACGATTTCACCGCCACCCTTGCGCGTTCGTTCAATTATTTCTTCCAGACGTTCTGGTTTGATCAACTGGCTAACTGGGACGCCACTGACGGACGCGCAGCTGCGTAGTGGAACCATCGTGTCGCCGTGACCGCCCAGCAGGATGGCGTGGACGTCTTCGACACTGACGCCCAGCTCCATGGCGAGAAACGCGCGGTAGCGGGCCGTATCCAGCACGCCGGCCTGCCCCATGACGCGATGTTTGGGAAAGCCTGTCATCTGAAAGGCTTTCTGTACCATGGCATCCAAGGGATTGCTGACGACAATCACCATGGCCTCCGGGCATTTCGTCTTCACCTGTTCGCAGACCGACGCCATGATCTGGGCGTTGGTCTTCAGCAAGTCGTCGCGGCTCATGCCTGGCTTCCGAGGCAAACCCGCCGTAATGACGACGATATCGCTTCCGGCCGTATCGTCGTAGGACGTCGTTCCAACGAGCTTGGCATCGAAACCGAGAATGGGTGACGCCTCCATTAGATCCAACGCTTTGCCAGCGGGCATCCCTTCTGTCTGCGGTATATCCAACAGGACGATATCGCCCAATTCAGCGGCGGCGCACCACTGGGCAGTCGTCGCACCCACATTGCCCGCCCCAATTACCGTAATCTTCGCTCGTCGCATAGTATTCGTCCTTAAGGAATCAAACCCGATATGACCGCAGCCAGAGAGAGCACAGCGTCTCTATCGCAATCGTCAAGAAGTTGAATATGGCGGCAGGGGAGAAATCGTCAAGTAGCCAAGCGTCATTTCCCAGGAAAAATCCCGCTTCACCAACCTGTTGGGGGGGAGCCTGTTGGGGGAAACCAGTGGGGAGAAATATGGCGCATTCCCTTGGCGATGAAGATGGGGATGAATACGCGGCCAATAGCGCAAGAAAAAAAACGAGGCCTGGTCATTGACTTAGCCAATGCCAGGCCCCGCTTTTTTCGCGTGCGAAACTTAACCTCCGCCGGCGCTTACGCGGCGACGGATTTGAACGTTACGCACTCTTTTGTTTTTCGGTGGCCTGCGGGAAGAGATGTACGCGGCCCTCGACAATATCTTCTGAGATCACGAAGGTTCCGCCATCCGGTTGATCGGGCAATTCGAACATGATGTCCAACATCACCTGCTCAATAATCGACCGCAGACCGCGAGCACCTGTTTCGCGCAGTTGGCTTTTACGAGCAATCGCCCGCAGGGCCGAATCGGTAAAGCTGAGCTCGGCCCCTTCCATCGCAAACAACTTTTCGTATTGCTTGATCAATGCATTCTTCGGTTCGGTCAGTACACGTATCAACGATTCTTCGGAAAGCGGCATTAACGCCGAGTGAACAGGCAGTCGCCCGACCAATTCCGGAATCAAGCCAAACTCCAGGATGTCGTCGCTGTTCACGTGCGGCAGCGTTTCCGCTAGGTCCATTTCCGCATCAATACCAGCTTGCTGACCAAAGCCGATCGTGCGCTTACCCATCCGCTTGCCAATAATCTTGTCGATCCCAACAAACGTTCCGCCACAGATAAACAGGATGTTGGTGGTATCCATCTGGATGTATTGCTGTTCGGGATGCTTCCGTCCACCCTGTGGGGGCACGTTCGCGGTGGTGCCTTCCAACATCTTCAACAGCGCCTGCTGGACACCTTCGCCCGAAACGTCACGGGTAATCGAAACGTTCTGACTGGTCTTGCCGATCTTGTCGATCTCGTCGATATAGAGCACGCCGCGCTGGGCCGCTTCGAGATCGAAGTCCGCGGCATGCAGTAACTTGAGCAACAGGTTCTCGACATCCTCACCCACGTAACCCGCTTCGGTCAGGGTCGTGGCGTCGCCAATCGCGAACGGCACGTCCAGGATTTTGGCCAGGGTCCTGGCTAACAGCGTTTTTCCGGAGCCGGTGGGGCCTAGCAGCAAAATATTCGATTTATCAATTTCGATGTCCGAACCTTCGTCGTCGGCCATCAGTCGTTTGTAGTGGCTATGGACAGCGACGGCCAAAACTCGCTTAGCGTGTTCTTGACCAATCACGTACTCGTCCAGATGAGCAACAATGTCGCGTGGGGTCGGGACTTTCGAGAAGAGTTGCCGAGTCGAACCGCGTCGACGACGTTCCTGGTCCAGGATGGACTGGCAGAGCTCGATGCAGTCGCCACAGATATAGACGTCGCCCGGCCCTTCGACCAGCGGTCCTACGTCACGATAACTCTTGCGGCAAAACGAGCAGAAGGCATTCTTCTTCGTGGTGCTAGCACCTCGTCGTCCACCCACATTGTCCCGTCCAGAGGGCATCTTGTCTCCTTTCAAATCTCGCGCCTGGCCGGCGTCTTCAAATCGCTGTCGATTGTTGGGAATCTTTCAAAATCGGAGTCAGTAGAATCAAAGGTGTCGCTCGAGTCGTTTGACGATTAACCGCCGAAGTTTGGGGCGTCCCACACCCCGCCAGCCTCGAGAAGGCAAACAGCGCTCGCCAGCAAAGTCGCAGCGAGCAGGCCAACCGTAATCCCTTTTTAGCGGGCCAAACCTAGTTGTCGTTTGAACTGTCGCAAGCCGGTTTGTCGGCATCCTTTAACTCTAGTTGGATGTCACCAGCAAGCTTCGATTTTATAGTTCGGAATTCTTCATCGGTTAGCACACCCTCGCTATGCATTTCCCTGAATTTGGTTAGCATTTCTTGGGTGGACATTCGGTCGTTGTCGTTAGTACCGCGCCACTTTGACGCAATGTATCCACCAGCCAATATCAATATGACAATCGCGGTAGACAGCACAAACAGCCGAACCCATGGATCTGTCAGCAATTCGACCATCGTGTTGTGCTGGGCGGCAGCGGCTGCGCCCCAGTGCAAGGCTGTCTCACATTCGCTACCTGGAACATTATGCATACTCCCTAGGGACCAGTCCAGGATTACGATCGTAAAGGTTTACTATGTAACTATTTCAACATTGGTTCGTGGCGTGGTCATTCCACCGTAAAACAGAGACTTGGCCTCGGACCTGCCTCCGGCCCGTCACCAACCCAACGCGTAATAATTGTAAGATCAACAACGGGGACACTTAAATAGGCCGCTTAAATAGGCCGCTCGTACGCACTTTGACACTTCCTGCGACGGTCCAGCCACGCGTCGCCCGTCGCTGCCCGCGCACTGGACGATTGACAGGTTCTCCACAGCTGTTCCCACGGGTCTTATCAAGGCACCTGGCAAGGCGCCTGGCGGTGGCCGCTCCTCCGTGCATCCAAGGAAGCTCGATTGTACGCTTCGCCACGCAAAGTTGCTAAATCCCGCAATCTCCACGGCAAATCCCGCAGAGCTCACCGATCGAAGACGGCCCGCTTCAAGCCCATCCGCTGTCGGTCCGATACCACCAAAAGTACATATTTTTTGCAGAGATTGTCCGCGCGGTCGAATAGCCCATGAAGAACTGCACCGTTTCGCTGATCATCGCATGCTCCATGGCCAGTCTGCCAGGGTTGCCAACATACGTTCGCGCACAATCGCCGTCCGCCGGTGTCGTAATGTCACAACACCGCGCCTTTGGGATTCCCTTTCAGGTGGCATCCGCGGCCGAAGCAGGAGCGGCGCCACGCGAGGTCTTGTTGTATGTCTCCAAAGATCGTGGCGTAAACTGGCAATTTGTTAACCGCGCCCGGCCCAACGCTGGCCAGTTTTCATTTCAAGCTGACGCGGATGGCGAATACTGGTTTTTAGTCCGCACCGTTGAAACTTCGGGGCAATTGAGTCGAGCGCAAATCTCCAAACCGGGACTGCGAGTCGTCATCGACACGGTTCAACCAACCGTCCAACTGCGCTGTCAGCGAGATATCGATGGACGAATTCATGCCGCCTATCAAGTCCATGACGCCTATCTGGATCCCCGTCAGGTCGTTATCGAGTACCAACTCTCCGGTTCGACGGACTGGCAGCCAGTGCCTGGCACCAATTCCAATGAGTTCCAACCGCAAGGCGGAAATGCAAGTCCTGATCCGTCCGCCAGGGCAGGGCAGGGCGCCGACCCATGGAACAGAGCGACGTGGAACTCGACAGCTGAAGATACCGCGCTTACCGTTCGTATCCGGGCCACCGATCTGGCAGGTAACCAGGTCACCGCACAAACGACGGTTGAAGGTGCAAGATCGAATGAACATGCGGTAACTGAATCCGGAGCGGCGCCGTCGCGGGCCACCAAAACTCTACCCACCGAAAACAATTCGCCGGACCAACCCGCAAGCGATAATCCATCACCGGAGATTGCCAACCAGCAAAAGGCAAAGAAGCCGCCCACCAGGCGACAAGATCCGGTGAAGTCCGAACCGACAGAGCAGCAGGCTACCGGGCCGGAGTCCTCGGCGCCAGCGGCGGACGTATCCGACCGTACGGCCGCAAAGTCAGCGGGGACGCCTGCGCCGCTGACGCGCCAGCCCGCGGCTTCGGTTGCTGACAAGACGCCGCCAGAACGTCGCCCCGACGTGGCCGCTCAATTACCAGAACGACGGTCCCTTCCCAAACGGCAGCAACCGGTCGACCCCAATGGCACCAATTACCCACTCTCGTTTCCATCCACAACGTTTGAGCTGCCGTATTTGACGCGATCGTCTGATCCCGGTGACACCCAACGCGGCAACCTTAATTCAGGCGCCATTCTGAAAGCCGAATTGTGGGGAACCAGCGATTCAGGCCGCAGCTGGACGTATTATGGAGCCGACGTCGATCGACAATCGCCGTTTCATGTTACGGTCCCGAACGAGGGGCTTTACGGATTTCGCCTTTTGCTTCACCGCGGCGTCGCAACGACCTCGTCTGAACCGATGCCAGGCGATTTGCCGAACGTGTGGGTGATGATCGATACCGAGTAATCTTGGCGCGAAGCGTGCTTGCTTCACGACAATTCACCCAGGTCGCAGGCGGACTTCTGCCGGCATCTACGCAATCCGGCGACCGGACTGATATACTGCCCACTGATATACTGCCCATAGAGCAGTTCCGCCGACACGAGATGGATCGATGGGCAAACCGGTACCAGCACTAGATTATCTGGCCGACGCCGACCCAAACCCGCCGCAGGCGGTCAACGTCGTTTTTGGCGAAGACGTTCACCTGCAACGTAAGGTGGTCCAGAAACTCACCAAAACCCTCGCCGCGGGCCCCGACGCCGAATTTGCGGTTTCGCGGTTTGATGGGGATGCCGTCGAGTGGCGTGACGTTAAGGATCAATTGGCAACGATTGCAATGTTCGGCGGCGGACGTTCGGTGGTTGTCATCCAGCAGGCCGATGACCTGGTCAGTAAAGAACGCGGCCGGCTGGAAGACTACGTCGCGGGACCGGATACCGACGGAGCGCTGATACTCGCTGTCAAAACCTGGCCTAAGACTACGCGACTCTACAAAGCGATTGCTTCAAGTGGCTTACAGATTGATTGCAAAACCCCGTCCGCCAAAGTGATTGTAAAGTGGCTGAACCTCGAGGCGAAACGAAGCTACGACGTGCGTTTGACGGCGGGCGCGGCGGAGCAAATGATAGAAATCCTGGGTCCTGAACTGGGGATGCTGGAGCAGGAACTGGAAAAGCTGGCGTTGCTGGCCGACGGCAAGATTTCGGTGCAGCTGGTGCGCGATATGGCCGGTGGCTGGCGAGCGAAGACAGCCTGGGACATGTTGGATGCCGCGTTGGCAGGCAACGCACCCCAGACCCTCGCCCAGTTAGAACGCTTGATACAGGCCGGCGAACATCCTATTGCCATTCTTGCTCAGATATCCGCATCCCTACGACGCCTGGCCGCCGCCTCTCGTGTTTTCCTCGATGCCGCGGCGGCGGGTCGCAAGGCCACACTGCGCACGGTGCTCGAACAAGCCGGTGTTCCGCCGTACTTCCTTTCGAAAACGGAACAGCAGCTACGTCGGCTGGGTCGCCGCCTGCGCCAGCAGTCTCTACGCGTGGCTGTTGGAGGCGGATTTGCAGCTTAAATCCGAAAGTTCGGCAGCCGACCGGGCAAGGCTGGTATTAGAGCGACTGCTGGTAAAGATTGCTGCCGACGAACCGAACCGGCAGCCGGCGAGCGTTTAGTCACGCGACTCACCGTTACCATGGACCCCGCGCCTTTGCGCCCACCTGCAAGCATCCACTTGCGCGGACCCTCGCCCACGCCGTTAGCTTGGCGTATAACTAGTGGTCCAGATTCGTCGATCACGAGGGTAGCGAAAATGTGGATAACCGGGGACGGCGCACGAATCCTTCAAGGTGCTCACGCGGTTTTGATTCGCAACGCACTGGCATTCGTAACCGACATCGTCAAGCAAAAGGCCGACGGGACGGCGACGCATTGGCAGTTCAATGTTCCTCCCTTTGATCAGCTTAGCTGGGAGCAGCAAATGGTTTTGCTGTCTCGCGCGTCGGTTCTGCGCTGCTCTCGATCGAATCGGAAGCTCCCTCTCAAAGTTCGCTGATCGACGCGACCGCAGCGGTACTCTACTCGGCCGTTCGGCAGGCGGTCGAAATCGAGATCGACGACGAGGAACTCTTCGGCGGCGGGGACGACTGGGGTAGGAGTAAAACGCGAGCGCCGAGCTGGAGGAAGATGGTCCTTGCTACCTGCAGGGAAGAAGAAATCGACGATCTCCCATCTGCGGATTCGCCGGAAGTGGCCGATTGGGAAATCCTCATCGAATGCCTGGCGGCGGAAATTCTTTGGGATTTCGATTGGCAAGTGGCTGAGCTCTTTTTGGATGCCGACCCGGGTGCGCCCACGATGTGAAGGAAATGATGGGCATCGAAGACGACTATTTTATCGACGTCGCGCCGGATCCAAACGCTTCCCAGGTCGCGTCGGTGCGCCAGGAATTAAAGCAGTTGCTGGCCCCCATCCTCGAAGATGCCGATCCGGCCTGAGCCGGCAAACAATCCGGCTCAGATTAGATCAAATTGCTCGCCACGTGTGGGAATTTCGACGTCTACACCTAGCTGATCGGTAAGTCCCTCTGCCAGGCTCGCTGCCGCCTCCGGTTCGCCATGAACCAGGAATATTTTTTTAAGTCGACCCGCTTGCTGCGTTTCTTTGGCCCAAGAGATCAAGCCATTTCGATCGGCGTGCGCGCTAAGGCCTTCGATTCGTTCGACGCGAGCTCGCACTCGATAGCGCCGACCGAGGATCGGCACTTCCTCCATTTTGTCGAGAATCTTGCGGCCTAGCGTGTTATGAGCCTGATAGCCAGCAAACAAAATGGTTGTCGTAGGGTCTCCAATATGCTGCCTCAAATGGTGCAAGATGCGGCCGCCTTCACACATCCCTGACGCACTGATGATGACGGCCGGTCCCTTCAGTTCGTTAATTTTTTTCGATTCGCTGCTACTACGGACGTATTGCATATTTCGAAAACCCAGAGGATCACGGTCCGTTTCATCGTAAAGCGCGTCGATCATTTCCTCATCAAAGCACTCCGGGTGGACGCGATAGATATCCGTCGCATCCACGGCGAGTGGACTATCCACAAAGATGGGTAGCGCCGGCAATTGGCCGTCATTCCATAACTGATTCAGGTTGTAGACCACCTCTTGGGTTCGACCGACCGAGAAGGCCGGGATGATCAATTTGCCGTTATTTTCTACAGCGTGCTCGACAACGTCTTTTAGGATTTCATGGATCCGCGAGCGCTCGTCATGCAATCGATCACCGTACGTACTCTCCATGATCACAAAATCAGCGTCCGGCAAAACGGCAGGGTCCTTCAGGATCGGGGTGTCATGGCGGCCAATGTCGCCGCTAAAAACAAGTCGCGTCGATCGGCCGTTCGTGCTTACATCCAGAGCAACGCTGGCCGACCCCAGCATGTGACCCGCGTCGCGAAAGATGCCGCGCACACCTTCGACGGGATCGAACGACCGCTCGTAGTCGACTGGCACGAACCGTTCGATGGTCGCGGCCACATCGCGCTGTGAGTACAAGGGCTCAAACGGCTGCTGCTTCTCACGCCGACGACGCTTGTTAACGTACTTCACATCGCTCGCCTGGATCTTGGCAGAATCCAGCAGCATCCGCCCTGCCACATCCCGTGTTGCATCCGTGCAATAAATCGGGCCGCGAAACCCAGCACGCACGAGGCAAGGAAGGCGTCCACAGTGATCGATATGCGCGTGTGACAACACGACCGCGTCCACGGTCGCTGCGTCAAACGGTAACTGCCGATTCCGTTCGAAAGTCTCCTTCCGCCGACCTTGGTACAGACCACAATCCAACACCAGCCGGCGATCTCCGACCTGAACCAGGTGCATAGAGCCCGTGACCGTTCCGGCCGCACCCCAAAATTGAAGTTTCATCGTCCACCTCCTGAGCATGTTGTTGGAAACGCCAGAGGATTTTCGACGTGACGGTACGATGGGCATCCAGCCCGTCGCTTGTCGGGATCGCCTTCCAGATCGACGGGCACGGAGTCCCATCGTACGATTTTCACAACCCATGCTGAGATTCCATGACGGCAACACCTTAACACTCCAACGGGGACAGGGCAAAGCGGCCCAATAATTACCAGGTCAATTGCCTGGTCCGACGGCCGGTGTTGACATTGCTGCTAGCAGATTCGATTTGGTACGATCCGCGACCTTTTCCCAAGGTGCGGCGGTCGTAATGCGCGCACCGAACCGTTCTCTCGTTTTCATCGGCGGGCCGATTGCGCAAACAGCATGCGCATGAACCGCCAAACGATCGTGACCGTGTTGATGAACCGACCAGACGCGTCAACCGATCCAATACAATGTGCCGCCAGACGAAGTTTTTTGGGGGTGTTGTTCTTCTGTTGCCTGTTCTGCGGCTGCCGCAGCTGGCCATGGCGACATGGCCCCGTGCCGGAATCAGTCATGACGTGCCGCGAGCTTTCGAACCAGGCGCTCCACGAAATGGAGCAGGGGCGATGGGACGCCGCGGAACCGTTGTTACGGCAAGCCGTCAATGCCTGCCCGACCGATGCCGATGCTCGAAGGTACTACGCGAAAGCCCTTGCACGGCGCGGCGCAACGGAACAAGCGTTGGTACATTTCGAACACGCACGGGTTTTGGCGCCTCACGACGAATCTCTGTGCGTGCGAGCCGGCGAGATGTTCCTTGCGACCGGACAGATCGAGAAAGCGGCACTTCGAGCGAAGTGGGCGCTGGATATCGATCGCAACTTCGCCGACGCCTGGATACTGCGGGGCAACGTGAAACTGGTGCGCGGCGACCGCGAGGAGGCCCTGGCGGACTTTCAACGAGCTTTAGCCTACCGTCCGGACGATATCCAACTCACTCAGCAAATCGCCCAACTCTACGTCTCACTGCAGCACCCTGATCGGGCGTTGATGTACTTCCAGAACCTCGCTCAGCAGTTTCCGCTGACCGAGCAGCCTCAGGACTTGCTCTTGTTGCAAGCGGAAACCTGCGAGACGTTAGGCCGGCTACAAAACGCGGTCGGTTGCTATCGATTGGCGAGCAAGCTGGAACCCTCTTCCGCCGAGCTTTTCTATCGCCTGGCCCGTCTCGAGTTTTCCACCGGCAACACGCACAACGCCCGGTTGGCGGCCGAACAGGCACTGCGTCTGCAGCCCGCCCATGCCGCAACCCGACGACTTTTAGAGAATATCGCGAGTAGTTTGCCCAGTGCGGCCAATCAGCCAGTACGCCACGCGGGCGGATTAGCGCCGGGGCCCTATTGAACAACGGACCCTTTGGACGATGAAATAGCCTCGCCAACGAGTGTAAGGATGCACGCCGCCCGTGGAACGGATCTTGTTCTGTTGACAGCTGGCAGCCGCACAGGGCAACACGGTTACGGACTGTCGTAGAAAAGGCCTTCACAAAATCCTAAACAGCTTGCCCCCTGGGGGGGAAACGGAACCAGTTCCGTTCTACTTTTTCATTGCGGCTGCCAAGCCGCTAGCGGCAATCGGATGCCGGGATACCAGACGCTTTCCCAGGCAGAGCCTGGGATCGAGATGAGGATCTATTCGTTCGCGTCAGGCGTCTGCTGAGACGAGGGAGTGCGAAATGAGTGCAACAGCAACATGATCGCTCCACCAACGAGCCAAGAGTCTGCCGCGTTGAAGTTAGGCCAGCGGACGTCGTTGTTCCACTGAAAGAGAATCCAATCGCGCACCGCGTAAGCCGTTTCACCGGACTTCGGGTAACCGACCGGAAAAGCCAGACCGTGCAGCCCGACTCGGTCGTAGAGATTTCCTAGAATCCCCGCCGTGATGGCCCCCAGGGCAATCGTCAGCCACAGACTCTGCGCTTCTCCGACCACAAACAACCAATAAAGAATACCGGCCGCTGCCGCAACGGAAAGGATGACGAATATCCAAACCAGTCCTTCGCCCCAACCAAACAATGCGCCTTCGTTCAGGGTAACTTCCAGTCCGATGCGTCCCGGCCAAATCCATTGCACCGGACGCCGAATGCCATCGGGCGGCCAGAGGCGGCCAAAGATCCACGACTTCGTCCACAGATCGACTGCGACGCCGACCAGTGCGATCACGGTGAAAAGAGCATAGCGACTGGCCGGAAAAACCGCCGGGCGCGTCGCTGCGTCATCCTTTACGGACGTCATGGCTTGACGTCATCCTTTTGCTTGATGTCCTTTTCACGATGTCACCCGTCCGAATTACCGCGGAACCGGGGCAGATCGCGTCGTCGCGATTATCGCTCTTCACGGCGAGAGGCACAACTAATGCACAACGTCGTGTAGGGAATCGCCTTCAAACGCGTTTTCTTAATCGCCTTACTGCAGTCTTCACATGTACCATACGTGCGATCTTCAATGCGTTCCAATGCCGTCTCGATCGCTTCCAGCGTCGCTTCTTCGCTTTCCATCATACTGAGCGTAAATTCCTGCTCGTAGTTGTCGCTGCCAATATCCGCCATGTGGATCGGCATGCTGGAAAGATCGCCGTTGGCCTCCGAACGGGTCTTTTTCAACGCGGCCTCTGCAAGTCCATTGACGTCGCCACGCAAACGCGCCCGCATGGCGACGAGCATTTCCCTATAAGGCTTTGATTCGGCTTTTTTCATCCCGAGAAACTCCATACTGGATTCGCGAACAGTCAATCGCGTCCTGTGTTGTTCGTCAGCACGTAGGCGGCACGCCGGTATGGCGATGCAGTGAACCTCACGTCGGCGAAAGGGTCTCCAAGAAAGTGGTGTACCTGAAAGTGGTGTACCTGTAGGAACCAGGTTCCAAATGGTGAAAGACTTGTCATTCTATAAAGGGCAATTGGTGAAGTCAAACGGCGGGTAGCAACTGGACGTTAATGGACCAAAGACGCTATCCTAGAGTCGACGACTGAACGGGCTTTTTCTCGACGATTGCCGAAATTCAGCGTCGTGACCGCCCTGTTCGCGAGGCGCGTTGTTTACGTTTTTCGCGATGGAGAAAATGAAGGTTTCATGAATTCGCGAAGGGTGAATTCGCGATCGGCCGGATTGGTCTGTGCCTTCCTTGCCCGGTCGCGACCATCGTCTCGCATGGTTGCAGTGCCGTAGACTAGGAGCCTTGGACTATTAGCGTCAGCACCCCCGTCGATGTTGCCTTTCAGCGATGTATCTCGCCGTCGTGCGGCCGTGAATTCGGCGTCGACGAGGTCCATATCGCCTGCTCGGATTGCGGCCAGCTGCTGGACGTGGTTTACGATTGGGATCGTGTCCAGCCTCCGACGTCGTTGGCCGAATTCGAACAGGCTTGGATGCGCCGCAACGACCCGATCTCTTTCAGTGGTGTGTGGCGATTCCACCGCCTGTTGCCATTCGCGCCTCGCGAACAAGTCGTAACGATTGGCGAAGGGCAAACGCTTCTGCAACGGTCCGATGGCGTCGCACAATACGTCGGCTTGTCGTCGGGTGAACTTCATCTGCAGTATGAAGGCGCCAACCCTTCAGGCAGCTTCAAAGACAATGGCATGGCCGCCGCATTTACTCACGCTCGAAGCATCGGCGCCTCGCGTGCCGCCTGCGCTTCGACCGGCAATACCAGCGCATCCTTGGCGGCATTCTGCAGCGTGACCCGCTTGATGAAGGCCGTTATCTTTATCGGCTCGGGCAAGATATCCTTCGGCAAGCTCTCCCAAGCTTTGGACTACGGTGCCCTGACCGTTCAGATCGCCGGTGACTTCGATGATGCAATGCAGCGCGTCAAAGAGGTGACGCAGCAGCTGGGAATCTACCTGGTGAACAGCGTCAATCCCTTCCGCCTCGAAGGCCAGAAGACCATCATGTTCCGCGTGCTCGAAAGCCTGAAGTGGGAGGTCCCGGACTGGATCGTCGTTCCCGGCGGCAACCTTGGCAACTCCAGCGCGTTTGGGAAGGCGTTCGCCGAATTAAAAGACCTGGGGCTGATCGACCGAATCCCGCGTTTGGCGGTCATCAACGCGACCGGTGCCAATACGCTCTACGAATTGTACGAGAACCGTGAGCTGCGCTGGAATAAGGGGGATGTGGATCACTCCATCGTGAAATCCTATTACGACGAACTGGACGCGCACAACAAACGGGCATCGACCATTGCCAGTGCAATAGAAATTAATCGGCCGGTAAACCTTTACAAATGTCTTCGCTCACTGGACCAGTGCGACGGAGTCGTTCGCGAAGTCAGCGATCAGGAGATCCTGGACGCGAAGGCGCAGGTCGGGGCAGGGGGGCTAGGTTGCGAACCGGCTAGCGCCGCCAGTGTCGCCGGAGCCAAGAAGCTACGAGCTGAGGGTGTGATTGGTGCGGACGAACGCGTGGTCTGCATCTTGACGGGACATCTTCTGAAAGATCCCAACGCGACGGTGGCCTATCACACGACCGATCAAGAGATGTTTAACGACGTGCTGGGTCGACGCGGGGTGCGGCGTGCATCCTTTGCGAATCGAGCGGTCGCGGTTCCGAACGACCTGGACGAAATTGTAAAAGCGATTCAACTTTATAGTTAGCAGGGAAGGGTACCCATGGCAGTAAAAATCGCGATCCACGGCGCCGCCGGCCGAATGGGCCAGCGACTCATCGCACTCGGCTCGCAAGATCCGGATCTACAGATTGTGGCAGCGCTGGAAAACAAGCATCATCCACAGCTGGGCGAAGACATCGGCCCGATTGCCGGCATCGCGCCGCTTGGTGTCCCGATCACATCCAACTGCGATGGCAAAGTCGACGTGGTCATCGACTTCTCCGTCCCCGAAGCGGCCGTCCATGTCACTCGTCAATGTGTCGAAAGCGGCATTCCGCTCGTCTTGGCGACCACTGGGTTTGATACCGCGCAACGGAAAGAAATCGAAGCGGCAGCGCAGAAGATCGCGTTACTGTGGTCGCCCAACATGAGCATGGGCGTCAATTTGACCATGCAGCTCGCCGAAATGGCAGGCCGGACATTGGCTCAGCAGGGACTGGACGTCGATGTGGAAATTCTGGAACGGCACCACCGGTTTAAGGAAGATGCACCCAGCGGCACGGCGCTGGCCTTCGGCAGAATCCTGGCCGAAGCCATGGCGAAAACCGAGCACCGGCACGGGCGCGAAGGTCGAGTTGGCAAACGCCCTAATACGGAAATCGGTTACCACGCAATTCGCACCGGCGACAATCCTGGCGAACATACGATTGTCTTCGGAATCCTGGGCGAGACGATCGAGTTACGCGTGGCGGCGACCAACCGAGACGCCTACGCACTGGGCGCCCTGGCCGCCGCCAAATTTCTCAACGGCAAACCGCCTGGCGAATATACCATGAAAGACGTACTGGGGATTTGATGCGAGGTACGGGGTACGGGATGCGAGTTTCGGGATGCGGGATGCGAGAAACGGGATGCGAGTTTCGGGATGCGGGATGCGAGAAACGGGATGCGAGTTTCGGGATGCGGGATGCGAGAAACGGGATGCGAGTTTCGGGATGCGGGATGCGAGAAACGGGATGCGAGTTTCGGGATGCGGGATGCGAGAAACGGGATGCGAGTTTCGGGATGCGGGATGCGAGAAACGGGATGCGAGTTTCGGGATGCGGGATACGGGATGTACAAGCGCGATTTGACTGCTGAGCGACAAGCACCCCGTCTCCAGTCACCCCGTCTTCAGTCACCGGTCACCAGTCATCCGTCTCCAATAAACCGTCTCTCATAACCCGCATCGCGCACCCCGTATCCCGTATTCCGTAACTCGTAACTCGTAGCCCGCACCCCGTAACTCGTATCCCGCACCCCGTAACTCGCATCCCGCACCCCGTATCCCGCACCCCGTAACTCGCATCCCGCACCCCGTATCCCGCACCCCGTAACTCGTAACCCGTACCCCGTATCCCGCACCCCGTAACTCGTATCCCGTATCCCGTATCCCGTAACTCGTAACTCGTATCCCGCACCTCGTATCCCGCCCGCACCCCGTATCCCGCGTAACCCGCACCCCGTATCCCGCGTAACCCGCACCCCGCACCCCGCACCCCGCATCCCGCACCCCGTAACCCGCTATGGCCAAATGTGACGAAGGCTATTTGTGCGAAGTCTGTGGCGAGGATGTCGCCGATATCACCGACAGCGATCTGTACCTTCGTTACGTCATCGGCATGATCGATCCGGAAACGCTTCACACAACTCCGGAAAGACACATCCGCTGCAATCCTGCCTTGGCGCAGTTCATCGTCGACGGTGACTTCGAACCAGTGGCGTGTGATGGCTCTTTCAGTAAGACGTTACTGGACGAGCATTTCGTGCGGCAGCGACAGCAACTGGTGACTCGCGGATGGCGGCGGTTACGTGAACTACAATCGACCGAGACCGCTATCATCAATTACCCGTTGCCGGAGGTGCGGCAACGTCTACGTGGCAAATTCGGGGACGAATAGTCGCGACGTTTGCTAGCGTCTTGACGGCGTTTCGCTAACACGTATTGACCGGTCCGGCTGGGCTAGGGTACAAGCCCCGCTCTTCTCTTTGAAGATTCCCTGCGCCGTTGGCTGCGCGACCGATGCGAAACGCCAAGGTGGCCTGGAAATCTGTTTTCGCGGGAAAATCATTGAATTACTAAGCCGAATGAGGTGGCTTGTGCGCTTCTACTGCACACTTTTCGTCCACATTGCGCTATTGGTCGGGCTTAACGCGTACAGCAATGCGCAAGAAGTCGTCCCAAATATGCTCAATGCCGGGACGTTTGGAAATACTGACGTCGCCCAGGGTTACCCGGCGTTGCCGCCGGTTTACCTGGATCAAATGTATCCCGAAAGCGTGATCGGGCCGCCGAACGCGGCACCCGGTCCAGTTATCATGCCCAATGGTATGCCCCTCCAGGGTCTGCCCGGCGCGGGATGTAGTGCTGGATGCTGTGGAGGGGAGGACCAAGGCTGGGCGGGTCAGCAATGCGGCTGCGGCGTAAAAACGTGCGGTTGGCCACACCGTTTTTGGGCGCGGGCCGAGTACCTCTTATGGTATGTCGACGGAATGCACACGCCGGCCTTGGTAACGACCAGCACCGATTCGCTGCCCCCCCTTGAGGAAGCCGGCGTGCTGGGAGTTCCTGAGACGCGCGTTTTGTTCGGGAACGACAATATTCTGAAAACTTGGCGGTCGGGATATCGCTTGAACTTTGGCGTGTGGATTCTTGAGGAACAGACGCTTGGTTTCGAATGGGACATTTTTGGGTTAGGAAGAACATCTCGGAATTTCGACGCCGATTCGTTCGGTAACAGCGGCACCGTGATCGCTCGACCGTTCTTTAACATCAATCCTCGCGACCCGGACACCGGAGCCTTCGATCCTCCAGCTGCCGAGGATGCGGAATTGGTAGCCTATCCCGGCATCATCCAGGGCCGCGTCGATGTCGGCGCAAACTCCCTGTTCGGAGGAACGGGATTTCGCTTCCGGTACAACCTATGTTGTTCTCAACCATCGTCCAAAGGTTGTAGCGGGTGTGGATCTGGCGCCGACGGGTACGGATATGCCGACGGAGGATGCGGGTATCGCCGCATGTCGCGCGTTGACTTCCTGGCCGGCTATCGTTATGTGCTGTTAAAGGATCGGATTTCGATCACCGAAAACCTTACAACTTTGGATGACGTTCCCATCGATTTTGTGGTCAACGATCGGTTTCGCACGCGGAATACTTTTAACGGAATCGACCTTGGCTTTCTCTGGATCAATGAATGGGACCGCTGGTCGACTGAGGTGCTGACCAAAGTAGCGTTCGGAAACAACCATCAAAAGCTGGGAATTAACGGCCAGACGGTTCAAACCGTCATTGGAATCAGCAACACGGATCCCGGCGGACTGCTCTCGGCGCAGAGCAACATTGGCAGCAGTGCTAACAACGAGTTTTCTGTTGTACCCGAGCTTGGCCTGACATGCGGCTACCGCTTTGCCAAGAATCTGCGGGCGACGTTTGGTTACTCGTTTGTCTACTTCAGCCAGGTCGTTCGTGCCGGCAGCGAAATCGATTTGGACGTCAATCCAGACCTGATTCCGCCGGTTCAGTCGACGTCTGGGGCGCCGCGACCGCGCCGCCTGTTCGACGACACGGACTACTGGGCGCAAGGCTTCAACTTCGGCCTCGACGCTCGATTCTAAATGCTTGCAGGGCGCCGCCATGCGCCCGCCTTTCCCAAACGAGTGTTGCGAGATGGAGTACCCATCTGCGCGTACTTGTGCGATGCAAGCCTCGGCTGGGAATTGCTTTATACTCAAGCGGACCGCAACCGGCAAGGAAGCGAACTGCTCGCAGAACTCAAGCGGACTGCGCACTGCTGGCAGTTTTGCAATGCTGGCAGTCCTTGCAAAGTCTCAAGACCCGACGACCCGATACTAGATCCTATGTACCGCTGCGCCGACATATCGCCGACGAGTACGCACAAGAAAATCCCGCCTTCAGGATCACCGCAATGTTTACCCGCTTTCGATTGTCCAAGGTCTCGCTGCCCTTCACAAAGTTGTCCCGCCACAGGCGCCAAAAAGACCGGACGCAGCTGCGATTCGAGCGACTTGAGGATCGACGCCTTCTGGCCGCGACCGACTTGGGCGCCATTGAAGGCCGGGTATTCGTCGACCTGAATGCGAGCGGCGATTTTAACAATGGCGAGCAAGTAGATGGTGCAGCGGTCCAACTATTCCTGGACAACGGAACGACGCCCGGCGTGTTCGACGTCGGCGACACCGAACAAACCTTGCTCGGTTCGCCGGATACGACCGACACGAATGGGCTCTATCGCTTTGATGGACTCAGTAGCGGCAACTACTTCGTTGTGCAGCCGTTGCAAATGGTGGGCTCTCGAACGCTGAACCTGGAAGTCCGCGGTCCGATTGCGGTATCCGGCGTGGGAGTGGCCGGCACTACCACGATCGACACGTTTGCCACGAATCAATCGTTGATCGAAGATCTGGTCGTTGACAGCAATTCCGTATCCGCATTTCATGATGTGGGGGCGGAAGTGATTGGCACCGAGCGCGATGTCGAGGTCAATCTGCAAACGGCGGGGGCGGCCGACGCTCGCGTGTTAAGCAACGAATTGTTGTTTGGGCTTAGCGGAAACGCCACTGCCGATTTCACCGTCGTCTACGACGGAAACGACGGTGCGACTGCGGTCAATACTTCAGGTCTATCCACGGACCTGACGGACGGAGCGACGAATACCCATTTCACCATCACGATTGACGCTCAGGTCGCCGGCGACAGTGCTACGCTCACGGTTCAGAACGCAACTCTGACGGCAACCGAAACGTTCATGTTGAACGCCGGCACGTCGACGTACTGTCTCGCATTCGACGCTTTCTCCGGTGATACGTCCGTCTTCCAGAATGTTGGCGCCATTACCTTGGCGATCGACGGCAATCAAATAAACAATGACTATGACATTTCGAATTTCGCGACGCTGCAGCCTGACGTTGAAACGCAAGATTTTTTGAACAATGGCGTTGCCGATCTTCGGCTGACCAAGACCGTAGACAATTCGTCGCCCATTCTGGGTCAGAATGTCACCTTCACCATCACTCTGACAAACGACGGGATCGATGGCGCTACCAACGTGCTCGTTCGCGACCAGCTGCCCGCGGGGCTCACGTACGTGTCGGACAATCCGAGCCAGGGGACGTACGACGACATGATGGGGGTTTGGAATGTCGGGAATCTGAGCGACACCGGCGTCGCGACGCTGGAGATTGTTGCCACGGTTAACAGCACGGGCGGCATCACGAATATTGCTCAGGTCAGCGCTTCCGATCAGGACGACACGGATTCCACGCCCGACAACAACGAAGGTAGTGAAGACGATCAAGACGAAGCCACGCTGATGGCCCCTGTCGCCGACCTGCGCTTGACGAAAACCGTCGACAATGCGACTCCCAACGTGGGAGACAACGTGACGTTTACGGTCTCGGTCACCAACGACGGGCCGAACTCGGCAACCAGTGTCGAAGTTCGAGACCTGCTACCGGCGGGACTCACGTACGTTTCGGACAATCCGAGCCAGGGCACGTACGACGACGGCACCGGTATCTGGACGATCGGCAATATGTTTTCCGGGGACACCGACACGTTAGACATCACTGCCACAGTTACTAGCGCTTCGGCCATCGATAACATTGCGCAGGTCAGCAACGTCGATCAGTCCGACACCGATTCGACGCCGGACAATAATGTGCCTGGCGAAGACGATCAGGACAACGCCACGGTGACCCCGCAGCAAGCGGACCTGCGGCTGAACAAGACCGTCAACAACAACTCGCCCAATATTGGTCAGAACGTCATCTTCACCGTCACCGTTACCAATGACGGACCGGATGGGGCCACGAACATCCAGGTCAGCGATCAACTGCCGATGGGACTCTCGTTCGTCAACGATACCCCCAGCCAAGGTGCGTATAACAGCGGCAGCGGGATCTGGAGCGTCGGTACTATCGCCAACGGCGGTTTCGCAACGCTGGATATCGAAGCCACGGTCAACAGCACTGCCGGCATCACCAACGTCGCTCAAGTCAGCGCTTCCGATCAGTTTGATCCCGATTCCACGCCCAACAACGACCAGTTGCCGGAAGACGATCAGGATGACGAAGTCCTGACTGCGCAGCAGGCCGATTTGCGCCTGAGCAAAACCGTTAACAACAACGCACCGAACCTGAGCGAGAACGTTATTTTCACTGTCACCGTCACCAACGACGGGCCCAATTCGGCCACAAATGTTCAAGTACGTGACCAACTGCCAGCCGGGCTCACCTTCGTCAACGATACTCCCAGCCAGGGTACGTATGACGATGGCACTGGAATCTGGAGCGTCGGCGCCATAACGAATGGCAACAACGCAACGCTCGATATCGAGGCCATGGTCAACAGTGCCGTCGGGATCACAAATGTCGCCGAGGTCACGGCCTCGGATCAATTCGATCCTGACTCGTCGCCCAACAACGACCAACTTGCCGAAGACGACCAGGATGACGAATCCCTGACCACTCAGCAGGCCGATTTGCGCCTGAGCAAAACCGTTAACAACAACGTACCGAACCTGAACGAGAACGTTATTTTCACTGTCACCGTCACCAACGACGGGCCCAATTCGGCCACAAATGTCCAGGTACGTGACCAACTGCCAGCCGGGCTCACCTTCGTCAACGATACTCCCAGCCAGGGTACGTATGACGATGGCACTGGAATCTGGAGCGTCGGCGCCATAACGAATGGCAACAACGCAACGCTCGATATCGAGGCCATGGTCAACAGTGCCGTCGGGATCACAAATGTCGCCGAGGTCACGGCCTCGGATCAATTCGATCCTGACTCGTCGCCCAACAACGACCAACTTGCCGAAGACGACCAGGATGACGAATCCCTGACCACTCAGCAGGCCGACTTGCGTCTTACGAAAACGGTTGACAACAACGCACCCAACCTGGGCCAGAACGTCACGTTTACCGTAACCGTGAATAACGACGGTCCGAACACCGCTACCAACGTTCAGGTACGCGATCAGTTGCCGACCGGCCTGTCGTATTTCTCGGATTTGCCAAGCCAGGGAGGCTACGATAGTGGCACGGGCATCTGGAGCGTGGGCAATATCAATAACGGCAGCAATGCGACGTTGGATATCACAGCCACGGTCAATAGCGTCACAGGGATCACCAATATCGCTGAGGTCACTGCGTCCGATCAATTCGATCCCGATTCCACGCCCAACAACGACCAGCTGGCGGAAGACGATCAGGATGACGAAGTCCTAACCGCGCAGCAGGCGGACCTGCGACTGGATAAGACGGTCAACAATTCGACGCCGAATATCGGCGAGAATGTTACGTTTACGGTCAGCGTCACGAACGACGGCCCCAACACGGCAACCAGCGTTCAAATCCACGACCAGCTGCCCGCCGGGCTGACGTATTTTTCGGATCTACCCAGCCAGGGCAGCTACGACTCCGGAACAGGGATTTGGAACATCGGCCCCATGAACAACGGCGTTACCGAAACGCTGCAGATCACTGCCACCGTCAATAGCACAACGGGCATCACGAACACGGCGCAGGTTAACACCGCCGATCAATTTGACCCTGATTCTACGCCCAACAACAACGAGCCAAGCGAAGACGATCAGGATGACGCCAGCATCGCCGCACAACAAGCCGATCTGCGGCTGACCAAGACGGCCAACAATACCTCTCCAAACATCAACGACAACGTTACGTTTACGGTCACCGTTACCAATGACGGACCGGACGATGCAATGAATGTCCAGGTCCGCGATCAGTTACCGACGGGCCTGAGCTTCGTGATGGATACTCCGAGCCAGGGAACATACGACAGCGGATCAGGCATTTGGAACGTCGGTCAAATCAACAACGGAAATAACGCAACGTTGGAAATCACGGCGACGGTCACCAGCGCCGCCGGAATCACCAACACGGCCCAAGTCACCGCCTCCGATCAATTCGATCCCGACTCCACTCCCAACAACGACCAGCCAACCGAAGACGATCAAGACAACGAATCCCTGGCAGCTCAGCAAGCGGATTTGCGGCTCACCAAAACAGTCGACGATAACACGCCCAATTTGGGCCAGAATGTCACGTTTACCGTCACCGTGACCAACGATGGCCCGAATACGGCCACCAACGTTCAAGTCCGCGACCAGTTACCCGTTGGATTGACGTTTGTTGACAGCGACGGCGACTATGACTCCGGCACCGGCATCTGGAACGTCGGCAAC
>CAWJNN010000033.1:0-37385 GCA_963844115.1 uncultured Planctomycetales bacterium | reverse complement strand
CTGATAGCCGTTTTGATGTGCCGGCTTGCCTAGATTGACGTGCGCAGGCGCGTCAAAAAACCACGGATCGATCGCGCTGACGCGGTAGATTCGTGGTTTTTATTCGGTGAGTGGGTATCCGATAAGCAGCATAGGTCTTCGCAGAAGCGTTTCCTCTAGGGTTAATGTGGCTGTGCGCTGATTTTCATTGAAAGGCCGTCGCGAGTCAAGCATCCGGAAAGATTTTCGAGAAAATAATCTCTGCAGGGCTCTGCTGTTGACAAGCCTGACGAGCCGCCCTTGACGCAACGCGTATAGCGTAAACGACTTATGACTGAGAAGGGCTCAGGGCGGATGAACCTCTCCGGAGGGCGCAGGAGTGGCGTTCGCCCGTGGAGCGGGGCGGCGCACCGGCAGCGTTCCGGTCCTGGGAAGGCCTGAAGAAAACGCGTCTGCGTGCCGTTCAGTCGCACGGTACTACCTGCTGCTGGGTACCGGACTCGCCGTCCCGCTCGGCCAGGTATTCTGGATCCAGCACCAGGTGGCGTCCGGCGGGCGACGAACTTGGCGGAACCTCGGCCGTGAACTCCGGGTCCAGAACCAGTTGGACTTCGCGCGGCGGCGACGGGCGCTGGTGTGCCGGTGGCGGTCTGGGCTGCGGCAACTGCCGTGGCGGTCCCTGCCAAAGTCCGCAGTGCTCGAGGATGCGGCGGATTACTTCTTCCTGTCGCGCCTCGATGAAACTGATCACCCGCATCTGGCCGCCGCACTTGTCGCATTTCAACGGATCAACTTCCCACACCCGCTGGATCAAAGCGGCCCAGCTGCGCCCTGCCGGCGTCGGGTCGCATCGGTCTTGGCTGCTTCAAGCAGTTCCCGTTCGACCGTCACTCCGTCGCTGCCATCCTGCGCAGCCCGCAGGCCACGATGGCGGTGCGAGTACCAGCCGTAGTAGCGCACGAGGTGCTCGCCTTTGTCCGGGATGTGCTGCGTGACTTCCGCCAGGAAGTCGAGCGCGTCGAAGACCTGAAAATTGCGTGGCACGCCGCCGAACAGATCGCGACTGGCTGGTTTCGGAAAGGGACGACACTCCGGCTTTTCTGCTCGGTAGATCACCTGCCCGCTGTCGGTCACCTTGGCGACACGCGCCAGGCTGAATGGGCAACGGGCCATGTATTGCGCCAAGCGGTACAGTCCTGCTCTGTCGCCGGCCACCAGACGGACGCTGCCATCCACGCTGAAGCCAGAATGTTTCCAACTGCGAATCTGCTCGACCAACTCCAGCTTGATCTTGCCCGCTTCTAGCAGCAAGTGAAACACGCGGTCCTCCCAGAGTCGGCGGACTTTTCCCATGTCCAGCGGCGGCGTGCAAATGAATTGGCATTTCCCCCTCACCCTGCCCTCTCCCCCGCTATTCCGCTGCGCGGGCGGGGGAGAGGGTGCATTTATAAAAACTCCGTCGGTGGCGATGGTATGGACGTGGGGGTGAAAGTGGGCCAGGGCTCCGAACGTCTGGATGCCTGAGATCACCCCGGCCACCACATCGTCTCTGCCGAGCGCCTCACGATACGCCTGGTTGATCGTATCCCACGCCAGGCGCATCAGCTTGCCCAGCAGGCGGCGGTCGAAGCGAAAGAAAATGCGGAGCCGCTTGGGGATGGTAAACACGTATTGCCGGTGGGGGACCGGGGCACAGATTTCGTGCGCAACCTGGTCGGCGAAGATCAGCGAGCGCTTTTGATGACAACTCGGGCAGAAACATCGTCGGCGGCAGGAGAACGCCACAAAGATTTCGTGACGGCAGTCGCGGCAGCGGACGCGGGCGAAGCCGGCCGTCGGATCGCCGCAGCGCAAAAACCGCCGGACCGCCTCGCCGATGGCCGGCCGCCAGTATCCGTAGCGCCGCTGGTACCGTTCGGCGTAGACCCGCTGGAAGTTCTCGTAGTGGGAATTGATGAGCCGATAGAGGGCGGATTCGCGGGGCCGGCGCGGGCGATAGACAGCCGGCTTGGTGGCGGTGCAGACCATGGCGAGGCGGCCTCGCCTTGCCCTGCGAGGTGGCTACGGGGAATTGAGGCCGCCATGCCGGGATGGGATAAATTTGTACACTATCAGTAGGCCTATTGTGAGCCCCATCGGGATGCCACTGCTGTGCCGGCTGCTGCTGAGAAACCGTCAAACCTTCGTTTTGGACAGCCCATCAGCGTAACCCCTGTTCTGCAAGCAAGTTGAGACTGCCCCGTCTCAACAAACGTCAACGCAATCAAAATCTCAAAAAACGGTTATTTGAGACAACACCATCCCCCGAAAGCGGCAAGGCGATTATAAGCCCAGTCCATAGTCGGTATTCGGAACGAAAAGGAAAAGAGTGGCGACTGCGCTCGTCGTTACTCACGCCAAGATTTGCTTGACGATGCGACCGTCTTCGTCGACGCCGGTCAGACGCTGGTCGAGGCCCTGGTAGGGAAACGTCAAACGTTTGTCATCGATGCCGAGTAACTTCAGAATGGTTGCGTTCAGGTCGTGGGCCTCGACTTTGTCGCGGGTGATGTTGTAGCAGAAGTCGTCGGTTTCGCCGTGAGCGTAGCCGCCACGTATCCCGCCACCGGCCAGCCACAGCGAGAAACAGCGGCCGTGGTGGTCGCGTCCGTAGTCGTTGGCCGTTAATTGCCCCTGGCAATAGACCGTGCGTCCGAACTCGCCTCCCCAGATGATCAGCGTGTCGTCCAGCATGCCGCGCTGGGCGAGATCTTTGACCAGGGCCGCCGAAGCCTGGTCCGTGTCCTCACATTGCTTGCGAATCGCGCCAGGCAAACCGCCGTGCTGATCCCAACCGCGATGGAACAACTGAATAAATCGCACTCCACGCTCCGCCAGCCGCCGAGCCAACAGACAGTTGGCCGCATAGGTTCCGGGCTTTTTCGCTGATTCGCCATACATCTCTAACGTCGCAGTCGTTTCGTCAGACAAGTCCATCAGATCGGGAACCGACGTTTGCATCCGGAATGCCATTTCGTACTGCACGATTCGCGATTCGATCTCCGGATTGACTTGCTCGATCGATCGTTTTGCATTCAGCCGCGCCATGCTATCCAACATGCGGCGGCGACTGGTGCGGTCCAGGCCCGGTGGATCGGAAAGATAAAGTACGGGATCACGACCGCTGCGGAATCTGACTCCTTGATGTTGGGAGGGCAAGAATCCGCTTCCCCAGAGACGCGAAAACAACGGCTGGCTCACCTTCAGCCCCGATCCCTGCGATAGCATCACGACATAGGCCGGCAGATTCTGAGTTTCGCAGCCGATTCCGTAACTGAGCCACGAACCCATGCTGGGCTTGCCCGGCTGCTGGTGTCCCGTGTTCAACAACGTGATTGCCGGATCGTGATTGACGGCATCCGTAAACATCGACTTGATCAAGCAGATGCGGTCGGCAATGGAACCGATATGGGGTAGCAACTCGCTTAACCACATCCCGCCCTGTCCGTGTTGGCGGAAGTTGAAGATCGTCGATGTACACGGCAGTGTCTTCTGCTTGTGTGTCATCTCGGTCAGTCGCTGGCCCATGCGCACCGACGCCGGCAATTCTTTTCCGTGGTGCGCGCGAAGCTGCGGCTTGTAATCGAACAAGTCGATGTGCGACGGACCGCCTGATTGGAACAAATAGATCACGCGGCGCACTTTGGGCGGGAAGTGCGGTGCCGCCAGCGCGCTGGGCGTTGAATCCGAATTTGGCCGCGTCGCCGGGCCGCTAGTCGCGGCGGAAAGCAATTGCGGGTCCAGCAACGACGAAAGCGCCGCCACGCCAAGACCTCCGGCAGTCCGGCTAAATAGGCGCCGTCGAGTGATGCTGAGTTGCTGCTGCTTGAGCGGGTCCATGATTCTTATTCCTTGGACACGGTTTCTTCCAGACAGAGCACAACGCTCGCGACACACATCCAGGCAGCGTGCTCGGCCGGATCCAGGCTTTCGTCACGTTCCGACTCGCCGACGGATAACAGCTCTTTAGCCGCCGACTCGTCTCCACGGAAAACCTCCAGCTGTGTTTCATACAATTTCAACAGTTCGTCCTGTTCAGCCTGCTTGGAATGGCGCGACATTACGACTTGATAAGCAAAGTGGATGCGATCCTGCGGTAACGAGCCGCCTTCCAACATGATGCGCTGGGCCAGTGCCCTGGACGCTTCGATATACGTCGGGTCGTTCATCATCACCAACGCCCGCAATGGCGTACTGGTTCGTTGGCGACGTACCGTGCAAATTTCCCGATTAGGAGCATCCATGGCCGCCATGCTGGGCGGAGGAACCGCTCGTTTGATGTAGGTGTAAAGGCTGCGCCGATAGAGTCTTTCACCCGTGTCCTGTACATAAGGCCGGTTCGACATTTCGATCCACAGATCGGCTGGTTGGTACGGTTTGACGCTCGGCCCCCCGACCTTCTCCACCAACAGTCCACTGACCGCGAGCGCCGTGTCTCGAACCATTTCCGCCGACAGCAAATGTCGTGGTCCACGTGCTAACAGGCGGTTTTCGGGATCTCTCTCCAGCAAGTCAGGCGTTGCCTCCGACGACTGGCGATAGGTCGCCGACGTTACGATCTGTCGCAACACCGACTTGACGTTCCAGTTCTCATCAACGAATCGCGTCGCCAGGTAGTCCAACAGTTCCGGATGACTGGGACGATCACCTTGAATACCAAAGTCCTCCGACGTCTTCACCAGCCCGGTTCCGAACGCCAGCTGCCAGAAACGATTCACTGTTACGCGACCGACCAGCGGGTGGGACGGGTCGGTCAGCCAGTTTGCCAAGCCGAGCCGGTTGGCGGGCGCTTCGTTCCGAAGAGACGGCAAGACGTCCGGTGTACCAGGAAGGACCTTGTCACCGTGACGCTCGTAGTGTCCCCGCATCAGCACAAATGTATCCCGCGGTTTCTCCATTTCCTTCATCACCATGGACGTGGGCACCCCATCGCGGTCGTGTCGCAGCGCCCTCTTCACCAACGCCAACTCACCAATCAGTTTGCGGTAGGTGGCATCACGGCTGCGTAAATAGTAGTCCGTCAAAAGATGCTTCTGATCGACCGTCCGATCGGTTGCCGCAACATTCAAAATGGCCGGTATCGGATCCTTGCCAGCCAACCTCGCCACTTCGGTCGCCGTCAACACACGACTATAGACACGGACGTCGTCAACCATGCCCAGCAGCGCCTGCCGATCCGCTCGACGCCCAATCTTCAGAGGTGCGTCGACCGAAATCGATTTGTTCAAGTTGTTCCGAATCACTCTGCTCTCTTGCAGCTTGCCATTCAAGTAGATCTTGATTCCTTCTGCCCTGCTTGATCCGTCGTAGGTGACAAACACATGGCTCCATTGATTCTTCGGGGCGTCGTTGTCCGTTACCGTACGCAATCCCTGATACGATTCATGGTTCGTCAAGCGAACATCGATTTGGCTGCCACCAGCACGCAGCTCGTATCCGCCCATTACCGGAGCGTCACTGACTTTCGAAACAATGATGCTCTCGCGCGACGGGTAAACCCACGCTCCCATCGAAAACTCGTCCAACCGATCGAAATCGCCGACATTGCCGAACTCGACATGCGTGTTCCCGTCAAACCGCAACGCGCCGTCGCGCTGCCCCTTCACCCATTCGGCTTTCCCCTTCACCGATCCAGCCGTTCCGCCGGCCAGATCCTGGACCGCTTCGCCGGCAGTCTCGTCCAAGGGTGCATGAGCGACCAGCCCGTGATCCGAACCGGCGAAGGCCGCAGGGCTTTCCTTCAAACCGGCCTCCCACTGGCTCAAAGCGGCGGCAGCTTTCGACGAACGATCCGACATCTGCTGTTCGATTCGCTCGATCCTTTGCTCTTTCGCCGTCATGACCACGCGGTGCTGAGCCGACATCACGTCGATTTTCGGATTCACGTTGCCTGAAACGTTTTCGACACCCTTGTCAGTGATCGTGTTGAAGTACGCAAAGAATTTGTAGAAGTCCTTCTGCGAGATCGGATCATATTTGTGATCGTGACACTGGGCACAACCCATCGTCAGCCCCAGCCAGACCGTGGATGTCGTCCGAGCGCGATCCAAGACGTATTCCACTCGATACTCTTCCGCGATTCCCGACGCGGTCACGCCATGGTTTCGGTTAAATCCGGTAGCGACCAGCTGTTGGTTGGTCGGGTTGTTCAGAAGATCGCCGGCAAGCTGTTCTTCGGTGAATCGATCGAACGCCATGTTGTGGTTCATAGCGTTCAAAACCCAATCTCGCCACGGCCACATGTCGCGATGGAAGTCTTCGTGATAACCATGAGTGTCGGCATAGCGCGCGGCATCCAGCCACTCGACCGCCAACCGTTCACCACAACGTGGCGACGCCAGTAACCGATCGACCACCTTGTCGTAGGCGTTCGGGCTGTCGTCTTCCAGAAACATCGTCACGTCGGCAAGAGTCGGTGGCAGACCGGTCAAGTCCAGCGTAATGCGGCGAATCAGCGTACGGCGGTCGGCTTCTGCGGTCGGCGTTAATTCCCGCTCTTCCAACCGCGCCAAAATGAAGTAGTCAATCGCGTTGCGTGGCCAATCGCGTTGCTTAACGGTCGGCAAGTCTGGTGAGGACGGTTCCTCGAAAGCCCAATGGCCTGCCCAGTCCGCACCCTGCTGAATCCACCGGTGCAACAGTTCGATTTGGGCGGCAGTCGGTTGCTTCGTTTCATCGGCGGGCGGCATCCGCTGGTCGGCATCGTCGTGGACCAAGCGCAAATAGAGCTCACTTTTATCTGGCTTTCCAGGCGCGATCACCGGATCACCCTCTGACGATTCACCAAAGGCGCCGGCTTGCGTGTCGAGCCTCAGGTCCGCCTCGCGCCGCTGCGGATCGGGACCGTGGCACTTAAAACAGTGCTCAGCCAACACCGGGCGAATATCGCGATTGAAATCGATCTGCTGTTCGTCGGCCTGGGCGACTGTTGCCCCAATGGCACCGATGCAACACAGCATCGGAACAAACAGCAACCTCAGCGGCGGGAACTTCATGGGCCACCTGTTAAATCGAGGAGTGGACGGTTGGGGATCGGAGTCCACGGGCAGTGCTGATGCGTGACACCTTGCGCGACGTTGTTCAACCATCATACCACATGCGGCGGGCGTTATTAGTTTAACCTCTAGGCAGTCAGGTTATCCACTCCTAAACGCCTCTAAGATCCATCGACTTGCGGCAACTCAAAAAACGTTGCCCAGGCATCAACGAGCATGGCCGGCAGAATAGTTTGAAGGCAGAACAATGAAGACGCCGATGCACTTTTCGATTCGTCTCGATCATTCTTCCACACGTCATCCTGCCAACTTCATTCCTGAGCCCTCGCGGCTACGTTGTACGTGTAGCGTTGACCGTTTTTTGAACATCTGATAACCTTCTGCGATCCACGGTAAGTCACGCGCCCAGACTGTGATGCCTTGTAGGCCGGAACAAGCGAAGTCCCGGCGCACCGGGATTACCGGCAACATTTTTCCAAAAGAAAACCGACATTTGCCGGAGCGGCGCATCGCTCGCACACGGCGAGTCAGGGCGACTTGTTCGCGGCCTACTTGTTAAAGAATTATCATGGCACATGAGATTACGTTAATTACTGGTGACGGCACCGGCCCTGAGCTTGCAATGGCAGCGCGGAAATGCGTCGACGCAACCGGCGTCGCCATCCATTGGGACGTCAAGGAGGCCGGCGTCGATGTGATGGAACGGACGGGCAACCCGATCCCCGATGAGACCCTGGAGAGCGTGCGACGCACTCGCTGTGCGTTAAAGGCACCGATCACGACGCCCGTCGGAACCGGTTTCCGCAGCATCAACGTTTATCTTCGCCAGGAACTGGGACTCTACGCCTGCGTCCGACCCTGCAAGCAATACAAAGGCGTTCGCAGCTTTTTCGCAGAACTACCCGTCGACCTGGTGATCGTCCGAGAAAACACCGAAGACCTTTATGCGGGCGTCGAATTCCAGGCGGGTGAAGAATCGACGTCGAAGTTGATCGAATTTATCAATAGCTTACCGTCCGATCGCAAGATCAAGTCATTGGGTGACGAAACAGGGATCTCGATCAAGCCGATCAGCGTTTCGGGCTCGGAACGAATTGTGCGATACGCCTTCGATTATGCTCGCAAGAACGGTCGCAAAAAGGTCACGGCGGTTCACAAAGCAAACATTATGAAGTACAGCGACGGGCTCTTCCTTGCGACGGCAGAACGCGTCGCGAAGGAGTTTTCGGATATCGAATTCGAAGAACGGATTGTCGATAACATGTGCATGCAGCTGGTGCAAAAGCCCGAACTGTACGATGTGCTGGTGCTGCCGAATTTGTATGGCGACATTCTCAGCGACCTGGGCGCGGGACTGGTCGGTGGCCTGGGCGTCGCTCCCGGCGGCAATATCGGACCCGACGGCGCGGTGTTCGAGGCGACTCACGGCAGTGCGCCAAAGTATAAGGGCCAGAATAAGGTCAACCCGACGGCGCTGATCCTATCCGGCGTGTTGATGTTAAGGCACATTGACGAAGGCGCCGCGGCCGACCGCCTGGAGCAGGCCGTCGCGGACGTGATCGCCGAAGGCAAGGACGTAACGTACGACCTGAAGCCCCATCGCGATGACCCCTCGGCGGTAGGCACTCAGGAAATGGCCGCCGCCATCTGCGGGCGGCTCGCGTAAAATCGCAGCGGAAGATGGTTCCGCCTCACGAAGGCAGCGTAGTGACCGCTCGTGGTTCCGCCTTTAGGCGGCATCACCTGACTCGGGACCGCCTAAAGGCGGAACGACAAACGTGTTTTTTCGCGACATTGTAAGTGGTCGGCGTCGCGGCCTGGTGGCGAGCGCAATTCGATTGTTACTGCGTGGCGCCGAGACCCCCTATCGTTGGGAAGTCCAACGTCGCAACCGGCGGTTCGATCGTATTCCGTCGTCGATGACGCATGTGAATGTCCCCGTCGTCAGTGTGGGAAACCTGACTCTGGGCGGTACCGGGAAAACTCCCTTTGTTGCCTGGCTAGCGCAATGGTTCCGCGAACAGGGCAACCGCCCGGTCATTGTCAGCCGTGGCTACGGATCAGGATCGGAGAACGTTAACGACGAAGCACTTGAACTCGCCCAGCGACTACCCAACGTCCCCCATGTCCAGAATCCGGATCGCGTGCTGGCCGCCCAGTCCGCGATCGAACAACACGGCTGCGACGTGATCATCCTGGACGATGGTTTTCAACATCGACGTCTGGGTCGTGATGTGGATCTGGTACTGATCGACGCCCTGGAGCCGTTCGGGTTCGAACACGTTTTTCCTCGTGGGACCTTGCGCGAGCCGCTGGAAAACCTCAAGCGGGCCGATGTCGTAGCCCTCTCCCGTTCAATGGCCGTCGACGATTCTGTACGTGAAGAGATTCGCTCGCGCGCAGACAGCTGGCACCCGACGCGGTCTGGATCGAGATTGATCAGAAGCCGACGCAGTTGATCAATTCAAGCACGACAAACCAACCCGTCGGTTCACTGACCAACATGCCCGTCGCCGCCTTCTGCGGCATCGGTAACCCGGAGGCATTTCGCAGCACGCTACGTCGTTGTGGTTACGAACTGGTCGATTTCCGCCGCCTTTCCTGATCACCATCTTTACTCTCCAAGCGATCTCGAATCGTTGACCGCGTGGGCAAAACAGGCCCAGGCCGATGCGATAGTTTGTACCCAAAAAGACCTCGTCAAGCTGCCACATGACCGCCTGGGCGATATCCCGGTTTGGGCACTCCAAATTGAGACGGAACTGCTGCAGGGCCATAAAGAACTGGTTCAACAACTGCGGCCACTGGTTGTTCGGCTGGCGTAGCCTAGTGCTAGCGTTTCGCAGACCGTCACCGATTGATCGTTTAACCCGTTGCCGCAGTCGAGGCTACGATTGGGTTGAGCGAACGGCGCCTCGCCTGCGGCAACGGGTTAAACGATGTGCTATCACCGCCGACAATGGCGCTGTTTGTCCCGCCGGTTTGGCACGATAGAATCATCGAACTTACGATCTGTTAACGGCCAAGGATGGCGCGATGATAAGCGGTTCTGATCTGCTAAAGACGTTGGACTCGATACAGCATCCAAGCGTGCTTGTCGTGGGCGACTTCATACTTGATCTTTACACCTGGGGCGATGCCGAGCGAATCAGCCAGGAAGCACCTGTCATCATCCTGCGTTCCGATCACAGCGAATATCGTTTGGGGGGAGCCGGAAATGTTTGCCAGCTTGTCGGCGGTCTGGAGGCCAACGTAACGTGCGCCGGTGTTGTCGGTGCGGGCGAAGACGGCAAACGCGTGCGTAGCATGCTGGAAGAACGCGGCGTTAGCTGCCAATCGCTACTGGTAGCCGTTGAGCGACCAACAACTACCAAGCAACGCTATATTGGACGGGCCGCGAACCGACATCCGCATCAGATCCTTCGCGTCGATCACGAGCATCGGGGCGCCATCACGGCGGAAACGGAAGACCAATTGCTTCAGGCGATCTTGCCGCAGCTCGATCAGTTCGATGTCATCCTGATCTCCGACTATGGAAAAGGTGTCTGCACGCCTCGTCTACTGCGAGAAGTAATTAGCGCCGCCGGTACAGCCGGAGTTCCAATTGTCGTCGACCCAATCAACCGCGAAGACTACACGGTATACCGCGGAGCGACGGCCGTAACGCCCAATCGTCGCGAGGCCGAGATTGCCACCGGCACGTCTATCGATCGCCCAGAGGAAGCACTGCGCACAGCGGCGGTGTTGTGCGAACAGGCCGATTTCGAGATGGCCTTCGTGACGTTGGACCGTGACGGAATCGCACTGTTCGTACCTGGCGGCGAGCAAAATATTTTCGCCACGAGACCGCGGGCGGTCTATGACATCACGGGCGCCGGCGACATGGTTCTCGCCACAATCGGTGTCTGCCTTGCGGCGAATATCACTCCTGCCGGCGCGGCCCAGCTGGCCAACGTCACTGGCGGTTTAGAAGTGGAACAGATCGGTGCTGCGGTCATTCGACGTGACGAAATTCGCCATCATCTTACGCTCGAACAACAACCCGCCGCGGCGAAGGTGATTGATCAAACCACTCTAAACAATGCATTGGATGCTTGTCGAGCTCGCGGGCAGCGGATCGTCTTTACGAACGGCTGTTTCGATCTCTTGCATGTGGGTCACATTACCTATTTGCAACAAGCGGCAACGACGGGCGACTTGTTGGTTATCGGTTTGAACAGCGACCAGAGCGTGCGCCGATTGAAGGGTCCTAAGCGGCCGGTGATCGGCCAGGAGGATCGAGCGGCCATTCTTGCGGCCCTGGCATGTGTCGATTACGTTGTGGTCTTTGACGAAGAGACACCCGAAAACCTCATCCGCACAGTGCGGCCGGACATCCTGGTCAAGGGCGGAGATTACCGGCCTGAGGATATCGTCGGTCGCGACTTCGTCGAGTCTTACGGCGGTCAGGTTGTCGTCACACCGATCGTCGAAGGCGTGTCGACGACCAAGATTCTGAAAATCGCCGCCGCGTAGGGGATGGGGACTGTGGACAATGGACTGTGGGACAATAGGACCGTAGGACAATAGGACGGTCGGACTTGTGCGATTGGACATTGCGATTTGGTCCCCGACAGGTCGGGATCTTCGACATTGGTCATTACGCATGCCTACTCAAAACATCAACGGCGAATCGTTTCATGTAACGACTCGTGGCGAGGGTGATCCGCTGCTACTGGTTCACGGTTTTCCGCTCAACCATTCAATGTGGAATTCCCAAATCGACCATTTTTCAAGTCGCTATCGGATCATCGCCCCGGACCTCCGCGGGTTCGGTAGCAGCGTGGTCACGACAGGGACGGTGACGATGGAACAACACGCGGACGACCTGGCGGGTTTGCTGGACGAGCTGGGGGTAGACCAGCCAGTTATCTTCTGTGGGTTATCGATGGGCGGTTATATCGCCTGGCAATTCTGGCACAAGTATCGAGATCGGGTATCTGCATTGATTCTGTGCGACACCCGCGCGGTTGCCGATACGGAACAAGCACGACAAGGCCGGCTGGAGATGGCACAGCGGGTGGTACGGGACGGTGCCGAGTTTGTGGCGGAGGCGATGTTGCCAAAGCTCGTTGGTCCGGACGCGGTTAACGCTCAACCCGCGGTCGTCGAAGCGATCCGGCAGATGATCCTGACCACCGATCCGGAAACGATCGCTGCCGCACAGCGTGGCATGGCGCAACGGCCCGATGTGACGAGTGAACTGAACGAAATCACGGCGCAAACGCTCGTTCTGGTTGGGACGTTCGATGAAATCTCGCGGGTCGACGAAATGCGCCAGATTGCGGATGCGATTCCCAACAGCCGCTTTGCCGAGATACCAGCCGCCGGTCACATGGCTCCGATGGAAAACGCGGCGGCGGTCAACGCGTCGATCGACAAATTCTTGCGCGAACTAAAAACGTAGCGCCCTGCAGAGGGCCTCAACCGACTCTTCGGCCTTACGGTATCTCGAATACCGACTGCGTTTTGACGATGGCATAATCGTCGGGGAACGTGTGGAACGCTTGGATTCGCAGCGTGCGAATTCGAGTTTCGATGTTGATGTAGCTGATCGCTCCCAGTGCAAAGCGGCCACTGGAGTCGAAGCGGTATAACATTCCCTGCGTTTCGCAGTCATTGAACAGTTCGGTCTGGTAATTCCAGAACACCTCTGGCGGCACCCTTTCCAGCTGCACTCCTACATGGTACTTGGCGCCGCCGCGCGTTTTCACCTGGTCATTACGTTCGCCCTTCAGGCGGTGCGACAACAGGCGCCGTTTCTGCGGAAGCGGCGTGTGAGCGCTGGTGGCAACTTCCGCCAGAATCAAACCGTGATATCGCCACGTTACGATATGCCCGGCACCGGTAATATCAATCTTGGCCTCGTAATCACCCCGGCTGACCGTACGCGAGCTGTAAGTCTCGAATAATTCCGGGTGTAGCGGTCGCCCGTACAGCTGAAAGACCAATTCTGTGACTTTTGGTCGAACGCTAAGCACGAGTCATCTGCCTTTCAATCACTGGTTTCAAGACTTGGTACAGGGCGTTTCCGATGAATCTGCCCATCCGCTCCTGCCAATTACTTTCCATTATAAACGTACGTTCGAAAACCGACAAAGAGCGTTCCCAGAATCACTCAAGAAACAATTTTTTAGCACTTGACACGCGTGCAAACTTTAGTTCAATCCAGCGCCCGCTGGTTACTGTGACACGCTGACCAGGACGTCGTACAACGCATGTGTTCCCACGGCAATCCCAAAACCACGAAAGACAAAGAGAACTGCAAAAAAACCGCCGGCAACAAAGCGAAAAACAAAGGAGTACATTTCACACGCGTCCCCCTGCGGTCCCACGTAGTGCGCAGCGGCAAACACGAAACTGGTCAGAAACAAGGCGCCGGCCACTTTGACGTGCCGAGCCGCAATCAGTAATCCAATAGCCGCGATCGTGACGGGTACCAAAATCAGCCGGAACAGAAGTTCTTCATAGATCCCGGCCCCGAAGTAGCGGATCATATTGGGGAAAAACCCGGTCGCGAAAACGCCATCCGCTATTTGACAAGGAACGGCGACCCCACATACTTCCAAGACGCGAGCCTGCAGGTCCGCGACGACCAAAAGCAAGGCCGCCAATGCGCTCGACTCTGCCGCCATGCCGAATAACACGTTGCGAGAAACCCGCCATGGCTGTCGGCTGGTATGATGCCACGCCAAGAGGATAGAAACGGTCAGCACGGGGAGCAGCAGAAAGCCGCCGAAGCCTAGAAAGCCAAGCAGTCGTTGCATCCACAGATCGGCCCCGTTTCGCACCCCTTCTGGACCCAGCCACAATACCCCGCCTTCGTAAAAGGCCAGCAACGGCAGCACGAAGAACAAGCTGCTCAACGGCCGACGCGATTGATACCAGTACTCACCTGGCATCCCCGGTAGTTCACTCGCTTCTTTATCCAAGGTGGCGATCATGCCGGGCCAACTCACAGTGAAAACAACGGCGTCTCCTTTCACTTTTCGACCCTCATGAACGCTCAGCTTAAGCCGCTCGAAGTGAAGCCGTTCTCCAGCTAAACTTGCGGAAAGGCAGGATCGTTCCTCGCCAGGAAGTAATCCGCATGACCGCTACACTCGACGAAGTTTACCTGCGTTTACGGACCGCTTACGGGCCTCAAGACTGGTGGCCTGGGGAATCGCCGTTCGAAATCATGGTCGGCGCGGTGCTGGTCCAGAACACGGCTTGGAAAAATGTTAAACGAGCGATCGAGAATCTACGCGACGCGGAGCTGCTGACATTGCAAGCACTCGGCACCGTGCCGCAGGAAGAGTTGGAAGAATTGATTCGTCCGGCCGGCTATTTTCGGCTCAAGGCGCGCCGGCTGCGGAATCTGTTGGAATACGTCCAAGAAAGCTGCGACAACTCGTTGGAGGTCATGTTCGCGAAAGACACGGCCTCGCTGCGCGAAGACCTGCTGAACATCAATGGCATAGGTCCAGAAACAGCCGACTCGATTCTATTGTATGCGGGCGATAAAAAGGTCTTTGTCGTGGACACCTATACCAATCGAATCCTCAAACGCCATGGCTGGATCGACTACGAGGCGGACTATCATCAGATTCAGGACCATTTCGAAGCGAACGTTCGCGACGACGTGGCGATGTACAACGAATACCACGCCCTGCTGGTCCGCGTGGGCCATTTGCACTGTCGCAAGACGCCGACGTGCGACGAGTGCCCACTGGCGGATCTGTTGCCGGAAGGGGGCGTCCAGGAGCCACCGTGGGGATAGTCGATGAACGGGGAAAATGACCAAATCCCAATGTCCAATACCCAATCGCGCCAGTCCTACGGCCCTAGCGTCCCACAGTCCACAGTCCACAGTCCACAGTCCACAGTCCCACAGTCCACAGTCCACAGTCCCACCGTCCATTGTCCACCGTCCCACAGCGTTGTTTGACGTCGGCGACAAGTTTACAATTTTGCAATCGTAGCGCGGAACTTGTTCCGTTGTTCGCGCTATCGAACGGTCGTATGAATGTCGTTTAACCCGTTGCCGCAGGCGAGGCACTATCCGTTTGTCGTTTCAAAGCCTCGCCTGCGGCAACGGGTTAAACAATCACCTAGAAAGATTTTCCATGGCAGGCCATTCTCACTGGGCAGGAATCAAGCACAAAAAAGCGCTGATTGACAACAAGCGCGGCAAGGCGTGGAGCAAATGCTCCAAGGCGCTCATGGTCGCCGCCAAGATGGGCGGCAGTGACCCGGACCAGAATCCTCGCTTGCGGCTGGCCATTACGGACGCCAAGTCCGCTCGAATGCCCAAGGACACGATCGAACGAGCGATCAAGAAGGGATCCGGCGAGCTGGGAGGCGGCAACCTGGAAGAAATCGTCTACGAAGGTTACGGTGCGGGCGGCGTCGCGATCTATTGCGAAATACTGACCGATAATCGTAATCGAACCGCGCCGGAAATTCGCAAGATCTTCGAGTCCGGCGACGGCAAATTGGGCGCGACCGGTTGTGTCGCCTGGATGTTCGATCGCAAAGGACTGTTTCTCATTCCGACCGACCAGGTGGAAGAGGAAGCGTTGTTGGAACTCGCACTCGAAGCCGGAGCCGACGACGTACGCACCGAAGGTGAAAACTTCGAGATAACGTGTGACCCCGATTTGTTCACCGATGTAGCCAGCGCACTGGAACAGGCCAAGATCGAACCGGGTTTACAGCAAGTGACGCGTATCCCGAACAACACAGTCGAACTTGATGCTAGTACGGGCAAGAAGGTCTTAAAACTGATGGAGCGGCTGGACGACCACGACGACATCCAATCCGTCGCGGCGAATTTCGATATTCCCGACGAGGCCATGGCCGAAATCGACGGGGATGACTAGAGAATATCTCGATGCGGATTCACGTTTTTCCGGGGGATTCAAGCCCTCGCACGAAGAATCTCACGCAAGTTCTTGCCCCGCTCGACGCAATCTGCTAACAAGGTCTCATTGCTGACTTGGAAACAGCAATGAAATCTGAGTCGGTGTTAATCAAAAGGTGGCATGGAAGATGATGGATTATAGAATTTCCCAACACGCCGTGAATGTCGATGAGTTTCGCCAGCTGGTTACATCCCGCCAAAGACTAAGCCGAGCGGACGAGGATGGCGTCCGCGGGCTGCTTGATGACGATTCGGGCGTCCGCTACGTAATTGACGAAGAACTGCTGTTCGATCTATCGATCTCGGACCGGTCGGCTTAGGCTGAACCTAATCGTGCGAAGCTGCCCCGGGGACAGTCTTCGAATACCGGACAGTTTAGAAACACGGGAAGACGTATAACCGCCGGCCCAAACTGTCGTGCCAGTTCTTTTTCGCGGTCGGTGCTTCCAAACCGGCGATGATCGACCGGCGGCTTCGCAAATCAACCCTCCCGTGCGATACTCACTTGGTACGTGACAATTACCGAATTCCGTCACGCTGATCCCCGCACCTTGTCGACGTTCGAGCGGCGCCATGTGGTCCTCCCGCCTTTTCTGGAAGCTGTTCCTGGTTTACGTCGGGCTTAGCCTGACCGTCGTCGTGGCTTTCGTTTTGACTGTCACGGCCTGGCAACGGACGCAGGTCAATGAGCACGTACAACAGAGGTTAAGCGATACGGCGATCTTCCTGCGCAGCCATACAAGTGACCACATCTCTGAACTGTTGGCTGCGGACACCGATACCCTGCGGCAGGCGGAATTGCGCACACAACTGCAGACACTGGTCGGGGATTTATCGGGGAAAACTGGAATCCGCCTCACGCTGGTGGATGCCGCCGGCGTCGTGTTAGCCGATTCGCAGCGCAATCCGCGCGAAATGGACAACCATCGTGATCGGCCGGAATTAATCGATGCCGCCAGGCATGGGCTGGGCACGACCATCCGCCGCAGTCCGACGCTGGACATCGAGATGTCCTATTTTGCGATACCCCTCCGCGACGGAGATAAGACGATCGCTATGGTGCGTACCGCCACGGAGTTGGACACGATCAATCGGCGCGTATCGTCCATTCGCTGGTTCTTGTTGATGTTTGCGCTGGCCGTGGGGCTGGTGGCCACACTGCTAACCTATCTGGTCGTTGGCCGGATCATCCAACCGCTCACAGCGCTGACGCGCAGCGCACATGCGGTCGCCCAGGGCAAGCAAGAGTACATCGCCATCGTCGACGCGAAAGATGAAGTCGGGCTGTTGGCAGAATCATTCCAACAAATGAATAGAAAGTTGGTGAGCCGAATCCACGAGTCTCGGGAAAATCGCGACCAACTGGCGACGATTCTGGGCAGTATGGACGAAGGGATCGTCGCGGTCGACGCCGACGAAAAGATCCTGATGGCCAACGAGGCCGGCTGCAGGCTGCTGAACCTCGATCGCGAAGCGATCGAGGGACGGCCCTTGATGGAAGCGGTGCGTATCTATCCGCTGCATGAAACGGTTAGCGTCGCCATGCGAAATGGACACAGCCGTCAAACCGAGTTGGAGACGTCACACGAACCTCGTCGCACGTTGCTGGTCCGTGCGACTTGCCTGCCAGGTGATCCGAGGCCTGGCGCCGTGATCGTGCTGCACGATGTGACGGAACTACGAAGACTCGAGAGCCTGCGTTATGAGCTGTTTGCCAACGTCTCACACGAACTCAAAACGCCGCTCGCCGCCGTCAAGGCCGCCGCTGAAACATTGCGGCTGGGTGCGATCAATGACCCGCAACATAACATGGAATTCGTCAGCTGCATTGAAGATCAGGCCGAACGGCTGCATCAGTTGATTCTGGATATGTTGCATATCGCTCGAATCGAATCGGGACAGGAAACGTTTGATATTGTCGCGGTCGACGTGGCGCAGACCGTCAACGAGTGCCTGGAACAAAATGCCGGCAAGGCCGGCCTCAAGAACATCACTTTTGAGATTTCGTCAACGGACGCCATCTTGCGCGTTCGCGCCGACGAAGAGGGATTAAGTACGATCCTGGAAAACCTGGTGGATAATGCGATCAAGTACACGCCCGACGGGGGTATTGTCACGGTCGATTGGCAACAGCAGGCAGGCCAGGTCGTCCTGCAAGTTGCGGACACCGGGATCGGGATTGCCGAAAGCGATCAGGCACGCGTCTTCGAACGGTTTTTTCGAGTCGACAAGGCGCGGTCGCGAGAACTGGGCGGCACCGGCCTGGGGCTGTCGATCGTCAAGCACCTGTGTCAGGCCTTCGGAGGTTCGGTGGAACTGCGAAGCGCGCCGGGCCAGGGCAGCCGGTTCACCGTTCGCCTGCCCGCGGGGTAGCGCACCCCCCCTCCCTTCCGATGCTTAATCACAACGGAAATTCAACTGCGCACGCAGCACCGAGGGCATTGGCAACACAGCGCACTATCCGATCGCTGCTCATCGCGAGGAAGGGGCTGGCGCGCACGCCGCGCGGGCCTCATTTTCTCGTAGCGACGTAACTGGCCGCCGTTCGCGAATCACAAGTCTTTATTTGAAGACATCTTGCGAATTCACACGCTCTTAACCTGTTCTTCACACAATTGGCGCATGGGTCGTGACAATGACTGGCATTCACGCAATTTGTCAACACGGTCAGGTCGTCGAATCCACATCGTTATTTTTAGGAGACGATCGTTATTTTTAGGAGACGGAAGGATGAGCATCGTTCGGAATTGCATCATGATCCTGTTTGTAACGGGGGCCATGGCCCTCAGCACCACGGCGTTTGGAGAGATCGAAGGGAAAATCGAGATTGATGGGTCCAGCACGGTGTATCCCATTAGCGAGGCGGCTGCCGAAAAGTTTCGGAAATCGTATCCGAACGTCGATGTCACCGTTGCCCTTTCCGGAACCGGCGGCGGATTCAAGAGATTCACCAAAGGCGAAACGGATATCTCCGATGCCTCCCGACCGATCAAGGACGAGGAATTCAAATTGTGTCGTGAGAATAAAGTTCACTTCATCGAGATTCCGGTGGCTTACGACGGCTTGTCGATTGTGATCAATCCCAACAACAAGTTCGTCACGTCACTTAGCGTCGACCAGTTGAAAAAGATTTTTCTGGCGGAGAATTCGGCGCGGACCTGGAAAGACGTCAATCCCGCCTGGCCGGCTGAGATCATCAAGATCTACGCGCCGGAAAAGACTCTGGAACGTTCGATTACTTCTTTGGGGATGTGGTCGCGAAAGAAAGCGGGACACCACGCAGTGAGGGCGTCTCGTTTAGCGAAGACGATAACGCTCTGGTCAACGGAGTTGCCAACGAAACGTATGCCATCGGGTTTTTTGGCTGTTCCTACTACTTCGAGAACCAGGACAAGCTGAAGGCTGTCGAAATCGTTAACCCCAAAACCAGGACGGCGGTAGCCCCCACTCCGGAAGCTATCGAGAGCGGAGAGTACGCGCCCTTCAGTCGTCCGCTGTTCATCTACGTCAGCGTCGATTCCCTGAAGTCGCCAGCCCTTAAGAAGTTTGTCGAGTTCTATATTGATAATGCCGGCCAACTGGCCAAACAGGTCGGCTACGTTGCGCTGCCGGAAGGTATTTATGACCTGGCGATGGAACATTTTGAACACCGCCTGGCCGGAACCCATTTTCTTACGTCCGACCTGCAGAAGCGCAGTGGAGCGTTAGCGAAACTATACGATGAGTCCAACCTGGTGAAGTAGCCGTACCGTCAGTCCGGGCACTGGAGCAATCCGGTCGCTTAGCGATCGGATTGCTCCGTGTCACTTTGGTGCCAGAACAAGTCGATCGGAACAAATCCCTCGCAATTCCGGCAAAGCATCGGCAGCGCGATGACGAGGGGGTCGCGATTCTTAACTGGCACAACGTCGCTGAAGCGTTAGGCGTGCCGAGGATCTCACCACACTTATCTTGACCTTGAAATTGCCGGAACAGTGCTCCCCTTGTTCCGGCCTAACCCAGTAAAAGAAAATGTCGACCGGATCGTTGCTCTCGGACGTTGCCAGCCTGACGACGGACCGGTCTCGCCTTCGTTCTCGGCGGGCCTTATGGATACGGGAATCGTTGATCAAAGGTTCGCTGGTCGCTTGTGCCGCGTTTTCGATCCTGATCACGTTCACGATCATCGGGGTCCTGTTCCGTGAAACGATCACCTTCTTTCGTCTCGACGACGTAACGCTGTGGGGATTCCTGACAACCACCACGTGGTCGCCGTATTACACGCATGAGTACGGTATCTGGCCGCTGATTTGCGGTACCTTGTTGGTCACGGCGGTCGGCATGACGCTGGCCCTTCCGCTGGGTCTGGTCACGGCGATCTACCTCAGCGAGTACGCGCCACGACGAGTGCGCTCGACGCTGAAGCCGAGCCTGGAAATTCTGGCCGGTATTCCGACGGTGGTGTACGGTTATTTCGCGTTAACAATCATTACACCGGGGCTCAAATTTTTTCACGAGGGCTTCAACGTCTTTAACGCCTTCAGCGCGGGAATTGCGGTCGGAGTGCTGTGCCTGCCGATCGTCTGTTCCTTGGCCGAAGACGCCTTGCAGGCCGTTCCTCGCAGTTTGCCGCGATGCGGCCTACGGCCTGGGCGGGACTCGGTTCGACGTATCGACCAAGGTCGTTGTTCCGGCAGCGCTATCCGGGATCGTGTCTGCCTTTCTGCTGGCAATTGCACGCGCCGTCGGCGAAACGATGGTCGTCGCATTGGCTGCCGGGGCCACTCCCCAAATGACAGCGGACCCTCGCAACGAAGTGCAGACGATGACGGGGTTCATCGTGCAGATGATCGGTGGCGACGTGCCGCACGGGACGCCCGAATACTACTCGCTTTATGCTGTTGCCGCCGTGTTATTTCTGATCACGCTGTCGATCACGTTGATTGGAAATCTGATTCGGAAGAGATTCCGGGAAACCTACGCCTGAGTATTTCATGAGCACTGACACAACCGAAACACTGCCTCAGGACCCGATCGTGACCAAGGGGAAGGAACGCCCCGTGGCCACGCGGCATCGACGTGACCGGCGATTTGTCACGTTTTGTGTTGTGACGGCGTTTTTCTCGGTCGTGATCCTGGTCTTCCTGTTGGGGGCCATCGTATACAACGGCGCCCCCCATATCAGCCGCGGTTTTTTGCAGGGAACGCCGAGCGCGGATGCCGCCCAGGCCGGTATTCGTCCTGCGCTGTTTGGCACCGTTTGGGTCTGCGGAATCTGCGCCGTCTTCGCCCTGCCAATTGCGGTCGCCACCGCGATTTTTCTGGAAGAATTCAAGCCGCATCATCCTCTGATGCGCTGGTTCCATAGCTTTGTCGAGATCAACATCACGAATCTGGCCGGGGTGCCTTCCGTCGTTTACGGAATCATCGGACTGACAGCTTTCGTTGCGTTGTTCGGGATGTTTGGGCAGAACGTCAACGATGCGCAGGTTGAACTGGGGATTCATTTTTCCGATCAATTCGGCGCGGCCGACTCCCGCGGCGAAGCGGTGATTGAGTTCCCGGTCGAGGAAAAACTGAATGCGTCCGTCGAAATCGAAACAGGCGTGCGCGGTCTGGTCAACGATGAATGGACCGACATCACGGTGATCGGCCCCTGGGATCCCCTCCCGGAAGACGCCACGCTGCACCGTTCGACGATCCGGCACGGATCGCGGGCCGGCCGAGTTGAAATCGATGGTCAGGCTTTCGACGAATTTCGATCTTTCAACGGGGCAGTGCTGCGCGTACCCGTCGACGATTTGACGGCGCCCGTTCAGCGTGTCGAACGCGGGATGCGGGTGTTGAACGAAGCGGGTGACGAAGTTCGAGTCAAAGTGATCGACGCCGAAGAGATTCCCAAAGTCACGCTGCGTGAGGGAACCGCGGCCGAACGCGTTACAGAAGGCAACCAGCACTTTGACCAGTTCGCGACGTCCGACAACCAGATCCTCCGCGTGGCCGTCGAGAGTGCGACGTCGCCGCCGACCGAACTGGTCGAAGACATGATTTTGTTCACGACCGCAGGGCAGCCAGTCGTCGTCGCGCTCAGCACATCCAACCGCAAGAGCAAGTATCGCAGCAATTTTGACCTTCTGTTACGCGCCGCGCCGGCGGGAGGCAGGATCGAGCGGCCGGCCTGGTACTACTTTCGCCTCCCGATCGGCCGTGGAGTGCTTGCCGGCAGTTTGACGTTGATGTTGGTCATCCTTCCGATCGTAATCATTGCCTCCCAGGAAGCGCTGCGTGCCGTACCCGATTCGCTGCGCGAAGGTGCCTTCGCGATGGGCGCCACGCCGTGGCAGTCCGTCTGGAACATCACGTTACCCGCCGCGATTCCTGGCATCATGACCGGCGCGATCCTGGCGATCAGCCGGGCGATCGGTGAAGCCGCACCGATCCTGGTGATCTGTGGTATCGTGTACATCACCTGGGCACCGCGACACATGATGGACGATTTCACGGTCATGCCGCTGCAGATTTACAATTGGGCCTCCCGCCCCCAAGAGGAGTTTCACGCCTTGGCGGCTGCGGCAATTCTCGTGCTGCTAGTGGTCTTGCTTTCCTTCAATGCGCTGGCCGTTTTTATCCGGCACAAGCTGCAAAAACCAATGACGTAACCTTTCATCCTCTGTTGTCTATCGAATCAGTGGACCAACTATAATGGCCGACACGACAACTTCACGTCCCGCAAAGGTTGCACGTATGGACAACCGTGACCAGGCTGATAGATCTCCGGACACGTCACCGGCGGCGACCGAGTCGCCGCAGCTATCGGCAGCGGGCGCAACGGCGCCGGCAATCGCCGGCAGGCCTGCCATCAAGATCGACCATGTCGACTGTTACTACGGCGACTTTCAGGCGGTGCACGATGTGTGCATGGACATCCCGCGCAACCAGGTTACCGCATTTATCGGCCCCAGCGGGTGTGGCAAAACGACGCTGCTGCGGTGGATTAACCGCATGAACGATATTGTCCCCTCCGCGCGGGCCACGGGGACGTTGCGACTGCACGAATTGGACCTGCTGGCCAAGAGTACCGACGTCGTCGATTTGCGGCGACGCGTGGGGATCGTCTTTCAAAAACCGAATCCCTTTCCCAAGACTATTTTTGACAACATCGCGTTTGGTCCGCGGTTACACCTGAAGTTGAGCCGTTCTGAACTGGAACAGCTGGTCGAATGGGCCCTCAAAAAGGCGGCGTTATGGGAGGAGGTGAAGGATCGGTTGCAGAAACCCGCATTGGGACTTAGCGGCGGCCAGCAGCAACGACTCTGTATCGCCCGCGCCATCGCAACCGGCCCCGAAGTCCTCTTGATGGACGAACCCTGCTCGGCGCTCGATCCCATTTCCACCGATAGTATCGAAGACTTGATCTTCGAACTTCGCCAGCAGTATACGATCGTTATTGTGACGCATAATATGCAGCAGGCTTCGCGTGTATCCGATCAAACCGCCTTCTTCTTCCAAGGCAAGCTGATCGAAATTGGACCGACCGAACGGATGTTCACCCGGCCCAAAGTAAAACAAACAGAAGACTACGTCACCGGTAAATTCGGGTAAACAACATGACCAAGCACCTGCAGCGAGACCTGGCCCAGATCCATCGCGAAGTATTGTCTCTTTCGGCCAGGGTCGAAGACATGATTGATATGGCGGCCAGGTCGTTGCGCGAACGTCGACACGACCTGGCGGATGAAGTTTCCGCCTTGGACAACGAAGTGGACCAGCAGGAAGTCAACATTGAAGAGGAATGCCTGAAAATCCTCGCATTGCATCAACCTGTCGCTGTTGATTTGCGACGCGTGGCGACGGTGTTGAAGGCCAACAACGACCTGGAACGGATGGCCGATCTGGCCGTCAATATCGCTCGACGTGGTCGCGACGTGGGGGATTTTCCCGAATTCGATATTCCACCGCGGCTGGCTCCGATGGTAACCGAGGTAAAACAAATGGTGCACAGCGCGCTGGATGCGTTCGTGAAGCTGGACACGAATGCGGCTCGAAAGGTCATTGAATCTGACAACGAGGTCGATCGACTGAACATGGAGATCATCAACGAGCTGCAGGACATGATGATAGAGAATAGCCATCTTGTGGTACCCGCCCTGCACTGCTTTTCGGCGGTCCGGCATTTGGAACGCATTGCTGATCTGGCGACCAATCTTGCAGAAGATGTGATTTACTTGACCCAAGGCGAAATCATTCGACACCAAACCAAGGCCACTGAAATGACGCGGTGATGGCCCGCGGTGCCCCGATGCATCGTTCGAAGACACGGACCTTCTGATCCGGCGCCATATGTTTCCACGAAGCGTCGCACCTTAACAAAACACATGAATACGATTACGAAAGATGCAAACCGGGAATCCGGCTCGCGAATGATGGCTATCAAGAGCGTACTCATTATCGAAGACGACCGTTCCCTGGCGGAAGTCGTTTCGTATAACCTGCGACAAGCGGGTTACGACGTTGAAGTGGCGCATGACGGACAAGACGGCATCAACAAGGCCCTTAAGCACTCGCCAGACGTCATCCTGTTGGACCTGATGCTGCCGGTCATTGACGGACTGGATGTCTGCCGCCGCCTCCGAGCCGACGCAGCGACCGAAAACGCGCGGATCATCATGCTCACGGCCAAAGCCGAAGAAAGTGACCAACTCATTGGATTCTCCCTGGGCGCGGACGATTACGTCACCAAGCCGTTTAGCGTGAAAGTACTGCTGGAAAGAGTCAAAGCCCTTTGTCGTCGAGAACGCGAAGAGTCCAGCGAGGAAGTTACGTCAAGCCAGGGAGTGGTCATCGAGCCGGCAAAACACCGTGTTACGATCGACGACGTGCCCATCGAGCTGACTCGGACCGAGTTCCGGTTGCTTAACACACTTGTCCGTCAACCGGGCCGGGTATTTAGCCGAGCGGAGTTGATCGATTTCGCCCTGGGCGAGGATACTCTGGTTCTGGAGCGTACAATCGACGTCCACATTCGCGCTCTGCGGCGGAAGATGAAGGACCGAGCGGACCTGATCGAAACCGTCCGCGGCGTCGGTTACCGGTTCCATGACCCGGTAAGCTAAACCAAACTCTCTTGGCAGAAGTGCGCACACCTTAAGCCGCCCTATTAGCTGAAGCCGCCTTGCTGACGATCCCGTTACGCATGTCGCCCAAGCACGTGGTACGAAGCACGTGGATCGCCAGGCAATGTTTGATATCGCTTTCATTTACTTCGTGCTCGCCATTCTCCATTCGTCGAGATCCACCGTATCGTCCAGCGGATTGCCTGGTGGAAGTAGTTCGTCGGGAAAATGCTCGCCCTCGCAGAGATCCGCCACTGAATTAACGATCAGGTCGGGCCGGAAAGCGTATCCATCGAGATCTTCGCGGCGCGTGCTGCCTGACAGTACCAGCACAGTGCGATATCCCATCTGAACTCCACCAAGGATATCGGTCTCCATCGTGTCCCCAATCATGATGGTCTGCGACGTCGTCAAGCCTAGTTCTTTCCGCGCCGCACGCATCATCACCGGGCTGGGCTTGCCGACGCTGAATGCCTTCTTTCCAGTGGTTGTCTCCAGGTACGCGATGGCCGCGCCACAGCCCGGCCGGATCCCCTTGTCTGTCGGGCAATTGGGGTCCAGGTTCGTGGCGATCAGTTTCGCTCCCTGCATGATCATGTGGACGGCCCGTTCTAGCATCTCCAACGTAACCGCGCGACCCTCGCCAATAACCACATAATCCGGATCATGATCCACGATGGAAAATCCGTGACGATGCAGGGCATTTAGCAGCCCCCCCTCGCCGATGACGTAGGCGTTGCCTTGCGAATTTTGTAAGGCTAAAAACCGCGCGGTTGCCATCGCACAGGTAAACACATGTTCCTCGTCGACGTCGATGCCCATTCTGCTGAGCTTGGTCACAACGTCGCGCCGCGTGCGTTGACTGTTATTTGTGAGAAACAGAAAGGGAATTCGCCGCCGCTTGAGCATATTTATAAATCGGTCTGCTCCGTCGATGAGACTATTGCTGCGATAGATCACGCCATCCATATCAATGAGTACACCTACGCTCATATCGACTCCTGAAGTTCAATCGTTCTGTCCACGAAAACTGCCTCTTGGCACCGCAAACCGCATACCACGTCCGTTTCGCTGTGTGCAATTCTCTACAGTTTGTTACGGTCCATTTTGCGTCGATGCGCCATGCTAGTGATTCTTTGTTAGGCTTTCGTGAACCGGGAAATAAGTTCCGAGAATTCAGACTTTTCACGTTTTGAAGGTATCGACAAATGCGGACTTGACGCGGACAATCTGCAAAAGCCAGGGCGGTGGCGTTAGGACGTGGCGGATTTGCCGAATTCTCGCACTCAGAAGCCGACGCACCCAATTCCGAAGACCGGCATCCGGCCTAGATGCTGGTTATGCTCGAGGCAATCTGCAGCTTGCGTAGCATCGAACGCTTCTTGGATTGATGGGCTGCCATGCGACGTAAGATATCGTCCAGAACGCAAATCGCCTCTTCGATGTGCGGCCCCTTGTTCAGCATGACCGATTCCGCTCGGACGCCCATCGCCGCATCCGTAATTTCTGCGCGCGATGGCAGGCCGCTTTTGGCCAACGATTCGAGCACCTGGGTGGCCCAGATCACCGGAACATGGGCCGCTTCGCACATCCACAGGAGTTCTTCTTGAACTTCCGCTAGCCGCTCGTAGCCGACCTCGACGGCCAGGTCGCCTCGAGCGATCATGACACCGACCCGGCGGCGTTTCATCGCAGCCAACAACAGGCTCGGCAGACGCTCGAACGCCCGCTGCGTTTCGATCTTCAGAATGATGCCCAGGTCCGCGGCACGTCGGCGCTCCAATTCCGCGTGAAGTGCGTCTATGTCGGCCGCCTGCCGGACCCACGAAAAGTTGATCAGGTCGCCGTGACGGACTATAAAATCCAGATCAGTGATATCCTTGGCGGTTAACGACGGGAGCTGCAGTGCGCTATCGGGCAGGTTAATCCCCTTGTCTCCCCGCAACTTGGAACCGGCCTTCCGCGCCCGCGTAATCTCAACCTCGACTTGATCGTCTTCCACGGCCCGGATGATTCCCGCCAGCTTGCCGTCATCCAGCAAGATACGTTCGCCGGGCCGCACGTCACGAAAAATCTCCGGGGCGGTACAGCTGATCATGGCGGGACATGTTATTCGACCCGTTGCATCATGACAGGCAGGAGTGCCCAGCCGCCCGTTGCCGACCAGTACCAGTGTGTCTCCCGGATGCAACACTAGCGGCTTGTCCAGCGCTGGCAGCGGGCCGACTCGTGCTGTCCGCGGCGCAGCGCACGTCTCGTTGGCCGCTGCCAGTTTCAATTCAAGATTGGGAGTAACGTAAGCCGTTCGCGTCGCTTCTGCCCAACAGCCCCCCTCCCCGGCGGACACGATGCTTAGCACCCGCTCGCGATCGCGGGCATCACAAAAATTTATCTTATCGCCGGTCCGCAACTCCGAGGCCTGTATGCCCACGATCGGCAGGAAGGCGTCCGCCGCGTCGGGGACATGATTGCGAGCTTGTGCCGAAGTGATCCAGATCCGGGCCGGCCTGGTGACTCGCCCGAAGTCGTCACGCTGAGGTCGCCACTTGACGACGGACGGGCCCGGTTCGAGGGAGCCGGTGCGAAGCTTGGGACCCGCCAAATCCATCAGGATTTTGCACGGCTGCTGCAGATCCTGCTGAGCCCGCTTCAGGTTGCTGACCATCCCCTCCCAGGCGGCGTCATCGTCGTGCGCGCAATTAATCCGCATACAGTCCATACCGGCCGCCAATAAGCGGTGGACCAAAGCCGCGTCACTCGCCGCTTCGGAAGGCATGGTAACCATAATCCTGACTTGACGGTCCGGCCGCGCTGGCCCCAACAATTCGTTCGTCCGCTGGGTGACCAGCAGGTTACTGGCGTCAAAATCCAGGTAGTCATGTGCTTCGCCGTGCCGCACGTCGGGTTGGTCGACGGTGGACTGCTTCAAAACGCCGAGCACCGCTTCGATGTTGGCCATCACCTGCGCTTCGGCACGGCCCAGGGATGACAGGCCCAGCCTCACCAGAGCGTCCTGGACGTTGCGTAAATCCTTGCGGCGTAGCCCGACGTAGTGCAACAAGTTGCGGGCGCTTTGCGCCTGGGACGGCTCGACTTCACGGATTTGCGGCGCGCATTCCGCTTCAAAGCTCAGCAGTTCGGACCGCAACTCATGGAGAGTCTGCCGGACGTCCGCTAATTGATGGCCCTTTGTATCGGGCGCGCCGGGCGGTATTGCGTCGACTACGCTGCTCATGTCAGTGGATTCTAAAATCTGCTCATGTCAGTGGATTCTAAAATCACGTCCGGCGGTTATCCCACGCACGAAAGACCTTTAAATTTGGCTGTGGGCAAGGTTCTGTCAAGCGGTCGATAGCGATTTCATGCAGTTTGAACCTATTCTTCATGTCATCTTGCCAATCGATTCGACGCAGCCGTCACGCGTCGCGCTCCCGCTGCTTCATCGCGTAATTCGAACACTCGGCAGTCATCATCGGGGCCAAGCAGAAGCACTGCACGCCTCCGTCGGAGGCATGCGCCGACGAACATGAAGAATTTGTTAACATTTCGTTAATATCCCTACTGGCACGGCACGAGGCGGGAATTGAGGAAATGGATTCGCTAAATTAAAGCCTGAGAAATGCCCACCGCCAGGATGTCTTGACTACGCTATATCTTGTGTTGCCTACGCGGATCCCTGGCATCTTTCGTGGAACGCTGTCGTATTCCTATGGTGCCTGGTCTTGTATCCATTTGCCCAATTTCCACCCGCACTTATTCACCAGGTTCGTACTTGCCATGGGCAGCCTACAGATCGAGCACGATGTCACAACTGGACGACGGTAAATGTCACAACTGGACGATGGTAAATGGATTACTGGCTTGTCGCGACGCGATCGCACCAGCACGTTGGCGCGCGACATTGCGCCGTCGCTTGACCGCCGTTGAGCAGCGGCTGCCACTTGCCGCGAACCGGGCCGGCGACAATATCGAGCATGTTCACCAGCTGCGGGTGGCGACGCGCCGGGCCGTCGTCGCGGTGCGGCTATACCGCGAATTGCTGCCTCGTCGAACGGCGAAACGGCTGCTGAAAGAACTGAAAGTGATCCGCCAGGCGTCTGGCAGAGCCCGCGATCTGGATGTGCTGCTCAGCGAACTTGCGGCAGTGGCAGAATCAGACAACGGCACCACGCTTGTTCAACAATTGCGGCAAAGTCGCAGCCGGGCGCAAGAACCGATCTCCGAATTACACCGCCGTCTTATTGGTACCGGCGAACTAACGAAATTGATCGACGAGACCGTAGCACTTGTGGAAAAGCAAGCGTCGCGGTCGCAGCGCAAGGATCCGCGTTTCGGCAAATGGGCACGCAAGCGCTTGCGGCGGAGTGTAAAACGGTTCTTCAAGGCCGAGCCGCAGGATTGGCACAATCTGGCAGCCCTGCATCGCTTTCGAATCCGTGGCAAGGAGTTGCGTTATACGATGGAATTACTGGCCGGCGCGTTTCCCCAGGAATTGCGCCGGCAACTGTATCCGCAGGTTGAGCAGGTCCAGGAAAGACTGGGGGAAATCAACGACCATTGTGCTGCGATTGCCCGTTTCGAGCGGTGGCGGGACGAGGCGGCGCAGGCCGAAAAGCGTGCGCGTTTCGAGGAACTGCTGGAGATCCGTCGCGGCTGCCTGGAACGCTCGCGGCAGAAGTTTGTCGACTCGTGGCAAGAGGGCAGTAAAAAGAAATTGTGCCGCAGCTTTCGCAAAATGCTCCGTCGCTGAGCAATGCCCCAACGAGCGAAGAATCATTTTCAGGTCGTCGACTCGACCTGAGACCCGACGGGAAACCGATGGCGGTTGACCAGCAGGTCCCACCACCCTGCATGCCGCAGATTGCGGTCAGCGGCATCGACCTCAAGCCGCTTGCCGCGCCGGGTCTGCAAAACGACTCGATCATTCAAGGATTCGACAACCATCCAGAACTTGTCGACGACGTATGCATAGTCATCGCCGTGTTTTGACGGTGACACCGATTTCGCTCGAGGGCCAGGTCGCGTGCTGTATTTCGGTTTCCGGTAAATGACCCAATCGCCCGGTTTAAACCTTTGACTCTTCATCACATCGCCCTCCACGCTCTCCGCTCTGCATGCACCATTCCGCATGTATGTCTCCATCTGTAATTTTACAAACAACTGCAAGAATTAGTCAAGTATAAATTAGTTTTTCTAATTTAGTGGCGACGCGCTGAGCGAATCGATCCGTCTGGCGCAAACTTGTGTGACGTCGTTGATCTTACTACAAGCATTGTCATTTCCGACGCAATCGTAATCGTATACTGCCTTGAGCGTTTTGAAGTTGCGCTCTTTGTGAACCCGCCGCGTTAGCGAGGGACATTTGCAGCTAGGGCTTATCCCTCGCTGACGCAGCGGGTTTCGATTCCACGGCGAAAACGGGCCATGTTTACCAGGAAAGAACTCAAAGCAAAGAACTCAAAGCCTTGCGTCACAGTGTCACGCGCAATCTCCCCTTCGGCGACGAAGATTGGACGATGGCAACAGCCAAACGACTTGGACTTGAATCAACGACACGCCCCAGAGGAAGGCCACGAAAGAGTGCCTAAGACATTACATCGGTACTTGACACCTTTATTCGTATCCAAATGACTGCGACATTTTCTTCGCTCTCCACAAAGGCTGCGGGCAAGCCCGCTGATGGAAAGCGATTTGTTTAACATGTATCAATTTACCGCGCTACCCCAAACTTCCCAAAGTGCGCGTTGGCCGTGCCAACCGGACCGAACGCACTGGCCGCCGCCGTTGCCGTTCCAGGGAATCCCCTCATTTGATCGACGGGCGCGGAATTATCGAACAGGTGGGAGGGGAATTGCCGATAAAAACGATAAGGCATGGCGACGGCGCTGCGAAGGTTGCTCCATTCCTTCCCCGCGGGCACGCGCGGCGGGTTATGCCGCCAGTGCGGCACCGCCTGTCCCGGATTATCGATGAACTCATGAATAATCCGGGATATTGCGAATTCGCCCATTCGGGGGAACGCGAGGAATCAGGATGACAGCATTGAAGAGCCTGCCGTGAGACCGTTCACGCTAACGCTTCGGGTTGGAATGGGATGTTGCCTGGTCCTGCTTTGCGCGGGGATCTGCCGGGCTCAGGTTTCTGGTCAGACGCTGCACATCGGCGAGTTCGCGTCGACGTGGCCGGCGGAACAGCCTGCACCGCGGCGACTTCCGCCGCTGGATACCCGCCCGAAGATCGGTTACGCCGAAGGCGCCTCGGACCCATGGGTGGCTCAGGCACATCCCGCATTCGGTATGGCGAATGCTTCGCCGGGAGCGTCCTACTTCGCCAGCCCGGCGTCCTGGGAAAACTCCGAATCGCTGTTCGAGCAGGACGGGGTGACCTTCAAGAACGGCGTTCAATTCAGTTTCCCCTCGACATCCAGCAAGGCCCACGTCGGGGCACTGATCCAGCAGGACTGGGTCTTCTTCAGCGAAGACGACGAGCTGCGTGCCTCGCCCGGCATCGGCGATCTCCAGGAAGCGGTCTACTTCCGCCGCGCGCGGGTCAAGTTCGATGGGACGGCTTTCGACTTTATCGAGTGGGACTTTGACTGCGAACTGCTGGCCAACTCCCAGGTGGTGTTCGACGACCTCTGGATCGGCGTGAAATCGATCCCCGCGGTCGGCAACATTCGGGTTGGGCACATCAAGTTGCCGCAAGGCCTGGAATCGATTACCAGCAACCGGGTGTTCACTTTTCTCGAACGATCGGCCCAGCACGACGCTTTCTATCGCGAGTACGGTCCTGGGCTGATGATCTTCAACAACTACGCCGGCGACAACGGCCAGTGGTCGCTCAGCTTCCACCGCCAGGACTCGGCCGGCGACGGAGTCCACGTCGGCGACGGAGAATACGCCGCCACGGGTCGACTGACGGCCATTCCGTACTCGGCCAACGATGACGAAGTGCTGGTGCACCTGGGGGTCTCGTCCAGCGTTCGGGCGGCCACGTGGGACCCGATGATGTCGCGGCGAGTCGTACGATTTCGAGCCCGGCCGGAGTTCCGGATCGCCCGCCAGACTCCGGTGTTCATCGACACGGGCCGGATCGTCGCCGACAATTCGGTGGTCCTGGGGACCGAAGCCGCGCTGATTCACGGACCGCTGTCGGTGCAGGCCGAGTACACCGCCAGCGGCATCACGGGCCGCGACGCCGCCATGCCGGGCGGATTCGACGACGACCTCTGGTTCCACGGCGGCTTCGTGCAGCTCTCGTACTTCCTCACCGGCGAGCATCGCCCGTACGATCGACGGCTCGCCCGGCTGGGAAACCTGAGCCCCAACAGCAACGTCAGCCGGGACGCGCTGCTCGGCGGGGCCTGGGAACTCGCCACCCGCTATACCTGGGTCAACCTCAACGACAACGACGTGCAAGGGGGCGAGCTGAATGCCTGGACCGCCGGCCTCAACTGGTACTGGACCGCTTTCTACCGCATGCAGTTCAACTACGTACTCACGGATCGCGACGCCACCGGGGGAGACGGCCTGGCCCACGGATTCCTGATGCGTTTCTCGCTGAATCTGTAGCCGGGGCTTCCAGCCCCAGCCAGATTCGCCGGCACCGAAAGCGTTCAACCCCCAGACTTCCCGGCGACCAGAAACGAGGTGGGCGGGAACGCGATTTGGAGACGGCCCACGGCGCGGCTTTGCGAGCCGAGCGTTTAGCGGCCGTGGGCCAGGCGATGACGGGGCTGGATCACGAAAGCCGTAACGCCATGCAGCGGACTTCGGGTTGTTTGGAGATGCTGGCCAAACGTGTAGCAGATCTGGGGTCAGGCCGTGATTAGTGATTAGTCTTGCGTACCGGCCAGAGCCAGGTTACGCTTGGGGGGCTGCTCCGGGGTCAGACTTGGGATTCGGGATTCCGGCCTAGTGCGCACTCGATCGACGTCACCCTGCGGGCCGTGTTGCGGTTTTGTTTTGCTTGTTGGACGCCTCGTTTGATCAAGTCCGAGGCGCTGTCGGGATGGCTTAGACCGAATCGACCTGATAATTCCCGAAGTGTTGCTGTGGTCCAGCGACGACACAACATCGCTGCCACGTCCCGGCCGCCGGCTCCGCTTCGATAGCCGCAATACTGCTCAGCCGAAACGCCATATTGCTTCGCGGTTGCTTCCAAGATCGCATCGACCGAGACCGGGTGCAGCCGGCGTCCGCGGCGACGGTTCGCCCCCTCGTCGTCACCGGCCGCCATGGCCAACATCCGCTTCAAGAAATCTTCGCTGCCGTAGACCCAATCGCGAAGTCGATCCAGTTTCGCGGTCGCTCGACCCATTCAGACCCGCTTCGACAAACTTCCGATACGCAGCGAAGGGGTCTTTGCCGCCGTGTTGGCCGGACCAGTACCGATGGTGATCCTCGTAGGCAATCCAGTCGTACCGCTTGCTCTTGCGGGCATAGCCACCGGAAGCAGATCTGGGGTCAAAGCAGATCTGGGGTCAGGAAGCAGATCTGGGGTCAGGCCGTGATTAGTGATTAGTCTTGCGTACCGGCCAGAGCCAGGTTACGCTTGGGGGGCTGCTCCGGGGTCAGACTTGGGATTCGGGATTCCGGCCTAGTGCGCACTCGATCGACGTCACCCTGCGGGCCGTGTTGCGGTTTTGTTTTGCTTGTTGGACGCCTCGTTTGATCAAGTCCGAGGCGCTGTCGGGATGGCTTAGACCGAATCGACCTGATAATTCCCGAAGTGTTGCTGTGGTCCAGCGACGACACAACATCGCTGCCACGTCCCGGCCGCCGGCTCCGCTTCGATAGCCGCAATACTGCTCAGCCGAAACGCCATATTGCTTCGCGGTTGCTTCCAAGATCGCATCGACCGAGACCGGGTGCAGCCGGCGTCCGCGGCGACGGTTCGCCCCCTCGTCGTCACCGGCCGCCATGGCCAACATCCGCTTCAAGAAATCTTCGCTGCCGTAGACCCAATCGCGAAGTCGATCCAGTTTCGCGCTCGCTCGACCCATTCAGACCCGCTTCGACAAACTTCCGATACGCAGCGAAGGGGTCTTTGCCGCCGTGTTGGCCGGACCAGTACCGATGGTGATCCTCGTAGGCAATCCAGTCGTACCGCTTGCTCTTGCGGGCATAGCCACCGTAACTGCTATAAGGATATGCCTCGGGTGTTGCGGCCAGTCGTTTTGATCCGTTGCAAGGGTTCAAGTGGATATAGCGGCTCAAATTCCAGTAGTACCCTTCGTCTTCGACAGGGAATGCCTTGAAGCGACCTTGAAACAAATGCCCGCTACGATTGTTCCGCTTGGCGCACCAATTGGCGTAGCCTGATAACCAGTGCTGCATCCCTCGAGAAAGGTTTGGCTGGGGCGTTTTGATCAGTGCATGAATATGATTTGGCATGGTGACGTAATCACAATGCACTCCTTTGCAGATTTGTGTTCAAGTGAGTTTTAGCTGGTTTTCATGGTCGGGGTGGTCAGTTCAGTGGGTGTTTTTTGTAGACCCTGTCGATTGTGATCGACCAGTTTGCGAAGTCGGGTGAGTTCTTCTTCGTTCGCCCAAAAAGTCCAACGCGCTGATTCCTGCGTCGCGTGGACCCAGCCGCGACGTCGCCAGGTGTTCAACGTCTCTTTACGCACGCCCAGTTCGTGTGCGAGTTCCCGAAGACTCCATTGAGGTGAGCTGTGATCGCGAACTGCGGCTGGCGATTGATCGCGGAACTTCTTGCACATAGAAGACACGATCGCCGCCGTGAATGCTCCACAGCTCGTCGAGTGATAGCCTTCGCGATTGAGTTCCTCGCTGACTTCGGCGTGGGTCTTGCCTTCGCGCTTTCGTCGCTCGATCAGTTCGCGAATCTCCGCTGCGGACTCCAGCCATTCAAAGCGCTGCACCGGTTTCATGATTCGATGACGACTTTCAAAACCACCGGCCCAACGGATCATCACGTTAACATACTCGCTGCGTCCAACCGTCTCGATCACAATCCGCTCGACCAATGCGCGGAAAATCGTTTGGCGATCCAGGCCGGTTGTTGTGTCGGCATGCCACAACGCGGGAATGTCATTTGAAAGTGATTCGATCCGTGACAGACGACTGGGTGTCAGTCGTTCTTGTTGTTGCGTCCGAAAGCGAGCCAGTGTTTCTTCGGCAACCCGCTTGTCTCGCAACGATTGTTCCCAGCGTCGCTCCAGTTCCGCAGCAACGAGCCGATTCGACGGATCGACTTCTTCGTAACGCCGGCGCGCAAGTTCGCTTTCGTAATCAGCTCGCTCAACTGACTGAGCGTGATGACGCTCGACGACTTGGCGATCATTGTCCAGTTTTGCAAACGCCTGGACGCTCAGTTCGATCGAAGCAGGCGAAACCGCTTGAAGCAACAGAGAGCAAATCAGCTCGTCCAGCGAGCGTGCGTTGAAGCTCTGGCACTGTTTCTCGCCCCATTGGTTGCGCGACATTTCGCAAGTCAAACGTTCCTTCTTTTGGCCACTGTAGCTGACGCTCATGTGCCGTCCACAGTGCCCGCAGACGATGCGTCCGGCCAGCATGGACGTTCCCCGCATGGCCGCACCAAGCCGATATTTGGACGCGTTTTCCCAGAGTTTTTGCTGGTTTGCCTCGAATTGCTGCCGACGGATGTAGGCTGGAAGTTTATCTTCAATCAGCACATCCCATTGGTCTTGCGACGCCCACACGCGACCACTGTTGCGACGCCCCTTGACGACTTTCTTCGGATCCGTCTTGCGGCGACCATAGACATAGGCACCATAGTAAATCGGATGATGGAGCATGCACAAAAGCGTCGAAGTGTTTGGCTGCTTCCATTGCAGTTTCCCTTTCTGCACACCGCGATGATCGCGCAGCGGAACAGTCAGGTTGTCGTCGCGCAAGTATCGCACTAACCCACTGAGCGATCCGAGTTCAACGAACTTTGAAAAGATCATCTCGACAAAGTTGCGAACCTGTTCATCGGGGTCTTTCACAAGCGTGTTGTCGCTTCGCACGTATCCGATCGGAGCATGTGTGAAGTACTCGCCACGCCGAGCCTTGTTGAGTTGACCGGCTCGAAGACGCCCTTGCAGGACATGCAGTTCCGCTTCGCTCATCGTTCCTTTGAGTCCTAACAATAAACGGTCGTTGTGATCACGTGGATCGTAGACACCATCCGCATCGGCCAGCAGCGTTCCGAACAGACTACAGTTCTCAAGTAACTGGTGCCAGTCACGACACGACCTGGCCAGTCGACTCATTTCGATGCTGAAGATGATGCCCACATGCCCCAGCGACACTTCTGCAATCATGCGTTGGAATCCGATCCGGTATTCGACACTGCGACCACTCATGCCAAGATCATCGTCAATCACTTCGATGCGATCGTCGCTCCATCCCATTGCCGCCGCGCGATCGACCAGGCGATATTGCATCTGGGTCGACTCGATGTTTTCTTCCACTTGCTTGGTGCTCGACTGCCGAACATAAACGAGTGCCAACAGTTCTTGATGGGCTGGTCGAATCTTGGCACTGACGAGCAAGGGTGCCAAAGCCATGGAGCTGGAATCAGATGTTCGTATCATCGCTCTGCTCCTTTTCGGTTGCAGGCGATGCTTGGTCGAGCATCTTGATCAACGCGTTGAAGACCGTTTGTTGAGTCTGTGGCGGGACTTGGTCCCAGAGATTCCGAAGCGGAATCTGCGTCGATTTCGGCTGAGTCAGCGCGGGGGGGAACTTTGTCGTTGCATGAGTCGCATCCTTGCTTTTGCGTTGCTAGCAGAATCCACTCTGCCAAACGCAGCAGAGCCATCGCATCAACAATAATCCCTGCGTTTCCCTTTGAACAAGACCAATCAACAGTATCAGTCTGATTGGTTCTCGATCCACTGATAAGCGATCAGGTCCACGGGATACTTTTGCAAGCCTTCCGCAATCAAACGCTCAAAACCCTCGAAATCAGCATCCTTGAAAAAGATGTCGTGCCGTGCGTTGCCTCGATTGAGCGCGTGATAAATGCCGCCTGCTTCATCGGCTCGTGGTGGTCTGCCCATGATGATTCTCGCAAAGTGGTTTCAATCAATCCACCAAAACGTAACCATCTGGATGAAACTTACCTAGACCCTAGAAACGGTACTTGACACCTTTATTCTGACTTTATTCGCTTTGACGACAGCTTGCCCTGTGGGCTTGTGGCGACGGTAGGACGGGACGCGAAGAGTTGACGTTTTCGGCATGGGGGTGCAACCTCCATTTCACCGAATCCGGTAGTCTACCGGATTTCGTTGAAACTTCAGGCCGCACTGCCGACCGCCGGCAGGTAACAAAAGCTGTTGTTTCGGCGGTGTTTAGA
>CAWJNN010000032.1:0-20808 GCA_963844115.1 uncultured Planctomycetales bacterium | reverse complement strand
GGCATTCCAGGGTATTGGCCGTCCGTCCTTCTTTTGGTGGCGGTCCTCTTTTTATCTTCCGACGTTGCCACCGCAGGCGAGCTACGCGTTGGCGCGGCTACCGTTAATCTCCTGGCGGATGACTCAATGGTCATCGGCGGTTCGATTGGCCCGAAGTGGGCCAAGGGGCAGGAGGGCCAGTTGCGTGCAGTCGCCGTCGTGATTGAAAAACCCGGTGCGGGAAAAGTCGCGATCGTCGCCTGCGACGTCTTGTTCACTCCACGCTCTATCGTCGATGCGGCACTTGCCATGATCGAGGAGACCGTGGCCATACCGCCAAGTCACGTGTTGATCAGTGCCACGCACACCCATCACGCGCCGAGCACCGCGAAGCTACACGGCTATGAACCGCACGAGGTATTTTGCAAACGTGTGGTGGAGGGAATTGTCCGAGCCGTACAACAGGCAAACGCCCGGCGACCGGATGGCGAAGCCGATTTCCTTTTTCACTTGGGGAATGAAAAGACGGTCGGCGCGAATAGCCGGCTGTTGTTGAAGGATGGAAGGATCTACTGGATCGGGCCGGCAACTGGAGCCGTGGGCCCGACAGGTCCTTTTGATCCTCAGTTGCCCGTACTGGCTTTTCGTGGTCCCCAAGGGAAACTGCGGGCACTTATCTACAATCATTCGACGCACACCATTGGCACGCTTCAGCCCAATGTACGGTCGCCCAGTTTCTACGGTCTGGCAGCGCAAGAGTTGGAGGAAGAATTTGGTGGCACGGTTTGTTTTCTGGAGGGTGCGTCGGGGTCGACACACAATATCACAGGCGTATCGACAAACGAAGCCGTTCATCGATTCAAACAGGCGGTCAGCGATGCGCTCGGCAAAGCAAAGCCGCAAACCGTCACTCAAGTGCGGTCGATCAAACGCCGCTTTGTCTTCAAGGTGCGGACCTTCGACGAGACCAGCGAGGACCAGAAAGTCGTCTCGTACACGCGCAAATATTCGCCGTCCAGCGCAGATAAGACGATTGGCATCTTTCGGGAAATGCGCAAGGAACTGAAGCCTCTGCAAGCTGAGGAGCGCGAAACGGTCGTTCAGGCTGTCGTCCTTGGCGATGTGGCGATCGTGGGAGTGCCCGCCGAGTACTTCACTAGCCTGGGCATCGACATCAAACAGCGCTCGCCGTTCAAGCACACCTACGTAGCCGAATTGGCAAATGATTGGATTGGGTATTTACCGGATCGCGAAGGACATCGTCTGGGTGGATACCAAACGTGGATGGGGCTCCATTCCTATGCCGAAATTGGTACTGGCGAGCGCATGGCCGACGCCGTCGTAGAGATGCTACAGAAGCTTGCCGGCGCTTGATGGAAGGAATTGCGTCAGCGGTTAGCTTGCGTGGCAATCCGCGTTGCATTCCCATATAATAGGCAACAGCTGCGAATTGTTACCCACAATCACAACTGGGAAGATACCCATGTCCATCCTGGAGCTCATCCAACTCGTCAAGAACAACGCGGCTGCCCACCTGACGCTTGAGGAGGCCGACGCAGTGCGAGCCCAACTCAAGGAAACGCCGCACCTGTATTCCGTATTGGGTGGGCGCGAGTGGGTGGAGGAGTATCTGGCCGCGCTGCCGGAAACCGACGGTTCACCCTATGCGAAGCCGCTTGACGACAAGGTACCTGAAGACGATGCGTCTGAAGACACAGAGGCCGCCGTCATATTGAAGCCGGGCCAGCGAGCAACGGACGTCACCGCCGGTCGCGGGCGACGCTGGCAGCTTATCGGAATTTCGCTGGCGTTGCTGCTTGGCTGCCTCTACTGGATCTATTCGGCACGGAATCCGGCCCACGAAAAGCCGCTCGCCGACGCGAATGGGACGGTCGATGCCGCGAACGACGCTGTAACGAACGGCGAGACCCCAAACGACAAGAAGCATGCTGACGCTGGCCCCAGGCATTCCAAAGACGCGATCGGCGACTCTCCCGTCGCCGCACCGCCACAGGGACAGGGACAGGGGCAGGGGCAGGGGCAGGGGCAGGTTTGGAATGGTTGGACTTACACCGGCGACGAGGGTGCCGAGCATACGATCGTCGCCGATTGGGATATTTCGCAGCCACAGAATCTGACCTCGACGATGAGTTTGGTGACAGGGCGCCGGCCGGTCGTTTTGTCGCAGCAACACGAGCTCGCAGCGTCCGAAGGCTGGCTACGGATGCGATTTCGACACCTTGCGCGGTCCACCCAGCCCGGCACCGTCGAGGTCCGAGCCAATGGACGACCCATCGCAGAGTTTGACTTCCCGATGTTTGGCGAGCGTGCCGAGTATGCCGTTCCACTAGCCGGGATCCAAGGCCGCGCGAAGTTTGAGGTGATCATCCACCCTGGCGATGAAAACGAACGGATCTCGTGGTGGACAATCCAGTTCGCGGACTCCGCGCAGTCTCCCGACGGTGACATTGTGGTTGTCCCTCGATTGGCAGACGCCACGGCCAGCGTTTTGCCTGAAACGGAAACTGCTCGCGGTCCGGAAAACGTGGTGCAACTGATCCCCTCGCCCTATGCGATGTTTGAAGACGACGGCGAGTTTACGGCCGCGGATAAGTCGGCGACCGGTTCTGCCACGCTGGTCACTGAGCAGGCCTACACCGGCGCGGCGGCGATCCGCGTAGCGCCTGGTGGACCGTTTCGCCGCGAGTTGCCGCAGAAAATCGTCATCCGCGAGCAACCTGGCCCCGGCGAGTTTCGCTACCTTCGATTCGCGGTACGGATCCACGGCGGCGGACGCACTGCGCTGGTACTGGACCACACGGCCGCCGCGGAGATGCCCGTCGGCTACGACTTTGGCGAAGGCGATCCGGTATTTGCGAAAGCGTACCGAATTCACGTCGTACCCGCAAATGATGGCTGGGTGGTCGTGACCCGCGACCTGTTTCGCGACTATGGCAGCATCGAGATGACCGGCCTGATGCTCAGTAAGCTGGACGGTGGTCATGCTCTGTTCGACCACGTTTACCTGGCGCGGTCGCGTTCCCAGTTTGATCGCGCGCCTCAACCCGCTGATCCAAGTCTGGCCCGGCATGTCACGCCACCCGAACCGGTTGGACCGGCCTCTGAAAATCTGGCACAGACGGTCGTGGCGATTCGCCTGGACCACCGCCTGGCGACGGGCGTGATCGTCAGCGAAGACGGATTCGTTTTCACGACCGCCGAGATCGTGAGTCAAGGTGCGAAGGAGATCGTCGTCTATCTGTGGGATGGCAGCAGGCGCCGGCTGAGATCATTGCCACCCGTAGGGATTTCAATGTCGGTTTATTGAAAATCCGTGACCAGGGCCGCTATTATCCGTACGCGAAAATGGCCGAGGCCAGCAATGTCGGCGCGAGACGGAACTATCGTGCGTTTTCCCATTACTATTCGTTCAAACCAGGCAAAGCGCCTGAGGAAATCGTCGTACCCAGCTCGACTCCGTTCTTCGGTTATGCCAAGGTCGGCAGTGTTCAAGACCAGTTCGCGGTGGGCGGGCCGGTTTTTGATCCCGAGGGCCAGGTCATCGGCATTCACATCGGATCGGAGCGTGGTGCCATGAGATATCGTGAAATCGAATACTTCACGATGTACTGGGACCAGTTGGCCGCCGGAGAGTCTGGATGAATTTGGAATTTAGGGCGGATCAAGAATAAATTCCATCCCACCTGCCAGCGTGCCCGGCAACACGGTCACGTTTCCTAATGGCGCACGTTTCCTAATGGCGCATTTCGTGGCCGGAGATCAATCATGTCATCCATGGAGACACTACGCGGGCAGGAACATCCTGACGGACTTCGTTGGTCAGCGGAGGACCGGCTCACGCGATAAGGTCGAACATGACATGGCCATGGACGTCCGTCAGACGGAAGTCGCGGCCTTGATAGCGGTACGTCAGCCGCTTGTGGTCGATTCCCAATAAGTGCAGGATCGTCGCGTTCAGGTCGTGAATGTGCATGGTGCCCGGAGTCCAGCGTTCCTTGCTCGGCTGCGGCGTCATCGTATTCCCGTCTGCGTCCACGATGTTGTAGCCGTAGTCGTCCGTCTGGCCGTAGGTAATCCCGGGCTTGATCCCGCCGCCGGCCATCCACACGGTAAAACAGCGCGGGTGATGGTCGCGGCCATAATTCTCGTGCGTCAGGTTGCCCTGGCAGTAGGCAGTGCGACCGAACTCGCCGCCCCAAATGACCAGCGTGTCGTCCAGCATGCCGCGACGCTTAAGATCCTTGATCAACGCCGCGCACCCCTGGTCGACGTCTTTGCACTGCGATTCATGTTCCTGGGGCAGATTGCCGTGCGCATCCCAGCCGCGGTGGAAAATCTGGATGTTGCGTACACCACGTTCCGCCAGCCGGCGGGCGTTCAGGCAACAAGCGGCGAAGGTGCCCGGCCTGCGCGCTTCTTCGCCATAGAGCTTGAAGGTATCGTCGCTCTCTTCGGAAAGGTCCATCAACTCGGGCACGGAAGTCTGCATGCGGTACGCCATTTCATGTTGGCGGATGCGAGCGAGGATCTCGGGGTCGGCGAACCGCTGGTGTTGTCCCTCATTGATGGCCGCCAGCGCGTCAAGCTGCGCTCGTCGATCCGTGGCGGAGACGCCGGCCGGGTTGCTGAGGTACAGCACCGGGTCACCCTGGCTGCGCATCAAGATGCCTTGATGATCCGAGGGCAGAAAACCGGTTCCCCACAGGCGGTTGAACAGGCTCTGCTCGGGGAAACTGGTGTGCGCGTGCATCACAACATAGTGGGGCAGATTCTCGTTCATGCTGCCCAAACCGTAACTCAGCCAGGCGCCCAGGCTGGGGCGTCCGGGAATCTGGCTGCCGGTCTGGATATAGGTGATGGCCGGGTCGTGATTGATCGCCTCGGTGAAAGTACTGTGGACAACACAAAGTTCCTTCGCGACGGTCGCCGTGTGCGGCAGCAGTTCGCTAACCCACACGCCGCGGTCGTTGTTCTCGTGTTTGGTGAACTTGTATTTTGTCGGAGCCACCGGCAGCGTCTTCTGACTGCTGGTCATGCCCGTGATCCTCTGTCCATCGCGAATGTGCTCGGGTAACTCCTGGCCGAACATTTCCTGCATTTTGGGCTTGTAGTCCCAAAGGTCGTGGTGACTGGGTCCGCCGCTCATGAACAGGTAGATCACGCGTTTGGCCTTTGCCGAATGATGCGTTCCGTCCAGCGCACCGTCGCCGGCACGACTGGCACCACCGGCGCCCAGGAGATCGGAGCCGAGCAGATTCGCCATCGCGGCAGTTCCGAGCCCAGCGCCGTGCGGCCGAACAGCTGCCGCCGAGTTGTCATGAGTTCATGTTCGCGGAGAGGATTGTCCATTGGAGCCGATTGATGTTTGGGAATGAGATCGATGACTAATGCCTAATTTTCAATACAACAATATCGCCGCGTCGCTCGCCAGCACCGTAACAACAACCTGCGTCCATGCCGCGTGTTCGGTTGGGTCCAGCTTTTCATCTCGCGGCGCATCGCCGGTCGAGAGCAGCGCAAGCGCGTCCGCTTCCGCGTCGACATAACGACCTCGCATCGTCTGCAAAAGCCGATCGCACGCCGCCCGCTCGGCATCCGTCGGGTGGCGACAGGTCAACAGACCGAACAAAACATTCAATCGCTCAGCATCGCCACGGCGGTCGCGCAGCAAACGTTCGGCCAGCATGCGCGACGTTTCGATCCGCTGTGTTTCGTTCAATAGTCCAAGCGACTGCAGCGAGGTGTTGGTTCGGGACCTCCTTACACAACTGGACTCGCGGTCCGGCGCGTCAAAGAGCGTCATCATTGGATGGGGACTGGTCCGCTTCCAGTAGACATACAGACTGCGGCGGTACAACTTTTGGCCTTTGTCCTGAACATACAGCTTCGTGTTGCTGGCCGGGTGCATCAGGGCGGACCACATACCGCTCGGCTGGTAGGGTTTCACTCCCTCGCCACCCATGTGCGGATCGAGCATTCCGCTGGCCCACAGCGAAATATCTCGAAGTACCTCCGCGTCGAGGCGGTGACCGGGACCGCGTGACCATAGCCGGTTTTCCGGATCGTCAACATCTTCGCGCCAAGCCGAACGCTGGCGAAACGTCCGGCTAGTTACCATCAGACGCAGCATATGCTTGAGATTCCAATCGCTATCGTGGAGCTCAACGGCGAGCCAGTCCAAAAGCTCAGGGTGTGTCGGCTGCTCGCCTTGTAAACCGAAATCCTCCGGCGTACGGACCAGGCCGTCGCCCAAGGTGCGGAGCCAAATCTGGTTAATTAACACGCGGGCGACGAGTGGATGCTCGCGAGCCGTCAGCCAGCGCACAGGCCCAACCGGTTGCGAGGCGCGTCAGCGGGAAACGACCCCATCACCTCCAATATGCCGGGCTGGAGCGGTTCGCCGAAGGGCAAGTTGTACTCACCCCGTTTGAGCACCCGGGTCGTACGAGGCTTTGGCAATTCCTGGGCGACGATTGTCTCAGTGAACTTCGCCTCGACCGCCGCGATGCGCTCGATAAGCTCGACGGCCTGTTGGTGTAAGGGCGACTGTGCGAAGGGGCCAGCCGGGTCGGCCAGCACCAGCAGCCGATCTTGTTTGCCGCCTGCAGTCCATTTCTGCGCATCTTCCGTGGACATCTTATCCGTGACTTCGCTATCTGCCACGGCGAACAACTCGTCCCGGGCGGACTCAGTCGATTGCCATTGTTTCCAGCCGTCCTGGTCCGTTGGTGCCTTGACTGCCGGGCCATAGACGTAGGCCTGGGCGTCCATCGAGTGTTCGGCAGTGTTGTTGAAGAAGGCCAACAGGCGATAGTACTCCGTCTGAGGAATTGGATCGTACTTATGCGTATGGCATCGCGCACACGTCAGTGACATTCCCAAAAAAACCGTGCCCAGCGATTCCGTGCGATCAAAATTGTTCTTGGCCTGAAATTCTTCAGGAATCGCACCTCCCTCGGATGTGCTCGGGTTCAGACGGACATAACCTGTTGCCACGCGCTGCGCCAGCGTCGCAGCGGGCAGCAGGTCGCCGGCGATCTGCCAGGTGATGAAATCGTCCAGTGGCAAGTTCGTGTTAAACGCGTGTACGACCCAGTCGCGGTAAGGGTAGATTGCGCGGCGGTTATCCAGGTGCAGGCCATGAGTATCTCCGTAGCGTACGGCGTCCAGCCAGTAACGCGCCTGATGCTCGCCAAACCGCGGGCCTTCCAACAACTTGTCGACCAGCCGTTCGTAGGCACCCTCGCTGTTATCGGCGAGAAACTCGGCGAGCAATTCAGGCTCTGCTGGCAGGCCGGTCAGCACAAGCGCCACGCGGCGAGCCAGCGTGGCACGATCGGCCTCGGGTGCCAGTGGGATCCCCTTTTCCTGGAGTCGTGCCAGCACAAATGCATCGATCATCTCGCCGTCTAACACAGTATCGCTGCCGCTCGCGGCACCAAGGTTCGCCGGCCGCTGTTTCCTGGGCGGCACAAACGCCCAATGCAACGCGTACTTGCCACCCTGCCGAACCCAGCGACTGATCAGATCGCGTTCGTTCGGCGTCAGCTGCTTCTCAGCATCCTCCGGCGGCATGGGGTCGTCGGCAGAATGGATCCGAACGAGGATCTCGCTATCCTCTGGCGCAGCGGGATCAATTACCCGATGGCCACCCCGGTCGGCAGTTGCCGCTGCGTACGAATCGAGGCGGAGTTCGTCCTTGTCTTTGCCGTCCGGGCCATGACATACGAAGCACTTGTTGGAGAGAATGGGCAGGATTTCGCGCGCGAAGTCGACGGGTGCGCGCCCGTGATCCTGGTCCGCGTTGAGCGTGCTCGCCGCGATCGCAACACTCGCGATGAGCGAAACGGCGGTGAAACCGAACGTCCTTTTCATGGGTGCCTGTCTTTTCATCTTTTCCATCCCGATACGGCGCCAGGCGAGTTTCGTTGTGAAGTGGCGTGGGAACACGGGTGGGAACTGGGTGGCGGCGACATGATGCTGTGCGAAAGCCGGTCGCTTCGCGTGCCGGGACAACGACATCCGAAGGCGAGACGACATCCGAAGGCGAGACGGCATCCAAAGGCGGGTAACAGAAGTATTTTAGCGACAACGTTGCAGAAACGCAAAATAACGAGCCGCCCTATTTCCGTCGTTTGCAACGCATGATTGGCGGCCATCTGACTATAAGGTTACTATGTGGTTCGACAACCGCCGCGGGATGCCGCCATTCGGATCCCGTGCCGTTCCGCAGTGTCAGCACCAAACGGCTGACTGCGGACGGTGGCTAGCTGTTCGCCGACAGATTCGGAATCCCGGTCATGCACATGCCTTTCAATCGTCGACGTTTTCTAGAAAGCTGTTCGCTGGCGTCGGCGGCCGTTCTTACATCCGGCTTCGTCATCCCAGCTGCTGAGTCGGCCGATCCGGTCGTCCGCAACGGCGCGGCGAAGTTTAAATTCAGCCTGGCTGCCTACAGCTATCGAAATTTGCTTAGCGGCAAGAGCCCCCAGCTGACGCTGGGTGACTTTATCGACGACTGCGCAAAGATGCAGCTGGAAGGCACCGAGTTGACTTCGTACTATTTTCCGAATCCAGTTACTCCAGAATACCTGCGGCAGCTGAAGCAACGGTGCTTCCGACTTGGTCTCGACGTGTCCGGCACGGCCGTTGGTAACGACTTCGGGCATCTGCCCGGTGAGCAACGTGACAAACAGATTGCACATATGAAACGATGGATCGATTATGCCGAGATCCTGGGGCTCCTGTCATTCGGGTGTTCGCGGGTCAGGTGCAGAAAGATTCCACTCCCCAGGAAGCTCATAAGTTGATGGTAACGGCGCTGGAGGAATGCTGCGACTACGCCGGACAGCATGGCACGTATTTGGCGCTGGAGAACCATGGCGGTCCGACCGACAGCGTCGAAGGCCTGTTGAGCATCGTGCATGATGTGAAGAGCCCCTGGTTTGGCGTTAACCTCGATACGGGAAATTTCCACGGCGACGACATCTATGGCGACCTCGAGAAAGCGGCGCCTTATGCGATCAACGTCCAGGTAAAGGTCGCCGTTAGTGGCCCCGACCAGCAGAAAAAGCCCTCGGACTTCAAGCGCTTAGCGAAGATTCTGGGCGACGCCGGCTACCGGGGCTACGTCGTGCTCGAGTATGAAGAGCACGAGAATCCGCGTACGGCTTGCCCATCGTATATCGCTCAGCTTCGCGAAGCATTTGTTTGACAGTGCATTCTTTTAAGGTAGCCGAGCGGAGAAACGATCCATGATGAACTCAAGAATCGCACGGACCATTGCTTGCGGACTGGGGGCGATCAGTATCGCAATGGCTCTCGCACAATCCGCCGCCGCCGAACCTGAATCGCCGCCTGCAGCGACCGGGGACCGTCGGTTGGACGTTCCGTCGCGCGACTGGCTGACTGAGACCAAGGCAGACAACGCCGCCCGCATGGACTGGTGGCGTAAGGCTCGCTTCGGCATGTTCATCCACTGGGGCCTGTATGCCGTACCCGCCGGGTTCCACGAAGGTAAGCCGGTGCGTGGAACCGGCGAATGGCTACAACGGTCGGCCGACCTGGACGCGAACGTCTACGAGCAATTCGCCGGCCAGTTCAATCCCATTAAATTCGACGCTGCACAGTGGGTTCGCATCGCGCGGGAGGCCGGCTGCAAGTACATCGTGATCACGGCCAAACACCACGAAGGCTTCGCCATGTACGACACGCAAGTCGGTCGCTACAGCATCGTCCGTGCCACGCCCTACGGCAAAGACCCAATCAAAGCGCTGCAGCAAGCATGCGACAAGGAGGGTATCAAGTGCTGCTTTTATTATTCAATCATGGATTGGCATCATCCCTCGCAGTTTCGCCACCCGCAGCACGGCTGGAGCCCGACGCTGATCCACGAGCAGAGAAAACAGCCGTACATCGACTTCATGAAAGCGCAGCTCAAAGAGCTGATCGAAGGCTACCAACCGGCGGTGTTGTGGTTCGACGGCGAATGGGTCCCTTGGTGGACCGAGCAGGATGGCCGTGACTTGTACGCATACTGCCGCAGTCTCAAGCCCGATATCGTGATCAACAACCGGGTCGGCAAGGCTCGCACGACCAAGGCTAAGCAAGCCGGCTTCGGTCGCGGTGTCGGCGACTTTGGTACCCCCGAACAGGAAATCCCGCCCGCCGGTATGCCTGGCGTCGACTGGGAAAGCTGTATGACGATGAATGAAACGTGGGGTCACCGCCGCGACGACGATAAGTGGAAATCCTCCGAGACATTGATCCGAAACCTGATCGACATCGCTTCCAAAGGCGGTAATTACCTGCTGAACGTCGGCCCCGACGCGGAGGGTCGGATCCCGGAACCGAGCGTCCAGCGCCTCTCCGAGATCGGACGTTGGATGAAAGTCAACGGCGAAGCGATCTGGGGCACGACGGCCAGCCCCTACACCGAGCAACTTTCCTGGGGCCGTGTCACCAGTAAGCCCGACAAGTTGTACCTGCACGTCTTCGCCTGGCCGGACACGGGCCAGCTAATCGTCCCACGCCTGGCCGAAAACCTTGGACCATTCTCGCAGTCCTACCTGCTGTCCGATCCTCAGAAAACAGACCTGAAAATCTCCCAGAAGTCCGACGATTGGATCGTCCACGTGCCCGACCATGCCCCTGATCCTGTCGCCTCAGTGATTGTGCTGGAACGGCAGAAAACAGATCAACAGTAGGTTGCTCACTGGTGCGGGTGCGGTGATTTCAGATACGCTCGTCAGGTTTATCGGGTGCGCCAATCAGGCGCCTCAACCTGCACTTGCTTCCAGATTTCGCCCAACCGGGCAGCCATGGAAGCAACGCGCTTCGGTTCCCGCGCGGCCACATCCTGCCGTTGCGATTGGTCCGTCACCAGGTTGTACAGTTCGTAGGACTTCGGCTGCGCGCGCTTGATCAGCGGCATCATCGACCGCTTAAAACCGCCGCCGATTTTCCCGTCGTGCGGCAGTTCAACGGTCGCCAGCAGCATCCAATCGCCATCGCGCATCGCCAGTTTCGGTTCGCCTATCGCATTATAATAGTGCCAGAACAACGGCTGCCGCCGTTTGACCTGCCCACCCGCGAACAGCGGAGTGAGGCTGGCACCGTCTAGTGTTCGATCCTGGGGTGTTTCAACTTCGGCCAACTCACAGAACGTCGGCAACAAGTCCAGCGACGAGATCGGTACACTCGGCTCCTCGCCCGGTTTCGTCCGACCCGGAAATCTCATGATCCCCGCAACGCGGATACCCCCGTCGTACATCCACAGCTTCATCCCACGTAGCGGACCCGGCACACCGTGGCTGCGCCACGCGTCCCCGTATCGGTTCAGCGTCTCCGGGCCGTTGTCCGACGTGAAGAACACGAGTGTGTTGTCGGCCAATTGCATCTCATCCAGCGCCGCCATCAGCTTGCCCACCGCGGCGTCCAGGTTCTCGACGTTGGCGTAGTACAGTGCCTGGCCCTTCTTCGTCGCGCCCCCGGTCTCGTAACGCTTGACAATATCATTCGGCGAGTCGATTGGTTCGTGCGGTTCATGGAAACAGACATACAGAAAGAACGGCCTGGCTTGATCCGCGCGTGACTTGAGCCAGGCGGTTGCTTCCTCGGCGACGACGTGGCTGCTGAATCCCTTCGTCGGTCCGACTTTTTTACCGTTGCGCACGAAGTTGGTCGGATTGCGATGGCTGGGCGCGGCGTTGTTCTGTGTGGCGAACCAGTGATCAAATCCCACGTCGCCGGGTTGAGGCTGTTCGTCGGAGTTGAATTTACCATTGCAGTGCCACTTTCCCGCGACCGCGGTGTCGTAGCCACCCTTTTTCAAAAGCTCAGCGATCGTGATCTCCGTCGCAGGCAGGTGCATTACGTTTCCGTCCGGAATCCAGTCGTACACGCCTACACGGGAAGGTGTACGCCCAGTCAACAACCCGGCACGCGACGATGAACATACCGGCGCCGCCGAGTAACAATCGGTCAGTCGCCAGCCCTGCCCTGCCAGCTTGTCGAGATGGGGTGTCTTAATCGTGCGATGGCCGTAGCAGGCCAGGTCGCCGTAGCCCAGATCATCGCACAAGATCACGAGAAAGTTTGGACGGTCGGCAGCACGAACCGGTCCGCACACGATACCGCTGAGCGCAAATACCAGCAGAATGACACATCGTCGCATGGTTGAATGTCCTTTGGTGAGTTGACGATAAAGCTGAAACGACACCGCCGCAGAAGGAATTGCCCGCGAATAGGCGCGAATATCATTTCATTCGCGCCTATTCGCGTTATTCGCGGGCAGAACAATGCTTTGTCTTTCTGGTGAATGTGCCAGACGATGGATCGTGTTGTGTATTGATCCCGACACGGGTTCGCCGCCGGCGCCTTTCAGCGAATACTTGATCTCCATGGACCAGGTTGGCGCGATGTCCGGGATTTCAAGCGATACGGTTTTCCCGTCCGCCGAAACGCTGGCGGCGGCCACTTTCAGCGGATGCTCGTTGTAGTGCGGGGATCCGTAGTTGGCCGTCCGCTTCAGCGCCCAGACCTTGACGACGTAACGACCCGCCTCGCTGGCAACCTCGCGGTCCAACGGATCGCTGAACTTGATCGTCATGCCCTTTTCCGTCGCGTGCAAACCGATCGGCAGGCAAGCGGGCTTGCCGGTGTAGCGGATCCGATAAAATCCGCCTGGCACCGTTTGACTGCCGGCCCAAGCGAACATGCCGCAGCAGTAGAGCTGTCCGTCGCCGGGATGGAATCGGCCGCGCATGACTCCGGTGGGGAACTGCGCGATGGGCAACGCGCACATGCCGCCCTGCACCTGCCCGTCGATTTCTTCATGCGGTACGACGAACACCTTGCCGTTGCCGTAGGAGAGGTTCAATAACGTGCCTTTCAGCGGGCCCCAGGCCTCGCGGTCCACCCACAGCAGTTCGCCGGGTGAACGGTCGAAGACGTTGGTGATCCAGCACAGCGGTTGTTCCATGGCATCGTCCGACGAGTCGGTAACGTCGTGGTAGCCGAACATGTTGCCGTAGAAACCGCCTGGCTTGACCCAGTTAATGCGGTTCTTCGGATTCCAGTGGCCTTCCTGGTCAGTCACGATGAACGTGCCATCGGAGTTGACGCAGACACCGTTGGCGGCGCGGAAACCATTGGCCACGATATCGGTTCTTGAGCCGTCTTTGCTGACGCGCAGCAGCGTACCGTGGTGCGGGACAACGGCCGTCAGCGCGTGACGCAGCGCTCTTGGCATAGTAAAAGTTGCCGTCGTCGTCCGTCTGCAGCCCCATGGCGAATTCGTGAAAGTGGTCGGTGACCTGATGGTCGCTGTTAAAGCTCTCCAGGAAATCGGCTTCGCCGTCGCCGTTCAGGTCATTGAGAATGTAAATCGCATCGCGGCAGGTGACGTAGATTCTGCCGTCGACGATCTTGACTCCCAGAGGCTGGAACAGCCCGGAGGCAATCCGCTGCCAGGTGAGTTCCACGTTTTCGCTGGAAGTTTTGGCGCCGGCGAGACCGTTGAGGCCCGTGACGAGGTACACGCTCCCGTCCCACGAGCTGACCGCCATGCGGTCGCCGTCGGGAAAGAAATCGAAACCGGTCAACCGCATGCGGCAGTTCCAGGGATTCGACGCCGGGTGCGTCAGGACGTCGACCGCAAAGGGACCGTCTGTGTTGCCGATGGTTGCCTTCGTCGTGAGCGTGCCGGGCCAGCGCGGCGTGCCGCCCTTCGTTAAAGGAGCCAGATCCCGGTCGGCTCGGCGAAGCACGACCTCCGAGAGAAGCTCGTCAACATCCGCAGGCCGGGCAACATCCGCCACGAACAGCGTGAAGCGTAGGGCGTCGGTGCCCGGCGGTATCGTCAGGCGCAGATCCCCAGCAGGTGTGGTCGTCCATTTGAACTGGCCGGCGTCACCGGCAACACCGGCTACCAGCAATTTGCCAGTTGCTGCCTCGACCGCAGCGGCGCCCAGCACGACGACACCAGCGCGCTTCGCCTTGGCCAACAATCCCTTGGACTCCGGCCGCTGCGCAACCTGCAAGATCATTTCGCGCTTCCGCGGGCCGATATTGAACGTCCGTTTGAAAACCGGTGCCGTTTCGGTAACTTCCAGCCCGGGCATCTCCAGTACATCCGTGTTGCCCACGGTGTAAGCAACGATGGTTTCAAAATCGTAGTAATACATCCCTTGGTACTGCGCCCATTTGCGCGGCAAAGGACCGTAGATGCGGTCGTCACGGCCGACCAGTCGAGTATCCTCGAAGCTGCCATTGTCCGGGTTCGCCCAACCCGGACCGGTCGGGTTCTGCAGGTGAAGCCTTCCGACCAAACGGGGGTGAATGTTATGTTCTCCGTCAAAGTGGATACTGTGCCAGTCGATGAAACCCTCGCCGCTCCAGGCCGCCGCCACGCGCATGGTGTCGTAGTCGTAGATCATCCAGTAGCGACCCTGCGAGACACCACCTTGCCCGTGATCGAGGCGAACCGCATTGCCCTTGTAGGCAAAATTCTTAGCGTTGTTGCCGATCTCCAGCGTCAGTACCTGGTTGGGACCGTAATCCATCTGCTCCCAAGGGTTGGTCTGCGACGGCGCAGGCCCTCGCGTATCGCCTTTGGGTAGGCGGTCGAGATACGCCTGGTCGACCGCGAAATACTGGTCGGGGTTGTGCTGCTTTAGATACGCTTCGCGGACGTAGTGAATGACATCGTACTTTTGCTGGGGGACCATCCAGGTCTGCGGAACCATCAACCCGAATCCTCGAGTAATCGTTTGATACATCGTGTAGGGATCGTTGCCGCTCTTGAATTTGCCGGAAGCAAAATTGAGTGACGTGGGCAGCGAGCCGGGTCGGTCGTGCGTGCCGTGGCAGTTGGCGCAGACACGCTGGTAAATCGCCTGACCTCGCTGGATACTCTCACTGCCGGCATCGGCAAGCATGCCGGCGTGGTCGATGTGACTTTCGTAATCGGGCAGCGGCTTCATGGCGTACAGCGACGGCGGCGGCTCCAGTTGGGCAGCCCTGGGTGGACCACCGTCGCGAATTTCGAACAGGTACAGCAGCAGGTCCAGGAACTGCTGCCGACTGGCCAGCGCGTTGACCTGACCTGCCGGCATCACGGACACCTTTCCGGCGATGCGCTCGTCAATGTCGCGCTTAAGGATCGTAATCAGCTTGCCGCTCTGCGCCGGATCGCGCAGGACGAGCTCGTTGCGCCCTTCGGACGCCAACAGCCCGGTGATCGTCTTGCCGTTGTTGTCCGTTATCGTGACCGGCTGGTAACCCTGCTTGATCGCTTTGGAAGGGTCCAGAATCGATTCGATCAGGTAAGTATCGGTCGCTTCCTTTCCGGCCTTGGACAGGTCGGGGCCCAGCAAGCTCTGGTCGTCGCCCGCGATGTGACATTTCGCGCAGGACAAATACTGCTGGTAAAACACGATTGCGCCGCGTGTCGCGTCGCCGTCCTGGCGGGCGGCTGCGGCGAGACTTGCGGGATCCTCCGTGATAAAATCGGGGGCACCGCTGGCAATACCCTGGGCGACAATACCCTGGGCGACAACGTCCGAGACGGCCGGAATCGTACAGGCAACGCCGATCACAATGAAGCGTGCAATGCGCAAGAATTCGAACTTCATAACACCTTCTGTCATTTCAAGGGCTGTCATTTCAAGGGCTGTCATTTCAAGGGCTGTCATTTCAAGGGCTGTCATTTCAAAGGTGGCTGGTCAACCGGTTCGCCGTTGGTGGTCAAGACGTGGATTTCGTGGGCCCCACCAAACTTCGGGTTGATGTACTCCCAGACCACTTTCTTATCGCGCGTGATCTCAAATATTTTCGGCTTCTCGCCGTTGCGCTGGCCGTAGGAACAGATGATCGTGTTTCCGTTAGGCAGTCGCTGGCCTCCGCAGGGATCCGCAAAGCGCCCGTCCACGTCGGAATTATCGACTCGCCACACAACCTTGCCGTCGGCATCGAATTCAACCGTCTTGTTGCCGTGTGTCAGGTTTACTAAGGTGTTGCCGCTGGCCAAACGAATCGCCGTGAACGGCCAGTTCTCTGCTTCGCGTCCGCCAAGTTCTTCCAAGTCGGTGCGGATTGTCCGTTCAACTTTTCCGTCGGGCGCATACTCTTTGACCGCAAAGGCCAGCAGGTGCGGTACCAGATAATTGCCGCTGGGCAGCTTACGGGCCATGCGCGTTTGCATGTGGGCGTTGTCGGTCTCGGGCTGCAGGGGAACCTCGATCAGAATCTTGCCTGCCGAATCTACCTCCAGCAGACGCGGCTTGGGGCCACGTTCAAGGACCAGCGTATTGCCGTCGGCCAGCCGTACCGTGGTTCCTAGTTCCTTATTGATCTGGTCAAGCGTGTAGTGAAAGACGACTTTGCCGTCGCGGGTGTACTCCTTGGCATCGTGGTGATGCGAGACAAGAATATTCCCGTTGGGCAGCACCGATCCGTCCCGGGAACCGCCTTCCACTTGCCAAACGATCTCGTTCTGCTCGCCGATAATGGCGGTCATCGAGCCAGCGACCAGAAAGGAATGCCGGATCCCAGTTTCGCTGACCTGCTCGCCGAACGGTGCCTCTTCCGCGGTAATGTCCCGTGGGTACGCTGTCAGCATCGCAGCGAGAAACAAGATCGCCAGCGCGTTCATCGCAAATTTTCGCATGTTCGTTTCGTTTCGTTTCGTAATAGTGGCCGAGGTACTCGCCCGCGCCCGCTGTATTAAGTGTCGGATCGGCCGCGAGGGCCAGGGCCAAGCACAGGAATCGAGTCGTAGCGATAATCCCCCCAGGTTAAGCTCTGAGCCAATTGATGGTCAATGATTCAACGGGAACAAGATCCACAACTTATTGCGATTAAGTGATTCGGGATACCCTATCAGCGGCCGTGCGGATGACAAAAACCGTGCAAGGTTACTTAAGCAGCGACAACAAGAGGTAGCACACCGCGCCTGGCCGCCATAAAATGGCCGTAGCCTCGGCGCTAACCGGATCCCGTAACGGTACTTTGTTGAAAGGGAACGGACACTTTGGATATTGTCGTTTCGAATACTGCCCAACAGATGGGCGGGGCGGCGGCGGCATGTGGCGCCAAACTTATTCGCAGCGCGCTGGCAGCCCGCGGTAGCGCAAATATCATCGTTGCCACCGGGGCCTCGCAATTCACCATGTTCGATGCCCTGGTCGCCAGCGAGGACCTGGACTGGTCGAAGGTAACCGGATTTCATCTTGATGAGTACATTGGCCTGTCCGCCGATCATCCGGCGTCGTTTCGCCGCTATCTGAAGGAGCGACTGGTCGAACGGGTTCCGCTGGCAGCCTTCCACTATGTTGAAGGTGATGTCGATGGCGACGGCGACGGCGATCCTCAAGAGGTGTGCAGGCGACTGGGCGAGCTGATCGCTCGCCATCCGATTGACGTAGCGTTTGTCGGGATCGGAGAGAATGGCCATCTGGCATTCAACGATCCTCCGGCCGATTTCGAGACGGAGGATCCGTATCTGGTCGTCGATCTGGACGAGGCGTGCCGACGACAACAGCTAGGCGAAGGATGGTTTGAAACGCTGGACGACGTGCCCCGTCAAGCGATCAGTATGTCGATTCAACAAATCCTCACAAGCGCTGCAATTGTCTGTACCGTGCCCGATCAACGCAAAGCAGAGGCCGTCCGCGCCGCAGCCGAAGGGCCGATCACAAACCTGGTTCCCGCCTCGATTCTTCAGAGCCACGCCTGCGTGATGTTGTTTCTCGACGCACCGTCCGCTTCGCTGCTGGCATCCCGCAAGACGCCACCCACACCATGAATGCGGCCCAAGGCTATCTGGATCTTCAAGTCAACGGCTATGCAGGCGCGGACTTCAACAGCGATGACCTCACGAGCGAGTCGCTGCACGCCGCTTGCGACCAACTCCGATCGGAAAACGTTGCGGGCATCCTGGCCACCGTCATCACGGACGCACCGTCGGCCATGGCACGGCGTCTGTCGAGAATCGTTCAGCTCCGCCGCGCAGACCCGTTGGCGGAAGAATTGATCCTTGGCGTTCACATTGAGGGACCATTCCTCAATGAGCAGCCGGGCTACATCGGCGCTCACTCCGCCGCCGCTGCGGTTCCGGCCGACTGGGACGTGATGACCCGTCTGCTGGACGCCGCCGACGGCCTCACGCGGATCGTCACGCTGGCACCGGAACGGGACGCAGGCAACCGCGTTGTGCGGCGACTGGCCGACCGTGGCGTCGTCGTGTCCGCTGGACATTGTGACCCGAGCCGTGACCAACTCGCCGGCGCCATCGACGCCGGGTTGTCAATGTTCACGCACCTCGGCAACGCTTGTCCGACCCAGATGAATCGTCACGACAACATCATCCAAAGAGTGCTGAGCCTCAGCGATCGGCTCGTGATTTCCTTCATCGCCGATGGGGTACACCTGCCTTCCTATGTGCTGGCGAATTACCTGCGCTGTGTCGGCCTCGACCACGCTGTTGTCGTCACCGACGCCATCAGCGCCGCCGGACTCGGGCCGGGCACGTATGCGTTGGGCAACCAGACGGTGGTCGTAGACGAGCGTCTGACTACCTGGTCGGCTGACAGGACACACTTGATGGGTTCGGCGGTGACGATGAATCAGGCGGTGCACGTTCTGCAACACGAGGTTGGCCTGGCGCCTTCCGAAGTCCGGCAGCTGGTCGTCGAGAACCCGCGTCGGCTGCTAGGCGACCAGCGCGATGGTGACCCACCTGCTTAGTTCGCGTCGACGTTCGAGAAATCATTTGTTCGACGCAGGTATTCTTCTGTTACCCCTTCCGGGCTCGTGAGTTGTAGGGGGGGTAACGAACCTGGGACTCACGCCGTCCCGACATTCAGTTTTGAAATGGCTTCTAGAAGCGGCCGTCAAGGCGCCCACCTTTTGGTGGAGACGAGTCGTCAAGGAAGACGCAGTATCTATTCGGCAAGTGCACACCAGCGCTATCGCGTTTTCCGATGCGGCAGGACGCGATTGTCGTAACTTCCGCTGCGCATATATAATGACTCCGACTAAACCTGGACTTCCGAAGTTTGTTAACAAACTTCGGAAGTCTTGCTGACGCACCTAAATCCACCGCTACTACCTACCACGCCCCATAGCCCCATATTCACTCCGCGGAAACCAATTCATGCGCAGCCCATCGAGCTTGAATCGTCGTGATTTTCTCAAGACATCCAGTGCCGCGATTATCGCCGGGGGGGTGTACAGCGGAGTTGCCGCGGCGGAGTCGACGTCAGCCAATGGCAAGCTGAACATCGCCTGCATCGGAACAGCGAATCAGGCCCGCTTCAGCATCGGCAACGTGAGCGCCGAGAACATTGTCGCCGTCTGCGACATTGACAAAAACTATCTGGATCGAGCGGCCCATGATTTCCCCGGCGCCCGTACCTACACGGACTACCGCGAACTGATCGCCAAGGAAGGCGACAAGGTGGACGCGGTCACGGTCGCGATTGCCGATCACGGACATGCGCCGGCGTCGCTGCGTGCGATTCGCGCCGGTTGGCATGTCTACTGCGAGAAACCACTGACGCATACGGTGCACGAAGCACGGGTCATCGCTGAGGCGGCTGCCAAGCAGGGAGTGGCGACGCAATTGGGCACGCAAATGCACGCTCAAGAAAACTACCGTCGAGTGGTCGAGATGATTCAGTCCGGCGTGATTGGCGATGTCAACGAGGTGCACGTGTGGGTCGGCAAAGCGTGGGGTGGCGGTGAACTCCCTGAGGGCGGGCAAGATCCTCCCGCATCGCTGAGCTGGGACTTGTGGCTGGGCCCGGCGCCGGAGCGTCCCTTCTGGACCGGACGCTACCACCCCGCTCAATGGCGCCGCTGGTGGGACTTTGGCCAGGGAACGCTGGGCGACATGGCCTGCCATTACATGGACCTGCCGTTCTGGGCGCTCAAGCTGCGGCATCCCACCAGTTGCGAAGCCGAGGGGCCGGAAGTCCACCCGGAAACATGTCCCATGGGCCTGATCGTCCGATACGAGTTTCCCGCCCGCGAGAACATGCCGGCGACGAAATTAACCTGGTACGACGGCAACATGACCCCGCGCGAGGTTGCCGGCAATCGCGTTCCTGGCAGCGGCGTGATGTTTGTCGGCCGCGAAGGTCAGATGTTTGCGGACTACGAAAACTATCGGCTGTTCCCGACGGAAAAGTTTGCCGGCTACAAACCGCCCCAGCCCACCATTCCCCGCTCGATCGGCCACCATGCCGAATGGCTCAAAGCCTGCCGGGACGGCTCGCCGACAACCTGCAACTTCGATTATTCCGTGCTGCTCTCCGAATCCGTACTGCTGGGCAACATTGCTTTCCGCACAGGTCAGGCCCTTGAATGGGATGCAGCGAATCTGCGCGCGACGAACTGCCCCGCCGCGGACAAGTACATCAAAAAGGAATATCGGAAGGGTTGGGAAGTAGCCTAGCCATTGGTCTAAACGGATTTATTGTTGACCGCAACAAGCGTATAGGAATAAGGGACTCGAAAGCGCGCCTCGCCGCTCCGTCCATCGAAGATTGTTTGGCCTTCCGCTTTTTCTCACCAAGGTGCACAGGCGTCCTAGGTGCACAGGGGTCCGTTTAACGTTCTCCCTTGCCCCATTCTTTATCCAGTCCCGAAGGGACGGCCCTAGGATAGCCCAGGGCCATGCCTTCGGCATTATCGGGGCCGGAACAAAAACGGGACCAACGCAATTGATCTTGTCCTAAACAAACTGAACACTCCAGTCCCCTTTGTTTTGTCCCACCTCGAAAACCGAAAACCAAGCTGACCCCG
>CAWJNN010000031.1:0-25827 GCA_963844115.1 uncultured Planctomycetales bacterium | reverse complement strand
ACCACCGCTGGCTGCGGCACGCTGACGAACATGCGCCTGAATGCAGGGTTGGGGTCGTGCTGATTTCGCGCCAGAGATACTTAATGCCAGCTTGCGTTTCTTCACCCTGTCGCGAGACCAATCGCCACGTCCTGCATGCAGCGCGATGCGGTTTTGTGCAACCCAGTTAGCTAGCAGTCGCTGCCGGCTGCTGTTTCCGCGCAGCACTGTTGCCGATGGTGATCGCATTGACCTGCTCGGGCAATTCTTCGATCCGCGACCGAGATCCAGCAATACAGCCGAGGTCTGAAACCAAGTTGAACGAGCGCGTACTCGCCGACCGCATCGCCGGTCCCCGCCCTCTGCGAGGAATTTACTTTCCGCGAGTTTTGTGCTCTCCGGTTTCCGGCACTTGGTACAAATGGCGAGCGATCATTCTGACGTCGTTCTTTTTTGCCGTCGCCCACTCACGGGGAGCAGATGATCAACGCTTTTTTCCTGGGCCTGATGCTCTTGGGTTACTTGCAGTTTAGTACGGTAGTATCGGTCCGCCACTGGTGTATCATTTGTCCATGGCGGGACGCTGTACGCTACGCAAATCGATGGAATATTTCTCTCCACGAAATTCTCCTGACGAACGATGTCTACGCCGGGTGGGTCGCTAATGGTCCTGGTGCATCGATCGTCTTCCGGTTCGATCAGCTCGATTACGGACGGACGAAAAAAGAAGAGACAGGAAATTCGCAGCCGAATCGGTGAGTGGATTCCCCGAAACGGCTAGAACTGGCGAATGAATAACTGTCGTATTGTAGGACTGAGCATCCTGCCCGTCTGCTCATGACGGGCAAGAGTGCCCGTTCTACAATTATTTTTCGACAGTAATTGATTGGTCGGTCCTTGGGCTCAACCGCAGCGTAACTGCCGATGGAACTCCCCTACGTGTCGGTACGCACTGAAGGCACGCTATCTGTCGACGGCCCGCCCATCGCCGACGGCCTGGTCGTCGTTGCCAAGGGCCGGATCGAAGCGGTCGTCACCGCGCCCGATTGCGAAAACCATCGATCCGGGAGAACGTCGCGGTTATCCCGGGAACCGGTGAGTGCCCACGTTCATCTGGAATTCAGCGGCCGATCGGCTGTTTATGCGTGCAGCTCGCCGCCCATCGGCATCCCACGTGTGCTCGACCATCGAGCACGACGCGGCGAGGCGAATCTGCGGCATCCTGTGGACGGCATCGGCAAGCTGTTCGATACGGACGACTACCAGCCCGGGCGAAATCGCGACCAGGGACATAATGCCTGACTCCGAGTTGCCCGCAGTCGACCTGATCGCATTTCGAGACGCATCCTGAAGCTTCCGCGAAGAAGACGAAGACCAGGTCGTAAGATGCGTCGAACCGCGGTGGAACGGGTCCGGCTGCAGCGGGCATTTCTCCAGCATGCCCGGCCTCGCTTCGACCTTGCAAAGTGGCCGCCGGAAGATGTGCCTTCACCAGATCCCGTTAGCGATTCATCTGGCAGAATCGCAGGAAGAAATCGAGTGGATGAAAACGGGCGGAGGTCCGCTGGGCGAACTTCTTGGCCGCCCACAATTCTGCAACCTGGCCGCTCATCACATCGCTGGACATTCTGAAGTGGGTCAACGACGCAGCACCCGGTTCCTCATCATCGATGGAACCTCTCCACAAAAACGAAATAGAAGCCCTTGGCAGGCCGGTGACCGCCTGTCGGTTGTTCTACTGTCCATATAATTTTTGACAACACGCCCCCTACCCGGACGCTGGTGTCAACGTCGCCATCGGAACCGATGGTCGCGGTTCAATGCATTTTTGAACCGTTGAGCGATCTGCGACACCTTGCCGACGAGCACCACCGTGTCGCTGTGCCACTGTTCTACAGTTGGGGACGCTGGCCGCGCGATCCGCTCCGGGAATTGCTCGACGAGCGGGGGGAGCATCCGCCGGCAAAGACGCCAACCTGGCCGTCGTGCCTCTACCGGACACCTCAGCGTTGCCGATCCCGACGAGCTGTTGTTGCACAGCGACTTGCAGGTGGAATACACGATCTCGCGGACGAATAATGAATTAAACGCAGAGGACTTCAGTTCGGCGGCTCGCCTCCCAACCACAGCACGGTATCGATCCGCGACCTTGTGACTCCGGATTCTACGCAACACGCCCGTCATCAAAGCGGTCACCAGCACCAGCAACAAGGCCACAACGATCACATCACGCCGCTCGGTTTGTCCTAGGGAAATCATACTCAACCAATGACAGGCGAGCACACAGACGATCGCGGCCACGAACATTCCGGTGGTTATCCAGTCGCCGCCCATGATTATGTCGCGTCGCATCCGTCAGTTGCAGAACAACCCAAGCCCGACGGGCAACTGCAACAGCGAAACCGTCAAGGCAACAATTGTGTTTTGACGGCGAACCAGTTGTGATCGAGCGGCTTCGACATCGCAGTTTGATTTTTGGGCTGGCCATACCGCAGCACCAGCATCAAACAAACGGCCGTAACGAATCCAAATGATGCAGTTATGCTCGCCAGGATGAGCGGGCTGACATTAGCTGCCGTAGTTCGCTGATTGTCACAGGCTTGAAACTGTATTTCCATTGCTCGTGGTGGGCGCATGGATTTGATTGTAACGAACAAGGGGGGCGGCCAATAAAATCAGATTCGCTGCCGCGGACTGATCGCCAGAAAGCCGTGCAAGAGGGTCTGTCGGCGCCATTTGTCCCACAGTACTGCTGTACAAGACCATACACAGGAAATAGAATCCCAATTCGGCCACTCCCCAAAATAAAAGTCGTTGCGCGGAATCCGCCCATAACGCTTGAGCTGCCGCTGGCTGCCGAACCACAACATCAGTCCGCCTATCAAACCCTAGCCGTGATAGACGCACAGGCCGCCAGGCATAGGCTGACCATGCAACGACCGGCCCGATCTGCCAGTCGGTCATCCAATCGCGTGCAGCGCCGCCGCAACAAGACGCAGGCCAGCGGTCCCATCATGGCGACATCCACAGCATGCGGACGCGCGGTTGAGGGATCAGCGTTGCAAACATGTTAAAGTAGAGAATGCTCATTCCCATCAATAGACTACCTGTAACCCGGCGCCGAGCAGCACATTATAGAAGCGGCCACGCGCACTGACGACGCTGCGTGGCGGGGCCGACGCAGATTCGGACTTGATTGGTGTCGTTTTTCCGCTAGGATAAGCGAATTAGATAAGCGAATTAGATCTAGATATAAGCCAGTTAGATAAGCCAGTTCATTGCATGAGTTTCAAGTTGAGGGCGATTAGCTCAGTTGGCTAGAGCACCACGTTTACACCGTGGATGTCGGGGGTTCGAGTCCCTCATCGCCCATTGGGCATAATGCGGCACATGCGCAGTCACGTCGCAATTACCGCGGCAGTCCGGGGTTTTTTCTGCGATGCGACAGCTTGCGGCTTGCGGGTACCGTAGCGTCCGAGGCGTGCGCTAACTGCGCACGGATTCTGCAGTCGCTGGCGAGAGTGCTCATCGAGTCACTGTGCCAGTGTGATTCTCACACCGGCCTGGCTGTTCCCATCCAGGCGCAGACCACATGTGATGGGTACAATTCCTCAAGCTCCGTCTGCCGGCTCGATCGAAGATTCTGAAACAGCTTCGGCCACGGCTCGGCCCCGCTCACGAATGATCGTCTGAAACATGGTCCGCAGGTTGCGTCGCGTCCCGGATAGCGGTGACGGAATGGGATCACGTCTTCCGGGGCTTCGTGCCACGCCACTTCGAGTGCCGGCGCGATTGCAGGGAACAACGGAATTACCCGATCGCCCTTTGTCCTTCGTGGTGCTCCGTCTAAGAAGAGGATTGGGGTCAGAGCTTCATTAGCCATTAGTGAGACGTCCCAGGAGGCGTCGGCTGGTTCTTTTCAGAGAAGCATTGCCCGATTCAACACGCTTGACCGGAAGAGGATTGGGGGTCAGAGCTTCATTAGCCATTAGTGAGACGTCCCAGGAGGTGTTCGGCTGGTTCTTTTCAGAGAAGCATTGCCCGATATGTCTGACCGCCTGCCCGACGCCACCGGAACCGGCATAGCCGAAGCCACAGTCCTTTGAGCGGTACCCAAAGTGGCGTCGAGCCAGGTAAGATGCGATGGCTCGAAGAGGATTGGGGGTCAGAGCTTCATTAGCCATTAGTGAGACGTCCCAGGAGGCGTCGGCTGGTTCTTTTCAGAGAAGCATTGCCCATCCAACACGCTCGCACCGCCTGCCCGACGCCACGAGGAACTGCAGAAGAGGGGTCCAGAGCTTCATTAGCCATTAGTGGAGACGTCCCAGGAGGCGTCGGCTGGTTCTTTTCAGAGAAGCATTGCCTGATTCAACACGCTTGACCGCCTGCCTGATGCCACCGGGAGCTGGGATAGCCCAAGGCTGTAGCCCGATATCCTTCGAGCGGTACCCAAAGTGGCGTCAAGCCAGGTAAGATGCGCATGCGCCGGAGGCGTTGCTCCGAACGTCGGCCTGCCGCCCAGCATCTTGGGGTCGATGGCCAACTCGTCGCATACCTTTTCTTGGATCTGTGCGAGGGTGGGCGTGGGACCGCAAGATCTCGTCGATGTCTAGGAACGCCAGAATCGGGATGCTTTATCGGATAGCAGGGACTGAGGCACGACCGACGAAAGCCTCGCCGCCGACAATCAGCCCTTCAAAAAGGGAAGGATTGGGGGTCAGAGCCTTCATTAGCCATTAGTGAGACGTCCCAGGAGGCGTCGGCTGGTTCTTTTCCAGAGAAGCATTGCCCGATTCAACACGCTTGCATCCGCCTGCCTGATGCCGCCGGAAGCGGACATAGCCAAGATCCTTTGAGCGTACCCAAAGTGGCGTCGAGCCAGGTAAGACTGCGATGGCTCGTGGAGCTAGGCCTGCCGCCCAGCATCTTGGGTCGATGGCCAACTCGTCGCATACCTTTTCTTGGATCTGTGCGAGGGTGGGCGTGGACGGCAGTCGCTCGATGTCAGGAACGCCTAGAATCGGATGCTTTATCGCATAAGCAGGGACTGAATACGACCTGATGAAAGCCTCGCCGCCGACAATCAGCCCTAGAACGAACAAAGGGGAGAAGCCGGTTCCAGCTGCACCTGGGTGTACGAAACGCCGATAAGCTGTGCGAGCTGACTTCAGATTCCGGTGAAGCTCCCCCAGAACATTCTCAACCCCACCCAAGGAAGGGCTTGCCGGACCAATGATAGCCAGGATAGCTGCTTCACCGATATTTTGAAATAGCTAGACCAGCTATTTCAATCGCCGCCATCGAAGATCAGGCCATCTGTTTCAGGGACGATACAAGGCAATTGGTGGAAGAGGAAGGTTATTACCTGGAAGTCAGCAGGTACATTCATCTAAATCCTGTGCGGGTGCCTATCGTGGCTCGACCGGAAGAATATCGGTGGAGCAGCTATCCTGGCTATCATTGGTCCGGCAAGACCCTTCCTTGGGTGACGTATAAGAATGTTCTCGGGGAGTTTAGCCGGAATCTGAAGTCAGCTCGCGCAGCTTATCGGCGTTTCGTACAGGCCGGGGTGCAGATGAAACCGGCTTCTCCCTTTCGTTCTGCATTTGAAGGGCTGATTGTCGGCGGCGAGGCTTTCGTCGGTCGTATTCAGTCCCTGCTATCCGATAAAGCATCCGATTCTGGCGTTCCTGACATCGAGCGACTGCGGTCCACGCCCACCCTCGCACAGATCCAAGAAAAGGTATGCGACGAGTTGGCCATCGACCCAAGATGCTGGGCGGCAGGCCGACGTTCGGACGACGCCTCACGAGCCATCGCATCTTACCTGGCTCGACGCCACTTTGGGTACCGCTCGAAGGATATCGCTGCGGCCTTCGGCTATGCCAGTTCCGGTGGCGTCGGGCAGGCGGTCAAGCGTGTTGAATCGGGCAATGCTTCTCTGAAAAGAACCAGCCGACGCCTCCTGGGACGTCTCACTAATGGCTAATGAAGCTCTGACCCCAATCCTCTCTAAGGGCTGATCGGGCGAGCTTCTCTGAAGTCCCTGCTATCCGATAAAGCATCCGATTCTGGCGTTCCTGACATCGAGCGACTGCGGTCCACGCCCACCCTCGCACAGATCCAAGAAAAGGTATGCGACGAGTTGGCCATCGACCCAAGATGCTGGGCGGCAGGCCGACGTTCGGACGACGCCTCACGAGCCATCGCATCTTACCTGGCTCGACGCCACTTTGGGTACCGCTCGAAGGATATCGCTGCGGCCTTCGGCTATGCCAGTTCCGGTGGCGTCGGGCAGGCGGTCAAGCGTGTTGAATCGGGCAATGCTTCTCTGAAAAGAACCAGCCGACGCCTCCTGGGACGTCTCACTAATGGCTGGCTAATGAAGCTCTGACCCCAATCCTCTTCATGCAAGCTCTGACCCCAATCCTCTTCATGCCTACAGACTCAATCGGGCCGCGCAGTCGCAATTATGGGCGTCGTGTCGATGACTGTCAAAGATCTCGCCCGAACTTTCTGCCGTGATGTCGGGCATCAGGCGTTGAGGATCCCCATCCGCCCAGAGGTAGGCAGGTTCAACTTCACCAACGCGGTCGCCGTCGCCTGCGATGAAGCCCTGCGATGAAGCCCTGCGGCAGTGGCAGGCGTAAAGATACGGCGCGGAGATGCGAATGCCCCCTTAACAGGACGCCTGTGGACCGCGATTTGTATGAGGCGTATTTAGTCTCCTGACTGGCCTTTGCGGACGACTCGTCCGACGGCGTGAAAACCGTCGGTCCCGTTCACGGCGCCAAAGTATTGACGGCGGTGTGGCCAATCACTTCATCGTGACAAGCAACCGCGCTGTCGCCAACTTCGCAGAGGTGATCCGGTGTACCCGGCCGCAATTTCTTGAGATCGTGCAAAGTTGCGTAGTGGGCGATGAGGGACTCGAACCCCCGACATCCACGGTGTAAACGTGGCGCTCTAGCCAACTGAGCTAATCGCCCTCAACTTGAAACTCATGCAATGAACTGGCTTATCTAACTGGCTTATCTAATTCGCTTATCTAATTCGCTTATCTAATTCGCTTATCCTAGCGGAAAAACAACACCAATCAAGTCCGATCTCCGTCGGCGCGCATCGTGGTCGGTCGGCGTGGCCGCTTCTATAATGTGCTGCTCGCGCGGGTACGGGTGATCTTATTGGATAGGGAATGAGCATTCTCTTTAACATGTTTGCAACGCTGATCCTGACCGCACATCTGCTGTGTGTGGATGTCGCCATGATGGGACCGCTGGCCTGCGTCTTGTTGCGGCGGCGTGCCACGCGATTGGATGACCGACTGGCAGATCGGGCCGGTCGTTGCATGGTCAGCCTATGCCTGGCGGCCCTGCTGGCTGCTATCGCGCTGGGTTTGATCAGCGGACTGATGTTGTGGTTCGGCAGCCAGCGGCAGTTCTTCGAGGCGCTAGGGCGGATTCCGGCGCGACGACTTTATTGGGGAGTGGCCGAATTGGGATTCTATTTCCTGTGTATGGTCTTGTACGGCGCTCTGTGGGACAAATGGCGCCGACAGACCCTCTTGCACGGCTTTCTGGCGATCGTCGCGGCAGCGAATCTGATTTATCACTTCCCCCCCTTGTTCGTTACAATCAAATCCATCGCCGCCACGAGCGATGGAAATACAAGCCTGCTGACAATCAGCGAACTACGGCAGCTGATGTTCAGCCCGCTCATCCTGGCGCACATAACGCATCATTTGGTCGCCGCGGTCGCCTGTACGGCCGTTTGTTTGATGCTGGTGCTGCGGTATGGCCAGCCCAAAAATCAAACTGCCGATGACGAAGCCGCTCGATCACAACTGGTTCGCCGTAGCGCGATTGTTGCCTTGACGGTTTCGCTGTTGCAGTTGCCCGTCGGGCTTGGGTTGCTGCTGCAACTGACGGGGATGCAACGCGACGTGATCATGGGCGGCGACTGGATAACCACCGGAATGTTCGTGGCCGCGATGGTCTGTGTGCTGGCCTTGCTGCATTGGTTGAGTATGATTTCCCTAGGACAAACCGAGCGGCGTGATGTGATCGTTGTGGCCTTGTTGCTGGTGCTGGTGACCGCTTTGATGACGGGCGTGTTGCGTAGAATCCGGAGTCACGAGGTCGCGGATCGAATCCGTCGTGCGCCGTCCGTTGTGGATCCGTGGGGAGGCGAGCCGGCCGAACTGAAGTCCTCTGCGTTTAATTCATTATTCGTCCGCGCGAGATCGTGTATTCCACCTGCAAGTCGCTGTGCAACAACAGCTCGTGCGGATCGGCAACGCTGGTGTCCGGTAGAGGGACGACGGCCAGGTTGGCGTCTTTGCCGGCGGTGATACTGCCCGCTCGTCGAGCAATTCCCAGAGCGGTCGCGCCGGCCAGCGTCCCCAACTGTAGAACGGTGGCAGGCGACACGGTGGGATGCTGGTCGGCAAGGTGTCGCAGATCGCTCAACAGGTTCAAATCTGGATTTGAACCGCGACCATCGGTTCCGATGGCGACGTTGACGCCAGCGTCCAGCATCCGCAGCAGAGGATAGGGGGCGTGTTGGAAAAAACTGTGTGTGCGGGGACAGTAGACGACCGACAGGCGGTCACCGGCCTGCGCAAGGGCTTCTATTTCGTTTTCTTGGAGATAGTTGCCGTGGATAATAAGGATGCGGTATGCGTCGTTGACCATCTTCAGAATGTCCAGCGACGTGATGGGGGACGGCCAGGTTGCAGAATTGTGGGCGGCCAGAAGTTCGCCCAGCGGACCTCCGCCCGTTTTCATCCACTCGATTTCTTCCTGCGATTCTGCCAGATGAATCGCTAACGGGATCTGGTGAAGGCGCGACACTTCGGCGGCCACTTCCAAGGTCGAAGCGAGGCAGGTGTAAGGCGCGTGTGGAGAAATGCCCGCTTGCCACCGGACCGTGTTTTCCGCCGCGCTCAAGTGACGTTCGACGCATCTTACGACCTGGTCTTCGTCTTCTTCGCGGAAGCAGATCAGTTCTCGAAATGCGATCAGGTCGACTGCGGGCAACTCGGAGTCGGGCGTATGTCCCTGGTAGCGATTTCGCCCAGGCTGGTCGTTCCGTATCGAACAGCTTGCCCGATGCCGTCCAGAATGTCCGCGGCAACCGCCTCGCCGCGTCGTGCTCGATAGTCGAGCACACGTGGGATCCAATCCGGCAGCGAGCTGCCACGCGGTCCCAACGGCCGATCCAGGCCACTGAATTCCAGATGAACGTGGGCATTCACCAGTCCCGGGATAACCGCGACGTTACCCAGATCGATCGTTTCGCAATCGGGCGCAGCGGTGACGACCGCTTCGATCCGGCCCTTGGCGACGACAACCAGGCCGTCGGCGATGGGCGGGCCGTCGACGGGAAACAGATAGCGTGCCTTCAGTGCGTACCGAGGCGTGGGGAGTTCCATCGGCAGTTACGCTGCAGTTAAGCCCAAGGACCGACCAATCAATTACTGTCGAAAAATAATTGTAGAACGGGCACTCTTGCCCGTCATGAGCAGACGGGCAGGAGTGCTCGTCCTACCAATACGACAGTTATTCATTCGCCAGTTCTAAGCCGTTTCGGCAATCGCTGGGCCGGATTCGCGTCGAATTGCCTCCTGCAATGTCTCTTCTTTCGTCCGTCCGTAATCGAGCTGATCAAACCGGAAGACGATCAATACCGCCAACAGGGTACCGATCATTAGCAACCACCCGGCGTAGACATCGTTCGTCAGAATTTCGTCGAGGATGCCAATTCGTTTGGTCACGTACAGCGTCCCGTTATGGACAAAATGATACACCAGTGGCGGACCGATACTACCGGTCTGGACTGCCAAGTAACCCAAGATCAGGCCCAGGAAAAAAGCGTTGATCATCTGCTCCATAAAAGGATGGGCGACGGCAAAAAAGAACGACGTCAGAATGATCGCTCGCCATTTGTACCCCGAGTGCCGGAAACCGGAGAGCACAAAACCGCGGAAAGTAAATTCCTCGCAGAGGGCGGGAACCAGGGCGATCAGGATCAGCGAGTACCACATCGGCGCTTCGTTCAACTTGGCTTCAAGAACCTCGCTGTATTGCTGGATCTCTGGTCGCGGATCGAAGAATTGCCCAAGCAGCAGTTGCAATGCGATCACCATCGGCAACAGTGCTACGGCCAGAACGGCGGCCGCCGGCAGCGACCACAGGACAGGTGTCTTCGTTTGGAACGTTTTGCGAGGCCGACGAGTTGTGAGCAGCGCCAGGATCACGGCCGGTGCGAGAATCATAAAGACCTGGGTAATGATGACGAACCTGGCCAGGCCATCGACCGATATCTGCTGCAGTTCCGCCAGTGTTTTCGGCCCATCGATTACTGACGGCATGAAAAACTTGGCAATCAGAACGATCGTGCCGCACAGGAAAGCAAGCGCAACGGTGGGCGTTTCTTTCCGTTCGTGGATCACGTAGCGCACCATCGTCCAGACGTCCCACCGTTCGCCTTCGCGGAACAAAACGTCTTCGCTGTTGAATTGATCGATTGCCCATCGTACAGACAGCCAGCAGCAGCCAAACGTCACGGCCGCGACGGGAAAGATATACAGCCACAGTTCGTGAAATGTCCCTTCCATGACCGATCGCATCAATAACACGGCGCCACTGACGGGTATCAGGCTAAAGCCCAGATTCAGCTCGATATCCGGCTTCATCGGCAACAGGATCAGGGGCATGGTGACCAGGATCACCGGCATCAGGTAGTACTGGCCTTCTTTGGTACTTCGAGCGAACGCGGCAAGCGCGAGACAAACGGCACTGAACAGAGCCGCGAGTGGAATCAAAATCAGCGTCAGCCAAATCATGTCGGTAAACGGCGGTGCACCCACGTTCGCCATTTCGGCCATGTCGCTCATTTGCTTCATCACGACGGTACCCGTCACCCCGATGCTGACCAGATTCAATACGGCCGTCGCAATACTGAAGCACATGACCGTCAAGAGTTTACCCAGTACAATTTCGCCGCGCCGTGCCGGGCTGCTTAACAGGGTTTCCAGCGTTCCTCGTTCCTTTTCGCCGGCGCACAAATCGACGGCGGGATAAAAGGCACCGGTCACGGCCCAGATCAACAACACGAAGGGGAGGACTTTGGACCACAGCGACGTATTGACACGGTCTTCAGTCGCGACATTGTACTGTGTAATACCGATCGGGTGCGACACGTTGCTGTTCATTTGGGCCAGCTGCAAACTGCGTCGGCCGACGGCCGAGGACCAGTCCTCCAACGCCCGGCTCACGCGAACGTGTGCAATTCCCTTCTTGTCGGTGCTGTTATCAAACAACAGTTGCGGCTGGGGCGGCAGCGGCAGGGCCCCTTCTCCACTCCGTGCACGTTGGCTGAATTCGTCAAAGTAGTTTTCCAGCTCGAGAAAGAAGTTGGGCGGAAAGAACACGACCGCGTCACAGTCGTGCCGCTTCATCAGCCGATGCAGTTCCTCGTTTAATTCGCGGCGAGCCTGTTCGGTAATGACACCGTTCTTGGGCCACTTGTCTTCCTGAACGAATCTTAACTTTTCGGGCGGCAGAAACGTCAGATCAACCAGGTGCGATTTCTTCGGATCGTAGATGTCTTTCGCAAAGCGATCTTCTTCGATCAGCTTGGGCAAATCGTTCCGCATCGACTCGTGGCCAACAATCAAAATCTTGCTGGGATGCTGTCGGAGGAATTGAGCGATCTGCATGAAACTGATGCCGAGCAGCGGATAGAAAAGGATCGGCAGAACGGCGATCAAGAACAGCGTCCGACGATCGCGCAATTGATCGCGCATCTCACGTCGAAAAATCAACTTGACATGTTGCCAGTTCATCAATTCTGGTGGATCCTTTACAATGGCCCGTCGCTACGGGCCGGCCAGCGCCGAGTCCGCACGGCGGCTCTCTGCGGCGGAAATCAGTTCGAAAAACAGTTCTTCCAGGTCGGGCTGATTGTTTTCTTCTCGCAACGCGTCGATGGTTCCTTCGGTCAGGATTCGACCGCGATGGACGATCGCGATGCGGTCACACAGCCGTTCCGCCTCGCGCATGACGTGGGTCGAGAAAATGATGCACTTGCCGTGATCCCGTAGCTGATTGATGGTTTCGGAAAGGGCACGAGCCACCAATACATCGAGGCCGGACGTGGCCTCGTCCAGGATCACGACGGGCGGGTCATGCACGATCGCGCGGGCAATGGAGACCTTTTGCTTCATCCCCGTCGACATTTTGCCGCCCAGTACATTGCGGATTTCGTTCATCTGCAGGCGATCGAATATATTCTCCATCCGACGACGCAGTTCCGGCGCCGGAATATCGTACAGTTGTCCAAAGTACTCGACCATCTCCCAGGCGGTCATGCGATCGTAAACTGCCGTGCTGGCCGAAACGAAGCCAATTTGATGCCGCACGGCGGCTGGCTGCGTGACGACGTCGTATCCGTTAACCAGTGCGGTCCCGGCTGTCGGCTGCAAAACGGTGCTGATGATGCGCAGCGCCGTCGTCTTGCCCGCTCCATTGGGCCCCAACAGACCGAAGATCTCGCCCGGCCGGGCCTCGAAGCTGATGCCGGCCAGTGCAACGCGTGGACCTTCGCCTAAGTCTTCGTACCGTTTTTCAAGATTCCGGACCGATAACATTAGGCGATTGTCCGAATGAGCAAAGTGAGTGCGTAGGAGCAAGCGGGGTCGGGGGTCGGCAGTGATAATCCGCGTAGTTCAGGAGGGTCGTGTAGTTCTTACTATAACACGGCGACCCGATTGCCCAAAATCTCCCGCGACGGCAGAACCGGTGACGGATCGATCAAATCGTAATAGACGTTGCGCTGTCGAGGTTCAAAGCCGAGTTCGGAGATGCAATCGCGAATTTGCTGTAGTGAAAGGAAGTGAACGGTGCCTGCCTCAGCCACTACATTCTCTTCAATCATCAGGCTGCCCATGTCATTCGCACCATAGAAGAGGGCAAGTTGGCCGATCTTCATGCCCTGCGTGACCCAGCTGGACTGAATGTTAGGGAAGTTGTCCAGAAACAAGCGACTTACCGCCTGTGTCTTCAAGTACTCGAACGATCCGGTCGGCGGAATATGCGACATATCCGTATTCTCGGGTTGAAACGTCCAGCAGATAAACGCGGTAAAACCGGACGTTTCGTCTTGCAGTTGTCGCAGCCGATCGAGATGTTCGATACGCTCTTCCAGGGTCTCGATGTGCCCGAACATCATCGTCGCCGTGCTGCGACCGCCCAGCTGATGCCAGACGCGCATCACGTTCAGCCAATCGTCGGTCATGACTTTGCCTCGCGTCATCTCGCGCCGCACGCGATCGACCAGGATCTCGGCGCCTCCACCCGGAATACTGCCCAGGCCGGCCGCCTTCAATCGTGTGAGCACTTCCTCAATCGAGATCTTGGAAACCTTGGTAAATGCGTGCAGCTCCGGCGGACTGAAACCGTGGACGTTGACCCCCGGAAAATGCGACTTGATGTCGCGCAGCAGCTCTTCATACCAATCCAACTTGAACTCGGGATGCAAACCGCCTTGCATCAGGATCTGGTCGCCACCCAATTCCACCGTCTCTTTGATCTTTTCCAAGAGTTCGTCACGTTCCAACACATACCCTTCGGGATGCTTGGGCGGACGGTAGAACGCGCAAAAATCACACACCGCACTGCAGACATTCGTGTAATTGATATTGCGATCGATGTTGTACGTGCGATAGCTCTCTGGGTGCAGTCGACGAGTGACTTCGTCCGCGGCACGCCCCAGCGCCGCGAGATCATGCGATTGCAGAAGCCGCAAGCCTTCGTCACACGATAGCCGCTGACCGGCTACCGCTTTGTCCAGGATTTCGTCGATCGCGATACGAACCATCAGCTGTTCTTCCTTGTCATCTTGATGAACATCAAGGATCGACTTTTAACGCGGAGGCCGTGCCGCTAGCCGTGGCCGGTGCCAATCCGATCGCGGCCGCATACTCGAAGAACAACTCCATTCCCTGGCGTTCTCCGTCTCCGTAACGAAAATTCAGATTGTCGTTCAGGTAGCTAAAGCATTGTGGCACGGTTAAGCCCAACGGACCTGCTTCGCGTGAAGCGATCTGTTCCAGGTTCGCGACGCCGGCGTCGCGAGCGGCGGCCAAGACCGCTTCCAAGTCGCCAAGCTCGCATCCCGCGCGGCTGGTCCACATCGCGAATACGAACGGGTACCCGGTCCAACGGCACCACTGATCGCCCAAGTCCCAAACCGTATGAAAACTGCCGACGGGCGAGTGCATGGCACGATCGCCGATCAGCAAAATCGCGTCCGCCGTCGAATCCCCCAGCTGGCATCCAAGCGGCAGCGACTCCAGTTCGGGCCTCACGCCGCTCAACCGGTCCAGCAGCACCAATGCCAACCCGACACTCGTCCGCGACCCTTCGTCCAGGGCCAACGTGCGGACCTGGTCGGGCGGAACTCGCATGAAGAGCTTGACGCTGAGCACCGGCCCCCGGCAACCAATGCAAGCGTCGGAAACAATCGTGTAGTTCGGATGTCGTAGTAGTTCAATGGACGGGACCAGTGCGATGTCGAACCGACCGTCCGCGAGACCGTCCGCCAGCCGGCTCGGTACGTCGTAGACAATGTCTGCTTGCGGCGCTAGCTGATCCAACCCGTACACCAGCGGTTTTGTGTTCAGGTAATTAACCGCACCAACCCGGATTCGTTCGTCGGAACTCATTCCCATCGTCCTGCGCTTGCCTTCCTGGCCTTAACACCTTGTTCGGCTCGCAATTATAAAGTGGCCCCCGAGACCTAAACAGGGCCGCTGCGAATCATCGGCATAAAGGTCCTCATTGATGCGGACATTGCGTGCGAAACGCAACCGATTCGACCTCAATCTGAACCGCAAATCGCCGGCCGGAGTTAACACCGGCCGGCGATAGCCGTGCTCCCAATGAGCACGTTTTCCTCCTCGCCACGAGCGCAACTCGTTTACGGGTATTGCTCGGCATTTCTCCTTTTGCTAACTTCTGCCGCTCCGATCGGCCCGTCGCATTCGTCGAGTTAACAACTGTGATCACCGTCTATCGAAAGGTTTGGCTGCTAGCGCTGCCAGGCCTGTTGCTGTCCCCAAGAATTTTGTTGGCGCAGACGGAATCGCCATCCGGCTGGTCACCTGCGCCATGGAGTGCCACAGTTCCCAACGCAGCTTCCGACCCGCAGACACAATTGCCGCCAATGTCAGGTCAAGAGCGGCCGGGACAACAGTGGCCGGAACAACAGTGGCCCATCTCTGACGTGCCCGTTTCACAGGCCCCCAGAACCTATTTGCCCGACTTGCAAACGTCCGAGTACCCGTGGAAATCGCAACCTCCCTACCAGTTTGCTGAACAGCCACCATCTCCATCCATCGAACCCCGACCGGAATTAATCCCACCTGGATCGCCGGTCACACCGCCCGATTCCCAATCGCAGGGGATTCCATTGCCTGATTCGCAAGTACCGCCGTTACCCCAAGACTATTTTGTCCCACCGCCAACTGCCGAAATGTTTCCCACGGACGAACCGCTCGGCAAACCGGCGCCCAAGAAATCGTGGGAAGGAAGTGTCGAGCTTGGCTTGAACGGTGCTGACGGCAACAGCGAAAACTTTAACATGTACATGGGTAGTCACCTGGAAGGGAAGCGACCGCAAGACGCATTGTCCCTGGACCTGGATTACATCAATAACTCGACCAATGGCGTGTTGACTGCCAATCGCTACCTATTGGAGGGTCGTTATGAATGGCTGTTCAGTGAAGAATCGCCGTGGAAGTTGTTCTCTCACGGCCTGCTGGAGCTGGATGACTTCAAGGCCTTCGACCAGCGGATCAGCACCGACCTTGGTGTCGGCTACAGCCTGATCGACAATGACGTTCAGCAACTTAAGCCCCGCGTTGGTGCCGGTGTTTCGCGCGAATTTGGTGGACCGGACGACGAATGGGTGCCGGAAGCGTCGTTGGGTCTTGAATATGAACTGCACGTGTCGGATCGGCAGAAGATCGGCTTCGAGGCAAACTTTTATCCTTCATGGGAGAGCTTTGCGGATTATCGTTTGAAGACCCGCGCCGATTGGGAAATTCTCGTGGACGAAGCCACCAACCTAAGCCTTAAGTTTGGTGTTATCGACGTCTACGATAGCACGCCAAATGGTGCTCGTCCCAACGACATCAACTATACGGCTGTCGCGTTGTGGAAGTTTTAGAGAGGACTGCAAGACAGGGATAGCGCAGCGCGTTTCGGGTTTGCTCAGCAAATGCCGCTCAATAGAAATTCGACTCGTCAAAGATACGTTCAGCAGCGCGACCCAGGTCGTCCAAACCTCGCTGACTGCCCGAGCTCTGCCAGGCGCCCACGGTTTGTAGCTCCGGCATGATTTCTACTAGTTGATCGATCAACATCTGGACCAGCGGCCGAATCTTGGTTCGCGGCGTGGCTTCCATTATCGTGACCGCGGTCTTCATCAATCGGACAAGGCGGGCACGAGTTTCGACCGGTGCGGATAGGCGCATTTCGCTATCCTCCAGCAGCTCGGCGACCGGCACTCCCAGCACCCTCTGCCAGTCGTAGATCTGGCTCATCGTCAGATCTTGGTCCGGCGCTTCTTGACGTTCGGCTTCCACAACGGTGAGATTGAGTCGTCGCGCTACGGTGCGAAGTGAAAGGTGCTGCTGTTTTCTCACTTTTCGCAACTGGTGCAGCGGCCTGGTGGGCTGGGTCGCTGGCGTCGATTCGGTTGAGAAACCATTCGCGTGTTGTACTTCGAAAGGAACAATACTCATTCTGGACCCCGTCCACTAAATCCGGCACCCCTCCCGGAACACGCAAGTTGACAAATCGCGTCGAAAACGTCAAGCAATTTGCACGATATTTCTGAGAATTCTATGCGAACATTTCTGCCCCCAGTTTGGTTCGACAGGAATTCCGCCCATCCAAAACGTATCGATGGCCATGAATCATGACGACACCATCAGATCCGGGACCGTTTCGCCAGTAGCTGGTCACTTGCCGAGCACGTCGTTTACCTGAATCACGGCTCGTTTGGCTTGATCCTCAACGTCGTGCGTCAGGCGCGTCGAGACTGGATCGATCGCCTCGACCGTCATCCCTACGCCTTCCATTTGTATGAAGCGATTTGTATGAACTGGAAGCGCCGTTCCGCCAGGCGACGGAACGGGTAGCCCAGTGGGTCGGCGCCGCGCCTCGTGACATCGCCCTGCTGGACAACGCGACGGTCGCCATGAACGCAGTCGCCACCAGCTTTCCCTTGGTAGCTGGCGATCACGTCCTGATCACGGACCACGATTACGGCGCCGTCCAGCCGATCTGGCAGCGGGCATGAAATCAGTCACCACGGGTCGAGTTGAGTATCCCTCTCTGCTTTGCAAATTCTTCCACAACCTGGCGGCGATACACGGTGTTCAAGACATGAGCGCGCTTGCTGGCCAACAGTTCCTGAGCGTCCTTCGCCGAGATGCCTTTAGCGGCCATTAGCCAACACAGCACGATCGTGGCACTTCGCCCACGACCCGCCTTGCAATGCACGTACACACTCTCGCCGCGTGCCACGTGATCCTCGATAAACGACACTGCAGCATCGACGTCCGCAACCGAAGGCGGAGTGAAATCGACGGTGGGAATGTGCAGCTGCTGGATGCCCAACTCCTCGTAGGTCGCACAAGGCCCTTCGTATTCCTCACACGTGTTGACCACGGCGCGGACGCCTTCAGCGTGCAGCTCCCGGACAATACGCCGGAACGGAAACGCGCCAATCCAAACGTGCTCGTCAATGCGACTGTACCAGGTCCGATGCGGCAAGATTCGATTGAGCAACAAATTCCAAGCCAGCGTGGGATAGAACAACAGGCGGGCGATGACACGATACATGATGAGCCGACGATGGTTAGTTAAGGTTGGCGGATTAGACGTTTTCCAAAGTCCAAATCCCAGTGACCAATTTCCAAATCCCAATGTCCAATGTCCAAGTTCGCCCCTGCGATGACGCAACAGGTTCTAGGAACGTGACGAGCCGCATCAAAGTAAAATGGCCCATCCATCCTCGAATTCGGTTTGTCATTGGTCATTGGAATTTGGACTTTGGAATTTGGAATTTGGGATTTGGACTTTGGGATTTGATCATGGGTCATTCTGGGAATGCTACAACATCTGTAACGTGACCGCCGCCAGGGCCACGGCGATCATCATGGCACCGACGACCATCTTGCCGGCCGTCCCTACCAGTCGACCAAAGAAGGCTGCGATGCCGACTTTGCAACTATCGTCCAGGTTACGCCCCGCCCAGCGCTCGCCCACGATCGCCCCCGCCGTCGCGCCGACCGCCGCGAAGAAAATCGCGCCTAGAATCGATCCCACAATCGGAATCGGGATGGCGGGCATTCCCAGGAACAGACCGGCGACCGATCCAATCAGGGTTCCTGCCAGCGCCAGCGCGGCCCCACGCCGAGTGCCACCGTACTTGCGAACGCCGGCGGCACTGGCCAATAGCTCAATCGCTTCGCCCAGCAGCGCCAGGCACAGCATGACCGCGACGGCCAGCCAACCCACGGCAAACCCCCAGTCCGCCGGCACAAGCCAGGCATAAAAGGCCGTCGCCGCCAAGACCAACCAGTTGCCAGGAACGCCTAACACATTCAGCGCCCAGAAGACAATCAGCAGGAGACTCAAAATGATGGCCCAGATGATGGACATGCGGGTTACGGGATGCGAGGTTCGGGATGCGAGGTTCGGGATACGGGGTTCGGGATGCGGGATGCGGGGTTCGGGATGCGGGGTTCGGGATGCGGGATGCGAGGTTCGGGATACGAGGTTCGGGATACGGGGTTCGGGATGCGGGATACGGGTTTGCCGTGGTCAGAATCACTCAATCGTGTACTCAGGAATATTTTCCCGTACCGATTGGTGACTTGTCTCGACTGCGTTAATGAATCGATTTAGTTTCGCGCCCAGCGAGTTTAACCGCTCGAACAGATCATCGAAGTGCAATTTGTTGGTGAGCGACTCCGTTTCGAAGAGCGTTTCCAAATGATCTATTGTCTCATCACATGAGGCATGCGCGTAGGTAAGGAACCGAATATAGTCCTTCTTGTAACGGCGCCGGCCATATCCTTCTACAACGTTTGATTTCACCGACTTCATGGACCGCCGAATCTGCGAGCCCTCCTCGTAAAGTTCGATTTTAGGAAGTTCACGAAGCGTCATCTCGTGAACGTCGACAACCAACGTCCTCGCCAACTGCCAAACGTCCAGTTTCCTGTAGCTCATATTAATCCTCTAAAATCCAATTACCCGCATCCCGTATCCCGAATCCCGACTTCCCACCCCGTATCCCGAACCCCGCATCCCGCATCCCGAACCCCGCATCCCGTATCCCGCATCCCGCATCCCGCATCCCGCATCCCGTATCCCGAACCCCGTATCCCGCATCCCGCATCCCGTATCCCGAACCCCGCATCCCGTATCCCGATCCGCCGTATCCCGAACCCCGCATCCCGCATCCCGCCCCGTATCCCGAACCCCGCATCCCGAATCCCCGTATCCCGAACCCCGCATCACGAGTCCCCTCTTTTCAGCTTCTTCTTGATCTGCCTGACCTGGGCAGCTTCTGGCAGATCCTTGTAGTATTGGTCCAACGGATAACAGCCTGAAACCAGGCCGTTGCGCGGGGCGGTCGTGCAGTCGCTGAATGTGCGACACAATTTCTGTCGACGCGTTTTTGCTGCTTCCAATACGTCAGCGGGCAGTTCGGGATACGCTAATACCATCCGGCCCAGTCCGACCGAATCGACCCAACGCTTGCGCACAGCCGCCTGAGCGACATGCGGCAGGTAATCCTGCAGATAGGAATACCCGGATCCGACAAGAGGAATGCCGTCGCCGAGCGCTGCTTTGCATTTGCGTGTCGCGTGAATTTGGCGAGCGACGCCGACCAGCGGATCTTCCGGCGGCGAGTATCCGTCGCTGGGTGGAAAAATTGCCGGTCGCTGGATGTGGGGATTGTAATAGGGGCTTCCGCACGAGATGTTCAGCAGTTGCACGCCCAGCTGTTTCAGCATCTTCAACACGTCGATGGTCTCCGTCAAATCGGGCTGCATCGGGTTCTGTGGGTCCACGCCAAAGCCATGTTCGTAAGGCAGCAAGTCGTCATAGGGCAGCGGCGCGCCCGTCTCGCGGCTGGTCTGGAAGGGTACGATGTCAAAGGCACTGATCCGCACACCGATCATCAAGTCGGGAAAAGTTTCGCGAACGCGGCGAATGACGGTCGTTAGGATTCGCGTGCGACCCTCCAGGTCGCCCCCAAAACGCCCCGGGCGGTGGCGGGCGCTTAAGAATTCGTGTAGCAGATAGCCGTGACAGGCCTTGATGTCGACAAACTGATAGCCGATATCGTACGCCATGCCGGCCGCCGCGACGTAGCGATCAATCAGATGTTCCAGGTCGTCATCGGTCCAAACGACAGAACGATCGTTGGGATCGATATCAAATTTGGCGTCCAGCAGCGGATGGTGATACGCGATCCGCGGTTCCAGCCGCTTGTCGTTCGGCCGACAGAACCGGCCAGAATGGGTAAGCTGCAAACCGACCAGCAAGTCTTCGTCTGTTCCGAAGCGCTCGCGATGGGCGGTCCGCAGCGTCTCGAGCAGGCTCGCCAGACCGCCCTTGTTCTCCGGCGTCGCTAGGGTCTGGTTGGGATTCGCTCGGCCGTCGGACTGTACCGCCGCGGCCTCACCGCCCCAAATCAATTTGGCACCGCTGAGGCCAAAATTACGCCAGCGACGCAGCGTATGCTGACTTGGTGTTCCGTCCGGATTGGCATCCCAACCTTCCATGGGATGAATACACCAGCGGTTGCCGACGCGGATATTACCGATTGGTAGTGGTTGAGCGAGCGGTGAGCCGTCATTGGCGCTAAGAATCGCATCGTCGACGGGTAGATCGAGTCCCAGTACAGTTAGGCGATCGCGAAAATCGTCGACGCTCTTTAGCTTCGCAACGGAAGGGTATTTACCCATGACGGAACCTACGTGCTGGACCCGACGGGCTTTAGCGGACAGTGTATTAGACGAAAAGTCCGTTGCCCCGCCACGGCAAAGTTGACGGTCGCGGATCGTTTGTCCCCGCTGCCGCTGAGCGCCGCAATTTTTCCTAAGCCGTATTCGGGATGAGCCACCGCCATACCGACTCGATAGGTTTCCGAATCCACGTCGGCCGGCGCGGTATCGCAGGCCAGATTCTTCTTTGACCGTGTCTTGCCTTTCGACTTTTCTGCTTCGCTGCTGCCCAGCATTTCGGCGGCGGTCGAGAGTATGGCAGGCGAGACATCGTAGGCAACCGCGGCTTCACGATGCACGTAAACGTCACCATCATCGGCAAAGCTATCGCCGACTTGAAATTCTGGCATTTCGTAGTAATCCGGTTCGACCACCTCCATTTCATTGCGTGGAAGTTCCATCAGAAAAGGACTAGGGACGCTCATCCGCCGCACGCCACGAAAGTCGCGGAACCTCGCGGTGCTGATCTGTAGTTGCTGCTGGGCCCGCGTAATTCCCACAAACATCAATCGTCGCTCTTCTTCCAACTCTTCCGGATTATCCTTGCTGCGATCGTGCGGCAACAGACCTTGCTCCACGGCGATAATGTAAACGGAAGGGAATTCCAGACCCTTGGCCGAATGCAACGTCATTAATGTCACGCGATCCACCCGCTCGTCCCATTCGTCCGTGTCGCTCGCCAACGCCGTCTCTTCCAGGAATCGGTTCAACGATTCTTCCTCAGGATGTCGTTCGTCGAATTGTCGAGCGGCCGTTAGAAGTTCTTCGATATTCGCCAACCGATCCTGGTCTTCCGCGGCATCCGACTCGCGCAGGTATTCGTGATAGCCTGATAAGGACAGGACCAGCCCGACAACCTGTTCGACGGTTCCTGTCGCGGCTAACGATACTTGGTCGATCAGTGCCACAAACCTGGCTAGCGACGTGGCCGCCCGCGTTGCCATCGACGGGATCACGCCTGCCTCCCGCGCGGCGTCCAACAGCGGCATGGCTCGCTTCGCCGCATGCTGGATGAGCCGATCGATCGTTTTCTTGCCGATGCCGCGCGCGGGGTATTCACTACGCGCTGAAACGCCACGTCGTCGCGCGGATTGTTCAGCAATTGCAAGTACGAGAGGATATCTTTGATTTCCTTGCGACGATAAAACTCCAGGCCTTTTACCAAGTGATAGGGCACCGCCTGTTCGCGCAGCGCCGCCTCCAAACCGCGCGACAACGCGTTGACTCGGTAGAAAATCGCAAAGTCGCTGGCGCGGCGTCCCGCGGCGATCTGGCTGGCGATCGAGGCGGCAATGCCTCGTCCCTCTTCGCGTTCGCTGGAATACGAAACCAGCCGGACAGCTTCTCCCCAGTCGTTGTCCGTGAAGAGTTCCTTTTGTTTACGTTGCACGTTGTTTGCGATTAATTGGTCCGCAACCTGCAAGATGCGTTTCGTGCTGCGATAGTTCTGCTCCAGTCGGACGATGTGAACGTCGGGGAAGTCTCGCTCGAACTCCAGGATGTTGTTCAGATTCGCACCCCGCCATCCAAAGATCGACTGATCGGGATCGCCCGTCGCGGCCAGATTCGGATGGTCGTAGGAAAGTGCCCGCAGGATCGCATACTGGGCGCGATTCGTGTCCTGATATTCGTCCACCAAGATGTACTGGAAGCGTTCGTCCAACGTCGCCCGGATCTCGGGGTGATCACGTAACAAGATAGCAACATGCGATAACAGATCGTCGAAGTCGACAGCGGAGGAACGCAACAAGTGCCGTTGATACTTCGGATAGAGTTCGGCAATGACAGGCCCGATGGCGCCACGGATTTTCGAGGCAAAGTCGAGCGGGTCGATCAGATTGTTTTTTGCCCAGCTTATCCGTTCGGCGACCTGCCGAGGTGTGAACATGGAGAGTTCGTAATTGTCCGCGGCAATCGCCTGCTGCAGGGCTCGAAGACTATCGTCGGAGTCGTAAATCGTGAAGGATTCGGTTAAGCCGACTTGAGCGTGATACTGTCGCAGCAACCTGGCACAAAACCGATGAAAGGTGCTCATCCAAGGTTCGGCGCTGAAGAAACGACCTGGTCGACCCGCAACCGCATTTCGTCGGCCGCTTTATTAGTGAACGTCAGCGCAACAATTTGCGAGGGCGGTATCCCTTCTCGCAGCATGTACGCGATGCGATGCGTCACGACGCGTGTTTTTCCGCTGCCAGGCCCGGCCAAAATCAATAAGGGGCCATTAATATGTCGCACGGCCGATTGCTGCGGCTCGGTCAGTTCTTGTTCGTTGAAGCTCGCCATGAATGGAAAGTATAGCTGGCTGCTAGCAGTGGCACACGGTCGACTTTGCGGGATAGCGCAACGCGACAATATCCAGCCAAAGGAAAATTCGTGATGAAAAGAGGTCGCGGGTTTTAAAAATATCGCTATAGTTATCGTTTTGCCACTGCGACCGTGAAGGCAGCGGGGCAAACGTACTCTACAAGGAAAAGTGAAAACTAAATGGGAGGGACCCCGATGACACGTATACCACTTCCGGAAGCCAGTAATCAAAAGCAGATGTTAGGCGAAAAGCTGGAGATGGCAACATGCGCCGGAAAATACGGCGGGGGATCCGGCGGGCTCGGCCACGGCGGGTTTCTCCATGCAGGCTGCCTCCGATGTAGCCCCCATTCCCCCGGGCGGACCCCCCTGGGGGTGCCATCGCCCAGCCATCCGCCGGCGGCGCAGCAAACGCTTGACGAAGCAGGGCCATGGGCGTGCCATCCGGCCGCAACGATGCCCCATGTCACTCTGCATACCCCGCTCGGGGACCTCACCCTGTCCGAGGAGGACGGCGCGATCGTCGCCCTCGACTGGGGCCGCGGCCGCGACCAGGAACGCCACGCCCCTGCTGCGCGGGCCCGCGACCAGCTGCAGGACTATTTCGACGGCAAGCCGGACGGCATTCGACCTGCCGCTCGCCCCCCACGGCACCGCCTTCCAGCGCAAGGTCTGGGATGCGCTCTGCGCCATCCCGGCCGGGCAGACACGCTCCTACCTCGACATCGCCCGGCAGGTCGGCTGCCGCGCGCCGCGCGCCATCGGCCAGGCCAATGGCGCGCAACCCGATCCCCATCCTCATTCCCTGCCACCGGGTGGTCGGCGCGCCAACGGCTCCCTCGGCGGCTATTCGGGCGGCGAGGGAGCGGCTACCAAGCGCTACCTCCTCGACCTCGAAGCGCGCCGCGCCCGGGGCCGACACCCTTTTCGCGGCCGCCGCCAGGCCGGCCCAGCGACGGAGACGCCTCGCCATGACCCACGCCATCCGCATCCATGAGACCGGCGGCCCCGAGAAGATGGTCTGGGAGGACATCCCCCTCCCATCCCCCAAGCCCGGCGAGGCCCTGGTCCGCCACAAGGCGGTCGGGCCTGAACTTCATCGACGTCTATTTCCGCACCGGCCTCTACAAGGCGCCCTCCCTGCCCGCGATCATCGGCATGGAAGGCGCCGGCGTCGTCGAGGCCGTCGGCGAGGGCGTCACCGACGTCGCGGTCGGCGACCGCGTCGCCTATGCCACCGGCCCGATCGGCGCCTATGCCGAGGCGCGCTGCATCAAGGCCGACCGCCTGGTGAAGATGCCCGATGGCATCGGCTTCGAGCAGGCCGCCGCGCATGATGCTGCAGGGCATGACCGCCGCACTTCCTGATCAAGCAGCACCTACCCGGTGCAGCCGGGCCAGACCGTGCTGGTCCATGCGGCGGCCGGCGGCGTCGGCCTCATCATGTGCCAGTGGGCTCAAGCACCTCGGCGCCACCGTGATCGGCGTCGTCGGCACCGAGGAGAAGGCCGCGCTCGCCCGGGCGCATGGCGCCGACCCATGCGCTGCTCGACCGAGGACGACGTGCCCGCCCGGGTGAAGGAGATCACCGGCGGCGCCATGCTGCCGGTGGTCTATCGACAGCGTCGGCCGGACACCTTCACCGCCTCGCTCGACTGCCTGGCGCCCTTCGGCATGATGGTCTCCTTCGGCAATGCCTCGGGCCCGGTCGGCCGTCCCGACCTCGGCATCCTCGCCGCCAAGGGCTCGCTCTACGTGACGCGCCCGACGCTCGCGACCTACACGGCCAAGCGCGAGGACCTGGTCGCCACGCGCCAACGACCTGTTCGAGGTGGTCGGCTCCGGCGCGGTGAAGATCCACGTCAACCAGACCTTCGCGCTGAAGGATGCGGCCGAGGCGCATCGCGCCCTCGAGGCGCCGCAAGACCACGGGCAGCACCGTCTTCCTGCCGTAGTCCCCGGCCGCCGCCCCGGCCGATGGACCGGCTGCAGCAGCCTCGGTCTTCCGCCGCGTGGTGGAGACCTGGGGCAACATCACCCGGGCGGCGCGGGACCTGGCGATGAGCCAGCCCAGCGTCTCCCGCATCGGCTGGGCGAGCTGGAGCAGCGGCTCGGCGTCCCGCTGCTGATCCGCTCGCCGCGCGGCCTGACCGCGACGGAGGCCGGGCAGTCCTTCCACCTCGAGGCCGTCCGCATCCTCGACAGCCTCGAGGAGGCCGAGGCCAATGCCCGCGGCGCCCAATCGGCGCTGCTGGGCCATGTCCGGATCGGCTGCGTCGCGGCCTTCTTCAATGCCGTGGTGCTGCCCTGGCTGCGCGAGTTCCTGCTCGCCAATCCCGGCCTGACGCTCGAGGCCCGGCTCGATGCCAAGCCGCTGGACCTGACCGAGGAGGGGATCGACCTCGCCATCCGCTTCGGTCCCATCCGCCAGCAGTCGCTCATCGCCC
>CAWJNN010000030.1:0-110866 GCA_963844115.1 uncultured Planctomycetales bacterium | reverse complement strand
TGGAGAGGCGGGTTTGCATCAGTGCATCCCTTGCTTGTCGGCGTGCACGATGGTGAAGCGGCGGTCGCTGTCGCCTAGCCAGTCGGTGCTGCCGCTGCAGAAGATCAGATGGGGTGTGGGTACGGTGCGGACGGTTTTGCTGAAAGGCACCCGAATAGAGGTGGCTGGCGACGTGATCAAGCTCTTGAGTAGCGCCCGGTCATGGTCGGATGGCTCGCCATCAATGATCAGAGTCTTGACCCGGCCGTTAAGCGCATCGCGGAGCTGGAAGTCGAAATTCACGCCCAGTTCGACTTCCTGAAACTTGCCATAGTGCATGGCGATTGAGCGCGCCAGTACGGACTTGCCAGAGCCTTCCGGTCCAACGATCACGAGGGCTTTGCCGCGTTCAAGCTGATGTGCGGGGGCGCTCATTACGCTACTCCCACTACGTTGTCGCGGCTTTTGTGCACGGCATCGATATCGACGCCGCCCACGCGGAAAGGCACCTCGGCCGTGCAGGGTTTGCAGGGGCTCGGCAATGCCGAATTCCTTGCGGGTGCGGCGCAGGATGTCCAGGGCGGCGCTTTGGGCAGGGCTGCAGGGCTGGCCGATGCCTGGTGTGAAATCGGTGCGCACCGATACGCCGCCTGTGGGCAGTGTCGGCAATGGTGAAGGTTACGCTGGGCATGTGGGAGCCTCCTCGGTTGGTTTGATGACGTGAACGTGGGTGGTGTTTGCGGCCACCAGGCGCACGCCGACAAGCGGGGCCTGGATGGTTACGCGGGTGTCTTTTTTGAGCCGCTGGGCTGCGGTCGTGGGCTTGCTTGTGCTGGCCCACCGGGAAGGGCTGCTCTGCGTGAAGTTGGCTGTGGTGGGCGTTGTCCAGCTTCAGATCCATGCAGATGACCGGGACCATGTGGCCCTCGCCGTCGATCACGCGGTTGCGCACTTCGGCGTCGTGCGTGAGCGTGCCGGTTAGGGCCAGCTCGATGGGGGCCAGTCCAGACGTTTGCATTACCACTTGACCGCGGTTGCGGCCTCTTGGTAAGCCACCCACAGGTCCACACCGGTTTCGCAGCGCTGGCCGTAGCCAGCACCACGCGCAGCGGCGCGGCATGGAAAGCAGTTGAAGTGGTGGGCGTTGTAGGCCGTGGCCAGTGGCCGCCAATCGGGTGGCGGCAGCACGGGCGCGTCGGCCTGCGGGGCCTCGGTCATTACCGCGTCCACAGCAGTACGCAGATGCAGGCCATGATGGTGAGCAGCGCGGCGCGCTGGATCAGCCGGTGTTGCCAATCAGCCTTGGGCGGTTTGATCTGGTTGCCCAGGCGGTCGAAGCCTTGGTGGTAGCTCATGCCGGCACCTGCTGATCAAAGTAGGTGGTGTGGGCGTGGGCGAAAGGGAGCTGGCCTTCTTCGATCAAATAGCCCTGGGACACCTTCATCTGCTCGCGCATGAGCCGCTGCGAGGTGTGTACTGCGTATTGCAACGCCTCGGGTTTTTTATAGAACCCTTTGGATTGCTGGATTTTCCGGACTTCGTCCAGTTCAGCCTGTTCGCGAAGAAATACGGCGAGCCAGAAGCCGGGGTGATCGGTGTCGGGCAGTTGGGGATAGACCGGCTTGCTGCGTGCCGGGGTGCGGGCTACGGCTGCCCGCTGGGTTGCGGTTGTCTGCACTTTTCACTCCATGCCCGGCGTGGAAGTGCCGGGATGGGGTGATTATTTACCCACCGGGGAAACCTTGTCAATACCCAAAGGGGAAACATTGCGGCAAATAAAAACCCGCCGAAGCGGGTTCTTTATGGGAGCGGCTGGTTTTAGGTACCAGAGCCGCTGCGCTTAAAGTTTTCGTCGTTCTTGCAAAAAGCAAGTGCGTCGTCCAGTAGACCGGGCAGGCGCAGTAGCTGATCTGGCCTATCCAGGTTCAGTGTGTCGTTATTGGCTAGTTCCAGTTTTGCGCGTTTGATCTCGGCCTTATGTATGGCAGTCAGAGGCATGCAAAACGCAATGCTGGGCTGCTTTTTGTCGCCCCAGTAGCGCAGTAGCCAGCGGTTGCTTTTGCCTTGGTACAGCACAGTGAAATAGCTTTCGGTGTCTTTTCCCTGCAAGTCTTCGCCATACAGCACGTCTTGGCACGCCTCCAGCACCCGGCGTTCTGCGGCGGTGGTGATGATGCGGGCATTGCTGACGTCCACTACTGGCGCGTCAGGGTCTGGCGCTACCATTGGCGCTGGAGGTGCTTCTTCCGGCACAGGGGTGGATAGTGAGCTGGTCACCATGTCACTGATAGCCTGGGCCAATGCCTGCTTCATGATGGGTTGTACCGCATCCACAAACTTGGCTGTGAATGTGCGCTGTATGCCGGCACGCCCCGCTATGTACTTTACAAAATCACCGTCGCACTCGCGCAGCACAGAGGTGATGGCGCCCTTGAATGCGTTGAGGTAGATGTTTTCCTCAGCCAGTGCCCGCAGCGCGTCAGGCTGGAACTTGTCATGATGAAATTGCGCCAGGTGGTGCGATGCGTCGGCGTACACGCCATCAAAATGGATGGTGAGAAAAGGCTCGGCATCCATGATGTTCTTGTTCACCAGATCAGTGAAAAAGCGCCACTCCCTCCCGTTGGTAATCGCACCCACCGTCACTTCAGGGGTTGCGTTGAAGTAACGCGAGAGTTGCGGACAGTGGTTGTTCAGGTTGGCATTGAACGGTTTGGCCTCAATGAACATGACCGGCACGTTATTGCAAAACAGTGCGTAGTCCACGCGCTCGCCAGCTTTTGCGCCGGGAAAGTCTGCAGCGTGCTCGGCTTTGACTTTAGTGGGGTCGTAAGGGCTGAATCCCAGAATGTCCAGCAAAGGCAGTATCAGTGCCTGTTTGGTGGTTTCCTCAGTGGCGCAGTGCAACCCCACCTTTTTGACATGCTCTGCGTGGGTGGCTACTTTGGCTGCAAACTCGCTCATGCATCATCTCCGCTGGTCTTAAAAAATGGCTCATTGCTGGCCGTGGGTGCCGGTGGAGGGGGTAGGTTGCGCAACCGCATCTACTAGGCGCACCACGGTGGCCCACTGATCGGGAGGCATGGCCTCCATCAATAGCATTACCTTGGCGCGCGGGTCTTCCTCTCCATGCAGCTCTGCATAACTGGGTGGTGTATCCATCCAGCCTAGACCCAACGACAACTTTTCTTCTATTTTCCTCGCCATGGGAGACCCCATGTTGTAGGGCTCCCCGCCGCGGTCATGTCTGACGTTGGCATTGAGGATTCTGGTTAGTGTGGCTGTTTCATTCCTGGCATAGCCAAGTTTTTCGCAAAGACTCGCCATGCTGTCGTGCTTCTTTACGAGCATTTGCAGTCTATGTCGGCGGGTTTCTTCCACTGTATCCATATGCGTAATTGGAATTCCCGCCGGGGAAAAAGAAAATTCCCCGTTGGGTCTTGACAATGTTTCCCCATCGGGGAATACAATGCCGCCCATGAACCTAAAATCTTGGGCCGAATCCGAACGTGGGCGCGCCATGGCCTTAGCTAAAGCCATTGATGTCCCTCCGTCCTTTGTTTCCAAAATGCTGAGTGGGGAAAAGGCCATCCCGGCAGAGCATTGCCAGGCAATATTCAAGTTCACCAAAGGCGAGGTGACCATCCCAGAGATGCGCAGTGACTGGCATAAATATTGGCCAGAACTGGACGAGGCCCAGACAAACACTGCCTACGCAGATATCGAACCTGCATCTGCTGGGGCCTGATATGCCATCAGCTCGCACACGTAAGCGTAGGGCGCTGGTCACTCAGCGCACCTCAGTCAAAGCGCTCATGAATTTGCGCAGGCAAATGGCCGCCTGGATATCCGCCTGGGATGAACTGACAGCCATTTTCTGTGTCGCGTTCACGCCCATGGCCATCAGTAGCGCCTCCAAGCCATCAGCTGAGTGATTGCCGTGTCCATTTTCACCACCCGCCGCCATCAATTCCAGCCTGCCTGTGCGGGTTTCGCTTTGCCCATCAATAGCAGGGCCGCGCACGGGAAGGTGTGCAGCTTTGGGCGGGCTGGGGCGGTGGGTGTTTTTATTGCAGGGCATGGGGGCAGTGTCTGCCGTGCAGCAGCCTTTGTATGTAACAAGAGTGGGGGGCGTTTGTGATGAACCTGCGTGACGTGGCATTTCTGGTCGTGCACGACTATCCTGGCGGCGCGGGTTCATTGGCTCCGCGTATGAACACGCCACTGAGCACCAAGAGTGCGACCACCCTACAACATGAAGTAAACGGGACCGGTACGGCCAAGCTGGGCCTTGAGACCGCTGAGCTGATTACCCACTTTGCCAAAGACCTGCGGATCTTGGCCGCCTGGGCGCTGAAGGAAGGCCAGATGCTGGTGCCGCTGCCCGAGTCGCTGCTGGCCTCTGGCGATGATTGCCTGGTGCGGATGGGGGACACGGCCCGCGAATTTGGGGAGCTGTGCACCGAGGTATCCAAAGACCTGGGCGACGGCAAGATTTCAGACAACGAACTGGCCCGTATCGACCGTGAGTGCGGTGAGCTGATGGCCAGCTTGCACGCCCTGCGCGAGTCACTTGCCAAGCGCAACGCTGCCAACAAGGGGCGTGCGGACTGATGGACAACTACGCGGCAGTGGTGCATCAGATGGAGCAGTTTGGTGTGCAGTTTGTCGCCTCCAAAGATCTGCCCTTGACGATAGACGCACCCAAGCGCAAGGGCTGTGGCCTGAAGGGCAAATGGTGGTACTGGCTGCGCACGTTTAGGCCTGATGCGGGTGGTTGCTTCATCGTGGGTCGCTTTGGCAGTTACAAGACTGGCGAGAGTGAAAAAGTAGAGATTGACTGGAAGCCCTTGGGCGATGCCGAGCGCCAGCGTATGGCGACTGAGCGGGCCACTGCCAAAGCCGCTGCAGACGCGGCGCGCAAGGCTGAGGCCGAGTTATCGGCATTGGATTCGCAGGGTCTGTGGCGACACGCCAGCCGTGAGGGCCATAGCCCCTACCTGGAGCGCAAGGGCCTGCAGGGTGAGGCGTGCAAGTGGCTGACTGAACCGCTGACGGTGCGTTGGCCTGGCAGAACCCAAGGCGAGCCCGACACGGTGGTGCGGCTGCCCATTGGCACGTTGGTGCTGCCCTTGATCCGCTACGACTACCCCCGAGAGAGCGCGCTGCGGGGCCTGCAGTTCATTCGGCCCGATGGGGCAAAGATTTACACGCGCGGCTTCGATAAGCCTGGCTGCGCGATACGACTGGGCGAAGTAGGCGAGGGCATGGTGGTGCTGGTGTGTGAGGGCTATGCCACGGGCCTGACCCTGCGCATGGCCACGGGGCAGCAGCTGGCGGTGTATGTGGCGCTGGACGCGGGCAACCTGCAGCACGTGGTGCCCCTGGTGCGGGAGCTGCACCCCGAGAGCCGCATTGTGATCTGCGCCGACGACGACCACCTGACGCGCCACCAGTTCACGCATGAATTGAACAACCCTGGCCGCACCGCAGCCAAAGCCGCCGCAAAGGCGAGCACGCATACCGATTTTGTCTATCCCGTTTTTGTGCCTGCCACCAGGCAGCCCAAAGACACCGATTTCAACGACCTGCACGCGCGTCAAGGGCTGGAGGCCGTGAGCCGCCAGATCCACGCGATGCTGCAGGCCATGAGGAGTAAACACCATGGTTGATGACGCGGAAACCCCGCCACAACCGACCAGCGCGAGCACTTTGCCCGCTGAGTCTTCGTCCACAAGCACCACGGTGGTCAGCCTGGCCGAGGCGAGGGTGGCTAAGGCCGCCTTACCGCCTACGGCAGGCGCATCTGCGCCTGATGCGGGGACGGGGGAGAGTGCCCCGCCTAGTGCCGCTAAGCAGCCCAAGAAAGAGAAAGAGATCGACTGGGGCAAGTTCAACCACCTGGTAGAAAACTTCACGCTGATCTACCCGACCGATACCGTATGGGACGGCGACAAGCGCAAGATCGTCAAGATCGGCAACCTGGCGCACGCCTTTAGCTCGGACTATGTGCGCATGTGGAAGGCATCAGCCAGCCGCAAGCAGGTGGACGATCACGAAGTGGTGTTTGACCCGACCGAGACCTGCCCAGAGCACTTCGTCAATCTGTTCGATGGCATCGGCATGGAGCCCGAAGAAGGGTGACGTGACGCCGATCATCGAGTTGATCCGCTACCTCACCAGCCGCGCCAGCGAGGACTACCACGAAGCCGACGATGTGATGCACTGGCTGCTGCAGTGGTTGGCCTATCCGCTGCAGCACGTGGGCGCAAAGCTGCGCACGTCGGTGGTGATGCATGGCGATGAGGGCGCGGGCAAGAACTTTCTGTTCGACCTGGTGGCCATCATCTACGGCAAATATGGCGTGTTGGTCGGGCAGGATGAGCTGGAAGACAAGTTCAACGACTGGCGCAGCTGCAAGCTGTTTGTGGTGGGCGACGAGGTGTCCAGCCGTCAGGAGCTGGTGCACAACAAGAACCGGCTCAAGGCGCTGATCACCTCGCCCACGGTGCAGATCAACCCGAAGAACCTGCCCAGGCGCGAGGAAGCGAACCACATGAATGTGGGTTTCCTGATCCAATGAACTGACGCCGCTGGCCCTGGACAACTGCGACCGGCGCTACCTGGTGATCTACACGCCGCGGGCGAAGGAGTTCGAGTTCTATCGGCGTCTCGGCAAGTGGCGAGACAGCGGCGGCACAGAGGCGTTTTACCAGTTCCTGCTGGCTTACCCCCTGGAGGGCTTCGATCCCTACGCCCCGGCCCCGCAAACAGCCGCCAAGCGCGATCTGATCGACATCAATCGCAAGAGCCCAGAGCTGTTTTGGTTTGCTTGGCGGTCAAGTGAGATTGATTTGCCCTACCACCCCTGTGCCACCGGACAGGCCTACCGTGCGTACACCAAATGGTGCCAGCGCAGCGGTGACCGCTTTCCCTTCAAGCAAAACCTCTTTACACGCAACCTGCTGCGCATCAGCGAAGGAGAGGGTGGGCAGTTGCGAGAGAAGGTCTTCACGTTCAAGGATGACCTGGGCAACCCCAAGTCCATTCGGATGCTGTTGACGCTACCAGAACAGCCGCCAGCCGATCAAAAGGCGGGGGTCTGGGCGAAGTACTGCTGCGACACGTTTGAGAAGGATTTGAGCCGCTACGTGTATGGCGGGTTTCCCCCTTCCCCTTCCGACAAAGAACCGTCTGGAGGTCAAGAGTGAAAAGCAGCCCGTTTATTTACGCGTTTACAGAACCGCGTAAAACTTTTTTGAATAGGGGCGTGGGTTTTTACGCGTTTACGCATTTACGCGCACTCCCTTACGTATGTGTGTGCGCATGGGTGCGTGCGTATGTGCGTGCATGCATGTGTGTGCGTGAGTCGCGTAAATGCGTAAACGCGTAAATCGCTAGGCGTGGCGCGGGTCTCGTGTTTACGCGGGCGTGTAAATGTGTAAATTTTTTATTTGAAAGAGAAAGAAGAGATGAACGGTGATTCGGAATTGAGCCAAAGGGTTGAACAGCGCCGCGCTGCCATGCCTGGCTTGGCCGCGATCATTGATTGGGCGCGCGAAAACTATGGCGAAGAGTTTGTGAATCAGCAGATCGCTACCGCCCAACAAGCCCGCCGCGACTACGCCAAGGTGTGGGACAACCAGGGCGAGGCCGCTGCCAAGCAATGGCACATCACCAACTCCCATCGCTGCACCTTCCACGGCCAAGAGAACGGGCGCGAGATCGGACTCCCTTCACCCTTTGGCAAAGACCTCTGAGGACAACACCATGGAACCCAAGATCACAGTCGACTACCGTCAATTCCTCACGAACATGACCATCGTGGAAAGCCAGCTGCCATTTGCGATGGCCTTGGCTGCTACACGCACGGGGCAGAAAGCGATACCAGTGGTGCAGGCTGCAATGCGCTCCACCTTCGATAGGCCCACTGTCTGGTCCATCAACTCCCTGCGCTTGAAGTCAGCCACCAAGGCCAAGCCGGTAGCTGTCATCGCGTTCAAGGACAAGAACTCAGTGGAGTCATCACGGACCATGATCGAGCCGCACGTTGCCGGTACCGAGCGCCACTACAAGGCCATGGAAGTGCGGCTGCTGCGCATGGGTGTGTTGCCCAAAGGCTGGCGCGTAGTGCCTGGCGCAGGTGCCCAGCTGGATAGCTACGGCAACATGAGCGCAGGCCAGATCAGCCAGGTGCTCAATGTGTTGGGTGCCTACACCGAGGCAGGCTTCAATAAAGCCAACATCAACACGGTCAAGCGCTTGGCAAAGGGCAACGCCAAGAAAAACGTGTATGGCTTCGTGTACTGGGTCAATCCTGTGGGGAGCAAGAAGGGCGGGCACCTGCAGCCGGGTGTGTACCAGCGCATCAGCACCGCCTTTGGCAGCAGCCTCAAGCCCATCATGATCTTCGTGCGCAGTGTGAGCTACAAGCCTACGCTGGACTTCTACGGCAAGGTGAACGGCGTGGTCGCAGCCGAACTGCCGGGTGAGTTTGTGCAAGCCTATGAACAGGCGCTGCGCACCGCGCTGCCAAAGACAACTGGCGGTCAGTCATGACCCGACCCCACCCCCCCCTTCGCGGGTCCTCCCTGGCATCTCCGCACAAGGGTAATTCGAACCGCGTCTTTTTGCTAGAAGGTGGCGTTTGGAAAAGTCCGGTCTTGGGTCCGAACATGGGAGACGGTCCGACATGGCGGTGACTTTGATCACAAAATCGGCGTATGCACGGCATCGCGGATGCGATGAAAAGGCCGTGCGCAAGGCTGTGACCGAGGGCCGGATCAGCCTGATCGAAGGCAAGATCGATCCTGCTGTAGCCGATATCCAGTGGGCACAGAACACCAGGGCTCGCGCGGCTCAAGTGGTAGCACCTGGTGCCGATCGCGAGCTGCCCCTTGATGCACCGGCCGAGGTACCCGACGCGCCGACACAGCGAGCAGCTCAAGAGCCTGGCTATATGGCCTTCAGATCTCGGCGCGAAGAGGCCGACGCCCAGATCGCCGAGATGAACGCGGCAAAGATGCGCGGCACCATGGTGATGCGCCAGGACGTGGACCGCGCCTTCTTTTAAATTGGGCGTGAAGTGCGCGATCGCCTGGCGGCGTGTGCCCGTCGCATTGCATCCGAAGTTGCGGCTACATCCTCGGCCGAGGCCTGCGAGTCCATTGTCGACCGCGAGCACCGCATCGTGCTTGAGCTGCTGGTGACATCGATGCGCGAGAAGTTGGGCGCGCCAGCAAAGGCGTCGGCATGAGCGATATGCACGATGGATATCAAGCGGTCTGCGATGCAATTGCACGCGGCCTGGAGCCGGACCCAAACCTGACGGTCGACGCTTGGTCTGATCAGTACATGGTGATCCCGAAGTCAACGGGCAGTAATGAGGCCGGGCCTTACCGCACATCTCGCACGCCGCACGCGCGCGAGGTCATGCGCGCACTGTCAGACAACCATCCATGCAAACGCGTTGCGGTGATGGGTGCATCGCAGATGCTGAAGACTCAGGTCGGACTCAACTGGTTCATGGCCAGCATTCACCAGTCGCCATCGAACTTCCTGTGGTTGGTGCCGACCGGCAAGCTCCAGAAGCGGGCGGCCTCCGCATCGACAAGACCATCGCCTCGATCCCCCAGATCCAGGAGCGCGTGGCCAAGCCGCATAGCCGTGACTCCAACAATAACAATGACATCAAGGAATACATCGGCGGTGCGCTCTACCTGGCCACAGCAGGTGCCGCCGCCAATCTCTCAGAGCTGAGCGTTCGCCGCGTCTTGTTCGATGAGATCGACCGCGCCAAAGACAACGTGGGCGGTGAGGGCGACCCTGGCGAATTGGCCGAGGCCCGGCAGACCTACATACGAACGGAACCGCAAAGCCTACTACCCCAGCTCGCCGACCATTGAGGGCGAGTCCGTCATTGAATCGATCTTCAATCGGGGGACTAAGCGCGAGGCCCTGGCCGAATGTATCCACTGCGGCCAAGCCCAAACACTGGACTTCTTCAATACGTCGGGCGGCATTCGTTTTCCTGGTGAGCGAAGACGGCAAGCGGGCGATGTACCCCTGCAACAAGTGCGGCGGGCTGCATGAAGAGGGCGACAAGACCCGCATGTTTGCCAACGGCCTGTGGTCCGAGGGAATGGTGGGCGACGGTGAGACCCGAGAGCTTCACCATCAGCCGCCCTGTTTCTTCCTTACGGCTGGATACCTTGGATCAGCCTGGTACGGCAATACAACCTTGCGTCTCATTTCTAGGAATCGTGAGACTGTTTCTTACCCATCGACTGTTTGATGTCGCGGTAGACCGTTGCGCGGCTCACATCCAGCCGTCTGGCGACCTCGGTTGCATTGCGCCCATTGAAGAGCGCGAGCACCTTTTGCACGCGCTCCTGCCTGTCGCTGTTGGTGCGGCCGGTGATGTAGCACTTCTCGCCCTCGAACTCGCTGCGCACCGCAGCCTTGAGCCTTGGGATGCTTTGTTTGTCGGCTTCTGCCTGGGCCTTGACGGCTGCGGCTAGGACCGGGTCTGAGAATATGTATTCAAAGATGCGGTCCACCAGGTCGGGCTGGGCATTCGCCAGCTGTGGGTTGCTTTTAGTTGCTTGGGTCATGGCTACCAATCCCGCTTCAGTGTTGGACGTGTGGGCGAAGGGCCAGTCGGCCTGGTGGCTTTGGCAAACTTGCGCAAGCCGGGCGGCACGCGTTCTGGATCTCGAACAGCAGGGCTGCGTGCATTACTACCAGTCCCTGCCAAAGCTTGAGTGGGCCGAGCTGGTGGTTTCTTCAGGTTCGTGGTGGTCATGGGTATCACCTGGTTGGTTTGGTGCGGTGGCTATGGATGTGGCTAGAGCGGCCAGTGCAGACGTTTGGACTGGCGCTTCTGTTGTCGTTTCGCTGGTATCGGGCTGGCTGAAAAGGTCCATCGAATGGGGGATCAGTCGGTTGCGGAAGGCCTGCCAGGCGTGTTCGTTCTTCTTCTGCAAGCCCAGGAAATAGGCGGCGGCGAGGTTGTAGTTCATCAAGTCGAGCGGTTCGTTGGGCTCGCCCTTCTTCTTTTCCCACCAGCTGACCTTGCGGCCGCGCTTGTACCCAAAGGTCCGGTATTCGCTGGTGAGTCCTTTGTAGTAGCTGTCTGGCAGATCGGTGCTGAAGTGCACAGCGCCTGGACCAGAAGCGCGCGGCCAGCGGGCCTGCAAATAGTCTTTGCCAGTGTCGGGCCCGATGAACCACAGCTGCGCGCCTTGCTTCTGTACCTGACCACGCCAGTTGATATCCACCAGGCTGGGCTTCGAGCTGAGGATTGGACGGTCCGGGCGGCTGTGGCCCTTGATGGCGAAGATGTTGCGGTGCTTGCGGGCGCTGGTGAAGTTGTAGACGTCCTGGGTGTTTGAGCCACCAGAGTCTACGAAGGCCGCGCTGATGTTGAGCATGGCACCACTGGCGTGGCGGTACCGGCCTTTGAGTAGTTTGTCCGCTTCTTCCCAGGTGCTGGAGTCGGACGGGTCACCGTGGATGACGTGGTAGTCCACCACCCAGGCCTCCATGCCTTCGCCCCAGGCAACCACTTTCATTTCTAGCCGGTGGGTTTGGGTGTCGATGGCTGCGGTGAGGATGAGGCCGCCAGCTGGCACGGTGCCCAGGCGGTAGTCTTCTGCGCGCGCCTTGAGCGTATCGAATCGCGTGGACTCTTTGGATCTTGCCCAGCAGCGCGCCAGCCTAGTGTTGTAAAACACAATCATGGCCTCTTCGCTGCCTTCGTCTAGCTTGCCCTTAGCAAGGTTGTATTGCCGTACCAGGCTGATCCAAGGTATCCAGCCGTAAGGAAGAAACAGGCCGCTGATGGTGAAGCTCTCGGTCTCACCGTCGCCCACCACTCCCTCGGACCACAGGCCGTTGGCAAACATGCGGGTCTTGTCGCCCTCTTCATGCAGCCCGCCGCACTTGTTGCAGGGGTACATCGCCCGCTTGCCGTCTTCGCTCACCAGGAAGCGAATGCCGCCCGACGTATTGAAGAAGTCCAGTGTTTGGGCTTGGCCGCAGTGGATACATTCGGCCAGGGCCTCGCGCTTAGTCCCCCGATTGAAGATCGATTCAATGACGGACTCGCCCTCAATGGTCGGCGAGCTGGGGTAGTAGGCTTTGCGGTTCCGTTCGTATGTAGTCTGCCGGGCCTCGGCCAATTCGCCAGGGTCGCCCTCACCGCCCACGTTGTCTTTGGCGCGGTCGATCTCATCGAACAAGACGCGGCGAACGCTCAGCTCTGAGAGATTGGCGGCGGCACCTGCTGTGGCCAGGTAGAGCGCACCGCCGATGTATTCCTTGATGTCATTGTTATTGTTGGAGTCACGGCTATGCGGCTTGGCCACGCGCTCCTGGATCTGGGGGATCGAGGCGATGGTCTTGTCGATGCGGGAGGCCGCCCGCTTCTGGAGCTTGCCGGTCGGCACCAACCACAGGAAGTTCGATGGCGACTGGTGAATGCTGGCCATGAACCAGTTGAGTCCGACCTGAGTCTTCAGCATCTGCGATGCACCCATCACCGCAACGCGTTTGCATGGGTGGTTGTCTGACAGTGCGCGCATGACCTCGCGCGCGTGCGGCGTGCGAGATGTGCGGTAAGGCCCGGCCTCATTACTGCCCGTTGACTTCGGGATCACCATGTACTGATCAGACCAAGCGTCGACCGTCAGGTTTGGGTCCGGCTCCAGGCCGCGTGCAATTGCATCGCAGACCGCTTGATATCCATCGTGCATATCGCTCATGCCGACGCCTTTGCTGGCGCGCCCAACTTCTCGCGCATCGATGTCACCAGCAGCTCAAGCACGATGCGGTGCTCGCGGTCGACAATGGACTCGCAGGCCTCGGCCGAGGATGTGGCCGCAACTTCGGATGCAATGCGACGGGCACACGCCGCCAGGCGATCGCGCACTTCACGCCCGATTTCAAAGAAGGCGCGGTCCACGTCCTGGCGCATCACCATGGTGCCGCGCATCTTTGCCGCGTTCATCTCGGCGATCTGGGCGTCGGCCTCTTCGCGCCGAGATCTGAAGGCCATATAGCCAGGCTCTTGAGCTGCTCGCTGTGTCGGCGCGTCGGGTACCTCGGCCGGTGCATCAAGGGGCAGCTCGCGATCGGCACCAGGTGCTACCACTTGAGCCGCGCGAGCCCTGGTGTTCTGTGCCCACTGGATATCGGCTACAGCAGGATCGATCTTGCCTTCGATCAGGCTGATCCGGCCCTCGGTCACAGCCTTGCGCACGGCCTTTTCATCGCATCCGCGATGCCGTGCATACGCCGATTTTGTGATCAAAGTCACCGCCATGTCGGACCGTCTCCCATGTTCGGACCCAAGACCGGACTTTTCCAAACGCCACCTTCTAGCAAAAAGACGCGGTTCGAATTACCCTTGTGCGGAGATGCCAGGGAGGACCCGCGAAGGGGGGGGTGGGGTCGGGTCATGACTGACCGCCAGTTGTCTTTGGCAGCGCGGTGCGCAGCGCCTGTTCATAGGCTTGCACAAACTCACCCGGCAGTTCGGCTGCGACCACGCCGTTCACCTTGCCGTAGAAGTCCAGCGTAGGCTTGTAGCTCACACTGCGCACGAAGATCATGATGGGCTTGAGGCTGCTGCCAAAGGCGGTGCTGATGCGCTGGTACACACCCGGCCGCAGGTGCCCGCCCTTCTTGCTCCCCACAGGATTGACCCAGTACACGAAGCCATACACGTTTTTCTTGGCGTTGCCCTTTGCCAAGCGCTTGACCGTGTTGATGTTGGCTTTATTGAAGCCTGCCTCGGTGTAGGCACCCAACACATTGAGCACCTGGCTGATCTGGCCTGCGCTCATGTTGCCGTAGCTATCCAGCTGGGCACCTGCGCCAGGCACTACGCGCCAGCCTTTGGGCAACACACCCATGCGCAGCAGCCGCACTTCCATGGCCTTGTAGTGGCGCTCGGTACCGGCAACGTGCGGCTCGATCATGGTCCGTGATGACTCCACTGAGTCTTGTCCTTGAACGCGATGACAGCTACCGGCTTGGCCTTGGTGGCTGACTTCAAGCGCAGGGAGTTGATGGACCAGACAGTGGGCCTATCGAAGGTGGAGCGCATTGCAGCCTGCACCACTGGTATCGCTTTCTGCCCGTGCGTGTAGCAGCCAAGGCCATCGCAAATGGCAGCTGGCTTTCCACGATGGTCATGTTCGTGAGGAATTGACGGTAGTCGACTGTGATCTTGGGTTCCATGGTGTTGTCCTCAGAGGTCTTTGCCAAAGGGTGAAGGGAGTCCGATCTCGCGCCCGTTCTCTTGGCCGTGGAAGGTGCAGCGATGGGAGTTGGTGATGTGCCATTGCTTGGCAGCGGCCTCGCCCTGGTTGTCCCACACCTTGGCGTAGTCGCGGCGGGCTTGTTGGGCGGTAGCGATCTGCTGATTCACAAACTCTTCGCCATAGTTTTCGCGCGCCCAATCAATGATCGCGGCCAAGCCAGGCATGGCAGCGCGGCGCTGTTCAACCCTTTGGCTCAATTCCGAATCACCGTTCATCTCTTCTTTCTCTTTCAAATAAAAAATTTACACATTTACACGCCCGCGTAAACACGAGACCCGCGCCACGCCTAGCGATTTACGCGTTTACGCATTTACGCGACTCACGCACACACATGCATGCACGCACATACGCACGCACCCATGCGCACACACATACGTAAGGGAGTGCGCGTAAATGCGTAAACGCGTAAAAACCCACGCCCCTATTCAAAAAAGTTTTACGCGGTTCTGTAAACGCGTAAATAAACGGGCTGCTTTTCACTCTTGACCTCCAGACGGTTCTTTGTCGGAAGGGGAAGGGGGAAACCCGCCATACACGTAGCGGCTCAAATCCTTCTCAAACGTGTCTTTCAGCAGCACTACTCCGCCCAGACCCCGCCTTTTGATCGGCTGGCGCTGCTGCGCTACGTCAACAGCATCCGAATGGACTTGGGGTTGCCCAGGTCATCCTTGAACGTGAAGACCTTCTCTCGCAACTGCCCACCCTCTCCTTCGCTGATGCGCAGCAGGTTGCGTGTAAAGAGGTTTTGCTTAAAGGGAAAGCGGTCACCGCTGCGCTGGCACCATTTGGTGTACGTCCTAGCCTGTCAGGTGGCACAGTGGCGGTAGGGCAAGTCAATATCACTTGACCGCCAAGCAAACCGAAACAGCTCTGGGCTCCTGCGATTTATGTCGATCAGATCCCGCTTGGCGGGTGTTTGCGGGGCCGGGGCGTAGCGGTCGAAGCCCTCCAGGGGGTAATCCGACAGGAACGGGTTAAACGCCTCTGCCGCCGCTGCTCGCCACTTGCCAAGACGCCGATAAAACTCAAAATCCTTCCCCGCGGCGTATAGATCACCAGGTAGCGCCGGTCGCATTTCCGGGCCAGCGGCGTCAGCTCATTACTCAGAATCCCACATTCATCTGGTCCGCTTCCTCGCGCCGCGCAGATTCTTCGGGTTGATCTGCACTGTGGGCGAAGTAATCAGCGCCTTCAATAGGTTTTTGTTATGCACCAGCTCCTGACGGACTGGAAACCTCATCCCCCACCACAAACAGCTTGCAGCTGCGCCAGTCATTGAACTTGTCTTCCAGCTCATCCTGCCCAACCAACACGCCATATTTGCCGTAGATGCTGGCCACCAGGTCAAACAGAAAGCTTTTGCCCGCGCCCTCATCACCATGCATCACCACCGACGTGCGCAGTTTGAAGCCCACATGCTGCAGCGGATAGGCAAACCACTGCAGCAGCCAATGCATCACATCATCGGCTTCCTGGTAGTCCTTGCTCGCTTGTGGATGACCATCAATTCGATGATCGGCGTCACGTCACCACTCTTGGGCTCCATGCTGATGCCCATGAACAGATTGACGAAGTGCTCTGGGCAGGTCTCGGTCGGGTCAAACACCACTTCGTGATCGTCCACCTGCTTGCGGCTGGCTGATGCCTTCCACATGCGCACATAGTCCGAGCTAAAGGCGTGCGCCAGGTTGCCGATCTTGACGATCTTGCGCTTGTCGCCATCCCATACGGTATCGGTCGGATAATCAACGTGAAGTTTTCTACCAGGTGGTTGAACTTGCCCCAGTCGATCTCTTTCTCTTTCTTGGGCTGCTTAGCGGCACTAGGCGGGGCACTCTCCCCCGTCCCCGCATCAGGCGCAGATGCGCCCGTAGGCGGTAAGGCGGCCTTAGCCACCCTCGCCTCGGCCAGGCTGACCACCGTGGTGCTTGTGGACGAAGACTCAGCGGGCAAAGTGCTCGCGCTGGTCGGTTGTGGCGGGGTTTCCGCGTCATCAACCATGGTGTTTACTCCTCATGGCCTGCAGCATCGCGTGGATCTGGCGGCTCACGGCCTCCAGCCCTTGACGCGCGTGCAGGTCGTTGAAATCGGTGTCTTTGGGCTGCCTGGTGGCGCGCGCAAAACGGGATAGACAAAATCGGTATGCGTGCTCGCCTTTGCGGCGGCTTTGGCTGCGGTGCGGCCAGGGTTGTTGCGAACTCATGCGTGAACTGGTGGCGCGTCAGGTGGTCGATCACATCGGCGCAGATCACAATGCGGGCTCTCGGGGTGCAGCTCCCGCACCAGGGGCACCACGTGCTGCAGGTTGCCCGCGTCCAGCGCCACATACACCGCCAGCTGCTGCCCGTGGCCATGCGCAGGGTCAGGCCCGTGGCATAGCCCTCACCAGCACCACCATGCCCTCGCCTACTTCGCCCAGTCGTATCGCGCAGCCAGGCTTATCGAAGCCGCGCGCGTAAATCTTTGCCCCATCGGGCCGAATGAACTGCAGGCCCCGCAGCGCGCTCTCTCGGGGGTAGTCGTAGCGGATCAAGAAGGGCAGCACCAACGTGCCAATGGGCAGCCGCACCACCGTGTCGGGCTCGCCTTGGGTTCTGCCAGGCCAACGCACCGTCAGCGGTTCAGTCAGCCACTTGCACGCCTCACCCTGCAGGCCCTTGCGCTCCAGTAGGGCTATGGCCCTCACGGCTGGCGTGTCGCCAGCGGACCCTTAAATCCAATCCCGATAACTCGGCCTCAGCCTTGCGCGCCGCGTCTGCAGCGGCTTTGGCAGTGGCCCGCTCAGTCGCCATACGCTGGCGCTCGGCATGGCCCAAGGGCTTCCAGTCAATCTCTACTTTTTCACTCTCGCCAGTCTTGTAACTGCCAAAGCGACCCACGATGAAGCCGCATCAGGCCTAAACGTGCCCGGCCGCCAGTACCACCATTTGCCCTTCAGGCCACAGCCCTTGCGCTTGGGTGCGTCTATCGTCAAGGGCAGATCTTTGGAGGCGACGAACTGCACACCAAACTGCTCCATCTGATGCACCACTGCCGCGTAGTTGTCCATCAGTCCGCACGCCCCTTGTTGGCAGCGTTGCGCTTCATCAGCCGTGCAAGCTGGCCATCAGCTCGCCGCTGGCGGTTGATACGGGCCAGTTCGTTGTCTGAAATCTTGCCGTCGCCCAGGTCTTTGGATACCTCGGTGCACAGCTCCCCAAATTCGCGGGCCGTGTCCCCCATCCGCACCAGGCAATCATCGCCAGAGGCCAGCAGCGACTCGGTGCCGCATAGAACCCGGCCTGCGGGCGTAGCCGCAGGAATCTTAATTGCCAACCTTTGCCCGCTCGGTGGACGTAGCTGTCTCGTCGGTCGCATCAAAGCCGAAGCGGCGGTCCACGATGTAGATTGGCCGGCCTTTGACCTCGTTATGCACCCGAGCGACGTATTCGCCCAGGATGCCCAGGCAGATTAATTGGATGCCTCCCAGGAAAAACATCCCGCAGGCCAGCGTGGCGAATCCGGCAAGTTCCGAGGCGTCGCCGAATAACCGCCAACAAACGATGTAAACGGACCAGCCGAAGGCCGCGGCCGCGACCAACGCGCCGAACCACGTCGCTATCCTCAGCGGCGCTTCGCTGAAGGTCAGCAGGCCGTCGACGGCCAGCAGCATCAGTTTGGAAAAACTGTACTTGGGCGTTCCGGCCGCACGGGCGGGCCGGTCATATTCAACGCCGACCTGCCGCATACCAACCCAGCTGCGCATGCCTCGCAGGAATCGGTGTCGTTCCGGCATATTGGCAATCGAATCGACCACGCGACGACGCATCAAGCAAAAATCGCCCGCGTCCAAAGGGATATCGATCGTCGCCATCCGTCGCAGCAGGCGATAAAAGGCCCAATAACAGAATCGCTTCAACAGCCATTCCTTGCGTCGCTGCCGCACGCCGTAGACGACGTCGTAGTCCTCTTCCAGCAGCTTGCGATGGAATTCCAACAGCGTCTCTGGTGGATCCTGCAGATCGCCGTCCAGGATGCCGACGCAACTGCCGCGTGCATGATCCAGGCCGGCACTGACCGCTCGTTGATGACCAAAGTTGCGCGACAGCAGCACGCCGCGAAAGCGGGGGTCCTCGTCGCATATTCGTTCGATCCTGGCACGCGTCCCGTCGGTACTACCGTCGTCGACCAGGATTACCTCGCAGGAAAATGGTGCAGCGGCCAAGGTTTGCACGAGCCGCTGGACAAGCGTGTCAAAGACTTCTTGTTCGTTGTACAACGGCACAACAAAACTTATTTCGATCTTGTCTGACATGGCCTGCCTGCTGCGCCACCACCCGTCGCAAGAGATGCGACAGTCGTGCGGCGCGGCGATCATTGTTTCTCCGGCGAATACGTCCATTAAACACAGTATAATATGGAGGTGCCAGTTGGCGCCCTGACGGGTGCGATGCGAGCCAGCCCTAAATAAGCGCGTAAATAATCGCGTTCAACACGAACTGCGGGCCTGGTCGTCCGCTTCCCAACACCTGATCGCCGCCCAAAACGTAATGGCCACCCAAAACGTAATGTCTGCTCAAAACGTCCTACCCGACCAGAACCTATCATCCGCACAAGTGGAAATCCTCTCGCCGCAAGAAAAGGTCGAGATGGCGGACGAGTGGTACGACATCGCGGCGGCCGACCATTTCTGGTTTCAGTGGCGTTTCGCGAAACTGAGTCGCCTATTGCGCGACGTACCATTGGGCCAACGTGTCCTGGAAGTCGGTTGCGGCAACGCGATTGCTCGGGACCAATTCGAGGAACACTATGGCCAGGCGGTAGACGGCTGCGATCTGAGTTTGTCCGCATTGCAGATGGCCCGCCCCGGACGCGGCAAGCTGTATTTGTACAACATTCACGATCGCCGCGAGGACTGGAAGGGGCACTTCGACACGATCCTGATGTTGGATGTCATCGAGCACATTGACGATGTCCCTGGATTTCTCCGTTCCGCGGCCTTTCATCTGCGACCGCAAGGGCAATTGGTCGTGAACGTTCCAGCATTGCAGTTTTTATATGGTTGCTACGATCGGCACGTGGGGCATCAACGGCGCTACAACAAACGGGTGTTGTGCCACGAGCTTGAAGCCGGCGGCTTTCAACTGGTTCGCGCCGGATATTGGGGTCTGACGATGGTCCCCGTGTTGTTTCTGCGCAAACTTCTGCTCCGCTTTACTTCGCCTCAACAAACCGTGGCTCGTGGATTTCAACCTTCCCGTGCATCCGATGTGGTGGTACGATCCCTGATGCACGTCGAGCGAACGTTGTTACCATCGCCATTTGTTGGCAGTTCGCTCGTGGCGTTGGCACGCAAAGCCGACTGATCCGCTCGCCGCGCGGCCGCCATTGCTACCCCTCGCAAACGACTATGCAAGAAGCGTCTGATCGTGATCGCCGGCCATGGTACTCGCCCGGCATCGCCGACGCCGTATTCGTTGGCTGTGCGCTACTGGCTTTGTTCCACTCGCGCACCGGGGCCATGGACGATCCGGGGTTGGGTTGGCATCTACGGATTGCCGACCAGATGTGGGAGAGCGGCGGCTTTCTCTACCAGGAGACGTTTTGCCCACAGACCGAAGGCCAACAGTGGGTGACGTACGCGTGGTTGGGTGACATCCTGCTGCGACATGAGTTACGCCTGGAGTGGGCCTCAACGGCATCGCGGTTCTAATGGCCCTCTGTATCGGGACTCTTCCTGCGCGTCCTGTACACGCATATGGTCTCCGACGGCGTGCCCTGGCTGGGCGCCGTCGCCTGGACTTTGCTGGCCGCACAAGCATCGCGTGTCGGCTGGACCGCCCGTCCCAATATGTACACGTTCGTTGGTTTGGCCCTGACAGTGGTTATTTGCGAACGCTTTCATCGCGGCGCGATATCGCGGCGGCAGACTCTGTGGCTGATACCTCTATTCTTTTTATGGGCCAATATGCATAGCGGCTTTCTGGCCGGCGCGCTTGTACTGGCGGTTACGTACCTGGTTGAACTATCGCTGTCTTGTTGTGCACCAGAGCAGGCGGTACGCGAAGCGGCCCGGAGTCGGCTGCGGTGGTTAACCGGATTGGGTCTGATTTTGTTTGTGGTCACCCTGGTAAACCCGTACGGATTGGGGCTGTACATGTGGACAATTTCCGCTCTTGCGCGATCCGTTCATACAACAGTCGTCGACGACGGAGTGGCGACCACCCGATTTCACGGCCCCCGGTTGGTCGTATGTGGAATTGGTCATTCTGTTGTTTCCGCTATTAGCGGCAATCAGTCGCCGCAAGGTACCCGCCCTCTCGCTAGCGCTGTCGATCATCTGGCTGCATTTCGCGCTGACGGGGGTGCGTTACGCTGCCCTGTGGATCATCGTGGCCGTACCCACGTTGGCGTTGTGGAGCTGTGACGTAGCGTGGTTACAGAGAATAGGCCAGGGACTCGCTTGCGCGAACATCGGCTGAATTTCGTGCGAGGTTCGTCAATCGGCCGGGTCCGATACCATTGGTAAGCAGTTTTGCCTTCGCGATCTGCTTGATGATTGGTAGTCGATGGCTGCCTCCTATCGCTCGACACCACAATCTACCGGCAAAGGAGCTGGACGTTTTATTGGAAATGCACCAGGGAGAACGCGTCTTTCATTCGGCGAATTGGGGTGGCTATCTGACCTGGCATGGCTGGGATCTCAAGCCACGCTTTCGACCGTGGATCGACGATCGCATCGACGTCCACGGTCGCACGCATACCGAGGAATATTTTGACTTGATACGCGCCGCGCCAGGTTGGAGTGAGACGCTGGACGGGCAGAATATCGAAATACTGGCGCTACCGGTCACGGCACCCTTGACCCGCGCGGCGGTAGAAAGTCTCCAGTGGCGCGAAGTCTATCGCGGCAAGCAACTCGCGATCTTCCGCCGAACTGTTCCATCACCGGATGAAGCGGCAAAGCGGCCGTAGGGGCGACCATTTAATTACTGCCGCAAAATGTTCGTAGGACGGGCACTCTTGCCCGTCATGGGCAGACGGGCAGGAGTGCCCATCCTACAGATGCGACCGTTATTCACTCGCCAGCTCGTTGCAAGTCTGTTCGCAATTCCGCGTCAGGGTGCCGGGCTTGGCGGAGTGTTAAACATGCCGGCCGAGGGTAGCCGAAGGGGATTGGCCGAGGCTGGCGTCACCGGCGGCAGCGCCCGGAAATTCTGAGCCGACTCGTAAGACACCTGTGTTGCCGCGACCGGCAGGCCGTGGGGTAGCGCCGGTTGGCCGGCGCCAGGAGGGAATTGCGCTTGCGGTGGTGACTGTGATTGATGTTGAGCTTTCACGATCACCGAATCGAGTCGCTTTAGTCGTTTCTTGACATCGGCAGGCACGGAGTGCGAAGCCAAGGCAATATCACATTGCTGTCGTGCTTCATTCCACCGCTGGTCCAGCATCATGGAGTGAACCAGGTTGGTGCGGCATTCGGCTTCGCTGCAACCCGCCAATTGGAATTCCATCAGGGCTTCATCCTGGCGACCGGTACGCGCCAGCAGCAGCCCCAGGTTGTTGTGGGCCCGGCCGAGAGAGCTATCGAGCTGCAATGCCCGGCGCAGATTCTGTTCGGCTTCAGGCCATTTCTGTTGCAGGTAAAAGCTATAGCCACGGTCGGCGTAAACTTCTGCATTCTGCGGGTCGCGCTTGAGGCGCATCCTGATAGTACCGTAATGCTTCGTCATGATTGCCGCTCTGGTCGTGCAACACGGCCATTCGATGATATGGTTCAGGATGTTTTGGCGAGCTTTCTATGATCTGCTGATAGATTTTCATAGCGCCCTGGCTGTCGCCATCTCGTTCAACCGTCCGAGCGAACGCGATCTGTACATCGGCCTTTTGCTGAGCGGTCGGTTTCGCGCCGGTAAACGAGTTGCCTTGCATCAGTCCCACGTGCCCACGTGCGATGTCGTTGGTGGCTTTCGAGTCTTTATTCTTTAGCCTGGCAAGCGGTCCGCTCAGAGTCTGACAACCCGAACAGGCCGCCAGCCCCACAAGGACGATGAAGGTCCATGACAGTTTACGACTCCTTGCTTGCATCGCGAGTTTCTCCTGTGGGCCAAGATGGACTGCCAGTGCGTCTACTGCTCGGTCCCGCCGGAGTCGAGGCCCACCGAGCCGGTGAAGCCAAAGCCTCCTCCGCCGGATCCCGTCATCAGACGACCGCGCACCTGGGTCTGCCGGATCAAGTTTTGATCAATTATTAGGCCTTCTTGGCCTCGCAAGCCGGGCGCACGGGTCGAGCGACGACGACGGAATTTTCCGTGGCGGCCGGTGTCATGGCGGCAAGTTCCATTGCAACGTGGGCTTGTCGTGCCGCTTCGAGTTCAGGTCTTCCTTCCGAAGGCTGAATGACCACGGGGAATCCATGGGAGGCAACCAGCTGAGCGAATTTTTCCAGTTGGTGTCGGCCTTGCGAAGACAGCTGGTCCGCGTTGGCTCCCTCGTGGAAATCGTAGTCATACAAGACCATCTGGTCCTGGAGACCTCGAGCGACCTGCATTTGATTCACGTTTCGCACGGACCAGCCGAACGGCCGATCGCGGTAGCAGACCGTGGGAGGAGGGCGGCGACGAAGACAGCCGGAACAAGCGCCACAGTTTCCGTGGCCACAGTCGCCATTTCCACCGTCGCCATATCCACCGTCGCCTCCGTCGCTATATTCCCAGTTTCCGCCTACCGACTCGTCGGCGTCCATCGGCGCTTCCATGGTCAGATCGTCCGCGGCGGGGACCGGTTCGGCAATACGGGCGGGCCCCGCTTCGACGCCGTATGGTGTTTGCCCGGCATGGATGGGTTCCGGCGCGGGCGGTGGTGCCGGCACATCCTGAGCGATGTTGTTGGCCGTCAACCGGAAGGGAGCCGGCATGGCGCGTGTTGTTGCTTGTTCAGCAGAGGGCAGTTGTCGGGCCGACCAGGGACTGACCACGTCGGCGTGTTGTATCCGGTCGCCGGTTACAATCCGCCGTGACGATTTCGTGGTGCTCAGATTGGCGGATGAGATGTCATCGCTAGCCGGCAGCGTGGCGGCAACCTGCCGTGCGCCGGGTTCATCGCCAACGGAACTGGCCGGTATCACCATGGCAGACTGTGGTTCCACGGCAGGTAGTTGCGGTTCCACGGCAGGTAGCTGGGATTCCTCGGCGGGTAGCGGTGGCAGCAACCGCAAACTAGGTATCACCGGAGGAGTCCTCCGTATGCCGGGATATCTGATTGTGTTTGTTTGTTCTGCCGTGGCACCCTGGGATTCATCGTCTGCGGTCCCAGGGCGGACCGGGCGAAACCTTACCGGCGCTTCCGGGGAATAAGTAGTGAAAGAATCTGACATCGCCAGGCAGGGCAAGCCGAGCGCTGCGAGCGTTGCCAAAAACATTAAGTGTTTTCGTTTCAACATCTTCCATGTCTCCATGTCTCACGAACCACCGCTGGGGACGGGGGTCCTCGTGAGGTTGTCGAATCTAAAAAGGGGATCGAAGTCGTTATTTGCAATCCGAAAAACCAACCGGTCCGCATACGTTCTTTTCATCCAAGTTAAGCATGCGCACCTGCAGATTCTTCCACATGGTCGTCGTACGGAAGGGCCTTGTCGTCAAGCCTTCGATGCGATTGTGAAAATAGAATTCGCCGTCGGTGGGGTCCTTGATGTCGGCGCCAGGCAGCGGCGGTACTTCGTCGTGGTTCATGGGACTGACCAGGTAAGGCGTGACCATCACCAGCAGTTCTTTTTCCATACGTTGATGGCTTGTGTTGTTGAAGAACGGCCCGATGTAAGGCAGGTCCCCCAAGCCAGGGATGCGAGAGGTGGTGGCGGACAAATCCACCTGCAGCAGACCGGCCATTGCCAGTGTCTGGCCCTGTCTCATTTCCACTGTCGTCGACGCGCGACGTGTACTCAAACCCGGCACGGGATCGCCACCGACAACCAACGTCGTGCCGATGGAAAAATCGATGGTGCTGACTTCCGGGGTTACGGACAAGCGAATCACGTCATCATCCAGGATGAAGGGCAGGAAGTTCAACAGCACGCCAAATTCCTTGAACTGAATCGTGGTGGTGTTCCCACCACCACCACCACCACCCTGCGGGACCGGAACCGGGAACTCGCCGCCCGCCAGGAAGCTGGCCTCGTGTCCCGACATGGCCACCAGCGTGGGTTCGGCGAGGATGTTCGCCAACTTGTTTTCGCGCAAAGCGGTCAGCACGAACTGAAAATCACCACCGTCGAAAATTCCGAAGAAGGTCGAATCGGTTCCGAGCGCCAAGCCTGACAGCGAGACCAGCGCGCCACCGATCTGCGTGCCGAGGCTATTGCTCGCATTCTTTACGAAGATGTCGGCACCGATTTCACGCATGCCAGTGCGATTGAGCTCGGCAACCTGGACCTTCAGCATGACCTGTTTCACCCCGGGAACACGAAGCAGGTTGATGATCCGCGGCCCGGCAATTTGTGCGTTGGCGTCGGGACGCGAGCCCTCTTCACCCGTCGTCACGTAGGGCTGCTGGTTTTCACCGCCAGGCGCAGGAGCTGGCGGAGCGCCCTGCCGAGGTTTGGAGCCGTATCCGCCCTCGTCGGCGCCACTCACGGAAGTTGAGACTTGCACGGATTGCAAAAATGCATCCAGGGTTTCCAGAATCTGCGACACCTGGACGGCACTGCGCGCCTGTCCTTCCACGATAATGTGCTCGCGCATCTGACCCAGCTTGATCAAGGCGTCTGGGTAGAGTTGCTTCAACTGGGCCTTGAGCAGCGCCAGGTCGTAACCGACGTGTACTTCAAAAGCGTAAACTTCATCGTCGGCCGTGGTGATCGACAAATCGGTCACGCCGGCACGACGTCCCACGATCCGGATCATCCGCGGATTGGGCAGCACCTCAAAGTCAATCACCGTTGGGTCGCCCACGGCGATCACGCCCACGCCGTCCTCTTTGGCGATCGGTTTCTTGGTCGTTAACAGCCGTCCTTGACCGAGAACGACATGAAACGCCGCGTCATTGCCTTTCAGCGATTCCATGAAGGAGGCCACCGGCTTGTCCGGACGCTTGGTATCCCACTGTTCGTCGGCACCGCGGCCCTCCGCCGCTCGCGGAGCCTGCTGTGGCACCGGCGGCAGGAGCGTTCGGAGGCCTCCGATCTGTGAATCAGGGGCTTCTTGGGCGACCACAGGCTGGCGATGGCCACAGATGGCGATAAACGCCAGGATTGCGATCATGACACAAGCCGGATGAGCGAAACGGGTCCGCTGAAATTCACAACGCATAACAACCTCGAACTCGTCAACGTAGGTATTGGGAACGTGGTATCTGGGTCACGATTTTCGTCTTGCGGGATGCGTGACAGCGTGCCCCTGCCTTCGGCAGAACTGGCACGATCGGCGCATCCCGATGCTAATCCTGATTCGGCAAAACAATCACGACACTCAATTGCGGAACAGCCGGTTCAGGCGAATTAATCGGAAAAACGGGACTTCGCGTTTCGGTGGTGCCTGTTCTGACGGTCAGTTAAGTAACGGTGACTTGATAAGCCGCGTTCAGTTTACGGACTGCGTTCGGTTTGACTCGTCGAATGCGACGCTAGCCACCAGACGCGTGCATCACAGCCGGCCCGTTGGAGGGACGCACTAGCCTCAGCGAGATAAAAAAACCCACCACGGCCAGGAAAAACAATGGCTGGACCAGGGGTTTGTCGAACAGCACGTGGCACCACCCGGCGACCCAAACGAACAAGATAACTGCGGCGGCGTCCATTTTCTGGCGGGCCGCTAGCAGCATCATCGGAAGCGCCAGCAGTCCCACCTCGTAAAACTGGCTGTGCGGGGATAGCAAGATGATGCCGGCAGTCGCGACTCCCCAACTTTCCACGACCCGTTGGTTTCGGGAGACCTTGGACCAAAACAGCCAGCACAGAACAATGACAATCGGTATCCCGGCAACCGCGGTGACCGCGAAGGCCATCACGTTTCCCGGACCCAGCAACTGCTCGGCAACACCCAGCAGGGAGATTAGATTGGGACCATTCACGTTCCCTTCCAACGCGCGATAGCGCACGATCGATGCCAGCCACAAGCCGGGCCACTCCCATCCGAAAAACGGGACTGCCACCAGGAAGTATCCTGCCGCGACGCACGAGCTGATCGCAACGACCTTCCAGCGTCGCGCCAGCAACGAGAGGCCAATCAGCGGCAAGCCAATGTGCGGTTTAAACATTAGCAGGCCCAGAAATACGCCGGCCGCCGAGTCGCGCCGCTGAACAAACATGGCCATCGCACCACAAATCAACAGCAACGACAAAGCCGTATTTTGCCCGCCGGTGACCGCTCGCAGCAGAGGATAAAAGCTTAACGTCAGCGCGAACACGGGGCCGCGCTGACTGGCGATAAAGGGGCTGATCCGGCCGACCATGACGACCGCCCCCCAAGTGCATAACGCCATCAATGCGGTGAATAACAAAAACGATGGCAAATACGGCATCCAGGCCAGCAAAGCGAGCGGAAGGGCCGCATAGGGCGGATAGACCCACGCGTGGAAGTGGTTCAGATCAGGCTTGTCCAGGGCATCCGCCTGAGCCTGATTGACAGCAGAGACATCGAAGACCGACGAGTAATCGCCGGCCAGCACCAGCGAGCCTACTCCGTAAAACACCGGGTAATCACCTCCCAGTGGTACCCCTTGTGGCGTGATCAAATCCTTGGACGTCAGCACGATGACAAGAAAACAAATCGTGAGCGTTCCCATGCTGCCCACGGATAGACACGCAATCGCCAAGGGTTGAGCACACGCTGGATCATCAGGACTCGCCGGACAAGTGAGTGGTGAAGCGTTCTTCGTCTAGTTTAACATGGGGCCAATCCTAATGACCAATGTCCAATGACCAATGACCAATGTCCAATGACCAATGTCCAATGACCAATGTCCGATCACGTCATGACATCTACCAAAGACTCCATGCTCCATGCCCTTGCCGCCCGACCCTCATGCTAAACTGGACGAATGCCCTGGGACCCATTCAAAAACTTGTCGGCCGCGCGGTGGTGGCTTTGGCTAGTTGTGGCCGTCGTTGCCTGTACGCTACAGGGGGGCGACTTTGTCCGCAGCCTGCGGCCGGCACCGACCAACGGTGTCGACTTCTTTCAGGAATGGGCGTCGGCCAAGAACTATTGGAACGACTTGCCAATCTATTCCAGCCACCGGGTGACCATCCCTAAATATCTGGGCTACCAGGTCAATGGGTCGGAGGGCGATCCCACCGGGGACGCGGAGGGCGCAGTTCGCATGGATCTGGAAGTGAACGCGCATCCGCCCACTTCGGTATTGATGGTCCTTCCCTTTGCCGCGCTCGATTATTCCAGCGCCACGCTGGCTTGGAACCTCCTGTCGCTGTTGGCGCTGGGCATCAGCCTGTGGCTGTTGTGTCGTGGCCTGTCCGTTGGTTTTTCGCCCTGGGCCCTGCTGCCGCTGGTTGCGTTGCTCTTGCTGTGCAGCCCTTTCCGGCAGCAGATGAACCAGGGGCAACTGAACCTGGTGTTGCTGTTGTTGCTGACGTTGGTGTGGGCGGCCGCTCGGACCGGTCGACCGATTTGGGCTGGCGTTTTTCTGGGCGTCGCGACGGCTTTCAAGATATTTCCGGGATTCCTGCTGCTGCATTTTGCGGTGCAGAAGCGCTGGAATATTGTCGCCTCCGCCTTAATTGCCCTGGTGTCCATCACCGCTTTGACCGCCGCCGTGCTGCGTCCGGTCACGTATACAACCTACGTGGCCGATGTGCTTCCCCAAGTGAACGAATTTCGTTGCGACTGGATGAACTCGTCGGTGGTTGGTCTAAGCACCAAATTGTTTCACCCGGTGTCGGAACGTCGCAACCTGGTACCGCTTTGGCCAAACGACCAGCTAGCCTGGTTGGTCGGCGTCTTGGGATGCGGAATCGTGCTGGTCCTGTGGTGGTATGCGGAAAGACGTGCTCATTCGGATCGGGATCAGGATTTTGCGTTCGGCCTGTCGGTGACCACCATGTTGTTGGTGTCACCGATCACCTGGGATCACTATTTTCTGCTGTTGATCATTCCGCTGGCGATCTTGTGGGTGTCGTTGCCCGAAACGACGACGGCCCGAGTCTCGTTCCTGGCCGCGATCCTGGTGCTTTGCCTTCCGCCGGTGCCACTCTGGCAGCGATTTATCCCCGGCGGGCAAGGCGGCGTCGCCCATCCGGCGCACACCCTGACGGTCCTTTCCTACGGGCTCTACGGCCTGTTGGCCCTGTTTGCACTGGGCTACATGCGGCTCGTCAGGTCGACGCCCAACAAGATTTAAGCCGTGCTACTAACGTTCTAATTCTTGTCTTCTTGCGCAAATTTGTAGGACGGCGACCAACGCTCCGCGTCGGTGCCCGTAATCCGTCTGGACGGAATGGCATTCCGTCCTACTTTGAGATGGCAGTAGTAGGGCGGGCGTGGCGGTGGGGGTGGGGGCGGGGGCGGGTGAGGTTATATTTCAGAATGCACCACAGCGCCCGCACGCCGTCTTTCCAGCCGATTTTTTTGCCTTCCTCGTACGTGCGTCCGGCATACGATATGCCGACCTCGTAAATCCGGCAGCGCAGCTTGGCAACTTTCGCCGTGATCTCAGGCTCAAATCCAAATCGGCTCTCTTCAACCGTAATCTGTTCCAGCACCGAGCGGCGAAAAACCTTGTAGCAGGTTTCCATGTCCGTCAGGTTCAGGTCCGTCAGCATGTTGGACAGCAGGGTCAAAAAGCGATTACCCAGGGAATGCCAGAAGTACATCACGCGATGCGATTCACCGCCGGCGAATCGAGAACCGAAGACCACATCGGCTTTGTCGTCCAGGATGGGCTGGATCAATTTCGGGTATTCCTGCGGATCGTATTCCAGGTCGGCATCTTGAATGATGATCAGTTCGCCGCTGGCCTTGACGAACCCCGTCCGTAGCGCGGCACCCTTCCCCTGGTTGCATTCGTGAAAGAACACACGCAAGTTGTCGTATTTCGCCTCGAGTTCAGTCAAAACGGCGCGTGTACCGTCCGTGGACGCGTCATCGACAACGATCAATTCTTTTTCCAGCGGTACCGCCTGCACGGTCTCGATCAGCATCTGGATCGTTTCGCGCCGTTGTACACCGGGATGACGACGGAAAGTAGCATGGGGGTGCGTCGGAATTCTGGAATGTTGGAATACTGGAATGTTGGATACTTCGGCACTATACCTTTTAGACGCAGGAATTTGCAGCCGGTGTCTGGTACCGGACGTCATTCGATTTTGTAGGTTGGGCACTCCTGCCCGACTGCGAGAGACGGGCAGTGCCGGCGCGCCGGGATTCCTGGCATCCAAACTCCGGCTAGCGCCCGCGGCTGATGGTTTTAAAACAAAGCCCAGTCTAACATGGCACTCGACGGCCGCTTCGCGGCTTGTTGGGATGCGCGTTGTTGACGGGGCCATCTCGGCCGATTAAGTTGCCGCCCGGGTTGTGCAATTTCCAACAACCTGATGGTGCTGATTGTGCATTGTGCGCAAAATCGGCCCGCGATCGAATACCACTTGATGAATTGTTGAAAGTGTTGCCGGCCGGTCATTCTTCTGGCGAACTGCGTTACGCGATTTTTCGGCTATTGGTCGCGACCGGTCTGGCGGTGTTGGCCGTGACGCAGATTCTGAATACCGATACACCAGATTTTGCCCAGGATTACGCAGCAGCGTGGGCCCATTGGCACGGACGCTCGGTCAATGCACCGACGCGGGAATTGCTGGACGAGTGCTGGCCCGAACACGGTTACCACCAGCTACAACAGGTTCGCCAGCCGCATCCGCCGTTCGCCACACTGCTGGCTCTGCCGCTGGCCCTGCTGCCGTTCGCTGCCGCTCGGCTGTTGTGGTGCGGGCTCAGCGTGGTCGCGATCGTGGCCGCCTGGCAGTTGGTACGCACCGACCTTGTGACCTGCCTGGCCACCGTTCCCATCTGGTGTATTGCACTGGTGCTGGGTACGCACGAGCCACTTCTTTTTGTGATGATCGCGCTGGCCATCGTGTTGTTGCCGCGTGCGCCGCTGCTGGTCGGCGTAACGATCGGGCTGAGCATCGCGTTGAAGGCGTATCCGGTTGTGTTGTTAGCCGGTCTCCTGATTGCGCACCGCTGGCGGTCCGTCTATGCCGCCACGGCCACGGTTATCTTGGTGTGCGCCGCAAGTGAGTTGGTGTTGGGAATCGGGACGACGTCCGCGTGGTTGCGGTATACCAGTGAGAATACCGCGCACTATGTCCAGAGCACACAAAACAGTTCCTTGGTCCGATTCGTTTACTCCGTCGTCGCGTTTCCGCCAGCAGCGATTGCCTTGGTGCTAACGGCCGCGCTGATATGGCCACTGCGGTCCAAAATCCAGGCGTCCAACCCGCTGCGTCCGCTTTTGCCGGTGGCTTTGCTGGTCAGCCCGATTAGCTGGCGGCACTACATGGGCCTGACCGGGCTACTCGAACTCGGTCGGTTCGAGCAGGCCTGTTTGTTGCTTGCCGGCACCCTGGCCCTGCTGGCCAGCATGAAAATCACGGAGCCGGTGCCCGAACTGTTCGTGCAATTTCCGCTTGTAGCCGTTTTGCTGGTCCTATGGGCCAAATCGGTCTTAAGGGACAACGTCACATGACGTTAGATCCCATGCATCGTCAGAGAATCACGTCAATAATTGCGATTGGTTCTGCTTTTGATTAATTTTTTCTATTTCTTGGTTCATTTGCCAACCATTTTGTTTACAAGCTGACCATCGGCGTGCATCATGGTGGAAAGGACTCCAGGTCAACCGGTCGTAAGATTCTTAAAAGGTTTTCCTGGATAGCGGGTGGGTTGGAAAGCCCATTTAGCCATAGGGACAAGCGTTCGCTTGAATGGCTACCGCGTCGATTAGGGATAGCCGATTCAGCCGCAGGGCGGCGGGGAAATTTGTAGACGGCGCGCAACGTGCGCACCTGGTGATCGGTAGGGTAGCTCGTTAGGGCCAACGAGCGACAAGTGGCTACTGGTGAAACTGGGGCAGGCGTGCTGTCAGTCCAAGTAAAGGGGCGATTCTCTGCCGCGATGAAAGCTACTGCGTTATTAGTCACCCGTGACCAGGGCTCGTCGAGGGCGTCCGTCAGGCCGTCGAATCGGTTTCGAATTGGCGGCTGGCCGTTGTCGATTCATGTGATCAGGCAAACGGTCACTTGGACGATTCGCAACTCGTCCTTACGCACATCGTCGAACATGCGGACGATCCGGCGGTCATTCGGTTGCTGCAGGCGACAAAGGCTGGTTCGCGTCGCATCCCGCTGGTATGCATTGCTGACGATCACGAAGCGGGCCACGGCCTCGAATTACTGCGTCAGGGAGCTGCGGATTACCTGGCCCGGCCCTTGAACCTGCGACGTTTGGCCCTGTTACTGGACGTGATTCGCCTGAATTCCAGCACGACGGCGCAGTCCCACGCTCAGCCGGCCCACCTCCCGCCAGCAAAGTCGGTTCAATCCATCGGCGCAGAAGAGGACCCTTTCCTTTTTGATTCACCGGCGATGAGCGATGTCATCAAGCAGGTCCGTTCGGTGGCGCCGCTGAATACCACGATCATGTTGAGTGGCGAGACGGGCACGGGCAAAACTCGCTTGGCGCGGCTGATTCACCAACTTTCTCCGCGCCGCGATGAGCCTTTCGTCGTGATCGATTGCGGCACCCTGACGCCAACGATCGTGGAAAGCCAGATGTTTGGCCATGCGAAAGGATCATTCACGGGTGCCGATACGCCTCATGAGGGCAAGTTTACGGCGGTGGGTGGCGGCACGCTGATGATCGACGAAATCGATGCCTTGCCGTTGACCACGCAAACGAAGTTGCTGCGGGCCGTTGACGAACGTGTGTTTGAGCCGGTGGGCAGCAATAAGGTCCTGCCGCTACGAGCCCGAATTATCGTCGCGACGAACCGTTCACTTGAGGACGAGGTCGCTGCCGGCCGCTTTCGCCGAGATTTGTATTACCGGGTCAACGTCGTGGCGTTTTCGTTGCCGCCGTTGCGCGAACGCACGTCTCTGGTCCGCCCGTTGGTGGACAAATGGGTCGCCAGCTATGCGGCGGACGCCGGCTGCCCGGCTCCGACCGTTTCGGCCGAGGCCATGCAAGCCATGAAAGCCTATCCCTGGCCCGGAAACATGCGAGAGCTACGAAATGTGGTCGAACGGGCGGTGGCGCTCGAGCTCGGGTCGCCGGATTGAACTGACAGATCTTCCCACGGCGTTCTCCACCCTTTGTGATGTCACGGAACCCAGCCCTGTGGAAGACGCCAATTCTAAATGGCTGCAGTTCAAGGTCGACGCCGAGGTCAACGCGATTGTCGAATCGCTAGCGCGTAACGACAACAATCGAGCGCGGACGGCCAGGGATTTGGGTATCAGCCGCGTAACGCTGTACAAAAAACTGCACAAGTACGGTCTCATCTGAAGCGAACGCGGGCTCACGTCCGGCTGTCGGCCAAACTGGCGGTTGGTGTTTCTGTAACGGGCGCTTCGCGCTTAGTTCGCCGCTTTACAGTGAGCATGTAAGTAAAGCTTTACAGTACATAGGGCCGTCTTCTTTTTTACGAATCCTGTGGTCGACGTTGCTTGATTAGTCCTTCGCGGTAAGAAAACCGCTCGACCAAACGACTTACGTGCGGGAGAACTGCACGGGCGTGCGTTTTTCTGCACATAATCGTCAGTGCACGGAATGCCGCTTGGTACACAACGTGCGTAACCGGAAGTGCGCATGTCGTACGCCTCGCCTCGCTACGGTAACCGGATGCGGTTACTCGCCGCATTCGCAACGTAATGGGCGGAAGGTGCCCTGGATTATTGGCGTGCCTACTCTTACAGCCGTCTCAAGCATGTACCGACCCAACGAATTCTGCCGTTTGGAAGAAGCCAATTCGAAGTGGCTCCGGTCGAAATTCAAGGCCGAAATCAACGCGATTGTCGAAGCGCTGGAGAGAAACAACAACAATCGAGCCCGGACAGCGAAGGATCTGGGGATTAGCCGCGTAACGTTGTACAAGAAACTGCACAAATACGGCTTGTTCTAAAGTGACTGCTGGAGCCTATCGGCCCGGCATTGCTTCTTCTCCAACGTCTCGGTTTGTCTCTTGAGCGGTTACCCCAACGGCGCTGCGGTGTCTGCGACGTCGAAATCCACCACGATGTACGGCCGTACGCGTCACCAGGTGTGACGCGTCGCAGCAAGAGCCCTCCAGCCATCAATCACAGTGTGCTGGGCATCGTTGTGCCGGGCATCGTTGGTCCATCGGGAAAAAACCTGTAACGAAGGGTTAGCGCTTTTGCCAAGCGTGAGCGCCTGAAGTGTAAACGCCGCTTTACACATCCCGCTGCTCTTCATTGCGGGTACTCGAAGGAATAATCTTCGTTGCGCCTGGGGAGAAGTTTGGAAAAAGGCAGTCATGCAAAGGACTTGTGTCCAGCATGCGCAGCGTCGCTTCGTAAGACCGCTGGGAATCATCACGTGGGTGCTGCTTGGCACGCAACTTGCTTTAAGTGAATCCCGCCGTGTGATCACGGCAATCGGTTGCGGTCCCGCGCTACACTGGAAGTACAGCAAGGGAAAAAGGGGCCGCTTGGTTTTTTCACGAGAGTCCTGTTTTTTAGGGAGTGCTTCAGATGAGCAACGTCGTGAAGTTTGCAAAGCGCTTTTTCAATGATGAAAAAGCGGCCGAAGTGACGGAACTGGGTATCGTATTGGCCCTGATCGTCGCTCTGGCAATTGTCGCTATCCAGAATATCGGAACGAGCGTCTCGACCGCTTATAGCTCGGTTGACGCAGCGTTGCCTTAACGGACGGATAGCCGATAGGCCAGCTGGATTTGTCTGTTAGCCGCCTGTTTGGGTGCGGAAAGTGTCTAGTGTGTAAACACTAGCCTTTCCACCCAAACAGCGGCGGCAGGCGTTATCCGTTAGGGAAGTCATGAAAGCCATTGCGGAAATCATGGAAAGGACATGGGATGCAACGCAGCACGGTGAATAAATTCCTGGCTGAAGAGACGGCGGCTGAGGTCACCGAGCTGGCGTTGGTTTTGGCGATTATTGTGGCCGCCGCCGTCGCCATCATTGTCACCATTGGACAGAGCGTACAAACATTTTATCAAGACACCGACGCCGCGCTGCCGTAGTGCTGATCGCCGACTTTGGCGGGCGCCGTTCAGACCGAGCAGGGGCATCACGTCCCGGAGCGGAGTAGTAAAGGAGTTCCCGTGATAGAAATTGCTTGGTTACCGAAAATCATCGTTCTCCTCGCCGCCAGCGTCGGTGCTGCGACCGACCTCTGGAAGTATCGCGTTTACAACGTGTTGACGATTCCGCTTTTTTTCAGCGGCCTGTTTTACCACTCGGTCGTCAGTGGCGGGTCTGGATACATGGACGCTTTCATGGGAGCCCTCTTCGGCTTTGGCGTGTTGATCGTGCCGTACGGTCTGGGATTAATGGGTGCCGGCGACGTCAAGCTAATGGCCAGCCTTGGTGCCTGGCTGGGATTGCAGTCGACCATTCATGTGTTCGTGGCCAGTTCCTTAATCGCCGGCATCTACGCCATCATTCTGATTCTAATGCGAGGCAAACTTCGTGAGAGCTGGCTGACATTGAAGCTGATTTTCTTCCGTATGGCTCTGCTGGGAGTCCATTTCGGTCGCGAGGACCTCGTGGAGAATTTAACGGTTGATAAAGAGCGTCGCTATCGCGTGATTCCTTTCGGTGCCATGGTGCCGCTGGGAATTATCAGTGCGTACGCGTGGTTACAATGGATTCATTGACGGCATGAGAACCGTTGATACGAAACGAGTAATTCAGTCGATGTGCTGCCGCGCGGATTGGTAATGACGCCGACGTTGAGGCCGTACGCATTTCTGGGGAGATCTACCGTGAAAACGCGAACTTTATTGGTAATCATTTTGGCTTTGGTCTGCGGTGGATTTGCCGCGATTGGCGTTGACCAGTTGAGGCAAAGGGCAATCGCCGCGTCGGAGGTGGAAATGACCACCGTGCTGGTGGCGTCCGTGGACGTTCCTCGTGGAGTGATGGTGACTCCAGACGTTGTAAAAGTTCATAACTGGCCCAAATCGATGGTCCCGGCGGGAGCGATCGCAAACATCGACGACGCCATCGATCGGGCGGTTTTGGTTCCGTTGGTACGGGGCGAGCCGCTGTCGCAGGCCAAACTGGCGGACAAAGATGCGGGACGCGGGTTGGCGGCCATGATCCCGGTTGGAATGCGAGCCTTCACCATTCGCACACCGCACGTCGCGGCGGGCGTGGGGGGGTTCATTCAGCCGGGTAATCGCGTGGATATTCTGTTCACAAGCCGGACCAACGCGAACGACGAGACCGGCGGCGGGTCCACGACAACTTTATTACAGAACGTGCAATTGTTGGCGGTGGATCAGCTGTTGGACCCGTCCGACAAGAATTCGGTGGATCCCAATAAGATGAAAAGTGTCACGGTATTGGTAAGTCCCGATCAAGCCGCCAAATTAGACCTGGCCATGAACGAGGGCCTCCTGCATCTTTCGCTACGCAACCCGGAAGACGCGGACGAATCCAAGGCCCGACCCGCGACGCTGGCCCAACTGCGGTTTCACCAGGAACGGCCTAATACTGCCACAGGGGTCGGAGAGTCCGTAGGCAGGCTGGTGGGAGCCTTGGCAGGCGCCGTTTCCTCAGCTGCCAGTAACCCTGGCACAGGCGAGGAAGCAGAGGAGCCCAAGAAACAGCCTCGTTACGCTCAAATCCGCACGTTGCGCGGACTTCACCGCAGCACGATCCGCGTGGAAAGATCAGAAAATCGATGGGGAGTGACCCGCGCCACGTGATTCGCCGTGCGGGTGGTTTCGCACATAGCGAACCGCCTGTCTTGGCCCGTTTTCTGACCGATAACCACGGAATCCGACTCACACAACGATTAGAGGCAAACATGGATTGGCTTTCCCGCAGGAAAAATTCCAACGGCAAGAAGAGCAAGACGGAACGTGCCGCAACGGTTGAGCGCACTCTGCCCGTTGGGCCCGCACGGTCCGTTGAGCCCACACTGTCCGTTGAGCCCACTCTGTCCGTTGAGCCCACGTTGGCGGCTGAGGTCGCCACGAAAGTGAAAGACGCACCCATTCCCGAGACCGTCGAGATGGATGACGGTCTGAATCGCATCAAACGCGATTTGCATCGACAGGTCATCGCCGAATTGGACCTGACCTCCATCAGCACGATGCACGAGAAGGAGCTGCGATTCGAGGTCCAGCAGATCACGCAGGAGTTGTGCAACATTCGATCGGATTTCCTCAGCACGGCCGAGCAGGATGCGTTAATCAACGGCATCATGGACGACGTCTTTGGCTTGGGGCCGCTGGAATCGCTGTTAAGCGATAACGACATCACCGACATTCTTATCAATGGGCCGAATACGGTCTACGTCGAGCGGTTCGGTAAGCTGCAACTGACGGATGTGAAGTTCATGGATGACGCTCACGTGACCTCGATCGTACAACGGATTGTTGGTCGCATCGGACGGCGCATTGACGAAACCAATCCCATGGTCGACGCACGCCTGCCGGACGGCAGCCGGCTGAATGCGATCATTCCCCCCCTGGCTTTGGACGGTCCGCTGGTCTCCATTCGCCGTTTTGGCACCCGACGATTTACGTCGGACGATCTACTGAAGTTTGATTCCATCGCGCCCGACATGCTTCAATTTTTGGCCGCCTGTATCGAAGCTCGTGTGAACGTCCTGATTTCTGGTGGCACCGGTTCTGGTAAGACGACGCTCTTGAACGTGCTGTCCTCCTACATTCCGGCGGATGAGCGGGTGGCGACGATTGAAGATGCCGCCGAATTGCAGTTACAGCAGCCTCACGTCGTGCGGATGGAAACTCGGCCAGCCAACGTCGAAGGTGAGGGCGGGGTCAACACGCGGGACCTGGTCCGCAACGCGTTGCGGATGCGGCCCGATCGTATTGTTGTCGGTGAGTGCCGCGGTGCGGAAGCGCTCGACATGTTGCAGGCCATGAACACCGGCCACGAGGGCAGCATGACCACCGTCCATGCCAACACGACCAGGGACGCGACCAGCCGTCTGGAGATGATGGTCGGCATGGCTGGTTTTGAGGTGCCGATTTGGACGATTCGCCGTCAGATCGCGTCGGCGATTCATATCGTTGTGCAGATCGCGCGGTTGGTGGGCGGATCGCGAAAAGTGATTAAGATTTCCGAGATTACCGGCATGGAAGGGGATCTGATCAGCATGCATGACCTGTTCGAATTCCGGCAGCATGGGTTGGATGAGAATCGCTGCGCTAAAGGTGAATTCTACGCGACGGGTCTGCGACCGCACTGTCTGTCGCGCATGGAAGATACGGGAGTCGATGTGCCGTTGTACCTGTTTGAGGAACGCGTGCTCGATTCGCACGTGCCGGAGGAAGTTCAGCTTTGACCGCGCTGTTTATCAACTTGTCGGCTTTTGTCGCAGTCTTCCTGGCGATTTTCGGCGTCAACGCTGTGTTGGTGGACATGCGCGAATCGGAAAGAAAGCGACTGCGGGACAAGCTGGAACAACAACTGCGCAGGAACAGAAGCAACGTCTGAATAGGGACTTTAGCGAGATCGCCGCCGAGGCGATGGCGGATGACGACACGAAAAAGACGTTGCTGGAAAAGGCTCAGTTCTTTGTCGAACAGTCTGGTGTGAAAATCACCGTTCCGCGGTTAGCGGCAATATCATGCATGTTGGGACCGTTGGCCGGCGTTCTCACATTTCTTTTTACCTACTACTGGCCTTACGCCGCGATGGCCACCTGTATCGGACTGACCATCCCCGTCGTCGTCGTCAATTTCAAACGGGCGCAACGCATGGCGGCCCTCCGCGAGCAGCTGCCCGATGCCTTCGAATTAATGGCCCGCGTGCTGCGGTCGGGACAGACGATTACGCAGGCGATTCATGCGGTGTCGCAAGAGTTTTCGCCGCCGATATCGCTGGAGTTTCTGTTCTGCTACGAGCAAATGAATTTAGGTCTCGAACCGGAAACTGCGATGCGGCATCTGGGAAGACGGACCGGGCTGCTGGAAATCAAGATCTTCGTCCTGGCCGTGCTGGTCCACCGGCAGACGGGTGGTAACCTGGCCGAATTGCTGGACAAGCTGGGCAGTGTGGTTCGCGAACGTTTCCGCATCCAAGGCATGATCCACAGCCTGACCGCTCAGGGGCGTCTGCAGGCGGCCATCCTGTTGTCGCTTCCGCCCTTCATGTTCGTGCTGTTGATGTCGATTCATCCCGAGTACGAGAAAACGTTACTGGAGTTTCCCAAGCTGATTATGATGGCGCTGGGCATGATGTTCGCCGGGTGGCTCTGGATTCGAAAGATCATTCGTTTTGATTACTAAATAGGATCTGTCATGACTACCGGTGATATCACGATCATGATTTCGGCCTTCGCCGTGGTCGCCAGCCTGATTGTCCTGGTCTCCATGGTGCTGGGTGCCTCGGAAGGTACCTCGGACGTCGCGGCAGTGGCCACGACTGCTGGTGGCCGAGTTGACGATCGGGCAACGAATCGCTCTCTACCGAAGATGGGGTCGATTCTGATGCCCAAGAACGAATCGCGGATGAGCCGCCTCAAGGCCAGGATGTTGCAGGCGGGATTGTACAAGCGGCATTCCACGGCGATCTATCTGGGCGTTAAGTTTGTGATGATGGTTTCGCCGATGTTCGTCGGCTTTATCCTCAGTACGGTCGGCTTCGTGACGTTGCGACAGGGACTGGCGTTTGGGGCGATCGTGGGACTGGTCGGCACCGTCGCGCCCAGCTTTTGGCTGGACTACGAGAAATCCAAACGACAAAAGACGATCCGCCGGGCGATGCCCGATGCGTTGGATGTGATTGTCGTTTGTCTGGAAGGTGGTTTGAGTTTGCCGGCGTCCCTGGCCCGTGTGGCCACGGAGTTGCACCAGGCTCACCCGCTGCTGGCCAATGAAATGGCGATCGTGCAGCGCGAGGTTCAATTGGGCCGCACGACCGGCGAGGCACTCAAGGATTTTGCCAATCGGTTCGACGCCGAGGAATTGCGCAGCCTGGCGTCCGTCGTAGCGCAGTCCGAGCGGTTTGGTGCAAGTGTGGTGAAGGCCATGCGGGTGCATGCCGACACGTTGCGGCTAAAGCGATACCAGTGGGCGGAGGCCCAGGCCCAAAAAGCCCCACTGAAGCTGATTTTCCCGACGGTTTTGCTGATTTTCCCGGCCCTGTACATCGTGCTGATGGGCCCGGCCGGGGTACGCGTGATGGAAATGCTGGACAGATTCTAAAAACTCTTTGCATCCGATTTTTGGCGGGTTTATAACAGAGGTACGAGGGTAAGTGCCTGGCCAGCCCTGCGGGTATCTGACGCAACGAGCAGACAACAGTACAGTGAGGGTGCCGGCGATGAAACGAACACAAATAGGGCGTGAAGCCAGAAGCGGCGCCGCGATTCTCGAGCTGGCGATCCTGCTTCCCCTTCTGACGATGATGGCCATGGGCCTCATCGAATTCGGCCGGGCTATGGTCGTTCAGGAAATTCTGACTAATGCCGCGCGTGAAGGCGGGCGACGGGCATCGATCTCCGGTACGAGTCACGCCGCCGCGTTGGCGGCGATCGACGCCTACATGGCCAATGAGGGCATCACCGCGCACACACGCACCATTGTTCCCAATTCGAATACCGTTGCCAAAGGCGATCCGATCACGGTAACCGTGTCGGTGGCGTATGCCGCCGTTGACTACGGCATTTTGTTCTGGCTAGGCGACAACACCTTGAACGCACAAGTTGTCATGCGCAAGGAGTAACCGGTGGGAAGAATTGCCAATAAACGACGAGCAGGCAGGACGCGACGAGGAGCAGAGGTTCTCGAATTGTCGATCGTCCTGATGCTGTTTCTGCTGATCAACTGGAGCATCTTCGAGTTTGGACGGATGATGATGGTCCAGGAGATCATCACCAACGGAGCCCGCGAGGGGGCCAGGCATGGTGTGGTAGTGGGTGGGAACAACGCGCAGGCGCTGGCGACCATCGACACGTATTTGACGAACTCGGGCATCAGCGGCTACACCCGCACGATCACGCCCAGTATCGACACGACTGCCAGGGGCGACACGTTTAAGGTAAACGTGTCCGTTCCCTTCACTGCCGTCGACTGGGGCATCATGATGTGGCTCAGTGACAACACGCTTGTCGCGGAAGTGGAAATGCGTAAGGAATAAATCGATTCATAAACCGAGTCTTTCAATTTCGAGGGTTGGGACCATGAAACTCTGCATGAAATCGCGACGACGGTCCAGGTTTGGTGGGGGCGCGGTGTTTGCCATTAGTGCCTTTCTGTTGATCGGCTTGCTGGGGGTCACCGGTTTGGTCTTTGACGTCGGCCATATCAAGGTCACCAGGACACAACTCCAGGCGGGTGCCGATGCATCCGATCTGGCCGCCGCGGCCGAATTGCCGTTTGGGCTCGGGGTCGGGGCAACCAGGACGCAGGCCGAGACGGAAGCTGCCGCCAAGGCGGTGGCGGTCAACTACAGCGCTCTGCACCGCTCGGGCGATTTGAGTTCGGCCTACGTCGATCCAGATCGTGACGTTGAGTTTGGTAAAGCGACCTACGATACGGGTACCGGAACCTGGACGCTCAATTGGGGCGGGACTCCCGTTAACATGGTGCGTGTCAATCTGCTGCGCAATCAAGCCGGTAGTAGTAATGGAGATGTGCAACTGCCGCTGATTTTTGGCTCGTTATTTCAAAAGACGACCGCCAACGTCCGGGCGTGGGCCACGGCCGCCGTTTTGCCGGGTTCGCGGTTGGTCATTCCACCAGGTAGCGGCATTACCTGCAGCATCCTCCCGTTCGCATTGGATTTAGAGTCTTGGGAGTTGGTCGAAGCAGGCACCGGACCCGATAACTATACCTGGGACCCCGACGCCGACCCGCCGGTCAGCACTCCCGGGGACGGAATCGCCGAAGCGGATCTTTACCCGCATACGGACGAAACGTTACCGAACTCCGGTAATCGCGGCACGGTGGATATCGGACATCACGGAAACAGTACGGCGGACATCAAGCGACAGATACTAAACGGGACCAACGAAGCAGATCTGGCCGACCTTGGTGGCGAGGTTTCGGCAAGCGAGGAAGATCCACTGATTTTGGACGGAGACACGGGTCTGAGCGCCGGATTCGAAAGCGAATTGATTTCGATTATCGGACAGCCTCGCCTGATTCCGATTTTCAGCGAGGTCGATGAGGGGAATGGTGACAACGCGCAGTTTACGATCATCAAATTCGTGCCCGTTGTTATTTTGTCGGTCGATATCACCGGCATGCCAGCAACCTTGCACGTCGATTTTCAGCCGTCCACCATCTCCGATGCTTGCGTCGTGATCGACCTGGACGAAGAAATTACCGAAGAAACGTCGATTTTCTCGACCCCCGTTTTGATTGAATAAGCGGTTTGATTGAGTAGACATTTTGATGAAGTAAGCAGCGCGACTCGTCGGCTATGAGGAAAGGCAACCTTTGATGAAGATGACGTATGATGTTTTGGGCGCCGAGCCGACCACCGGCTACGGTCAACCGGTTATGCCCGCTCGTATGATCGAGGTAGGCGATCAGGGCTTTGCACCGAAGGCCCCCACGGAACTAACAGAAACCGGCGTGGACCCCGAAGTCCTGCTGGACTTGACCCTGAAGCTGGCCTTCACCGTTCCGCGCCTAACCACTCAATGGGCCGCTGAAAAACTGTGTCTTCCACTGCAGATTGTGTCGGAGCTGTTCGAGCAGCTTCGAGCAGACCAACTGGTTGAAATGCTCGGCCACAGCGGTCCCTTTAAATCACGCTTTACCATCACTGGTCGCGGCAGCGAACGGGCTCGCCGTCTGTTCGAAATTTCCGGTTACGTGGGGCCGGCCCCCGTTTCGCTGGAGTCCTACACCACGAACCTGGACTGGCAGTTCCAGCATTTGCCCGACCCGACCCAACAGCAGGTGAACGACGCCATCTCGGATCTGGTTCTGCCCGATCATGTGGTTCAAGTCTCCGGCCTGGCCATGCAGTCACGCCGCAGCCTGTTCCTCTTCGGCCCGCCGGGCAACGGCAAGACGGCGCTGGGACACCTCCTGCACGACGCGGCCGGCGGAGATTTTTGGATACCGCATTGTATCGGCGTCGGCCAGAACATCATTCGTGTCTTCGATATGGAGTGCCACGAGCCGGTCGGCGCAACTGACAAGCCGCGTGAGCGTGGCGTCCAGATTGATCGCCGTTGGGTGCAGATTCGCCGGCCCTTTGTCGTCGTCGGTGGTGAATTGACGGTCGAAGTGCTGGATTTGGTTTTCAGTCCCAACCTGGGCTACTACGAAGCGCCCTTGCACTTCAAAGCCAACGGCGGCACGTTTTTGCTGGACGACTTCGGTTGCCAGCGCATTGCGCCGGAGACAATTTTGAATCGCTGGATTCATCCGTTAGAGCGGGGGATCGACTTCCTGACACTGCAGACCGGCCAGCAACTGGAAGTGCCGTTCCGGCAGATGTTGATCGTTTCCACCAACCTGGACGTCAACAACGTTATGACTCCCGCGTTCCTGCGACGCATGGGTTATCGCGTTCACATGGCCGACCCGTCGGCGGACCGCTACAAGGAAATCTTCCACGCGTACGCGTCCCGCGATGGCAGCAACGTGCCAAGCGACGTCATCGACGGGCTGATCGCTCGTTATCAGCGTGAGAACCGGCCGATGCACTGTTGTGAGCCGCGGGATCTGGTCGAAAGAGCCCGCGACATTTGCAACTACCGCAACCAGCCGTTGACCTTGGATCAAGATACGCTGAATCTCGCCTGGCATGGTTACTTCGGCAGCGACGAAGAATAATCATTACGCCGGGTTACGCGGCCCTTCTAATCAAAACCTCGCGGTTGTGCAGCCCGGTCAGTTTGCCTTGAAGCTGGTCGGAAGCAGTCGCGTCATCAAAGTAGCCCTGTTCTGAGCCATTCTCTTTGCGCCTCGGCGTGAACAATCGCAACTTTCACCGAATGCGGACAAACAGCCGCGCTCAGTTTGTTTTTTGCAGCAGAGTTTCGATGCCGAAGGCGAACAGCACGCCGACGACGGTGAACAGCACGATGTTTTGCAGCCCCGTAAGTTGATAGACCACGATTTGTGCTCCGGCAAAGGCACCTACCGTGGGCCAGAAGATCATAGGGCCCCAATGCAACGTCAGGCCGGCGGCCGTGATGATCAGGAAGAGTAATAGGACGAAGGTTTCATGCCGCGGCGACAGGCCGAGCCGCGGCGAGATCAAATGAGAACCTTTGAACAATAGTACGTACGCACAAAGTACGGCCAACAACAGCCAACCCAATCGCCGCTGGAAGAAGGAAGTGACCATCAGTCCCCACACTGTTAGACGCCGTAAGGCAAGGTTGTTGTCGCAGAGTCGACGATCCGGGAATCGCCAGTAAACTATTTGTATTCTACCAACACGAAAACTGATGATGCGAGTGAGGCGTCTGTGGGGGAAGCAGATATCGCGGCGATTACCTAAGTTAGTACCGCCATTCCAGTTAGTACCGCCATTCCAGTCCGGCGTTCAACCCTTGTGCCCACAGGCTGCTGGGGGTGAACCGCGGGGCAGGTCGTGTGGCGGGCGGTACGAACGGAGGCACCAGGTTGGGGTTCAGAAAACGGCCGTCCACAACAGGATCGATCTGATCGCCCGGTCGGACGGCGCGGCTGAGCCACAGGAAGGTATAGCCGAACGTCAGGCGGAAGTTGTCTGTCAGCAGGTACCCAACCTCGGCATTCAGTTCCGGAAGCACCGCAAATTCGTTACGCGTTTCCGAGCGGATATTCGTTGGCTGAGCCAGCAGTCCGCCGTTTCGGATGGTCGGAGGACCAGGCGGTGTGGTTGTGATTTCTTCCCCGAAGACCCTCACGGTCTGATGGTTGTTCCCCAACGCGATCTTGGCCAGCAACTCGAACGACCAGTCGTCGCGGTAGTACCTGCCAACAACGCCGATCTCACCGCCGTCAAAGCGGTTGTCGGTGTGAAAGCGATCTTCGATGTCGAATACCGAGGAGGCGAAACTCGCCGTTTCGTAAATAGCCAGTTCTTCGTTGAGACGCAAATGCCGGTACCCAGCTAGAAAATCGACGCGGTAACCGCGACAGCCGCACTCGTCGTAATCGCACTTCCAATTGTGCCGGTACAGCGCGTTCGCTGAATACAACTCACTGGAGCTGGCGACACTGATTGCGTCGGCTTCTTGAGCGTTCGGAGCGAGGACTCCCGGATCGGCGTCGAAAAAGGGACGCCAGAGAATCGATCCCGGAGGATTGGAAACGCCGTCGAACCGGGTTCCTTCCCGTTCAAAGCCGAAGAACTCGGCCTGGATCCCGTGGGTCTCACAGCAGTCGAACCACCAGCCAATGCGGCCGCGGGCACCCGATCGTGTACCCCCGTCCAGGCGGTCCGAACCAATGATCGTGACGGCGTTCGGGTCGTTGGACGCGCCGAGGAACCAAGCGGCGCTGAAGTTACCAGGTCCGGGATTGCATAACCCTGAATCCACCACTGCAGGTAGTCAACTTCGATCCACGCGTGACTGGGTGTATCACAGCAGTCTTCTGGATCGTCCCAGATCGAACCGTAGGGATCGCAATCGTCGCAGGGTTCACCACGGCGGTAGCCGTCCCAGGAGCAGCCGCTCTCGTAATTTTCACTTGCAATGGAGCAGCAACCATCGCACGAACAGTCGCTACTGCCGTCACCAGAACAGTCATTACCGTTGTCGAAGCCGTTGTCGAAGCTGTTGTCGAACCGTTCGTTGCATTGTTGGCAATCGAGGTCGTTACAACCGTAGTCGTTATGCAGCACAGGGCCTCGATCCAGGGGGCCTGGGCGCATCGGGCCGGGATCCGTTGAGTCTGGATCCGTAGGGCCGGGATCCGTAGCGCCGGGATCGGTAGTGGCCCCAGCAGGCGGGTCGGGCACGTCGTCCCTGAAGGGTGATCCCTCGTCATCAGCCAGGGGATCGGTTGGCAGGGGAGCGCTCTGCGTGTCCTCCAGGACGGCCGGTTGGGCGTGGACGCTGGAGTTACCGAGCAGGACGCTGGCAATGGCTAATGACAAAATGATTTTTCGCATGATTAGGTGCTAGCTATGTTGGGTTCTAAGGTTTGACTAAACGTGTGGGTCAACCCACGCGCTGGATTCTTCCCAGCCGGGACGACACCTACAACCACTCCGCAACATCAGTACGATCGGCGCAACCGGAATTTTTGGTTCGCGTTGACCGGAAATTTCGGGTTGTTTGCGTTGCAGAGAGTTTGACGACTGACGGCGGGAGTTCCAGTCAGGCAAACTTTGACGGCAGAAAACGGCGTGATGCGCCCCAAGGAAATCGCCGTTATCGCGAGCCGCTCGCAAACTTCGTAACCCGAAGTGTCAGCGAGGGACCTGCTTGCACCCAGGTTTTCGCCCCGCAGTGGCAGGTACCGGTCAGCCCCCGAGGCAAAGGTTTTGAAATTGCGTAACTTCAAAAGGCAAAGGCGAGGCGAGTTATGCGACCCTCGCCGCCGGCCTGCGTACACACTATGGCCCTATGTAAACACTATGGCAACGTGGCGGCCTGAAAATGATGGCGCGAAGGCGCCAAGTCGCAGTGAAAGAAACGGGATAGAAGTCTGCGCCTTGCCGTGAGGAAATAGAGAGATTTCCGCATCGAGCCGGAAGGCGGCGATCAAGAAACTGCCTGGACGAGTCGTCCAGGCATCAATAACGCCATTCGAGCCCGGCGTTCAGACCCTGCGCCCACAGGCTGCTGGGAGTGAACCGCGGGGCAGGTCGCGTGGCGGGGGGTGCAAACGGCGGCACCAGGTTGGGGTCCAGAAAACGGCCGTCCACAACAGCATCGATCTGGTCACCCGGTCGGACGGCGCGGCTGAGCCACAGGAAGGTGTAGCCGAAGGTAAGGCGGAGGTTGTCTGTCAGCAGATACCCCAGTTCGGCATTCAGTTCCGGAAGCACCGCAAATTCGTTACGCGTTTCCGTGCGGATATTCGTTGGCTGGGCTAACAGTCCACCGTTTCGGACGGTCGGAGGCCCAGGCGGTGTCGTGGTTATTTCTTCCCCGAAGACCCTCACGGTCTGATGGTTGTTCCCCAAGGCGACCTTGGCCAGCAATTCGAGCGACCAGTCGCCGCGGTAGACCTTGCTGACGACGCCAAACTCGCCGCCGTCGAAGCGATTATCGGTCCGAAAGCGATCTTCGATATCGAATACGGACGGGCCGAAACTCGCGGTTTCATAGATCGTCAGGTCTTCGTTAAGTCGCAAATGCCGGTAGCCGGCCAAGAAATCGAAGCGGTAACCGCGGCAGCAGCGGTTGTCGTAGCAGCAACTCCAATTGTGCCGGTACAGCACATTAGCGGAGTACAACTCACTGGAACTGGCGACACTGATCGCGTCAGCTTCTTGAGCGTTCGGGGCGAGGACCCCCGGATCGGCGTCGAAGAAAGGCCGCCAGAGAATCGCTCCCGGAGGATTGGAAACCGCGTCGAACCTGGTTCCTTCCCGTTCCAAACCAAAGTACTCGGCCTGGATCCCGTGCGTTTCGCAATCGTCGAACCACCAGCCAACACGGCCGCGAGCACCAGATCGTGTATCCCCGTCCAGGCGGTTGGCTCCCAACAGGATCGTGGCATTCGGGTCATCCACAGCGCCCGTCGATCCAAACGGGGCGCTCGTAACTAATGCCGGCACGGCATAGCCCTGGACCCACCACTGCAGGTAATCAACTTCAGCCCAAAGATGGCCCAGCGGGCGGCAGCAATCGTCCAGCTGGACGGTCGCGAGGCAGCTGGTGTAGCCGTTTTCGTTCGTGGCAGAGTCGTCGCAGCCTGCGCATTGGCCGCCGTACGCTTTACAAGACGGCCCGCACTGATCACATGCTCCGTCGTCAGCGGCCGCGATATGAATCGCTGCCAGATTCCACACACACAGCAAGACGAAAAGGGAAGTAAGGCTTCGATGTTTCATGGTACTGCTAGCAGGGTTGTAGGCCAGACGACCGAACGCGTCGGAATGACTGCGTCAATTGTAGGAACGCGGATAGCCAGTACGTCGCCTACAATCGTGTCGCGACAATTTTCACGATCGGTGTAATCGGAGCGAGAAGTTCGTGCAGCAACAAAAGTTAGGGTTGTGCTCGATGCGCTGGATATGTTGGTGGGTCCGGACGTTCGGCGCAGATAAAGTTTGCGGCTCGAATAGCGGGTATGGTCATAACGACAATGTGGCGTGTGCGCGGATTAGGACCTGTACCGATATGGCCGAGTTTGCGGATTGGGCTTTCGTCGGCCGGTATAGGATCCACGCCGTACTACTGCCAACTGCCGAATGTCTCGAAGACGTAATCCGTCAAGGCTACGTCGGCCGACGCCGTCTCGCCTGCCTTGGCGTACGCATTGACCATGCTGAAATCGAAGGCGAAACTCTCTTCCGCCCCGCGCTGCGAATAGAGGTAGCTATAGCGACCATAAACCTGGTCGGCAGCGGCCACGTCATCCAGTTGAACGTAATCATATCCACCGCGCCCATAGACGCGACTGTAGTTGAATCCAGACGTTCGATAGTGAACGTCGCCGCTGGTGAGCGACGTGTGGGTTTCGCCCAGCGTGAGATGGTTGGTGTCGGACGTGCCGTAAAGATAGGCGCGATCGTAACCGTTCGAAGCGGTCGCTTCGATGTGGTTGAAGTACCAGGCAACGTTGTAATACTGGTAGTCACTTCTGCGCATCAGGCCATAATTGTCACGGCCATAGTAGAAGTCGCTACCGTCCGAATCATGTAGATACGCTCGATCGTCGCCACCTCCAGCCGTCGCGAATGCGTGAACCCGATTGAAGTGGTGGGCGGTATTGACGAACGTATTACCAACATCCGCCAGCCGCGCGTAGGTGGGTGCGCCGACAAAAATATCGTTGACCGGCGAGTCATATAAATACGCCTTGTTGATCGATCCGCCCGCCGTCGCGAAAGCGTCGACATAGTCGAAACCCTTCACCACGTTGTAGTAGTTTGAGGCCGTGTCGCTAAGAATGCTATACGTCGGTTTGGCGATCAGGATGTCTTTGCCGATTGAATCGTATAACATCGCTCGGTCGGTGCCGCCTTTCCAGGCATGAGCAACGACTTGCTCGAAACCGGAAACCTGATTGTGGAAGTCTACGCCAATCATCTCGGCGGATTCCGGACGACCGTAGAACATCTCGTTTCCTACTGAATCGTACATGAGCGCGACGTCGTGACCCGCCATGCTGTCGACGGAAATCGTCGAGAAGTCGTGGAACGATACGTGATAGTTTGAACCGTCCAGCATGCCCCAGAACGGGTAGAGACGTGCCACTTCGTCGTCGGAATTGCCCCACACGTCGATCTGGTCGTCACCCGGCCCGCCGTCAATGACAAAATTGGATACGTCGTTCGCACTGAACCAGAATTCGACGCCGTTCAGCTTAACCAGGTAATCCGTGTCGGTGGCATGGAACTGAATATTGTCCGCGTACGAGGTTCCATTGGCGTAAACGGTATCGCCGTCGCGGTGGATCGTTTGATAGATATCCAGCCACGCGCTGGGACTGGTGCCGTACAAACGCAGATACCACATGTCGGTCGTGTCACGCGTCCAATACAGATCCTGGGATTGAGCCGTAGAATAAGCACTGGAAACGAACTGGATGTCTGAATCGTAAAGGTCCAGTTGAGCGAGGCCGGATGCATGGTGGATGGTGGCCAGAAGTTGGTCGGCCGAGCCTGGTTCGATGGGGAACCAGATGTCGCCCTGAGACAGGTCAAATTCTTGATCGGTCCAATTTTGTGCGGACGCCAAGGTGAGATGTTTACCAATTTTGAAGTTACCGAAATCGTTGTCGTCGTTCGTCTGTCCACCTTGCACGACGATAGCGTGGCCCTTGGCACCTAATTGTGCGCCGTCATCGTCCAGACCCGGCGCCAGTACGCTGGCACCCATGGGATGCGACTGCAGCCAGGCAGTTTGCAGGACTTCGACGACAATGTAATCACCAGCGGGCACGTCTGTGAAAAGGTAATTGCCGTTGGCGTCCGTTGGCTGAAAACCGAATTCGCCGGCATCGAATTCGTCTTGATCTAGCAATTGATTGCCGTTGGTATCTTCGAACACCACGATGACCCAACCGCTCAAGCCGATCTCATCGTCCGCATTGCCAACGTAGCCATCTTCACCACCGACGTCGCGAACGCCGTTGCTGTTGCGATCCCAGAACTTCATGCCCGCGATTTCACCCGGTGTAACCACCGGAACCGTCTCGCTATCATCTTCGTCGGGAAGCTGATCGCTGCTGACAATGGCCGTGTTATCAATGTCGCCATCGCCGCCGCCGTTGGTGTTGATGTCGGTCGGAGTGACGACGTAGGTGTAGGTCCAGGTCCAAGTTTCACCGACGTCCAGGTTGCCGTCGCCGTTGACGCCAGTGCCGCCGGATTCCGTGGCCGAGCCGACCATGGCCACCAGGGTATCGGCGAGCGTGACGCCGGTGATCGTCTGGTTGCCAGTGTTGACGACCTGAACCTGGTAGCTGATCACATCGCCAGCGGCGTCGACCTCACCCATCGGGCCGCCACCGTCGACATCGGTGACCGTTTTGTCGATCGCGTAGGCCGGGTTCTGGTCGATCGGGACGTCTTCGCTATCACTTTCGTCGGGCAGCTCCGTGCTGCTGACGGTGGCCGTGTTGTCGATATCACCGTCGCCGCCACCGTTGTCATCGATGTCCGACTGCTGAACGGTGTAGGTGCCGGTATAGGTCCAGGTCTCGCCGACTTCCAGAATGTCGTCGTTGGTCAGCGATTCGATCTCGCCGCTCAGCGTGCCATTCGCACCTTGCAACAACGGATCGCTGAGGCTGACGCCGGTGACGCTCTGGTTGCCTGTGTTGATGACCACGATCTGGTACGTGATCAGGTCGCCAGCCGCATCGACCAGGCCGCTGGCCCCGTCGCCGCCGACGTCGGTGACTGTCTTGATAATCGTATAGGCCGGATTCTGCGCGATCGGAACGTCTTCACTGTCGCTTTCGTTAGGCAATTGATCGCTGCTGACGGTGGCCGTGTTATCGATATCCCCGTCTCCGCCACCGTTGTCATCGATGTCCGACTGCTGAGCGGTGTAGGTACCGGTGTAGGTCCAGGTCTCGCCGACTTCAAGGATGTCGTCGTTGGTCTGCGATTCGGTCTCACCGCTCAGCGTGCCGTTCGCGCCTTGTAACAGCGGATCGGCGAGGCCGACGCCCGTAATGCTCTGGTTGCCCGAGTTCGTGACGACAATCTGGTAGCTGATCACGTCGTTGGCCGCATCCACGCTTCCGCCAGGCCGTCACCACCGACGTCGGTGACTGTCTTGACGATCGTATAAGCGGCGTTCTGGGCGATAGGTACGTCTTCGCTATCGCTTTCGTTGGGGAGCTCGTTGCTGCTGACCGTGGCCGTGTTGTCGATATCACCATCTCCGCCACCGTTATCATCGATGTCCGACTGTTGAGCGGTGTAGGTACCGGTGTAGGTCCAGGTCTCGCCGACTTCCAGGATGTCGTCGTTGGTCATCGATTCGGTCTCGCCGCTCAGCGTGCCGTTCGCGCCTTGTAACAGCGGATCGGCGAGGCCGACGCCCGTTATGCTCTGGTTGCCCGTGTTGGTCACGACGATCTGATAAGTGATCAGGTCGCCGGCCGCGTCGACCATGCCGCCGGCCCCGTCACCGCCGACGTCGGTGACCGTTTTAACGATCGTATAGGCGGCGTTCTGGGCGATCGGTACGTCTTCACTGTCGCTTTCGTTGGGTAGCTCGTTGCTGCTGACGGTCGCCGTGTTATCGATATCCCCGTCTCCGCCACCGTTGTCATCGATGTCCGACTGTTGAGCGGTGTAGGTACCGGTGTAGGTCCAGGTCTCGCCGACTTCCAGGATATCGTCGTTGGTCATCGATTCGGTCTCGCCGCTCAGCGTGCCGTTGGCGCCTTGCAACAAGGGGTCGGCGAGGCTGACGCCGGTGATGCTCTGATTACCCGTGTTGGTTACGACAATCTGGTAGGTGATCAGGTCGTTGGCCGCATCCACGGTTCCGCCCGCGCCGTCACCGCCGACGTCGGTGACCGTTTTAACGATCGTATACGCGGGGTTTTGAGCGATCGGTACGTCTTCACTGTCGCTCTCGTCGGGTAGCTCGTTGCTACTGACGGTGGCCGTGTTATCGATGTCGCCGTCTCCGCCACCGTTGTCATCGATGTCGGACTGTTGAGCGGTGTAGGTGCCGGTGTAGGTCCAGGTCTCGCCGACTTCCAGGATATCGTCGTTGGTCATCGATTCAGTCTCGCCGCTCAGCGTCCCATTAGCGCCTTGTAACAGCGGGTCGGCGAGGCTGACGCCGGTGATGCTCTGGTTGCCCGTGTTGGTCACGACAATCTGGTAGGTAATCACGTCGTTCGCCGCATCCACGGTTCCGCCCGCGCCGTCACCGCCGACGTCGGTGACGGTCTTGTTGATCGCGTAACCTGCAGCCTGAGCGATGGGTACGTCTTCGCTATCGCTCTCGTCGGGTAGCTCGTTGCTACTGACGGTGGCCGTATTATCGATGTCCCCGTCGCCACCGCCGTTGTCATCGATGTCTGACTGCTGAGCGGTGTAGGTACCGGTGTAGGTCCAGGTTTCGCCGACTTCCAGGATGTCGTCGTTGGTCATCGATTCGGTCTCGCCGCTCAGCGTCCCATTGGCTCCTTGCAAGAGCGGATCGGCGAGGCTGACGCCGGTGAGGCTCTGGTTGCCTGTGTTGGTAACCACGATTTGATAGGTGATCAGGTCGCCGGCCGCATCGACCAGGCCACCGGCACCATCGCCACCGACGTCGGTGACTGTCTTGACGATCGTGTAGGTGGGGTTTTGAGCGATCGGCACGTCTTCACTGTCGCTTTCGTTGGGCAATTGATCGCTGCTGACGGTGGCCGTATTATCGATATCCCCGTCGCCACCGCCGTTATCATCGATGTCCGACTGCTGAGTGGTATACGTGCCGGTGTAGGTCCAGGTCTCGCCGACTTCCAGGATGTCGTCGTTGGTCATCGATTCGGTCTCGCCGCTCAGCGTGCCGTTGGCGCCTTGCAAGAGCGGATCGGCAAGGCTGACGCCGGTGATGCTTTGGTTGCCCGTGTTGGTGACGACGATCTGATAGGTGATCAGGTCGCCGGCCGCGTCGACCATGGCACCGGCCCCGTCGCCGCCGACGTCGGTCACCGTTTTAACAATCGTGTACGTGGGGTTTTGGGCGATCGGCACGTCTTCACTGTCGCTTTCGTTGGGCAATTGATCGCTGCTGACGGTCGCCGTGTTATCGATATCCCCGTCGCCGCCACCGTTGTCATCGATGTCGGACTGTTGAGCGGTGTAGGTACCGGTGTAGGTCCAGGTCTCGCCGACTTCCAGGATGTCGTCGTTGGCCATCGATTCGGTCTCGCCGCTCAGCGTGCCGTTGGCGCCTTGTAACAAGGGGTCGGCGAGGCTGACGCCGGTGATGCTCTGGTTGCCCGAGTTCGTGACGACGATCTGATAGGTGATCAGGTCGCCGGCCGCGTCGACCATGCCACCGGCCCCGTCGCCACCGACGTCGGTGACCGTTTTGACAATCGTGTACGCGGGGTTTTGGGCGATCGGTACGTCTTCACTGTCGCTTTCGTTGGGGAGCTCGTTGCTACTGACCGTGGCCGTGTTGTCGATGTCGCCATCGCCGCCACCGTTGTCATCGATGTCGGACTGTTGAGCGGTGTAGGTACCGGTGTAGGTCCAGGTCTCGCCGACTTCCAGGATGTCGTCGTTGGTCAGCGATTCGGTCTCGCCGCTCAGCGTGCCGTTGGCGCCTTGCAACAAGGGGTCGGCGAGGCTGACGCCGGTGATGCTCTGGTCACCGGTGTTGGTGACGACGATCTGATAGGTGATCACGTCCGCAGCCGCGTCGACCATGCCACCGGGTCCGTCGCCGCCGACGTCGGTGACTGTTTTGACGATCGTGTACGCCGGGTTGCCGGCTACACCGGTTGGTTCATCATCCGAGTTATTGCTCGTGTTCGGATCGTCGGTGATGCTGGTGACCATTACCGTGTTGCACAGGTCCTCGGCACCGTTGCAGTTACCTTCGAAAACTCCGCCTGTTGGATTCGTAACGTTACCCACCTGGACGGTGAGCGTAATGGTGACCGCCTCACCGGGGTTCAGGAATCCCAAGTCTGCCGTAACGACGCCACCGGTTGGCGCACCATCATGGCTAACGGTCGTCACAAAACCTTGGGTGTCGTTGACGGACGAGCTGACGAAGATGGTATCCGCGTCCAACGTGTCTGTGGCGATGACGGAGTTGGCTACGACGTCGGTCGAATTGTTGGTCACGACAATTGTGTAGTCGAAAGTGTCTCCGATCGCGACAGGCTCCATCGCGACGTCGCTTTTGGTAACCGACAAATCGGCGTCTGCGGAAAAGAAGTCTTGGACCTTCAGCAGGGGAATCGTTTGATTACCTGTGCTGATGTTTTGCCCAGACTCAACGGTTCCCGACGTATCCGCGTCAATCAGACGGGATTGCACATTTGACGTTGTACCGGCCATTATCGAATCTTGCAGAACCAACCAGACTTCAACGATAACTTCCTCGTTCGGATCGAGTCCGGCCACTTCGATGGTGCCCTGAATTTCGGTGCCTACGAGCATCCAAGAAAAGTTGTCTACGGTGGCGTCGGTTCCGGTTCCTGACTCGCTGTGGTTCGGGTCGCCCTCATCGACAAAGGCAGCAAGCACACCAAGACTGGCGTCATATCCGAATGCACCGCCATTGTTGGTCTCAGTTTCGAAACCTGCGACGAACGTGATGGAGTCATTTGCGGGTGAACCGCCGTCGACGGAAATACGAAACTTGAACGGGACGATCTGTCCGAGTGCTAAGGATGAGGGAGCCAACGATTCAACGCTCGTATCGTCCGCGGCATTTGTTATAGGATCGTTCGCGCGACCCGTCGGTACTGCCACTTGCCCTGGTAACAAGCTCGCGTAGAGATCCGGATCGGCCGCGCTGAAATCGATCGAATAGTCACCGCCTGCATCCGTAAAGAATGTTGTTGCGACAAGGCCGGAACTTTGCCCGGACGCGGTCAGTTCGAACGTCGCACCCAGCGAGTCGTCGGGATCGACAAACCACGAGGTATCGACGTTACCATCCACGAGTCCGTCCAGGTCTTCGGGGCTGCCGTCCGTCACAAACCACGGGTCGTGTCCATTGCCCGTGTTTGGTGTGCCGTCAATGTGCAACACCTGGAATTCGACGGTTTCTCCCGGTTGGTATCCCGTTGCGGAAATCAATGCCGTATCAGCTGGCGCATAGTCAGCCAGGTCGGTGGCGACCACCGCCAGGAGCCTGCGGTCCTCAAGTTGTTCGAGGAGAAGCCCGCTTTTCCACGCTGCGCTACGACGGTTCTTACGTCGCAACTTGTCCAATGATTGACGGACGGATTTCTTCTTGATGCGATTGGACACGACGGGCGCTCCTCATAGATGCTTAACTCAGGTGCGTAGCAAAGTGGCAGGCGTCGCAGCTACTGGGTGGTAGGCGCGCCAAATGAACACGGCGACAGCGCATTTCGCGCTGCATGGTTGGAAACCTGAAAAAGATAGGGGTCTAACCCCATGCTAATCACGCGGCACGGGCTGCGAAAGGAAATTGACCAGAAAAATACGGCCAAATTTACCGCGAAGAACGGGCTTTTTGCGGTGCGACCCCGAAGGTCAGGGGCCCAGCGACCCGAAATGGTGCGAAGGGGAGTGCGAAACGAACTACCCGTTTATAGGGTTATTCCCCAAAGATAGGCAGATAGTTGTTGGGCATCTGAAGGATGATGCAGGCCATGGCGGTCGCGTACTCGCTGCAGACGCTGGGGTCCGACCACGAGCCGTCCGCACGGTTTCGACGCTGCAACAACTCGTTGCGAATGGCCGGGTACCACTTAGCCCAGTATTCGCCGCCGCCATGCCAGGCAGCCTGGACGGCATAGTAATGAGCGTAAAAGTAGTTGTGCCCCCGTGCACCGGCCTCGTCGGGACCGCCGGGAACGAAGCGTATCATCCAGTCGAGGCCTTTGCGGACTTCGCGTGTATCGTAGATGCCCGCGCTGTGAAACGAAACGAGCCCGGCGGCGGTGAGGGCCAGGGTCGAGTGACCGCTGGGAATCGTGTACATAAACGAACCGTCCGTTTGCTGTGATTTCTTCACGTAGTCGATGGCGCGCCGCCTCGTTTCTTTGGGAACGCTCAGCCCCGACTCGGCCGCCGCGCCAACCCCATGATCTGGCAAATCGTGACGGACAGATCGGCATCCTGTTTCTGCGGCATGTAACGCCAGCCGCCCTGGTCGCTCTGCGTATCAACGATCAATTTGACGGCCAGTTCCAGCTTTTTTCGTAACTCCTGCCGGTTGGACATGCCGTGTGCTTCGGCCATACACAACGTGGCGAAGCCGTGACCGTACATGCGGTCATTGGTGCCGGGGGCCGAAACGTAGCCCGTGGCCTGGGTATTGCGCATCAAGAATTGCACGGCCCGATCGACATGCTGGCCATACTTGCCTTGTCCTGGCGGATCACCGGACGCCATGAATGCCACCCCCGCAAGCGAGGCGACGGCCACGCCGCCGCTATAGCCGGTGGTCCCGAAGGCGCCGCGGTTGTCACCGTTCTTGATTTGGCGCTTTGCCAGGTATTCCAGTCCGGCATCGATCGCCTCTTGCGTGTCGGGAGTGATTAGCTCCGGTTGGGGTGTTTCGCCGCGGACGGGCGCCTGCCCTAAAGTGGACAGTGTTATTGTGGACAGCGTTAGTAGAGCGACAGTGTAGATCAGCGGTCTCGCGCGAAGGGATCGGCCGGTGCGAAGGGGTCGGGAGTCTTTTTCGCGTGGTGGCGGCTTTGTATAGTATTCTCCCTTCATCGCGAATAAGACTCCCGATGCCGTTTCGATCGACCCCGTAGCAATGTCCGCGACGAAAACGGCCGATCCCGTGGTCTTGTCCTTTAGTTTAACCCGTTGAGGGCCGCTGCATAACGGTTACTGCCAGCCACACCTTGTTCCTTCAGGATTTTCTCCAATTCCGCTCGACCGACCACCTTTCCCCAGACGGTCAGCCACGTGACGGTGTCCGCCTCCTGCCAGTCAGGGTTCTGGTAGCCTGCCGCTTGGGCCAGTCCAAGGCTGCGGATGTTGTTATGGATCTGGGTTTTTTCTGCGGACTTCTCATTGCGGTCACACCACAGGTGCCAGCGGATCAGGTTTCCGACCAGCGCGCGGGCATTTTCCTTTTGCCAATTGATGCCCGGCAGGAATAACGGGCCGCCGTTCCACGGAACATCTGTGGCCTCGACGTCGAACTTATAGGCGTCGATTACCTTATCGGCAACCTTGGCATCGCCTTGAGCTGCCAACGTGCCCAGATAGCCGGCCGCCTGCCGGCGTACGTTCTGATCTTTCGCGCTCGTGAGAACTTCGGCCAGTTTGTCCGAACCCAACGCGAGAACGGCAGGGGCCAGCGCTTGGGCCAGATTCGGTACTCTCATCGTTACCGCGATGAGGCCTTCTGCCGAAACTTCGCCGCTGTCGGCGTTCAGCTGTTCGACCAGCCGCATGCCGATGGGTCGACCGAGCGAGGGAAACTGCCCGATCAGCGCGGCTTTCTCCAGCAGTCCGGCGGCGGTCCGCGTCATGGTGACTCGTGCGGCAGCCGCCCACGTGCGGACCAGATCAGGTTGTCCGCTATCGGCGTGGATGTTCAGCAGCAGTTCGTCGACATCCTGTCCGCCGACACCGGCTAGCGCGGCGATCGCCCAGCCTCTTTTCGATAGTTTTTCTTCCTCGCGGGCGACGCCCGTCAGCAATTTGACGACGCGCTCGCGCTGTTCATTTCCCTTCGCGGCGATGGCAACCAGGCCGTCAACGGCAGCCTGGGCCGTCTTCTTCTCGCCGAGCTGTTGGATCAGATCACGAGGCGAAACTTCGTCCTCGGCAAGGGTTATCTTGGCAGTCAACAGCACCATCGTCATTGCCACGATGACTGACATCACGGCGGCACGTCGCGAACGGCGGAGGACGATCAGTCCAGCCGAGGCCAGGGCGGCCAGACCGGCGGGGAATAGCCAGCCGAGCCGCGAATTTGTGACATGATTCGAATCGATAGGATCGTTCATTCCGAGTTCTCCATATTTGAGGATACCAGGTTGTTTTGGTGCGGGACCGTAGGTTTTCGCGTCATAAAAGCGGGGATGATTGCGGGCCCGCGGCATGGAGTATTCAGCAAACGCCAGATTCTCGCCCGCCAGCACCTCGCGCGGAAAATCGCCGTCAACGACGGTGATGGTCATCTCCTTGATGTCTTGAAGAGTGTTTTGCACGATCTTGTCCTTTTCTTGCTGGAGCGCGTCGGCGTTCAGCTTGTCGATATCGCTGCCACGCAACCCTAGACGCTCGCCGACCATCAGCAGTTCCTTTTCGCGTTCCTCGTGGGGCAGCGATAGTTGCCCGGAGCGAACGGCCATGACGTCGGCAGCGAACAGCTCCTTGGCCGCTCCGTTCTTGGGGTAGGGGTTTCGTCGTTCGGCCAGTCCCTGGCGGTGCCAGTCCTGCAGATCTTTTTCGGTGCCGTTGATGATCCGCAAGGGCAGGGGGTCGGTCACGTTACGATATAGCTGCTCGCCGTCCATTTGCCGCACGACGTATTCTTCCGGGATCGAACGAATACGGCGGGGGCCATCGGTCAGCAGGTAGACGATGTTCCGCAGCTCGCCATCGTTGAACGCGCTCAGCCGCATCGGGACGACCAGTTCGTCGGTCTTGAAACGAAAGCCCATGGCCTGGACGTGACCGTCGAACGTCGAGCCGGCTGGGAGTTGCGGATCGACAGTGCGTTGGCCGGGCTGTGGATCGACGCCCTGTTTTTGTCCGACCTTGGTTTTGACGGCCACAAAGCACCAGCCGTCAGCGACGTACTCGTCGCACACTTTGTCCATGCCGTCCGGATAGCGGTAGCCGTGCTGGTCCACCCAGCGTTTGAGTGCCGCGGCGCTGCCGGCTTCCAAAACGGCCACTTCGTACATCCCCACGGCCTCCTCACGAACGACGCGGACTTCATTCTTTTGCATTCGTTGCACTTCCAATCCGCCGCCACCAAACCCACCGCCATCTTTGGCCGCGGCGGCTTCGAACAACACGGGGGCGACATCGATCACGACCTCCGGTGGATCAATCGCGGCGGCGACGTGAGGAAAAATGTGGTCGGGCATCTTGCGCAGCTCGGGTATGGAAGGGAAGGGGATCAACATTCCGAACTCGTCGACTTTCCCCGAAAACCCAGGACGGATGACGAACGATTCGACGCCGTCTTTGAAGAAGACATAGGTTGTTTGTTCACCCACCCGGGTGATGGGCGGCCCCTGGCCCTGGTAAATCGGCGGCACCATGCCACACGGATCGGCGAGGGCGGTGGTCGCCGAAAAAGGCGCCATCAACATGGTTGCTGTGCAGAGGACGGCGGCGAACATCGAACATCCAACATCGAACGTCCAACGTCGAACGGTCAACTTGTTACTTGGACAGTGGGATTTTGACATTTGAAAATCTCCCTTGTGGTTTCTGGCACATGTAGGCCGGAACAAGTCCCGCTGTGCCGGGATTCCGGCCTACGTTGTCTGGGAACGACCAATACGGCAACAAATGCGGACCAGACTGTTAGAACGAGGCCGTCCGCTAGCATCGTTTTCTTCGTAGCGCCTGGGACCAATGCACCGACCTTCAAGATGCCTTCTTTCTTCGCCGCTGGTCCCATTTGATTGGCATCGTACGACGCAGCGTTATTGCGGTGCCGGGGCATGCGGTATTCGGCGAACATTAAATTTTGCTCGGATAGCACTTCACGGGGAAAATCGCCGTCGACGACCGTGAGTGTCATGTCTTTGATCGCTGTCAGCGCTTTGTTGACTGTCTCGTCTGATTCCTTCGTCAAGGCTTCCGCATTCAAACTGTCGATTTCGTTGCCGCGCAAGCCAAGATGTTCGCCTATGGCGAGCAGTTCCTTTTCTCGTTCCTCGTGCGGCAGCGATAGTTGGTTACTGCTGAGAGCCAGCAGATCGGAAGCGAACAGCACTTTCGCGACGCCGTTCTTCGGTTCAGGGTCGCGCTGCTGGGCCAGCTGATCGGCATCGTATTGCTCAAGGACCTCCTCACCGCCGCCAATGATTCGCAGGGGCAACGGCTGAGTAACATTCGCGTACAACTGCTTACCGGATAGCTGGCGCACGACGTATTCTTCCGGAATCGAGCGAATCCGGCGGGGGCCATCGGTCAGCAAGTAGACAATGTTGCGCAGTTCGCCGTCGTTGAACGCGCTCAGTCGCATCGGCACGACCAGTTCGTCGGTCTTGAAGCGAAAGCCCATCGCCTGGACGTGACCGTCGAATGTTGATCCGGCCGGCAGTTGCGGATCGACCGTACGCTGTCCAGGCCGCGGATCGACGCCTTTCTTTTGTCCGACTTTGGTCTTGATCGCGACGAAGCACCAGCCGTCGTCGACGTATTCGTTGCAGACTTTGTCCATCCCGTCGGGATACCGGTAGCCGTGCTGGTCCATCCAGCGTTTCAACGCTTCCGCACTGCCAGCCTCCAGAACGGTGACTTCGTACATGCCGACCGCTTCCTGACGCAGCACTCGGACCTCGTCGCGATGGATACCGAGTTTCTCTTCTTCCTCGTTGCCGAAGGCCATGTCGACCACGAAGTCGTCCAAGGGGAAGTTTGCATAGATCACGACCTCCGGCGGGTCGATGGCTGCCGCGATCTGTGGGAAGACATTATCGGGCACTTTGCGCACGGCGGGCGGAGTGGGGAACGGGATCAGCATGCCGAATTCATCGACTTTGCCTGAAAATCCTGGCCGGATTACGAACGTCTCGATGCCGTCCTTGTAGGCCACATAGGTCTTTTGTTCCCCGATCCTGGCGATCGGTACTCCGTCGCCGAGGTAGACGGGCGGAATCATTCCGCAGGGGTCGGCGAGCGCGACTGACGCTGCAAGCATCGCGGCGACAGAGAACATCGAACGTCCAACATCGAACGCCCAACGTCCAACTGTCATTTTATTACCTTGCCGCAGTGCGTTGTAGGCCATTGGACATTGGGATTTGGATATTCGGATTTCCATAGTTCGTAGTTCCGCCTTTAGGCGGCATCGGTTCGCGTATTTGATTTCCCAAGCCGCCTGCTCGTGCTTCGCAGAGTAGCAAAGGCGGGACTCCAACACAGGACAAAGGCGACGAAAACCGCACCGATACTGATTACCGTCAAGGCGGTTTTCGGTTTGTCCGGCGGCAGCGGGCTCAACTGGCCTACTTTCAATACGCCTTGCTTTTTGGCTGACGGGCGTTTGGTATTCGCATCGTAAGATTGCGCCGTTGCGCCGATTCGGCATGCGGTATTGGGCGAAGGTCAGATTCTGACCGGAGAGCACTTCGCGGGGGAATTCGCCGTCGACGACGGTCAGCGTCATCGCTTTGACGTCGTTCAACGCTTCGCCGATCGTCTTGTCTCGCTGGGATTTGAGCGCGACGGCGTTGAGCTTGTCGATTTCCGCGCCCGTAGGCCCAAACGTTCGCCGATCGCCAGCAGCTCTTTTTCCTGTTCTTCGTGAGGCAGCGATAACCGACCGCTCGCGACGGCCAGGATGTCCGAAGCAAACAGGTCCTTGGCGGCACCGTTTTGGGGTTCCGGATTGCGGCGTTCGGCGAGGCCTCGGCGATGCCACTCCTGCAGGTCCTTTTCGGTGCCGCCGATGATTCGCAGCGGCAAGGGGTCGGTTACGTTCTTGTATAACTGGCTGCCTGGTAGCTGCCGCATGACGTATTCTTCGGGGATCGCGCGGATCTTGCGTGGGCCGTCCGTCAGCAAGTAGACGATGTTGCGTAATTCACCGTCGTTGAAAGCGCTCAGCCGCATCGGCACGACCAGTTCATCGGTTTGGAACCGGAATCCCATCGCCTGGACAAAGCCGTCGAATGACGAGCCGGCCGGAAGTTGCGGGTTCGTCGCGCGTTGTCCGGGTTTGGGCTGGACACCCTCCTTCTGGCCTACCTTGGTCTTGACGGCCACGAAGCACCAACCGTCACCGACGTATTCATCGCACACTTTATCCATGCCAGTGGGATAGCGATAACCGTGTTCGTCGATCCAACGCTTGAGTGCAGCGGAGCTGCCGGCCTCGAGGACGACGACTTCGTACATGCCGACCGCTTCTTTGCGGATAACGCGAACCTTGTCTTTTTTCAGACGATCGTCAAAGCCCAAAGCGGCTCCATTTCGTGCGGCACCCCGGCCATCGCCGCTTGTGGCAATGGGAACAGATTGATCACCACTTCGGGTGGATCGATAGCGGCGGCGATGTGCGGGAAAATATGATCCGGCACTTTGCGGACCGACGGTGGCGTGGGAAAGGGAATCAGCATTCCGAATTCATCCACCTTGCCGGTAAAGCCAGGGCGAATGACGAAGGTTTCCACGCCGTTCTTGTAAAAGACGTACGTCTGCTGTTCACCGATCCGCGTGATGGGGACTCCTTCACCCACGTAAACCGGTGGGACCATGCCGCAGGGGTCGGCGAGGGCGCCGGAAGTGCCGAGCATCGCGACCGCGACGATTGTGAACATCGAACGTCCAACATCGAACGCCCAACGTCCAACGATGAACAGGTGCTGCGCGTTTCTCCAAGTCCGATTGTATTGGACTTTGGTATTTGGTCATCGGGAAATTCTCCAGAGAGGTCTTCGACGGAATGCGAGCAGCGCCAAGAATACAGTTAACGGCAGCCAGGCATTCGCCGTTCGTGCGGGTTGTTGTTTTGCGGGGCTCAATTTCCCAAGTTTCAATACGCCCGGCTGTTGAGGGGCCGGGCCTTTTAGTTTGGCGTCGTACAGTTGTGCGGAATTGCGGCGGCGGGGCATGCGGTATTCTGCAAACGCCAGGTTTTGCCCGGACAGTACCTCGCGTGGGAAATCGCCATCGACGACAGTGAGGGTTAGTTGTGCGAGGTCAGCCAGCGCTTTATCGATGGTCTGGTCACGGTCGGCCTTCAGGGAAGCAGTGTTCAGTATGTCGATCGCGCCGCCGCGAAGGCCCAGGTGCTCGCCGATTGCGAGCAGCTCTTTTTCCTGTTCTTCATGCGGCAGCGAGAGTTGACCGCTACTGACGGCCAGCAGATCCGAGGCAAACAAATCTTTCGCCGCGCCATTCTTGGGTTCCGGATCGCGCTGTGCCGGCAACCACTGGCGATGCCAGTCGCTCAGGTCCTTTTCGGTGCCGCCGATGATCCGCAACGGCAGCGGCTCGGTCACGTTGCCGAACAGTTGCCGGCCGGAAATTTGCCGCATGACGTATTCTTCGGGGATAGCGCGGATCTTACGTGGGCCGTCAGTCAGCAAGTAGACGATGTTGCGTAATTCACCGTCGTTGAATGCGCTCAGTCGCATCGGCACGACCAGTTCGTCGGTCTTGAAACGAAAACCCATGGCTTGGACGTGGCCGTCGAATGTCGAGCCAGCGGGCAGGTGCGGATCGACCGTTCGCTGTCCAGGCTGTGGGTCGACGTTTTGTTTTTGTCCGACCTTGGTCTTGATCGCCACGAAACACCAGCTGTCGTCGATGTACTCCTCGCAGACCTTGTCCATCCCGTCGGGATAGCGGTAACCGTGTTGGTCCATCCAGCGTTTTAGCGCCGCCGCACTGCCCGCCTCCAGGACCGCCACTTCGTACATGCCGACGGCCTCCTGACTCAGGACGCGGACTTCTTCTTTCTCTGATTCCCGGAACGCCAGACCGTCGTCTTTGCCTCCTTTTCCTCGCGATGCCGCCTTACGCATTTCTCCGCGCCAGCGCAGGTCAACAACGACCTCTGGAGGGTCCACGGCCGCCGCGATGTGCGGAAAGATGTGATCAGGAACTTTCCGGATGGCCGGTGGTGTGGGAAAGGGGATCAACATGCCAAACTCGTCAACCTTGCCGGAAAAACCCGGACGAATGACAAACGTCTCTACACCGGCTTTGAAGAACACAAACGTCTGCTGTTCACCGATCCGCACGATCGGTACTCCCCCGCCTGAATAGATCGGTGGCACCATGCCGCACGGATCGGCGTGGGCGGTGGCGACACCGCAGGCGATAAATAGAACAGCGAGCCAGTTTGTAGATTTCGCGTTTAACATGTCTAGTCTGTCCTTGCGCGCGCTGCCTGATGCGCGATGCGGGATTCAGGTTGCGAGATGCTGGTTTTGGGATCGCGCATCTCGAATCCCGTACCCCGCATCGCGTAACTCGTATCTGGTTCCTCCAGTTCAACGCGTATCTGAATACTGCCCTGGCAGTCTTGCTGGCCGTTGCTGATCCAAACCTGCCCCAGATCCTGCCAGTCGTCGCCGCTGCGATGGACCGCGAACCACGGTCCCGCCACAAAGTGGACGCCTTCCAGTCACAACCGAGTCCAAAGGTGATACAGTCCGACGCGTTTGACCGTGCCACTGGTTACCAGCGGCTGGACGTTATGGTTGTCCATGTCGAAAACATGACGCCGATCGAATGGCACGGCCGTCGGCGGCAGCGACGCGCGAACGTCACCATGCTGGTCAACGACCCGAATGGATACTTTGGCGTGCGTGATCGTTAGCTCGCGGGCCAGGAATCGGGCCCGCACCGGGTCCAGGGGAAGCACGTCCAGATCGTCCAGCATGTCGATCGTCTGTCGACCGAAATAGAGCAGCGTTTCCAGCGCAAGGCTGTCTTCGCTCATCGGCTCTTTCGCGTACTGCGCGATCAGCTCGTGGAATCTCGTTTCCGTCAGTTCATCGGTGGGATGGTTACTTACGGCGCATCCCGACGCGCAGACTTTTTCACCATGCGCGTGGAACATGGCGCGGGGATCGTGTCCAAAGAGTGTGCTGGCCGTTGCGGGTCGAAACAGTAGCGGTTGTTGATGCTGCGGTTCAAGGACGGGGGGCAGCAGGCCGGGGATCTTTAGGGGCGGCACCAAAGGGTCCGCCATGTCGATTTGTGCTTGACCTTGACCAGGTGGATCGCCGGCCTCCGCCCGACGTGCCGGCGGTACGGGTTGGGTGGCCCACTTCATGGCCAGACCAATGGCGAGTCCCGCGGCCAGCAGATAGAGGCGAGGCTTCATGATGACTTTGTGTCCGATTCTTAGTAGCTCGCTGACGTTCGCGAGCAATCACGTTGGAAGTTATAGAGCTTTGACGTGCCGTCTTTCGATATGTTCCCACAATCTGCGGAGACGATACGTAATTCTCGTGAAAACGGGCCGCTTTTCCTAGGAACTATCGCCGACAGCGCGCATCTCATTAAACTGGAGCGTGATTGATCCCGCATTGAGACTGGCCCCACGGTGCGCGGATCTAGAGGAACTGGCAGCAAGGCAGATATCCACTGGATCCCATCGACCGGCGTATATTCGTAAGCGCCGACGTGTCGTGTCGCGATTCGTAGGCGGAATCTGTCGGGTCAGGGGCCGAGGCACTAATTTGAATAGCCGCCGCCATTTGCTGATTTACCGAGTTACCCTCACGGCGGGCTGCGCGGTCTTGCTGGCTTTTGGAAGCGGAAACGGAACCGGAACCGGAAACAGTGCCTGCGGCGACCCGCAGGAAGTCGAAGCGAAGCTGCCCGAAGGTGCCTTGCTGCGAGTCGGTTCGTTTGGCGACGCGACTGACACGTACGGGGTCTACGACGTTGCCTTTTCAGGTAATGGCGATTATCTGGCGACCCGTACCTCCGATCAAATCGTCCACATTTGGGATGCGCGAAATGGCAAACCGATGTGCGACATCGACGGACATGAGGGACGGGTTACCGCGCTCGGTTTCACGTCGGACGGTCAGACAATCGTGACCGCTTCGTCCGGAGAAGACGAGCGAATCGCTTTTTGGGATGTTAACACAGGCGAGCTCGTGCGACAGATCAAAGGAGGGGCGGCGATCATTTCGTTTCGGGAGGACGGCAAGAGAATGCTTGCGGTCGAGGGGAAGCAACATCGGCTGTTTGACACCGCGGACGGTCGTCGGATCGATCAGGGATCCTGGTCGCTTCAGCCCTCGGAGAATTGCGTCAACATCTCGCAGGATGGCAAGCTGCTGGCGATCTACAACCAATTGCACGGCTCGCGCGGTCGCCATTGGATTTCGATTCGCAATTTAGAGTCGGGCGAACAAAAGATACTTCGCAATTTAACGGCAGCGCCCGTCACAGGCCGTTTTTCGCCCGATGGAAAGTGGCTGCTGGTCTGCTGTCGACGACAGAACCATGCGGTCCTATGGCGGCTGGAGCAAGCAGAGCAACCGTTGACGCTAAGCGGCCATACGGAGCCGGTTCAGTCGATTGGCTTCTCTCCCGATGGATGGCTGTTGGCCACCACAAGTTGGGACGGAACCGTGCGAGTTTGGGAAGTCATCACGGGCCGGCCCATTGTTACGTTGTCGGGTCACTTGGACCGTGTCTGTGCGGTTGCTTTTTCACACGACAGTCGGCGGCTGGCGAGCGGTGCCTCGGGTCGCAAGGATAAGTCGACGATCGTTTGGGATGTGAATCGCGCAATATTTGGTCATCCAGACCCAGACCAGCAGAAACCCGTTGATCCGCCACAAATCTGGGAACGGATGGCCTCGGTCGAGGCCGCGGATGCGTATCAAGCGATGTCGACGTTGATCGCATCACCGGAAAACGCCGTGACATTCCTCGCTGGTCACGTCGATGAAGCCGCGACGGGAACTGATATCGCGCGGATCAAGCAACTGGTCCAGGAACTGAACGATGATCGTTTCCTGGTTCGCGAGGCGGCCCACTCCGAGTTGTTGAAGATGCGATCTTCGGCCGATGCTATCTTGCGAAAGGCACTGAATGAAACCGATTCGGCCGAGGTGCACTACCGGATTACACGCATCCTCGCAGCGCCAATCGATAAATCGAATTTATCGGATGCGGATCTGCGTAGAATGTATCGCGTCGTCCACGCATTGGAATTGATCGGGTCCGAAGCGGCGACCGTGCCACTGACAAAGCTGGCTGACGCGCATCCGGAAGCTGACATCATGCAAAGCGCTCAGGCCGCTTTGCAGCGACTTAATCGATGAACCCAACGGAAGATAGATAATGCAACAACCACTGACAGAATCGATGACGGACCTGACCAACGATGACCTGGCGGCCCTGGAATATCTGGTCGAGGCATACAAACGTATTCGCGGGGAACTGGGCAGAGTCATTGTGGGACAGGATGAAGTGATCGACCAGCTACTGCTGGCGATCTTCGCGCAGGGTCATTGTGTTCTGGAGGGAGTTCCGGGTCTGGCCAAGACGCTGATGGTCAGCACGCTCGCCCGCTGTATGGATCTGAACTTCAATCGCATCCAATTTACGCCCGACCTGATGCCGTCCGACATCACGGGCACGGAGGTTATCCAGGAGGACAAGGCAACCGGCGGTCGACAGTTCAAGTTTTTGAAAGGACCCGTCTTTGCCAACATCATCCTGGCGGACGAAATCAATAGAACACCGCCCAAGACGCAGGCCGCGCTGCTGGAAGCAATGCAAGAAAAACAGGTAACGATCGGGGGGGAACGGCACGCATTGCCGAAGCCATTTTTCGTCCTGGCGACGCAGAACCCGATTGAACAGGAAGGAACATTTCCGCTTCCCGAGGCGCAACAGGATCGCTTCATGTTCAAGGTCTTCGTCAAGTATCCCAATTACGACGAGGAGTTCCACATCGGGATGTCGACCACGGCGCAGGCGGAAGCGGAAGTAGATGCCGTTTTGTCCGGTGAAGATATTGTGCGACTTCAGCAACTGGTTCGCCGAGTGCCGGTGGCCGACCACGTAGCGCATTATGCCTTGCGCCTGGTTCGCGCGACGCGCGCCGACGAGGAAGGCGCGGCTGAGTTCGCGAAAGATTGGATTAGCTGGGGCGCCGGTCCACGGGCTTTTCAATATCTGCTGTTGGGAGCAAAGACGCGCGCTGCGCTGGACGGTCGGACGAGTGCTTCCACCGAAGATATCAAAGCGGTCGCTCATCCCGTGATGAGACACCGCGTGATTACCACGTTTTCGGCGGAATCGAGCGGCGTGGACGTTGACGACATTGTGGACCGACTTTTGAGCGAAATTTCGCCGCGCAGTGAGGGGGACGACGTGCCACCTTCGCTGCAGAAGGCCTTTAAGTAAGGGGACGATGGACTATGGACTATGGACTGTGGACTATGGACTATGGACGATGGACTGTGGACTGTGGACTATGGACGATGGACTGTGGACTGTGGACTATGGACTATGGACGATGGCTGGACTAGGACGATGGGACTCGCGCGGCAGGTCGACGCGCTCGGCGCAGGTCTCTGACCTCGCGCTCGGCGCAGGTCTCTGACCTCGCGCTCGGCGCAGGTCTCTGACCTCGCGCTCGGCGCAGGTCTCTGACCTCGACGAAATCGCTGACCGAAGGTCTCCTGCGAATCGGGAGACCTTCGGTCAGCGGGAGTGCGGGGTCGGAGACCCGCGCACAGCGGGGGAGACCCGCGCACAGCGGGGGAGACCCGCGCACAGCGGGGGAGACCCGCGCACAGCGGGCGGTCCCTTAGGTCGCTTGCGTCCCTAGCTACCGCAATTTAATTCTATGCCAGCAAAAAACTACTTGTTGCCGGAAGTTCTGGAGCAAATCAAGCGGCTGGAAGTCCGCGCTCGACATGTGGTGGAGGGCTTCATTACCGGTCAACATAAGAGTCCCTACCACGGCTTCGCGGTCGAGTTCGCGACGCACCGTGAGTACGCGCCCGGAGACGATCTGCGGCACATCGACTGGAAGGTATGGTCCAAGACCGACAGGCTTTACATCAAGGAGTATGAAGAGGAAACCAACCTGCAGTGCACGCTGATTGCCGATCGCAGCGCCTCGATGAGCTATGCGGGGATGGAATCGGGGATGGAAACTTCGTGGAGCAAGTTCGACTATGCCGCAACCGTTTGCGCTTCGCTCACCCATTTGTTGCAACATCAGCAGGATCAAGTGGGTCTGGTCACCTTTAGCGACAAAATCGATTGCAATCTCCCCTCCGCGTCGCATCCAGCGCAGGTCAAGCGTATCGTTCACGAACTGGAATCGACGGTACCGAAAGACGGAACGGATCTGGCAGAGGTCTTTGCGGGCCTGGCCGCTCAGATCCGACGGCGCGGAATCGTCGTCCTGGTTTCGGATCTTTTTGTCGACCCGGCGATACTTGGCGATGCGTTGCAGCAGTTTCATCTGCGGGGACACGAAGTGATTGTAATGCACGTGATGCACAGCGACGAGCTGACATTTCCCTTTACGCAGAACATTCTTTTCCGCGGCCTGGAAATCGACCGGCAGCTGCTGACGGATCCCCGGGCCTTGCGGAAAACCTATCTGGCAGCCGTCGGGCGCTTCCTGGACCAGGTGCGAACGAGCTGCGCGTCGCTTGGCGTTGACTATGTGCTGCTGGACACGGGAAAGCCGCTGGACGCGGCGCTGGCAAGTTATTTGGCGTTTCGGCGGCGAGCGGCTCGCGGGGCCGCTCGGCGTTATGCGGGTGCACGATGAGCTTGTTGTGGCCAGGTCTGTTTGCTGCCGGTTCCTTATGTATCGCAGGTCCGATCATCATTCACCTGCTCAACCGCCGGCGATACAAGCCGCTTGATTGGGCAGCGATGGATTTTCTGCTGGAGGCGAACCGGCGCAATCGACGTCGCATCCGCATCGAAGATTTGTTGCTGTTATTATTGCGTTGCGCCGCCGTGATTCTCATTGCCCTGTTAGTCGCCAGGCCGTTCCATAATCGGGGGCTAGCGGCCGGCTTGTTGGGTGAGGGTCGGCAGCAGCGACTAGTCATCCTGGATGATTCGTTGAGTACGGCGTGTCGCGGCGACGATCGCTCGCACTTCGATGCAGCGCGAACGGCCATTGCAGATTGGGTCGAAGACTTTGATAACCAGCGATCGGTCGATTCCTTTACGCTGTTCGTGACGTCCAACCCCCGGTCGCCGGTCGTCGATGTCCAAGCGGTTAGCAGTGACAATCTGGCCGACGTGTTGGCCAGGATCAACGAAATGCATCCGTCGTCCACGACAGCAAATCTCGATGACGCGCTGGCCGCCATCGAAGAATCGTTCGACGATCGCACCGCGGTGCCCAATCGAATCATCTACCTGTTTACGGATCTGAGGCGGCGCGATTGGGAAGGCCCTGCAACACAACAAGATCAGGACGCGACCAGGCCTTCCGGCGATGGGCAGGCCACCCGCGTTGCGAACCACGCGGTCGCCGCCATGCGACAGCTAGCGAAGTCTGCGGCTGGTGCCTACGTGGTTGATATCGGTGATGATCAGATCGACAATCTTGTGGTGGCAGACGTCGTTCCCCGGCAGTCGTTGTTGGCCGCCGGCGTGCCGGCCGAGTTGGACGTTGTTGTGCGGAACCTTGGCACCGAGTCGGTCCGTGACGTTCAAGTCGAACTGAAGGGCGAAGGCCAGTTACCGTTGACCGAACGTATCGACAGCATTGCTGCTGGTGAGAAAGCTACCGTTCCGTTCGCCTTCGTACCACCACCGGCCGAGGATGATGCACCGTCGACGTCGATTCCAATCCAGGTAACGCTATCCACTGCGGCACGGGAGGCGGCACGGGAGGCGGATCGGATTCCGGGCGACAGCGTCTACTATTTTGCCGCACGAGTTTCCAAGGGCATCAATACGCTACTTATTGATGGTGACCCGGCGGCATCACCCCGGGACAGTGAATCGTTTTTCCTTCAGCGAGCGCTGACGCCGCCCGGTGATCTTCCCGCAGGAATCGTCGTACGTGTCGTAGGTCCCAGCGAACTGGAAACGGTGAATCTGGAAGCGTACCAGGTTGTGTATCTGTGCAACCTGGAGAACATCAGTCCGCCTCGTCGTGAGAGCCTGGAGGCATGGGTACGCCGCGGCGGCGGACTCGTGATCGCCCCAGGCGACCAGTTATACGATCCCACCAACTTTAATGCAGAACTCTGTCGCGAGGCGAAGGGCGTGTCACCCGTCGCGTTAACGGCACTCGGTGGCAACGCAGAAGCGTCGCAGTGGGTAAATCTTCAAGTGCTGGAACCGAATCACGACGTGTTGAAGCTGTACGAAGGAGACAACAATCCGTTACTGGGTTTGATCCGTGTTTATCGCTGGTGGCAGGTCGACCTGCAGCCCGGTGAGGACGCCCAATTTCGGGTTCTGGCGCGATTCACCGACTCGAAGCGGTCGCCTGCGATCGTCGAACGTCGTCTGGACGAGGGCCGGGTTTTCGTCTTTACGTGGCCATTGGATGACGATTGGAGTAATTGGCCACAAGAGCCGGCCGGCAGCGTTTTCGTCGCGTTGCTTCACGACCTGACTCGTTATATGGCTCGCACAACGAGTCGTGATGGTCAGATCGTCGTCGATCAGCCCCTTGTCTACCCGATCGATCTCGCTCAGTTTCAACAGGTCGTCCGCCTCGGCGTCCCTGACGGTCAATCCGTCGCATTGCAGCCGCGGCCCGTTGCCGTCCCGGACTCGCGTGCCGTCCCGGACACGCTTGCCGACGCTGACACGCTTGCCGACGCTGACACGCTTGCCGACGCTGACAGGGGCGAAGCGGATCGACGTATTCAGGACGAGGACCCATGGCAGGTTAGCTATGACAACACGAAGCTGCCGGGATTCTACAGGCTCGCATTGAAACGAATCGACAACGCGCCGCACGAGGTATTGTTTGCGGCCAACACGGATCCCACCGAGAGCGATCTTGCGCGAGCCGACCTTGGAAGCCTGGCCAATGGATGGAAAGGAAGCAATATCGAGATCATCGATAGCAGCAGGCTCAAGGATCTACGTTCGACAGGCGTTCGTCGCGAGTGGTGGAAATATGTAGCCTTGGCCCTGGCAGGCGTGTTGTCGGGCGAATTACTCTTTGGCTGGTATTTGGGGGGACATCGAACATGAACGGACAAATGAACGATCTCAGGTTGACCCCTTGGGTACTCACAGGAGAGCCGACGCGAAGGCTATTGATTTTGGTTACCAGCGTGGCGGTTATGTCGTTGGGGATGGTGCCGATAGTCTTCGCTCAATTTCCAGGCGTGCAGGGGATGCGACCGGTCGTCTGGCCACCGCCCACGTCAGGCAATCCCAATGCCGCAATCGGCCAGGCCAAGGTAAACGTCGACAGCGATCAGAACGAAAACATCGCCCGCGCCGATCGCTATCTCAAGAATGGGCGGTATGACCTGGCGGCCATTGTGTGGCAGCGCATTTGGACGATGCACAGGATGTGTTGACGACGCATGAATCGTGGTCGTACGAAACGGTCGACAAGCAGCGATTTGGCCGGTATGTACCGCTGGTCTCCGACATCGAACGGACCATCGCAGTGTTGCCGCCCGAAGGCCTGGCGGCGTATCGTCGGCACGTCGATCCCCAAGTGACCGCCTTGATGAACCGCGAGAACGCCAAGGACCGTGAGGCGGGATTGAACGAAATTGTGCGTCGTTTTTTCTTGTCGTCCAGCGGCGACGATGCCGCCTTTGAGCTGGCGAGCCGAGCATTGGATCGTTATGACTTTATTGCGGCGTTTCAACTGTTGTCCCGTCTAAAAGATCGCTATCCGGATTCTAATCTACCCGCCCGCGATGTGGGTGTTCGGTTGGCAGTCGCCGCGGCCCACATCGGCGAACGGCAGATGGCCGGCAAACTGATGGATGGTTGGGATCAGGAGAGGGGTAGTTCGTCGAAACGTGCGACGACCCTGGTCCGCAAAGAGATTCAACGCCTGGCCCTCGCAGTTACCGAGGGGGAACTGGGCCTCTTCGATTCAGCCGACGATCCTGTTGGGGACGGAACACCGCCACGGTTCGATGCCGGATGTTGCGCGAATCGATACGGACGACACCCTGAAAGACGCGTGGTACGACGATTTCTTTCCGGTTCCGATTCCAGATTCGAAGAAGCAAGCGGTGAAGCCCAAGGACAACGTGCAGATTCTTCAGCGGCGTGGCGGCGTCGTCATTCGAACCGACGTCGTTCGCAATCCAATGTTGCAACAACGGTCGAAGCAGGAGTTGATTCAGCGTTGGAAACAGGTCCAGTGGCGGCCTACCGCCCAGTTGCTGACGCGGGACGGACGAGTCTTTTTGGCGTCCCACGATCGATTGATGTGCAGGGACATTGAAACGGGCAAGCTTCAATGGATGTCCCAGGCGGTCGCGTATCGGCCGGTATTCCCCTACTCGCAGTTCTTTCACTTTGCCCAACAGCAGCGCGCAGGTCTCAATACCGCGCGAACCGTGCGCGAGATGCAGCTATTTATCGATCGACTCTCTCGTTCGATGACCATCTGCGGAGACCACTTGGTTGCCATTCAGCCGCGCGCGGCAAGTTCGATATTGGGGCGGCAGCATCAAAGGCCGAATCCAATCGCCGGACCGGAAGCATATCGTAACAATCGATTGGTCGCGTACGAACTGGCGACCGGTAAGCTTGCCTGGACCATCGAGGCAAAGGGCGAGAATGGACCTGGGTATTTCGCCGCGGCACCCATCCCGGCGGGTGAGAATTTGCTGACGGTGGAGATACGTGACGGTGCCATCTGGTTGGTTGCGCTTGATCCTGCAACGGGAGAGCGGGGAATTGAGACGCTGTTGTGCTTTCAGCCCGACGGGGGTCGATCCATCTGGTTACCAGTCGGAATGGCGGTTGAAGGGAACGTGGCGTACGTCGCCACCGGCGCTGGCGTTGTTGTCGCCGTCGACGCGCGCTGGGGAAAAATCCAATGGGTCGCTCAGTATCCGCGGGGCAGCCTGGTCAACCGTTCCACGGCAATCCTGGGTCCGAACGTAGTCCCGCTTCGGAATCGGCTCATTCCACACGCGCAGCAGATGCCGCACCAGCGCAAGGTGCTGGATGGCTGTAGCGAAGATGTTGTCATTCCGAGGGGTCCGCAAATCGTCGTTTTGGCATCGGATTGTTCCAGTATTTTTGCGATTGATCGCCATACCGGCCAGTTGCGTTGGAGCACTCCCAGCGTGCCCCATTCGCGTGGCGATGCGGTCGACTACTGCTTGGGGGTTCTGGATGACTACCTTTACCTCGCAGGTCCGGAGGTCGTTCGCTGCTATGAAATCCGTGGTGGTCGCGCGACGTGGTCGTACGAGGGTCTCCGGTCCACGGGGCGCGCGGCGTTAACCCGCAACGCGATATATGTGCCGCAAGATGACTCCATCGCCTGCCTCGACCTGCGCCCGCAGCCGATGAGCAACGCGGACCGCCGGCAGCGGACGTTGGAGTTTTCCGAAGCAAACATGGAACCGATTGGGAATTTGATTTCCGACGGTAAACATTTGCTGGGCATCGGAATGGGCCGCGTCCACAAGATCGGGACGGATTCCGAATCGATGGCACGATCGGATTAGCATTTCAGAGGGTCGAGACGACCGCGGATATTGGTGAGCAGATGGGCATCTGGTTGACTTGGATTAGCGGTATCGATTGGCAAAATGTCCCGTCGGATGCCGTCGCGCGCCTGACTTGGACCAATGCGCCTCAATCACTAAACGCGTTTCTCCTGGTTGCCGGTGTTGCAGGCCTGGTGGTGCTGTCCTTTGGCGTCTATCGGCGAGAAATACCGACGTGCTCGCGTCGTGTTCGCATCGCACTCGCCTGCCTTCGTAGTGCCACGATTCTTTTGTTAGCGATCGTGTTTCTGGGGCCCGCCGTCTCGTTCACGCAAACAAAGACGGTTCGACCGACCATCGTCTTGCTGCGAGATGCATCGTATTCGATGAACGAAATAGACGAATACGTCGATGATCGTGCCGCGGAGGCCGCTGCCCACATTTTGGGCGAGGCCGTTGAGACCGTTCGAGCGTCCGGATTGCGTCGCGCCGACATCGTCGACCGCTTGCTGCAGCAAGAGGATGCGGCCCTGATCCGTGCGCTGGCCGAGAAAGGGCGGATTCGGTTGTTTGACTTCGCTGGAACAACAAATTCCGTGGACGTTCATTTGGCGGACGGTCCGCAGGATGCGGAGAATACTTCCGATCGTGGGGCGGAAGTTCGAACGGACGAGAACGCGCCGGTCATTCCGCCGCTGGTCGCGGAAGGGCAGGGTACGGACCTGGTTCGTGCGCTTCGCGTGGCGTTGGACCAGTCCAATGTTACCGCGATCCTGCTGCTCAGCGACGGACAACACACGGTGCAGGGAAGCGGCCGTAACGATTTACTGAAAAAGGCGTACGAGGCGCGCGATGGGCAGACACTTATTATGGCCGTTGGCTTGGGTGATCCGACGCGCGTTGCCAATCTGGAGGTCGTCGATCTGTACGCGTCCAAGGAGGTATGGGAGAACGATCCTTTCGAGATCGAGGCGATCCTTCGCCTCCAAAATGTCACCGTTCCAAGTGTGCAGTTAACACTGATGCAACAGTCAATGGACGAGCGAGGAAACGCGGTGGGCGAATTTCAAGTTGTGCAGCGCAAAGACGTCGAGGTTCCGACCGATGGTGGCCAGATCCAGGTCCTTTTTGATCACGCCGTCAAACAAAAAGGCCAGTACGCCTACACCGTACGCGCCGATCCGGTTGAAGGCGAGCAGAATCTCAAGGACAATCAGCCGCCCGCGCCGATCCAGGTGCGTGTGTTGAGCGAGATTCGTGTCTTGCTGATTGCAGGACGCGCCAGCTGGGAATACCAACTGTTGCGTCGCTTGTTTCAGCGCGAAAAATCAGTGACGCTTTCCTGCTGGCTGCAGAATCTAGATTCCGCACGAGCACAAGACGGCAACCGCGTCATTCATCAATTCCCGAATTCAGCCGTGGCGCTCAGCGAATACGACGTCATCATGATGGTCGACGCAAGTCCCGCCGGTATCGATCAAAAATGGATCGGCATTCTGAAGGAGTTGGTCGCCTCCGAGGCGCGAGGGTTCTTCTATATGGCGGGAAATCAGTTTTCGACGCGGCTCTTGTCGGCGCGTGGAAGCCGCGAACTCGTTGACTTGTTGCCGGTCGAATTTGGAGATTTGGAACGTATCGAACTGGTGACACTGGACGATGGATATACCAGGCCCTGGTCGATGCTGCCGGTTTCTCGCAACGTTGATCATCCGATGATGCGTTTCTTCGCAGATGCCGAACGGACGCTGATCAAGTGGCAGTCCATGCCGGACGTTTATTGGAGCTTTCCCGCGACCGGCGCGAAGCCGTCCGGACGCGTGTTGATTCAACGAGCCGAAAGCGCATCGACGGGGGATACCCTTCGGCCAATTCTGGCTAGCGGTCGCTACGGTGTTGGGCGGACGGTCTACATGGGCTTCAACGGCACCTGGCGCTGGCGGCGAACACCGAATGAAATTCCCTACTACCGCCGTTTTTGGCTGCAGACGCTGCGGTACCTGGTCGAAGGACGTTCCTCGGCTGGCGGCGGGCGCGGCGAGCTGGAAACGGATCGCGAACGGTACGAGTTAGGCGAACAGGTGACGGTGTACGCGCGCCGATTGAAGGACCAGTCGTTTGAACTAATGAATCAGGAGGAGTTGACCGCTGAATTGCAGTTACCCGACAAGCAATCGGACAAACTGAAATTAAGAAAGACACCGGGGCGACCAGGCGATTATTCCGCGACACTCATCGCTCGGCAAACGGGGCTCTATCAATTGCAACTCGACAACACATCCGGTTCGGCACGGGACATGCCCGCAACCAGCTTCCGTGTCACAGTCCCGCAGATCGAGCTAAAAGCAACGTGGCTGGACAAGCCGCTACTGACCGAAGTCGCGGAAGCATCCGGTGGAAAATATTATGATGTGGATGAAATGGACGATCTGGTCGCGAATATTCCCGATCGTAACGAACGACTTCAGGTACGCGGCGAACCGATCCCGCTGTGGGATAACAGCCGGGTCCTGATGCTGTTCGTTGGATTGTTGTGCGCCGAATGGGCCCTCCGCAAACGATTTCGATTGATGTAGCGTAGAAGCCGATGAGCATTCCACTTTCGACCCCTACCGAATTGCTGCGACCGTTGCAGGAAAAGTTTAGCGACTTGCGTGCGCGACTGCGGCGTTGGTTGCTGATCGACGGCGTCCGCCAGCTTTTGTGGTGGCTGCTGGCCGTCGTCGTCATCGATTTCGTCATCGACTGGTCTTTCGGTTTGGACCGACCTCAGCGGCTCGTCTTGCTGTTGCTCGCCGTCCTGCTGATCGGGTGGGTGGCCGTGCGCCGCTTGATGATGCCTTTGTTGCAACGACCCAGCGACGACGCGCTCTGCGTGCGGATCCAACGCCGTCATCGGTTGGGCGACTCACTGATTAACGCGGTGCAGCTGGCGCGCGTCGAGAATGCCGAACAGCACGGGTTTTCGCCGACGATGATTCGCGAGTCGATTCATAGTGGGCTGGCCGCCACGTCGGCATTAAATTTTGATGATGTCCTAGACAGTCGCGTCTATCGACGCAACGTACTCGCAGTTGTGCTGACGGGGGTGGTACTGTTGGGACTGGCTTTCTGTGTACTGACCACGGAAACGATGTCGTTGTGGTTTTCGCGGAACGTCCTGCTAGGCGATCGACCATGGCCGCAGGAAACCTATCTGGCTTTTACCGATGGTCACGACGGAGCGATCCGGGTGCCCCGTGGTGCCGATTGGCCGATAACGATCCAAGTCGAACCCTACAGTCGAAGGTTCCCGGAGGAGATCACGCTTGAAATTGAGTCGGAAAATAGGATCCGGGAGGAAACACTGTTGCCGTCCAGCGTCGGGACGCGTTTTTCTACAACGCTCAAGCAGGTCGTGCGTCCGCTACGCATTCGTGCCACGACGGGCAGAATCGTCACGGCGTGGATCGATGTCTGGCCGATTGACTATCCTGCCGTAGCTCAACTTGAACTCCACGCGGTGCCGCCGGGCTACACGGGCCAGCCACGTCGCAGCCTGTCGCCGGAGAAGTCGCAAGCGCCGGTCCTGGAAGGAAGTCGGCTGGAAGTAACCGGCCGGTCGAGTAAACCTCTCACTTCCGCAAAGCTTTACAGGCTCACAAATTCGAGCGAGCAGGAGGTAGCGACCTTCACGATCAATTCGGCCGACAAAACCGGTTTTCAGGCGGATCTCACGCTGATGCGAGGCGATGCTGGTACGTACGTGATTCAGTTGGTCGACACGGAACAGATCGTTCGTCCTTCGACAACGCAGCCCGAAAATCTGGTTAACCGGCAGGCGGCACGCTTCAACGTCCGGGTTCAAGCGGATAAGGCACCGCGCGTTCGACTCCGGAGGGGAATGATTGGTTCGACGATAACCGCGCGGGCGACTATTCCGTACTTAGCAGAAATAAGCGAGCGCTATGGGCTTACCGATGTCAATGTTATTCAACGCTGGTTCCAACAGGAAGAGGGCAACGAGCCCGAAATGAAGACGAAGAAACTTTCGTTGCGTGATCTGATCGAAGGATGGAAAGACGGGACGTTGTCGATCGAAGATCAGATCGAATTGGCGAATGCCGGGCTGCCGGTCGGTACGGAAGTCGAAATCCTGGTCGAAGCGACAGACAACAATGATGTCAGCGGTCCGAATTCCAGCGTTTCCGCACCGCTTCGCTTCCGGATAGTCGCCAGCGAGGAATTGAGAGCCGATCTGTTGCACCGGGAACACGTGGCTCGCCAGATGCTGGAAACACAGCACAAACACCATGTCGCGACGATGGCCGAAACACGTGATTTATTGAGCCGCCTGGAAAACGGCGAAGCATTTGCGCAGCCCCAGATCGTCCAGTTGGCACAAATCCAAAAGGCGCAAAAGCAATTTACCGGCCAGGTTGCTTCGATCAATGAAGGTCTGCAGCGGATCTTGTCCGAGGTCCACTACAACCAATTGGAGGCGTCGGGTGGGCCTCACGAGCAGCGTTTGAAGGATCGTGTCGTCTTGCCGTTGCAGCGATTAGTCAACGAAAGCGGGCCAACCATGCTGCGCCATCTGGACGCAGCTCGTCATACCGTCGGACAGCCTCCAAAGACCGAAGCGGCGCTGGCAGAAGCGGTCTCCGAACAGCGCGAGACCGATCGGCGGCTTCGCGATGCGATCGAGCACATGGTGCAAGACGTGAATTTTCAGCTGGTGATGGATGTATTACGCGAGATTTCGGAAAGCCAAGAGAAGATATTGAAGGACGCTGAGGAAGAACGGAAGCGGCTGATCCAGCAATTCCTTGAAAACGAAGGCAGGTCGGGAACCGAACCGTAGAATACGGCGACTAATCAGTTGGAGTCCCGCCCTTAGAACGTGTTTTAAAAGTCGAGAGCAAGCGTGTTTCACCCTCCTCCGGGAGGGTCGCGAGGAACGAGCGGGGAGGGCGACCACTGATTTAGCGAGGTTTGGCGGCAACGAGCGGTCAGCCCTCCCCGGCCGCGGGCACCGCCGCGTAGCGGTGGTCGGCGTCCGACCCTCCCGAAGGGAGGGTTTTGTCATTTTAGAACACGTTCTTAGGCGGATTGCATGAACGCTGGCGGCACGAGTTACATTTTTGCTCAAGTCGTTTAACGCCCAGCCGTAGGCGCCGGCTCTTCTAGAATGCCGGCGCCTACGGCTGGGCGTTAAACGAACCACTGGAGTGACGGTCAAATGAATCAGTCCATCCGCATCCGTCGATCCTCGATTGTCGTGGCCGCATGCCTGCTGTTCGTTCCGGCGCCCGGTGCGCAGGTTTGGTCGCAAGATGAAGTGCGCTCGGATAGCGAGGCCGCTTCGGGGCTTGGCATTCGTCAGCGTCGCTACGTCGCCGACCGTTTGAAGCTGATCGAGATCCGCATCGCTAGCCTGGCAGTCGAGCTTCAAGAAGGCGAACCGGAACGGGCAAAGAAATTGACTTCCGCCCTCGAGCGAATGAGCCAGATGACCCTGCAAGAACGCGCGGTGACGATCGCCGCGATGTTGGACAAGCGTGAATTGGAGCACGCGACCGAGCAACAACAAACGGTGTTGAAAGACCTGACAGAATTGTTGGACTTGCTGGCAGACGATGACTCGGAGACCGATCGATTGGCGGAAAAGGTCCGCGAATTGCGCGAATGGAAGCAACGGTTGTTAGCCCTTCGTGATGACGAGGCCGATCAACTGGAAACCAGCGACCAGCTGGCACATCCGGAGGAATCCTTGGAGCAAGTCGAGCTGCAGATCGCCGAGGTCGAACGCTTGATTCAACAACAGCAACAATTGATTAACGATAACCAAAAGGTACGTGGAACGGACTTGGATGGCCTCGATCAGATCGCCCAACTACAGGAAGCTCTGCGAGCAGCTACCGAGAAACTGGCCGAACAGATTGACTCCGCACCACTCCACCGAGCGAAACAAGACGACAAGCGACCACCGACCGATGGACCTTCAGGCAACAAACCGGGCGACAAGCAACCGGGTGATAAAGAGCCTGATGATGAGCAGCCACCGGACAAACCGAAGCCACCGGGATTGCGCCGAAAAACCCGGACGACAAACTCGACGATGAACCACCGGACGCCGGCGGGCCGAAACCGACAGGAAGCCGGTCCGCTCGTCAGCAACGCCGCAATCGAGCAGGTTCGCAGGCTTTGCGAAAGTCGGCATCCCATCAGTCGGCTGCTCGAAATAAGTTGCAAGCAAAGCGTGGTAAGGCTGGCGAGCAGGATCAGAAGCGTTCCCTGGCGGAACTGCGGCGAGCGCAGGATGAATTGAAAGACACCAAGCGACGCCTCGCCCGTTTGAAACGGGACGTGTCGAACGATCTCGCCGATCGTCAAGATCAGACGGCAGGGGAAACGCAGGATCTGAGCGATCAAATTCAACAGTCGAGTCAGGATTCCCAACAGGCCAACCAGAGCCAGCCGCAACCGGGCCAGCCAAAACCGGGACAACCTTCCAAGCCTCAGGCGGACCAACGATTGCAGGAAGCGATCAAGAAGGCTCAGCAGGATATGCAGAATGCGACGCAGGACTTGCAACGGCAAAAACCGGACGAGGCCGGCCAGGATCAACAGCAGGCTCTGGAGAACCTCGACAAGGGAATTGACGAAATCGAGAAGCAGCTGGAGGACGTCCAGGACGAACTAAATCGCCAGCGGCTGGCGAGCTTGATGCAGCGATATCAAGAAATGCTTGTGCGCCAGAGAGATGCTACGAAGGCGACGGCGTTGGTCGAGCAGCGACGGGGCGACCAGGGGCGACTGCGGCGGGCCGATGCGATCATGGTCCGACGACTTGGCGATGAAGAGCGAGCCCTCGCCCAGTTGGCTCAAGAGGCGGCGGACGAGATCATGGAAGACGGTTCGAGCACGATTTTGCCACAGGTTGCCATCCGATTACACGACGACCTCGTTCGAGTGGCCGATCGCCTGGATCAACGCAGCACCAACCAGGATACGAAAACCGTTCAACTGGAAATTGAGTGGACCTTAGAAGAATTGATCGAGGCCTTGCAGCAGGCTCAGCGAAGCAACGAACAGAAAAGCCAGGGTGGGGCGGGCCAAGGCCAGGGCCAGGGACAGCAATCAGGCGATCAGAAATTGATCCCCGACAAAGCGGAATTGAAACTGCTCCGTGCCGCACAGCGCAGAATCAATCGACTGACCGGAGCATTTGATCAGCAGAGAGGTGAGAAGGCGTTGGATGAACTCCGCCGTCGCGAGTTGCGGATCATTGCCGAACGACAGGCGGAGGTAACGCGGATGACGAAAGCGTTGACCGTTCAGGAGTGAACCGAAATCGGTGGCGGTGTTCAGCGGGCCACCGGCCGAGCCGGTAGGGTTTGGTTGGTCGCCCGACCAGGCCGGATCACGTAGCCGGCAACCAGTCGCACGAAAATCTGCCTTATTTACAGGACGCCCCACGACGGCGTCCGGTCCGAGACTAGCCCCCGCTGCTGCTTGATGGTCGCTGCAGAAGTCCTTGAAAATATAGCCAGGTTGGCGATAATAAGCACTGTCATATCTTGCGGTTACAGAGCTGAGGTATCCTTACGAAGGAACCGGGTGGTCGACGTCGATGGCGTGGATGTATGCAATATCTATAGTCGGCGATACGATTTTCTTTGTTGGCTGGCGAGTGCCACACGGTCGATTCGGTAGCAAGAAATAAAACTAGGGGGCGCAGCAAGATGCCTTTTAAGCAGACGTGTCCAACCTGTGGCGCGGGCTATGCTGTTGAGCAGCGGCATGTGGGTCGAACGATCAAGTGCCGGAAATGCTCGGCACAGTTCGTGGTTGGCAAAAAAACCACGGACTCTACCGCTTCGAGGAGCGGCATTCCCCCTCGACCTTCTGCGTCGACGGCGAACATGCCAGTAATGAAGGCGAAGCCGTTGATTTCAGCCGCGGTGCCGGCCAGACCGAAGGAACGAGGCGAATTCGATTTTGAGTCCAACGACTCACTGTCCTCACCGTCGTCCGCGTCCTCACTGTCGTCGGCGTCCTCACCGTCGTCCGCGTCCTCACCGTCGTCCGCGTCCATGGCGCAACTCAAGAAACGAAAGAAGCGCGGATCACCGATGCTGCTCGTCGGTATTGTCGGTGGCAGTTTCGTGTCACTAGCTCTGCTGGTCTTCGTGCTGACTCGCGTTATTGCACCTCCGCAGGAAGATAAAACCGTCGCGGCGGCCTTAAGTCCAGGTGGTCAAAGCGATAGGGATAAGGACGACACATCCGGCAGTACGCGCGAGCGAGCAGGCAACAAGCACGCTCAGAAAAAAAATACCAAACGTTCCACGGACGAAGACAAGCAGAATTCTGAGGATGAAGGCAACGAATTCAAGCCCGGTGGAATGTTAGCGGACGGGGGCCTGGTCGATTCGGTCTTTGACGTCATGGAAGGCGAAGAATATGAAGTGCCTGAAGGGATGGCGGGGTTGCTTGTCAAATGGCCCGCCAACGCGCGGACGGGCGGCAAGATCATGTTGAACGGCGATTCGAAGCCGTTGAAAACGTCCGGTCCTCTGAAGTTTGATCTCAAGCCCGGCGTTTACCGCGTGGCGCTCACCCGGCCCGGCTACAAAGAGATCGTTGCGGTGGTGAATCTGCTCAAGGATAAAATGACGCAGTTCAAGACCGATTGGGAACGCATCGAGTTGGCCTCCACCGGGCAATTCCGAGCGGGAGATGCCTCGCAGTACGACGGTTGGATGCAGGATTTTGAGGCCGCCCAGGTGCTGGCCAAGCAGGAAAACAAGGATGTGATGATCGCGTTTTACGGATCCGACTGGTGTGGCTGGTGCATAAGAATGGCGCAGGAGGTTCTCCACCAAAAGTCGTTTCACGATCAGACGAAGAACAATCTCGTCCTCGTTTTTGCCGATTTTCCCGAGGAATCCCGTCGCCAAGGCGAAAGTGCAGGATGCAAAGCGGAACGAGAAGCTAAGCGAAAAATTCGCGGTCGATGGGTACCCCACTATCGTTTTCACGGACTCCGACGGTCGCCCCTTCGGGGTGAGCGGTTATGTCGAGGGCGGGGTCAGCGCGTTCATGGAGCATGTTTCGGAGCTGCGGAGCGCAAGAAAAAGCGCGACGAGCTATTCGCGAAGATTGAGTCTTCAGATGACGAAGGGCGGTTTGAGGCCGCCAAGGAAGCGCTCGCCTGGTTAAGGGAACGTAGCCTGATCGGCCACTACGCCGAGACGCTGAATAAATGGTACGAGCTGGCGGAGAAAATGGATCCGGAGAACGAGAAGGAGCAGTTGGAAGGCTTCTTCGAAGTCAAATGGACCGCCGGGTTGGTGTCGTTAGACCGTGAAGATAAAGACGAAATTCAGGCGGCTGTCGACGAATTTGACGCATGGAACAAGCAACACACGATCCACGATGCCGATCGCGGTGCGCGTCTTAATCTGTTAGCGGCCATTATGCTGGCCGGCATCGAGAAAGAAGACGAGGCAAACAAGTACGTTCAGGCAGGTCTTGAATACGATACCGAAGATTATGCCTTGGTAGCGCAGTTGCACGCGGCTTCGTCCTACCTCCGAAAAGAAAAGAGTTACGGCACAGGATTTGTCGTGGCAGACGGTGGCTATTTGCTGACGAACCACCACGTGATCGAAGGACCGGAGCGAACCGTGGTCCGTTTTCGTGGCGAAGATGACAAGGCCATTGACGTCGATGCCGATATCATCGCCAACGACAAGCGGCTGGACATTGCCTTGCTGAAAATAGACGTACCGGCGGGGGTCGACCTCACGCCAATTCCCATCAACGCCGGCGACGTTTTTCCCGGCGCCCGGGTGGGTGTCTTCGGCTACCCGCTGGGTGATGCCGCCGGAACGCACTTGAAATTGACGACGGGTATTATCAGTTCGTTGCCGGAAAAACGCACCATGGGAATGTTGATGCTGGACTGCCGTGTGAATCCCGGCAACAGCGGCGGCCCGCTTTGCAATAATAAGGGTGAATGCATTGGCTTGATCACCGCCAAGAGCGGCGGCGGGTTTGGGGTGGATAGCTACGGTATGGCGCGTCCCGGAAAGGCCCTTCAGAAATACCTCGAAGATCACCTGCCGAATTACGCACCACCGGATACCGCTGACGAAGATTTGGAGTGGGACAAGATTTACCAGCACGTAAGTGCCTCGGTACTGATGATCGTCAAAATCGACGGTGGTAAAGAGGACGGCGTTGCGTCAGACGAGGACAGCGCCTCGGACGACGCAGACAGAAAAGGCACGGACAAAAAAGATAAAGACAAAAAAGATAAAGACAAAAAAGATAAAGACAAAAAAGATAAAGACAAAAAAGATGAAGATGCCGACGACGACAGGACCGAGAAAGGTCGGAAGGACGAAGAGGAAGAAGTCAATCCGTTCCTTTAATCCTCCGTCCACGTCGAATCTTTGAATTTATGAGCGATTCCACTCGCCACCTTGCCTGGCCTAGGCTCGATGGTTCGACCGCCGGTGGCGTCTGATGGCACTCCGAACGGGCGGAGTTTTCTAGTTGATCAGGAAGCGATCATTGTGCACGCTGGCCCCGCGCCGCCTGAGCCTTTTCTCTTCCTGTTCTGACCATTAACATGCACAACCATGTCGGATGTGCTGTCAAAATGCGCTGTGTGCCAGGGACTGCTGGACGAAGAAGATCTATTCTGCGGTAACTGCGGGGCCGAGGCACCTCGACGGGACGATGCAACCGCACTCAAGCCCAGCCGCATGTCCACGCATCAATTCGAGTGCGATGGGTGTGGGGCGGCAATGAGCTACGATGCTTCTGCAGGACGGTTGCGTTGCCCGTTTTGCGGATCCGAGCGTCTCGAACAGCGCGAAAGCAAGAGAGTCCTTACGCCCAGCCGAGTGGTTCCTTTTTCGATCGATAAGGAAACCGCCGTTGCAACGATGCGGGCGTGGCTGACGGGCGGTATCTGGCGTCCGTCCGACCTGTCTCGCCAGGCGGTCGTGGTGACCATGTCGGCTGTCTACGTTCCGTACTGGGTCTTCGAGGCGACAACGCACACCTATTGGACGGCCGACAGCGACCAGGTGCCGCACGGCGGGCAGGGTGAGTGGTACCCCATGACGGGTGAACATCGTGGACGATACGACAGTCTTTTGGTTGGAGCCAGTGGAGTGCTCACCGCGCATGAAACGAGTGAAGTTTGTCCCTTTGACCTAACCGCCGGGGTGTCGGTCGATCAATGTGATTTCGACAACGTAACGGTGGAAGAGTTTTCGGTTCCCCGCAAGTACGCTCGACCTCAGGCCCGCAACGACCTGGAGGCAAGAGAGCTGGACACTTGTCGTCAACAATACGTTCCTGGCCGCTGCCGCAATTTGAAAGTCGACGTTCTGTTGGAAGGTATGTCCAGTGAACCGGTTGTGTTACCCCTATGGATGATGGCTTATCGCTATCGCGAAAAGACGTATCGATTCTTGATGAACGGGCAATCGGGAAAATGCACAGGCACCGCACCGGTAACCTACGCCAAAGTGGGAATGATCGCCGGCCTGATCGCCTTCACGGTCCTGCTGCTCTTGGGTCTGCTGGGCCTGGTGAACAGGTAGAATCGGTATTCGGCGAGCAACGACGAACGACCAATAACTAATGACCAATAACCAATATCCCATGACCAAACCCCGCATTGCTGGCATCGATTACGGCACGTCGCGGATCGGCGTGGCGATTACGGACCGGGACCAGCGGATTGCAAGTCCTTGGGATAACTATCAGCGTGGCGGCGAACGGGCGGATGCGGAATACTTTCGAGCGCTGGTCGCCAGCGAAGATATCTGCTTATTCGTCGTCGGCTTACCGGTGCACCTAAGCGGACAGGAAAGCGAAAAGTCCGGCGAGGCCAGGGAGTTTGGGAAATGGCTTAACGAAGTGACCGGCGTGAAGGTGGACTGGTTTGACGAAAGGTTTTCTACTCAAGAGGCGGATCAAATTTTGGGTGCTGGCCAGTTGAGTCGGCGGAAGCGGGCCGAGCGACGTGACAAATTGGCCGCACAAATAATGCTAAGCGCCTACCTGGAATCCGATCGCTCACAACGTGAACCGATGGGTTTGGATGACGATTGAACAAAAGATTTCGAGGCTGATCTTTGGATGCGGGTACCTGGGACACCGGGTGGCGCGGCGCTGGCGGCAAGCCGGCGACGTTGTCTATGCGGTCACGCGCAGTGAAGAACGCGCTGATCGGTTAAGGGAAGAGGGCTTACAGCCGATCGTCGCCGATGTAACTCGATCTGGAACGCTTGTCGACCTACCCGTTTGCGATACGGTTTTGTTTGCGGTCGGGATTGATCGAACGACAGGCGATGCGATCCGAGACGTGTACGTGGAAGGACTGCGCCGGGTGCTTGATGCGATTCCCGACCGTAACGGTCATTTCATTTACATCAGTTCGACGGGCGTCTATGGACAGAACGACGGTAGTTGGGTTGATGAGGCGTCGCCCTGCGTGCCTCAACGTGAAGGAGGGCAGGCCTGCCTGGACGCCGAACGGCTGTTAAGCGAACATTCGCGCGGTTCCAATGCGACGATCTTGCGCCTGGCAGGTATCTACGGCCCCGACCGGGTACCTCGCCTTCAGCAATTACAAGAGGGAGAACCGATCGCCACCCCGGCCGAAGGATTCTTGAACCTGATTCACGTCGAAGATGCGGTCACGGCCGTTGACGCAGCGGCAAATCGAGCAGGAACTGTACGGGTCTTCAACGTGTCCGATGGCCGTCCCGTTGTGCGTAGGGACTATTTTGAGGCGGTGGCAGCACGGCTGGGCATCGAGACTCCAACGATGATCGAACCGCCCGTAGGAAGTGGCCGGCAGCGTCGAGGGTTGACCAGCAAACGGATTAGCAACGCTCGAATGCTGCAGGAACTGGGCGTTCAACTTCAGTTTCCGTCGTACGTGGAAGGCCTGGCGGCGATTCTCACCGGTTCGTCTTGAACGGCGAATGCACGAGCCATTCTTGGCGCCGGCGTCCCCGTATCCGTACAATCAACGGGCTACCAAGGTCGGGCAACCGAGCATTGGTGGTCTTGAGTTGACTCGAATCTTTGACACGAGCTGGTCTGCGATCGGCCTGAGGACGCGTTTTGAAATTACGAGAATCTCACCGAGCGCACGTACGATGGCCCTCCGAGGCCGTCGCTAACTCGCTATTTACCGTGATCGACGGCCTCGGAGGGCCATCGTACAAAATTCTCGACGCCGACCGAGAGGAGCTGCGATGATTGAGCGGAGACCGCTCTTTCCACACGTTATCGAAATCAATCACGCCGCGGGACAGCGGCTTGGTTGTTGTGTTTACCTCGTCTTTGACGGTGACGACTGGCTCTTGATCGATATTGGCTTCGACGAAACGGTCGAAGAAATCGTCGAATTGATCCGGCAGCTCGATTTCCCGCTCTCCAAGTGCAAGACGCTGATTGCGACCCACGCCGATGCTGATCACGTGCAGGGGATGGCCCGGGCGAAACGGCTGCTTAAGACGACGGCCACCGGCCATCGCCTGGCAGCGGAACCGCTCGCGACCGGCGATCGCCTCTTGACGTTCGCGGAAATCAAATCCCAGGGGATCGATTTGGAGATGCCGCCGTTCGATTTGGACGTGCTGGTCGACGAGGGGGACGCCATTACCATCGGAAATCTGAAACTGGAGGTCTGGCACACGCCGGGGCATACGGATAGCCAGTTGTCGTTCCGACTGGGCAACCTGTTGTTTTCGGGAGACAATATTTACCGGGATGGCTGCGTCGGTGCGATCGACGCGCATCACGGTAGCAACATCTCCGACTTTATCGAGTCGCTGACGCGGATTCGAAACAGCGACATCGAATGGCTGCTTCCCAGCCACGGTCCCGCTTTTCGAAAGGACGTAGCACTGCTGGATAGCACCATCGACCGCTTGAAAGGCTATCTAAATATGGCCGACTTCGGTACCTGCGCGACGGGATGGCCGCTCATGGATGAATGGGACGAGGAACTGCTGGAAGGAAAAATGCCCGAGTGAGTGGCGGGTAATCGGTGATCCGCGGCAGGTGCGCCGGAACTGCGCGGAACTTGTTCCGATCTACTTACTCGATTCCCGCATCCCGTATCCCGCATCCCGTATCCCGTATCCCGTATCCCGCATCCCGTATCCCGCATCCCGTATCCCGCATCCCGTATCCCGCATCCCGTCTACCATCACTGCCAGCACCCTCGACTTTGACGGTCGTACGGAATATTCGCTCAATAACGATTGCGCGGGCGACCGAATGAGTCTATAACTGCGACGTGTATCCGTCGCTGATCGAAGGGGGGACTATCCATGATCCGACGCACTTTGCTTGCATTATTCTGCGCAGTCGTGTTTGCGGCCGCGTTTTCGCCAAACCACGCCGAGGCGCAACAGGCTTTCGGTCGCGTGTGGGGAACAACGTACAAAACTCAAGACTGGGATCGGTTCTATCACTATCCGTACGTCTACTATCCCCAAAACTTCTGGGGTAACGAGTACTACCGCAGTGCCGAGAGCCTGTACTACCGCTATCCGCCGGAAATGCGAATTCCGGTCTATAACAACAAATGGCACAACTACTATCCGGAAGGTCGCCGCTACCACAGCGGATTTCACTTTGCACTCGATACCTTCTAAACCGCTAACTTGCGAACGCTTGCCATGCGGTAAACGCATAGCGAATATCAGCTGACGGCGGCGGCGTGCCGGCTTGGGAATCCAGAGGAGGACCAGGCCGATCTTCGTCGCCGTTTGTTGTGATGCGCGGGCCTAATTTTTTTTACCCCAATTCTTAGTGACGGGGTCCAATCCAGGCCAATCCGCTCAATTTGCATCAAATCGGCTGCAAATTTCGCCTGTTAAGACATCATATCTCATTGTTGTATAATGAGTTAAGGCGACGCCCGACGACGGATCGACTGGTTCCGATCGATGGATTTGGAGGGCCGGCGGCTATAGGGGAATCCCCTAGAAGGTGGGTTGAAGTATCGTTTCGTGTCGGCATAATAATAGGCACTGGGCCTAGCCCTTCAGAGGGCATCAATTGTTGCCCTTTCAATATCCCCTTCACAGGTTCTGCCCCATCTGTGGAGGGGATTTTTAGTGCGCCCGGTCGGAAATCGCCCCCGCAGCGCGATGTTGTGTTGACCTCGAAATCCCCCACTTAATTGGGATGTTCAGGGGTGCCGCTTCGCCGTGCGTCCGTTCTAGCTGCCGGCCGACGGAAGCGTCATAACGGGGTGCGACTCCAGGCTTTGCCGTCCAGAAGCTGTCAAAACAAGGCAAACAATCCGAAGGGCAGCTTCGATTTGCCTTTCCCATCAGTTACATTGGAAAGGACTCATCTTCGGCGCGGTCGCCTTGTGCACCGACATCCTTTCTTTTCGAAGGAGGATCAATATGGAACGTCCAAAAGTCGCTCGCGACATCATGGTTACCGACCTGGTGACCCTGGATCCCCAAATGGATGTTTTCGACGCTATTGATCTGCTGCTGAAACACAAGATTTCCGGCGCTCCGGTTGTGAATGCGGAAGGTAAGTTCGTCGGTGTCTTCACGGAAAAGGATTGTCTCAGAGTGCTCGTGAACGCTGCCTACGAGCAGTTGCCAACGATGCAGATTTACGCGTTCGTGCAGACCAAGACCCAAACCGTGAGCGAAGAAACGGATATCTTAACGATCGCTCAGATTTTTCTCAGCAACGCGTTTCGCCGGTTACCTGTCGTGCGTGGTGACCGGGTCGTGGGGCAGATAAGCCGCCGTGACGTATTGAGCGCTGTAAGTTCCGTCAAGAGTCCGCATGCCGAGCACCATAAGGCGAGACTGCTGTACTTGAGCTCGCTTGTTGCATTGGAAGACGCACCCATCTCCTAGGGGCTGCGGTCGCGCGATTTTTGGGTTGCATCGTTGCCCGCGCAATCGGGTGACGGATTGCTGCACGCATCACACAGCGTTTTTCCTCTTTCATCCTTCAAGCCGGCGAGACCGCCGCAACTTCCCTTCAGGCGTCGATTGCTCACGATCACCCCGATCGACATTCCAACCAAGGCGATCGCAAAGACGATTATCGATGTCAAAAGTACGCGGCCAAATTTGGCGGGCGCGTTTCCACGGTGGTCGGTTACAAACGGAACGTTAAAATGGCTGGTCCGCGTCGTCGTCGTTCCCTCCGGCGATCTGGAAAACAGCAGCGCGGCGATCCCGTGCTCCTCGGCCCACTGTTTTCCCTCGACGGGTCCTAGAACCAGCACTGCGGTTGCTAACGCATCCGCGGTCGCACAATCTTCCGCCAGGATCGTGACCGCGGCCAGTTCGTGGCGAATAGGGCGACCGCTGCGGGGATCGATGGTGTGGGAGTAAACGACACCATCGTATTCATGATAGATTCGATAGTCGCCTGACGAAGCGATTGCGGAATTCAGGGGCCTGACCGTGCCTTGCAGACGACGAGCATTGCGGTCAGGAGATTCAACGCCAACCGTCCACCGTTGGCCATCGGAACGAGTTCCGGAAACGCGCACTTCTCCACCGATTTCCACCATGTACCGGTCCAGCTGATGTGCTTGCAGGATTTCGCACAATCGATCGACTGCAAATCCTTTGGCGATTCCCGACAGGTCGATTTCCAGGCCATCCAGCGATTTCCGCAGGGCAGGGGGCTGCGCGCGGACCTCCAGTCGTTCAAAGCCGACGGTGGCCTGGGCGGCGCGGATCTGTTCGGCGCTGGGAGGCACGAAACCCTTCGTCGGGTCGCTTGCAGCGCCGAAATTCCAAAGCCGTACCAGCGGGCCGACCGTAATGTCAAACGCGCCGCCAGATTTTCGGGCTATATCTTGGGCCACAGCGACCACGCTCGCGGTATCGTCCGAGACGGGAAACCATATTCCGGCGGCTGCGCGGTTAAAACGGGACACCTCGGACTGAGGTTGATAGGTCGACATGCGGCCGTCGATTTCCTTCAGTCGCAAGTCGATCTTGGACTGCAACGGTTCCCGTGCGATCGCATCATCGACCGCATGGAACTTGATCGAGTACGTGGTCCCCATCGTATTGCCGCTGAGGGCGACCAGATCCGAGCCAAAGGTGGCCGCTACGAAGAGGTAGAGTGAAAATGCAACGACGCCAGCGCTGCGGATCAGCGATCTATTCATCATCCACCAAAATCGTCGTACGAGATGTTCTCCGGTTCGACGCCAAGATCGTCCAGCATCTTGAATACGGCGGCGTTCATCATGGGTGGCCCACAGATATAGTACTCGATGTCTTCCGGCGCGGAATGTTCTTTCAGATAGTTGTCGAAGAGTACCTGGTGGATAAAGCCGGTGTAGCCGGTCCAATTGTCTTCGGGCAGAGCGTCGGAGAGGGCGACGTGGAAGGAAAAGTTGGGAAACTCCTTGGCAATCGCTTCGAATTCTTCCTGGTAAAACAATTCGCGTAAGCTGCGGCCTCCGTACCAGTACGAGACCTTGCGCTTCGTCTTGCGGCGTTTGAACAGTTCGTAAATGTGGCTGCGCAGCGGTGCCATCCCCGCACCCCCTCCGATGTAGACCATTTCGGCGTCCGTGTCCTTGATAAAGAACTCGCCGTAGGGGCCAGAGATGATTGTCTCGTCGCCGGGCTTACGACCAAAAATAAACGACGACACCTTGCCGGGCGGCGTGCCTTCCGGCGCCCGTGGCGGTGGCGAAGCGATCCGGATATTCAGCATGATGATGCCCTCTTCGCCCGGATAGTTGGCCATCGAGTACGCGCGAATTACCGGCTCGTCAACCTTTGACACGTACCGCCAGACATCGAAACGATCCCAGTCTTCGTGGTATTCTTCCTCGACGTCGATGTCCTTGTAGGCTTGGACGTGAGGCGGCACTTCGACCTGGATGTATCCGCCGGGTTTGAAGTCGACCTGCTCGCCCTCGGGTAACTCCAGTACAAATTCTTTGATAAACGTCGCCACGTTGTGGTTCGAGCGGACCTTGCAGGTCCATTTCTTGGTTTCAAATGCTTCGGCCGGGACCTCGACCTTCATGTCCTGCTTGACCGCCACCTGGCACGATAGGCGATACCCTTCGCGCGCTTCACGCTTGTTGATGTGGGAACGTTCTGTCGGCAGAATCTCGCCGCCGCCGTCCAGCACCTTGACGATGCACTGTGCACAGGTCCCGCCGCCGCCGCAGGCAGAGGAAACGAACACACCCTGGTCCGCAAGCGCACCCAGCAGTTTGCCGCCGGCCGGGACTTCAATTGTTTTCTGGTTGTTGATGTTGATGGCAATGTAACCCGCGGCGACCAATTTCCATTTGGCCATGAGGATCACCGCGACCAGTGTCAACACCACGGCCGTAAACATTGCAACGCCAAGGAAGATCTCAATCATCTTGCTGCTCTGTTCTGCTTATTCGAAGTGAATGACCGACCGCCACTCGAATGACCGACTGCCAAGGTGCCGCCTAAATCCCACCAAACGACATAAAAGCCAGCGCCATCAACCCGACAACGATGAACGTGATGCCCAGTCCCTTCAGGCCATCAGGGACGTCGCTGTATCTCATCTTTTCTCGAATGCCGGCCAGCGCCATGATGGCCAGCGCCCAGCCGATCCCGGCCCCCAGTCCATACACACAACTCTCGGCAAAGTCATAATCCCGCTCGACCATAAACAGTGACCCGCCAAGGATCGCGCAGTTCACGGTGATCAGCGGCAGGAAGATACCCAGCGCGTTGTAAAGCGGTGGAAAGTACCGATCGAGCGCCATTTCCAGGATCTGGACCATCGCCGCGATGACGCCGATGTAGCTGATCAAACCCAAAAAAGTCAGATCCACCGAGGCCAACTCCGGGCTGATCCAAGCCAGCGATCCGGACCTCAGCAGGTGACGGTAAAGCAAATTGTTCGCCGGTATGGTGATCGACATAATGACGATCACGGCAATTCCCAGACCGGTGGCGGTCTTCACGTTTTTCGAGACCGCAAGAAACGTGCACATCCCCAAGAAAAACGCCAACGCGAGATTCTCAATGAAGATCGATTTCAACAAGATGTCCAGATAATGGTCCACCCGGTCAGCCCTCCAGTTCCGCTTGTTCGGGCTTCCATGTCCGCAGCGCCCAGATCGCGAGACCGATAATGAAAAATGCGCTGGGGAGAGCAGCATCAGACCATTGGGGGCATACCAGCCCCCTTCGCTGGCCAGGGGCAGCACTTCATATCCCCACAGCTTGCCCGATCCAAACAATTCGCGAATGAATCCCACCAGAATCAAAATCACACTGTAGCCCAGCGCGTTGCCAAGGCCGTCCAGCATGCTGATGCCGGGTGGGTTCTTCATCGCAAACGCTTCGGCACGACCCATCACAATGCAATTCGTGATAATCAACCCGACAAATACCGACATCGTCGTGCTGATCTCATACGCAAACGCTTGCAGGATCTGATCGACAAAGATGACGAGCGACGCAATGATCGTCATCTGCACGATGATCCGAATGCTGCTGGGAATGAAAGTCGCGAATAAGGCTGACGGCGGCATTGGACAACACCAGGACGAATATGACCGCGAGGGACATCGCGACAGCGGTCTCTAATTTGGTCGTTACCGCCAAGGCCGAACAAATGCCCAACACCTGCAAAGCGATCGGATTTTCGTTGAACAAGGGGTTGAACAGGACGTCACGTGGTTTCGGATCAGCCATCGCGTCCCCCTTCTGCCTTGAGCCGATTTAAAAACAGGCCAAAGCCATCGTCGGATAGCCAATATCGGATCAAATTGGATACGCCGCGGCTCGTAATCGTGGCACCCGTCAGACCATCGACCTGGTAGTCAGCATTCGGCGATCCTTCGGGAACCGCTCCCTTTAACACTTCCAACTGGATCTGACCGTCTGAATCGTGAATTAGCTTTCCAGGCCACTTGGCCTTCCACGCCCGGTTGTCGACCTCGCCGCCGAGTCCTGGAGTTTCCTTGTGTTCATAGAAGGTCAGGCCGGCGACCGTGTTCACGTCTGCGTCCAATGCCAGAAACCCGTACAGCGTCGACCAGAGACCTTTGCCGTAAACCGGCAGAATAATCTTCTTGATCACGCCATTTTCCTTGACAAGATAAACGCGGCTGTACTTCTCCCGACGCTTGATTCCACCGATGTCTTTTTCAGGTTCGATGGCGATACTGAGCGTCGGGTCCTTCGCGGCTTTTTTCTGGTCGTAGGTGGCCGGATCGATGTCGTCCCGAATACTAACTTCGCCCGTCGATAGGTCGATGATCTGGGTTTCGATATTTTCAAACGCCTTGTCGACCGTCTTGCCCTCCGTGTTGACCCCCGCAGCTATCAGAATATTTTGTTTGCGGAAACGGTCCTTGTTTGCATCCTGGCGCGGCGCAATCCAACCGCCGCCGCTGAGACCAGGACGGAGCAGACCACACACAGCACGGCGGCGACCGTGAACGTGCCGCCAACGGTATCACGCCACATAACGGGCCTTTCGCCGCTTGATGTTGGCCTGGACGACAAAATAGTCGATTAACGGAGCCATTGTGTTTCCGAACAAAATCGCCAGCATAATCCCTTCGGGATACGCCGGGTTAATGACGCGAATCAAAATCGTCATCGCGCCGATCAGAATCCCGTAGATCCATTTGCCCGTACTAGTCATCGCAGCGGAGACGGGGTCGGTCGCCATGAACACGGTGCCAAATGCGAATCCGCCGATTACCAGATGCCAATAAGGTGGCAAATCGAATAACGCGTTCGTATCACTTCCGGTCATCCAGAACAGCGTGGAAAGGCCCATTCCCCCGGCAGCCACCGCGGCCATGATCTGCCACGAACCGATACCCGTCCCGATTAAAATCACGGCGCCGATCAGACAGGCGAGCGTTGATGTCTCGCCCATCGATCCCGGCATATTGCCCAGGAACGCCTGCAGCCACGTCAAGTTATCTGTCACGACGCCAATGCCCTGTTCCACCGGTGCCGCAGCGAGCGCGCCAAGCGGCGTTGCGCTAGTGAAACCGTCGGCGGCCGTCCATACGGCGTTTCCCGTGATTTGCGCCGGATAGGCAAAATACAAAAACGCGCGAGCCGTCAGGGCAGGGTTCAGGAAGTTCTTTCCCGTGCCGCCGAATACCTCCTTGCCAATCACAACGCCGAAACTGATCCCCAGCGCTACCTGCCAAAGAGGGATGGCGGGGGGCAGGGTCAACGGGAACAGCATGCTGGTCACCAAGAAACCCTCGTTGATTTCATGCTTGCGGAAGATGGCAAACACAACCTCCCAGATACCGCCCGCCATAACACAGACGAAATAGACCGGCAGGAAGTACAGGCCGCCGTGCAGCATGTTGGCAAGGAAACTATCGGGATCGTAGCCGCATCCGACCAGTTCGATGACTCTGGTGCGCCAGGTATCCAACGGAGCGACCGATCTGGACGCTGTGATTGTCTCGGCCCTGTGACCGCCTCTGACGATAGGACGGGCTCGGAAGATGTGACCGCCCCCGATGGTGCGATCGCCAGATTGGCCTGATAACCGGTGTTGTAGAAGGCCATGAAGATACAGGGCGCCAGGGCAATCACGACCAGCGACATCAGCCGTTTCATGTCCAGCGCGTCGCGTATGTGGGATGCTTCGCGAGTGACCTCTCCCGGTGTGTACAGGAACGTGTCCATCGCTTCGTAAAGCGGATAGAACCGCCGAAGCTTGCCCGACGTAAATGTCGGTTCCACGCCGTCCAATAATTTCCGCAAGAACTTCATCGGTGCGTCAACCTTCAGCCTCGATGTGGGTCAAACAACGTCGCAAGAGCGAGCCATAATCGTTCTTGCCTGGACATACGAACGTGCACAGTGCCAGGTCTTCTTGTTCTAATTCGAGGCAACCGAGGGCCAGCGCGGTTTCCGTGTCCTGGACTAAGAGCGCTTTCATTAATGGCGTGGCGATAATGTCCAGCGGCATCACTTTCTCGTAGTTTCCAATCGGGACGACTGCCCGGATGCTGCCTTCGGTCGAGGTCGTAAAGGGCACATTTCTGATTTGAGATAACGCTGAAGCAAACGAGCGCGTTATCGAGAACTTACCGAAACCCGGTAGCGTCCAACCCAGCAGTTCGCGCTGTCGACCTTCCGGCAAGATCGAAACCTGGTCGTGAAACCGCCCCAGGTAGTCGAAAGGGGCGACCGACTCGCGACCCGACAATACCGAACCGGAAATGATGCGAACGTCGCCGGGTTCGTACGAGCCTTCGGTCAGGTCGGTTAGCGATGCGCCGATTCGCGTCCGCAGCAGGCGTGGGTTCGTCACCGAGGGTCCGCTCAAAGCAATCGTTCGCGTGGTCAACAATCGTCCGGTCAGGAACAAGTGCCCAATCGCGACGACGTCCTGGTATCCGATATACCAGACCGTTTTCGCTTCGTTGACAGGGTCCAAAAAGTGAATGTGGGTCCCCGCGAGACCAGCTGGATGCGGCCCGGAGAATTCCACGTGATTGACGCAATTTTCGTCACGACCCGGTATATCAGCCCCGTCCGCCGTACACAGGTACAAAGGCCCGTCGGTCAGTGTGCTCAACGTCTGCAAGCCAGCAACGAACCAGTGCGCGTATTGCGGTTGTTGCAGCACAACCACCGGATCGGCGGCCAACGGGTTCGTATCAATGGCGGTGACGAATAACGAATGGGGCGACAACCTTGGGCTGGGAACCTTCCCGTACGGGCGCGTCCGCAACGCAGGCCAGAGTCCAGCGGCAGTCAAATTCTCGCGGACTTTATCCCGTTCCAAGTTGTAGAGATAATGATCCGTGTATGTGGGGAATTCTTCTTCCTCGTCCCCCGCAACATCGATGACGAGCGACTCGAATTTGCGCTTCGGCCCGCGGTGGACCGCGGCGACACGACCCGCCACGGGCGACGTGTGAACAACGCAATTCGTTTTCTTGTCTTCAAAAAGCAGCTGCCCCAGTTTGACCTGGTCGCCTTCCTGAACCGTCCTCGTCGGTTTCATACCGACATAGTCGTCCGCAATCAGCGCGACACGCCGTATGGGCGGCCCGTCAACGATCGACTGCTCCGGCGCACCGGCGATCGGGACGTCCAGCCCTTTGGATATCCGTATCCGCTTCGATCTGGAATTCGCAACGACGCTCAACGGTACACCTTGCGCGACAGTAATTTTGTAGATCGTCCCGCCGGACGTGTTACGGCCCCGCCGGACTCTGTGAAATATTTCACGAAGTCGAGCCGCAAACAAATCACGTTATGAAACTGGTTTTTGGGGGTCTGCTCCAACGGTCGGGCGTGAATCAGGCGTGAATCATGACGTTCTAGCAATAAACCTGGAGTACGGCAAGCCTTAGAACTGACCAATCAAATACGGTCGAAAAATGAATGTAGGACGGGCAGCACTCCTGCCCGTCATGAGCAGACGGGCAGGAGTGCCCGTCCTACAAATGCGACCGTTATTCACTCGCCAGTTCATTAGTAACAGCCCGACGCTCGGTTCCGTCGGACCCGCGTGGAACGAGCCGTGGCAATTGCCGTCCTTCGTTTGCTGGCTTCGTTTTCGAATTTTCGCCAATTGGCCACATTCAAGCGTGAACTGCCCGACTCGTTCGTCGTTTCAACTGTCAAGCGAACGACAAAACCGCGCGAAGGATCTTTTGCGGCCGGTTTCGGCGGTTCGTGGGCTTGTCGCATTCGATTGTATTTGGCAGTCTAGCTGGTTGGACTGCGCCACTTTGATTAGCCGTTTGGGCGTTAGCCCCGTTTTTTGCAGGGGGAACCGTGGCTAACGCTCAAACGGCTAATGGTCTATCGCGCCCTCTAAAACAACGTAGAACGAAAGCGAAACAACCTGATGGCTGATGATGCGACGACCTTGGAAAGTGCGAAAAAGATTATTGGTGGCGAGCTGGACCCGGAATCGGGCCGTCCCTTGAGCGAGATGGATCAAGTCGGCGAGGTGAGCGTGGATCATGGTCGCTTGTCGGCGACGGTAGGACTGACAAGCCATTCGGCGCCTTTGTGGGACGAAGTCCGCGACCAGATCACGGATCGGCTGAGGACCGAACTGCCCGATCTGACCGACGTGAACGTACATATTGTGGAACATGATCGCCCACCGCAAAAGCTGGGTTCCATTGGACTACCGGTCAAGACCGTGTTCGCGGTGGCGTCCGGAAAAGGTGGCGTGGGCAAGAGCACGATCGCATCAACCTTGGCCCTCGGTTTGAAAAATTCGGGTTGCAAAGTGGGGCTAATGGATGCGGATGTCTACGGGCCGAGTATTCCCCATTTGTTGGGTGTCACCGGGCAGCCGGAGGTGAACGAAAAAAGGATTATGCCTATTACGACTGACGGATTGAAAGTGATGTCGATTGGATTCATGGTCCCCGCGGACAAGGCGGTGATCTGGCGGGGCCCGATGCTGCACGGCGCGATCACAAATTTCTTGCGTGACACAGAGTGGGGAAATCTTGATTACCTGATTATCGACATGCCGCCAGGCACTGGCGACATTGCGCTGACGTTATCACAGTTGCTGCCGCTGAGCGGCGCGGTTGTTGTGTGTACGCCTCAGGATGTCGCCCTGTTGGATGCAGTAAAAGCCATTAATATGTTTCGCCAGTTAAAAATCCCGTTGTTGGGACTGGTGGAAAACATGAGTTACTTTCTGTGTCCGGATTGCGACAAACGCCATGACATTTTCGGTAGCGGGGGTGCGCGGCGTCGAGCGGAAGAAATGGACATCCCATTCCTGGGTGACGTACCCATCAACATTCAAATTCGCATCAACGGTGACGCTGGCCAGACGAGAGCGAATTTCCAGAACGACGAAATCTCCCCACCGTTGAAGGCCCTTTGCTACCGATTAGTGAAGAATCTGGCGACGCAGCATAAAGAGGAGCCTCCTCTTCCGTCCCTATCGGTCTTGTAGAGGTTCTGCGGTCAGCGACGGCTTTGCTGCGATGCATTTCACGCATGATTGGTCGCGGCAGAATTTGAAGAGGTTCCAGCGCAAGAACAGGGCCGCAACAAACCGTGTTGGTCCGCTACGGCCCTGAATCAAGGATCGATTCGGTCAAACTGCCTTGCGGCAGATTACCGCTTAACGCTTCTTCGTGCGTTTCGCGGCCTTACGCTTGACCTTTTTCTTAGTCTTCTTCTTGGCGGCCTTCTTCTTGGTGGCCTTCTTCTTGGTCGCCTTCTTCTTGGTCGCCTTCTTCTTGGCGGCCTTCTTGCGCTTCGGCGCTTTCTTCTTCTTCGCTGCTTTTCTCTTCTTGGCCACAATACGTCCTCCGTAAAAAGGGAATGGTGAGATCCATTCCGGACGACATCAACCTAGGATCGCCGCCGTGTCCCACCATGAACCAAAGAACCGCATTCCGTTGTTCAAGCTGTTGCCACGTACCTCTTGGAACGAATGAAATGCAACAACTGAGCGGTTCACCCAAAAACTCCTCTAAGAAAAAACTTGTAAGCCGAGAATATTCATCCTCGAATCGTCTTAAGTCTTCAAAATCTCAATTCGCGCGTCAAGCCCGTTTGGGAAAAAATCGGACGAGATCAAAAGATTTTTTCTCGATTTTTCATAATCAGACTTGCAAAGAATGAAAGTGTTGTTCCACGAATCGAATGAATTCGAGGCGACGCGCGGCGCGATGGGGTTCGCGGTGATGACATTAGTTTGATCGCGTCGGTGCGAAGCGCGGCAAGAAAAATAGCCCGAGTTTCACGAGAAAAAACCGGTTTCTTCTGGCTTGGCGCCCAGCGGATCCCGAAATGTTTTTGGTTGATTACTCGTTGCGACGCTGCGTCCATTGTCCCGCAAGATCGAATTCGATCCTCATCGTGAGCGCAGAATCGGGATGTTCGCCGCCGAGATAGCTGGCAGAAAAAAAAATGGAAAAAAATCGCCTTTTTCAGAAAAAATGTATTGCAGAACCGTTCGGAAGCACGCCGCAGGGCTGTTCGTGTCGTTGTGGCCATCCCAATATCTGGCGCTGAAGGGGCGCGCGAGTCCGCAAATAGAACCAACGACGTAACGAACCGGCGGCAGGGGGCGGCAACGTGGCCGCCTTACTCCACGGCGCCAGGATCGTCGGCCACGCGGTACTCCAATGCCGGATCTTGATGTGGATCGGATCGATTCCGTACCACTCGGGTTGCGGGGCGACGAGATGGGTTTGGTATTCTTGCGCCAGCTGCTGCACATGTTGATCCAGTTGGTGGGCGAGCCGCAGCATCGTCGTTAAGTCGTGTCTACAGAAAGGAAAAAGCACCGTCCGCAAGACGACATAGCGTGCCGGTGAGAGGGCTTCAATATTCTGCAACGGCAGTTGTGTCAGGACGATATCCGCCCCGTGGCTAGCCAAACGGGCAAGGCACTGCTCGATCCACTCGGCGATCAACTCCGGGTCGGCTCCGTAGATCAGGTCGTTTCCGATATCGGTGATCAGTGCGTTTATGGGCGCCGGCGACGCCTGTGGCAACGCATCCCAGAGCCCACATTGCAGAATGCCAGGCAGGCGGCGGACCAGAACGCTGCTTGTCATACCGTACGAGCGACCATGACCGAGCGCCGCATAGATATCCAATGGCGATCCACAAAGTTGATGGGTTGTTTCGACAATGGTCGAAATCGCTCGCGTGAGGTTGCTCGCACCCAACAAGATGATGCTGGTGCGATCGACAGCAGGTGCGATCGCTGGCGAATCTACCATCGAGGACCGCCGAAACCGGGGCCGCCACTGGAAAACATCTGCAACATGGAATAGCTCGAATAGGCCATGTAGCCAAAGAAGACGGCCATGAAGGGGCTTCCCAATTGGAAGGCGCCAAAGATTGCAATGCCGGCACCGGTAATGACGGAAAGCCACAACGACTGTTTCATCCCCTCATGGGGATTGTTTTGCATCATCAGCTCGCGCGATCTGGCCGCCGTCCAAGGGGTAAACCGGCAACAGGTTGACCAATCCCCAGAAGATGTTGACGAACAGCAGGTTCAAGATAAGCGTGTCGAGGTTATTGCCATAAGGTTCGAAAAGGAATGGAAAGAGCAGAGATTTTGTGAACGTCACATGATGCCCCGTGGCGTTAACGATGGCCAGTACGAGCGCAATCAACAAGAAGCCGCGCCGGGCCCTGCTACCAGAATAATAATGCGGCTGCGTGAATCGTGATGCGTCGGGCTGTACGTCGCCAGTCCGCCAAACCCGTAAAGCGTGATGCGAGGTGGCCAGCCGTAGTAGCGAGCCATCAACGCATGGCCCATCTCATGGACCAGAATCGAAAGGAAGACGGCACCAACCCAAATCAGGATCCGTGCCGGGGCGTTGTTATCGCCCTGAATTCCCATAAAGACGGCAATGACCCAGAAGAAGGGATGGATGCGTACCGGTATCCCAAGAAGTTGAAAGTGCAAGTCTCCCTGAGATGGAGGGGGTTCGCCTATTAACACTACGAGGCCCGTTGTGCGGTTTCCATTCGGCGATTCATTTCGAGAATTCTAGCGGTCGATCCCGGCGTCGACTCCCGCAGAACGGAACGTCTTCCGTTTCCAAAGAGAGACAAACGGAACAAGTTCCGTTCCACCTTCTCGTCTCGCGAATTGGTTAACGTGTTACGAAAATTCTAACGGTCAGTTCAATTGTCGACCATGCCAGTCCGAACAAGCACACGCCTATCCGCCGTGGCGGGCAGGAAATGGGGCCGGGGAACGATGCGCGCGCCTGTCCCAACTGGTCCAGAATGTAACGGGCCGCCGTTACCGAGGCACCTCCGTGAGCGACCTCGGCCTTCAGATCGGCGAGCCGTGCGACGCGGTGCGCATAGGCCTGCGGATCGGTCAACCATTCCGCCAGATAATGGACGATCCACTCCGTCTTGTCCGTGCACGTTGTGAATTCTGGAAAAATTGCCTTGTTTGCGTCCGCCGCGAGCGGGTCGAACGGTCGGAGACGCTCAGTAAACGGCTCGTCTCCCAACATATTGACCAGCGTAATGTATTTCACCCGTATTTGAAGCAGCCGAAAAAAGACGTGGATAAAGTAGTAGAAGGCCCAGTTTATCCGGTACTGAATAACACTCGGTACTTCAGAGCATCTCAGCAACTTCGTCGGACCAGCAGACCAACGGCGCTGGGCGAAAAACTCTCATCGGAAAGAGTCTCCGCTTCAGAGTGCCCAAGCGGGGCGTAGATGCAGAAGGCGCGGTGAGCGACGAGGGCTTCGTCGTCTTCAGCGGTTCGGTCGGTGACGCGGAGGACCGCTCCTACTTGCAGAAGGGCGCTCGCATGCGTCGAGAGCAGCTACGAGAAGAGGGATCAATTGTTGCTGACGGGAACAACGTCCGCTTCACAAAGGACGTGCTTTTCACAAGTCCATCCGCGGCTGCAGTCGTTGTTTCCGGCGCGTCCTATAGCGGCAGAGAGGTATGGAAAGACGAAAGCGGGAACAATCTGAAGGTCCTCGAAGAACAGCTCGCGGGACCTCCGGACGATCCGAACGAAAGCCCATGACGCGGCGAACCTCGGGAGCGGGCCCGGTAAGCTACTGTGGCCGCTCACGTGTGTAAGACTGGCTCCCGAGTCGCTGGTTGGCGAGGGGGCAACAGACCCGATTTTTGTCTTGTCGCATACGGACCCGAATGGTAACACCTTTGCAATGCAAAGCGCAGACCTTGCAATGCAAGACGGCATAGACCCAGAACATGGGCCCAAACACCTACACTCTCCAGGCATAAGCACTCGTTCCGAGGAACAGATTGATGGAGCCCACACTGACCAGCTGGCGAAGGCGAATCTCTTAGGTCTCGCGGCGGTCGAGGCGTGGACGGTGAACGGCACCAATCGTCAAAACGCCTATTCCACCCATGGCATATTCCGGTACTTCGGGAAATATCCTCCTCCTATCGGCGAGCGTCTTATCCGCGAGCACACTGGGACTGGTGACCTCGTAGTCGACCCCATGTGCGGCAGCGGCACGACCGGCGTTGAGGCTTTGCTCCTGCGTCGAAAGTGCAAACAACTGGATGTCAGTCCGCTAGGCGTCCTGGTTTCTCGAGCCAAGGCCACGCGAGTCCCTCTCGCCGAGTCGGAACCGCTACTCGACCGCGTTTTGGAGGAGGCCTCGCCCAAGACAGTGGATGAGGATGATTTCATGCCCGTCGGCCTGCGACGCCCCGAGCATTGGTTTCTCGACGAGACGATGGATTCGCTGCGAGGATTGCATGCGGCGATCAGAGCACTGCCCGCCGGGCGTGGCACAAACCTACTTTGGGCAGCGTTTGCCGCCACGATACGCCGCGTCTCTCGTGCGACAACGCAGCAGGGTCGACTATTCCTCGATGCCGACACCGCTCTGCCCGACGCCCGCCCCACCTTCAGGAAATCCGCCCAGCGGGCTTTGGTCGCCGTTGCGGGGTTGCCAGAAAGCGGGGCCTGTGACGTCGTCCTAGCCGACTCTCGATTGGGCGTTCCGGAGGATCTGGAAGGCAAGGCGCAACTGGTGATTCTCCACCCCCCATATTTCAACTCCTATCGCTACAGCCGTGTCAATAGCCTGGAGCTGGCCTGGTTGGGACACGACGTGAGACCTGTTCGCAAAGGAGAAGTGCGCGAGTTCTTCAAAGTCGGGGATCCGGCCAATGTTGAGCACTACGTTTCCGACCTTGTGAAGGTGGTGTGCAACGCTGCTCGGACGCTGGTAAGCGGCGGTCGTTTGGGCCTAATGATCGGTGATACGGTCCTGAGGGGCGCCCACGTACCCACTACGCGTATGATCCTTGATCGGTTGCCATCAGAAATCGGACTCGAATTGGCCCAAGTCGCGATTCGAGTTCCGCGGCACACGGAGGCAACCTGGGTTGCTAGCCAACGGCGGACTGCCGGGAAGTTGGGCGTGGCTCTCTGCGACTACGTTCTTCAGTTTCAGAAGACCTGATGGAAGCTCTTTCCGTCATGGCGGCAAAAACCCATCCGCCGGAATACCGCATCCACAAGTACTGGTCGCGGAAGCCGCACAATATCGTGCGTTCGTGCGTGCAATTGCTGCTCCCACAACCAGGAGTTGTTGTCGACCCCTGCTGCGGTAGTGGGGTTGTCCTTCGAGAAGCTGCACTCCTGGGGCACGAAACGTTTGGCTCTGACGTGAACCCCGTGGCGACCGAGCTGAGCGAGCTTATGCTTGATCCGCCGGACCCCGAGGCGTTTCATCGCGCTACCGCCGAGCTACTGGACTGGTTCGACGACGCTTGCGCTTCTCGCTGGAATTCTCCCACCAGGGGGGATGCTACTAGGTACGTTGTGCATACACTGCTCGTCGCGTGTCGTGCGTGTGGTCAGGTTGTCGCTGGTGGCCACTCCGACCTCAATCCGAGCCCCAAGGTTTGCCCATCTTGTGCAAAGCCGGTTCGTTTCAACTTGGAGTGGCTCGCCGGAACCCAGATCCTCGCAGTGTCAGAGATGGGAAGACGCGAGCTGGTCCGCGACACCGAGATCATTGCTTTTCACACTGCTGAGTCGGAACGGCGGGATAGGGAAGTGCCGGCCGCTCTGTCGCGGCCTTTTGCAGAGAACCGCAGAATCCTGGCTTTCGCGGGTATGTCAGCGAGTAGTCTTTTCACCCCCAGGAATCTCGACCTTCTGACGCTCCTCGCAGACCGAATAGAGGGTCTCCCTGATCCACGAGTCCGAAGAGCCGCGATGTTGATGCTGACCGCGAGCGTAGCCCAGTGCTCCCGCTTGATTGCCTTCCGCAACAACATGACCACTGGCGGTCCTGCCTGGAGTGTTCCCGGATTTTGGGTGCCTCCAATACACCTAGAGACGAATCCTGCGGTACACATGCGAGCCAGGCTTCGTCGGTTTCGCTCCGCCCTAGAACCGCTTGCCAAAACGCGCCCCGTGGGTTCGACGGCCGTCCATCGTGTGCCTGCAACAAAGTTGCTAGAGAACCTAAAGAGGCAGGGAGTCCAAGCAGACCTGGTCTTCCTGGATCCACCATACGGGGGCAGTGTTCCGTTCCTCGAGTTCAGTGCGATTTGGAACGCGTTTCTTGGCGAGGCGCCGAACGACGATGAGGACATGAGCGTTAGCGATCGAATGCCTACGGCGGCGGGTTGGGAGCATTTTCGCCACGGGATTCACGGTCTCTTATCCGGGGTGGAGGAGATTCTAGCGCCGACGGGTCGCGTACTCATTACGTTCAACAACCACGATCTGCGCGCATGGAAGGCGCTGCTGACGGCTCTGTATGGGCGTCGACTCGCGTGTGACGAGATCGTCTATCAGATCCCTGCTGTCGTTTCTTCGAAAGCCGCCTTTCATCCAAAATCTAGTTACGTCAGCGACTTATGGGCGGTTTGGTCACGTCGGGATAGTTCCTGGGCTCCGAGTCGCGACCTTGCGCCGGTGCTCGACGCCTTGGAGCGTTGTGCCGTCTCCCGCGACGGCAAGGTGGCCCCGAATCTCGTCAATCGGACACTCGCCATCGCCTGGATGCGACACAATATCGATGTCTCGTTGCTGACGGAGTGGGACGCCCTAGTCGCCAGTTTGTTTCGCCAGAACTCGGACGGACTTCTCGAGATGGATATGCCAACAGAGGTCGATGTTCCGCGTGTGGCAGATATCGCCCTCGAGGCCGCAAGCGAGATCCTTCGCGGGCGTCCATGTAGTTGGCCGGAGCTCTACGAGAGCATCAGCGAGCGGTGCCTAGATATTGGAATGCCGGATCCAGGAGAACTGCGCGAGTTGCTTGCCGACAAGATTCACTTCGCCGGCCAACGTTGCCTAGCTGCGAGAGTTGAACCTGACGGTCAGCTCGCTCTGTTCAGCTAGTTTGAGTCGTCGCCGAAACCGAGACTCTTCCTCAGCTCCATCGCGCGCACATCGTTGTCCGGGATCGCGAAAAACTGCGGACTGATATGGCCGTTCTCTTGCACACGCTTGACCTCGACGCCCACCACTAAGCTCGTATCGACCTGACCATGTGATGCAAGAAGAGCTCGGAATTCAGACAAGGTCCCGTCGATCGCTTCGCGCTCGGTGGCCTTTCCGCCCCAAAGAAGGCCACCGATGACGGTATAGCTACTACGCTCTCTCCAGAGGGGGTTGTCCGCTTGGCCGCTGAGCAACTGCTCTACAGAGTGGACAACTCTCGCGTTCTTGTTCGATTGGTCACCGGTTCTAAGTTTGACGAGCCTGTCTTTCGCCTCGAAAACAAGTACCGCTCGATGCTCGTCGGATAACAGAAGCAGATCGGGTCGTTCATCGCTCCGTCCGAACCGGACCAATTCCCCGGGAGTTCCCACCGAATCACTAACCTTGACCGTTTTCCACGGTCCGGCGGTCGGATTCGTGAAAACAAGCTCCCATTCCGGCGCTCTCTCCTCCAACCAGACCTCAAAGGCCCACCGTGCGACCTCTTCCGTCATGCTGACCCGTGGTTGGTTCAAATCACCAGCCCGCTAGCTGGTTGTACTAGGACTCCGCCGCTGAAAAGCATCCAGTCAACAACCTCTCGCATTAGTAGAAGCCCCTTGGGCGGGCGTCGCTCGGTTATGGCTTGAGCGTGCGCTTGGTACGGAAACCAGGCCAGAACGACTCGTTTACCAAGCTCGCCGAAGACGGTGCTGTATGCCGCCACCTGTCCGGTGAAGGGATCCCCAAAGATTCGTCCGAGCTTCGCGCTGTTGGACACGTAGACCATCACTTGCCGTTCGTCGATGTCCTTTGGGATCCGATCGGCAAGGCGTGGCCAGCATCTCTCCATGCGTAGCCGCAATTCCTTCCGAGTTGTCGAACAGGTATAGGATGTTTCTAGCGGTGGTTAGATGGCAGCGGCCATTCTCCGAAATCGCCAACGAGCCTACGTCGCGATCGTACGTAGCGATGGGTTCCAGCGATCCCGATGCAGAGAAAGCACGCCGCTGCTGCCCCAACCACGCTTCGAGCTTGTCCGCAGGTTGCGGTCGAGAGCCGACTCCCTTACTTGGGGCCCAAGCAACCCCTGCGTCCAGAGCTTCCTCGAGCTCCTGAGCAAACGGGTGGGGTGAGAGAAGCGGTTTCGATATCTGCTTGGCTCGAATCGGAGCAGGAAGTTGAGCGGTAGACGGCCAGCTGATTAGGTCTGCGGGCACGTTCTTGGGGGCCTCGCCGATTGCCGCGCTCGCCAACTTGATAGGGAGTGAGGCTTCTTGGATCGCATCCTCTCCCGGAAAGAAATCCACGATTTGAGGCCACTGCTCCCCAATAAAAGTGGAGCATGTCTCGAAACTGAGCCTCTAGCTCCTCTCGGCACGAATCGAATAGCTCCCTTCGTCCAGCAAGGTTCCGCAGAACTTTGGCCAGAAGATCGAACAAGAGCTCCATGCCCGTTCCGGCGTTGTAGTCTTCAGGGCTGTCCAGGGCGGCGAAGTGAAGGACCACGGACGCAGTTCGTTTCTCAAGCGTCAAGTGTAGCGCCATCAGTGGCGGCCAAATCGATGAACGGCGAGTTCCGCCGTCGATGTGGGTCCCGTATTCGGGAAGGAGATACCAGAACGGCACACCCAGTCGTGCCGCGCCGTACTGCCTCTCACAACGTTGGAGAGCCTGGTTCCCCGTGGGAACCGCCGCCGTCTCCTCCGCAGCGAGCAGTATGCGGTCTTCCGTCCGGTCGAATAGAAGGAAATCCGGCTTACCCCAGGCCAACAACTCGTTGATCGATTCGGGGCACGGCGTCCAAGAGCCATACGAGCCGAACACGCGTAGCTCAATGAGCAGTCCGTCGAAGTCGTAGGTATGGACGGGCTGAAAGCCGAGCTCGTATCGTTCGGAATGACCTCCACCGAGCTGAAGTGCGCGCTTACCGATGTTCCTGGCTGCCCACTGGCCTTCATGGAAGCTATCTGCCCACAGCTCCAATTGTCGTGTTGTGCGTCTGCTCATAGTTGACGGGCACCTGCGTCGCAGCCAGCGTACCGGTGCGCAGAGTCCAACCCCAAAAAAGGCGTTCAGCCATGCATCGTCTATGCTACGTGAGAGAGGACCGATCCCGAGTGAGCGAAGTTCCTTCGTCTGCCGTTGTTGGACCAACCACGTCCGTTGGGTCGGTATCCGGACGACGAGTGCCCGGTGTGTGCCGAGCATTGGCAACCCTGGGCGGCCAGCAGGCTCCCGTGTCATGCCCGTTGCGTTCTTACCGACGAAGGCGCTGCGGTCTGTATTTCCGCGTACCAACAGAACCGTGCCCTCAGTGATGCAGCCGACCAACTCGGCGTTACCATCGGCGTGGTCAAGGCCACTCTGCTCGATCGACTAGGGGTCCGAACCTAACTGGCCACGCGGTCGCCTATCAGTCTGCGTTCGAAAGAAGCCGCGGCCGGCATTGGTTGACGTGCTCAAGCTCAACCCAACGCCAAGTGCCCAAGAACCCTGCAAAAACAACGGGCCGACACTTCATAGTCGCGGCCTTCCCCCACCCCCCCATGATACCCTCACCCCCCCAATGCCAACCCCAACCTCCCACTACACCCACGCCAACTCCCTCCGCCTCCACTACCTAGAATCCGGCGCCCCCGATCCCAACGTCCCGCCCATCCTCCTCCTCCACGGCTTCCCAACCAGCTCGCACCTCTACCGCAACATCCTCCCCGAGCTCGGCAAGACCCACCGCGCCATCGCGCTCGACCTGCCGGGCTACGGCCTCTCCGACAAGCCCCTCGACGCCGCGTACGACTACGACTTCTACGCCGACACCCTCGACGCATTCCTCGACGCGCCCGGCCTCCGCGACTTCATCGCGAGCCCCAATCCAACCGAAGCCAACGTCCCGCCTTGCTCAGGGCTGATAGTGGTAGATGAGGCCGGTGGAGCCGCCCTCGCCAAGCTGTTGCCCAACCGCCCAGACGTCGGTCGAAGACGTTCCGTGCACGGCGAGGAAGAGGCGTAGGTAGGGCGCGCCGATCTGCTGATGCGCGACTTGCCGCCACGAGTTGCCGTCGTAGTGCGCGATCGCGCCGGCGCTGCCCACCGCCCACAGGTCGTCCGGAGAGGGGCCCCACACCGCGCTCAAGTCACCGACGAAGTCGAAGGTGTCGATCGTTTGCCACTGCGCGCCTTCGGCGCGCGCCACGGGCGCGCGCAATCCCGCAACTTCCGCCGCTGTCGTCCGATAACCAACCATGCACCGCGCACGGTCGAGCTCGCCTGAACCAACCTGTCCAGATATCCGGGAGTTCCAACGACGAAGGCAACGCTGTCCAGATATCCGTAGCCCCAACGCCAACGTAACCCTCCGCATCGTTTCGGGTCGATGAACCAAGGCCGGGCAAGGACGCGTGGCGCGGCGGTAAGCTACCGGCGCTGGTTCCTCAGGGTCGAGTCGATGGGAAGCCCCGCTGCAACGAGAACGACCCACTCTGCGGAATCCAGCCTACCGGCGACCGAAGGTGACCCAGCTCGGACCGCCGCTTCGGTGACGGGTCTTTTCATCTCTCTCCTCGTCCTGTTCGGTGTGCCCCAAGGTATAGTCGCTCCAGCAACTCCTATGGCAAGGCATTCCAACCTGAACCGCATCATTGCTGGCGTCGCCATGCTGTTGATGGTGGCGATAACCGCTTGGGCGGCTGTTCATCGGATTCGCGGCGGGGCCGAGCTTCCGCCGCCCAAGTGGACCGAAGCTGATCTGGTGCCGCTGCCGCCTGATGCCGAGAACGCCTGGGGGCTGATCGGTCCACTAGACGAGTTGCCCGACTTCACCATCGACCCCGCCCTCTGGGACGACTCCGTTCCGATTCCTGAGGCTGCCCAGGCAGCCGTCGATGCCGAGCTCGCGCGTCCCGAGGTGCGAGCGCTTCTCGCGGAGGTGCCTGCCGTGCTCGAGCGGCCGTACCTGTCTCCGCCAGACACACTAGCCGACGTTCCTGTCGATATGATCCAAGTGCAACAGTGGCGCCTATGGGTAGGTCTCTGGCTCAACAGGAATCTCGAGAGGGATCCGGAGTTGGCTGCGGGGGTCCTCTCGAAGCTCTTTCCCCTGTGGATTCAATGCACCAACTCCGCCCGGGATGCGCTCCGATCCGTCGCAATGAGCACGGCGGCCGCCCCGAGCGCAACCGTGATAACCTGACCACCCCCACCGACCCAAGCCCACCACCCGAGCCAACCATGACCGCAACCGACCTCATCCAAGCCTACAACGCCTGGGCCCCCAACGACCTCGACGTCACCCCCGCCGCAGTCACCACCTGCACCGTGTCATCACTCCCCGCCGATCCCCGCACCCTCATGCGCCTCATCCCCGAGCCGCACCGAAGCTTCTTCGACAGAGTCGCCGGCCCCACCTACGAAGCCCTCACCTTCACCCCCACCGAAACCTCCGACGCATACGACCCCACCGCCGACAGACTCCCCGCCCCCGAAGAATCCGAAGCAGGCCAACGAGCCCAATCCACCGCAACCACCCACTTCGCCGGCCGCCCCATCCAACACACCCAAGCCACCGGCTCCACAACCGACCTCGCCATCACCCTGGAGTTCACCCGCTTCGGTGGACGGTTAAGCGCTTGCGCGCATTGGGGTTCGGTTGATTCGTTCAAATTGAAGGGGTGAGAGGTAATCGAGCGCCGAGTGGCGTCGCTTGGGATTGTACCAGCCTTCGACGAAGTCGAAGATAGCCATTCGCGCTTCAGTCTGAGAGCGGAAGCGCCGTCGGTCGAGCAGCTCGCACTCGAGGGTGGCGAAGAAGCTCTCGCACATGGCGTTGTCGTAGGCGTCGCCGACGAGCCCATCGAGGGTCGGACGCCCGCTTGTCGGCAGCGTTTGCCGAAGGCGTA